>NZ_CP121194.1:3365367-4038441 GCF_039993895.1 Edaphobacter paludis
CAGGCAGGATGCGTGGGCCGATCACGAAGACCACCCGGAAACCAATTCCTGAGACGTGGGAGCACGCAGCTCGAGGTGTGGAGTAGTAGAAACGGCTATGCGCTTCCCACTTCTCCACACCCCGAATGCAACTATCGATCAGCAAAATCGCGGCGCTCACTAACAATGAATCTGGTACCGGTTGATATTTAATGCACAATCTCAACCGGGTTACTCTCTCGGTCGTCCCATGCCTTCGCGCCTTCCTGTGTGAGCTTACGAGCCGAATCGTCCCACTTGAGCGTTGTGATCTGCCTGTCTCCTTTTTCGTAGGCGTAGGTTGTGCCATCGTCGCTGTAGAGCGTAAATTTTCCGTTGGCACCGGGATACACTTTCACCTTCGCGATCGCCTGCTTATCATGCGTGCTTTCTACCGGGGTACCCAGGGGCAATATAGACCCAGCTCGTACAAAGAGTGGGATCGTATCGATTGGAGCCTTGACGGTGATGGTCTGTCCGCCGTGTACTTTCTCATTCGTCCAGTAGTTATACCAGTCCGTTCCTTCGGGCAGATAAACTTCTCGTGTGGTGGCTCCCTGATCAACCACTGGGGCGACAAGCAATGCTGGGCCAAACATGTACTCATCGGTTATATTCATGACCTTGTTGTCATGGGGAAAATCCATAAACAAGGCCCGCATGAAGGGTGCACCGGTCTGATGAGTAAACCAACCAAGCGAATAGATATAAGGCATCAGCGTGTACCGCAGCTTGAGATACTTCTCGAGGATCGGCTCAGCCTCGGTGCCATAGCTCCAAATCTCGTTGTAGCGGCGCGTTCCATGGGTGCGCATGGTCGGCAAAAAGGTTCCATACTCAAACCAGCGCACATAAAGTTCAGGATAGTCGTCATCATGTCCGACATTATCGCGCGCGCTCGTAGGATCAATGAGCGGCGGATGTGCCGGGGTATGTGTGTAGGGTAGATTCTGCCAACCGCCGATATCGTTTCCCGTATAGGCAATCCCCGAGGCCGCGACGTTGAGTCCGGTTGGAATCTGGCGGCGCAGCGTATCCCACGTAGGCGAAATATCCGACGACCAGAAGATCGCTCCATTTCGCTGTGCGCCCAGATAAGCATCGCGCGAGAGTGTGAGAGCACGTTGTTGCGGCTTGTCCCGGCGAACACCATCATAGATCGCCCCCGTATGAAATAGCGGGTACACATTGAGGTATTGTGTGCCGGGACCGACGCTGAGGTAAGCTCCATCTGGCGGCAGGTCTGGCTCGGTCTCATCAGCCCAGAAAAAGTCAAAGCCTTTCGCTGCAATATTGTCGCGAATCAAACTCCACCACCACTTCGCTGCCTCAGGATTAGTGGTATCGATGTCCGAACCGGCCTTGTCGTACGGCATTCCATCCACCGGCTTGCCCGGCGCCGGTTCATCGGCCGTCACGGGAATCCCACTCGCGTAGTGCTCAAACCAGCCTTTATCCAGCAGGAAATTGTAGTAGCGCGACCCCGGCGCAAATCGCGGCCACACGCTGATCATCGACTCGATATTTTGCGCATGCAGTTGTTTGTTCATCTCCGCGGGATCGGGCCATGCCTCGGGGTCGAAGTCATACTGCCCCATCTTGGTGTAATAGAACCAGTCGACAACAAGAATGTCCAGGGGCAGGTGACGTTCGCGATAGCCTTTGGCAACGGCGAGAACCTCTGCCTGCGAGCGATACCGCTGCTTGCACTGAATGAACCCGTACGCTGCCTTTGGCAGCATCGGAGTCGCACCGGTCAGAAGCCTGTAGCCTCCATAGATCTCATCAGTCGTCTTTCCGGCGATGACAAAAAACGAAACGCGTCTACCCAGTGTCGAGGTCCATTTTGTCTCACCATCAAAGGCCGGGGAAACAGTTGTCGACGATGGATTATCCCAGACGATTCCGTAACCTTTATTCGTTACCAGGAAAGGTACGCAGTAAGACGGAGAAGCTGGCGCTAGATAATTTGCTGCGCACGTAATGGGGCGCTGACGATGATCGAGATAGCCCTCTTGATTTTCACCCAAACCATAATAGTGCTCGTCATCGGCTGCCCGAAAGCTTGCGCCCACAGTATAAAGCGGCAGATCTTGCGCTTTGATCCCGCGCGCGTCCTTTAGTGTGTCGTCCTTCTGATTCAACTCCGCCATCTGCCATCCATTCATCTCAGCGAGTGGAGAGCCGTCGGGCAATGTGACAGAAATATCTGTGCCAGGAACGGAACCGGAAAAGAATTTAGCGGTATCCGGCAGCTTCGCATGAGGATCGTGGCGGTGTGCAGGCGCGACTGTCACAGTCATGCGCGAGCTTTGATAGATGTCAGCCCCGTTCTTACCTACGACATGCTTCCAGCCGGTCTGTTCTGGTTTCGCCACGAAGCCATAGCCCGGTCCCGCTTCTGCCTCTCGCGCGATCATGCTCAAGGTCACGCGCACAACATTTGGCGCATACGGCTCGATCGTAATCGTTTGCCCATTTCGCTCAAGTGGCAACGTCTGGCCAAGCGAGATAGCAGGAATAACTAGCAAAAGCACAAAGATAAAACGATTCATTAGAACCTCTGATATAAATTCAACTTACTACAAGTTCGTCATTAACGATTCGCTAATAGCGTAAGATTCGTTGACCTGTTTCCTGAAATCTTTCGACTCAGAGTTGGGATCATCTCTGAAATTGAACGAGAGGACGGGGTCTGGCGACGCTCGATGGCTGGAAGCAGAAGTTCGGCGGCAGGGTAGTTTGCGGCGCGGGATCGGGCGGTCCACTCAAGCAGCCATAACTGTCAACGTACTAGACCTGCGAGATACGTTAATATGGCGTGGTCACTGATTACTGAATTAGAGGCTACCTTCCTAAGACAACTTGTTTGGGTGACAGGTCTTTAAACAGCCCGAAGCGCGGAGCGGTATGACGATCAAAAGCGGCGGAAAAATTCAACGACTCCACTTAAGAATATTCCTGGTCCTTCTGTTGCTTTGTACGGCGCATGCGCAAGATCCATCGACGAAATTCTCCCAAGCCACACCAACCAGATGGAAAGAAACAAACTGGTGGCCAACCAGCGGGGCGCCTGCGGCTAGGGACTATGTAGGTGGAGATGCCTGCTCAAAGTGTCATGGAGGCATCGCGGCAAGCCAACGAGCTACTCCGATGTTTCAAGCCACGAGACAGCCATCGAACTCACCTTTGCTCACTCATCACGAACGACTTTCCTTCTCCGAGCCGGGCTACCACTACGTTCTGTCTCGCCAGCCGAACGAGACCAACTTTCTGGTTACAGATGCCACCCAGACAATATCGGCGCCAGTTGGCTGGGCGTTTGGGTCAGGTGAAGTAGCACAAACCTACGTGGTAAAGCACGATAACCAATACCTCGAGAGTCGGCTCACTTACTATACGAGCCTGATGGCGCTCGGAATCACGACCGGCCACTCCGCAACAACTCCAGGCAACATCGAGGAAGCACTTGGTGACCCCATTGATGCAGATGTGTTGCCACGATGCTTTGGGTGTCATACAACCGGATCCACTACATCAGGAAAATTCGATCCCGATCACGCAACTCTTGGGCTTACCTGTGAGGCTTGTCACGGGCCGGGCGAAAAGCATGTGACGGCCATGGACAATGGCCTGTCGGAACCAGCAGAAGGAACCATTTTCAGCGCAAAGAATTTGTCGCCGATGGATTCGGTTGATTTCTGTGGCGCCTGTCATCGAACCTCCGCCGATGTCGCAATGCTCCCATCCATCAACAGGGGAATTACGAACCTGCGATTTCAACCGTATAGATTGCAACGTAGCCTATGTTGGGGCGAAAAGGGCGACCCGCGAATCACCTGCGTAGCGTGTCACAATCCGCACCAGCCACTGGTTCGCAACCTGGCCGCATACGACGATAAATGCCTGAAGTGCCATGCCAATACGGGGGAGTCACCGTCTTCCACCCAGGTGGCGGGCTGCACGGTAGGTAAGAGCGGCTGCGCATCATGCCACATGCCAAAGTATGAGATTCCGGCGGTCCACGCAATGTTCACAGACCACTACATTCGAATTGTGCGACCAGGTTCCGGCTTTCAACCCTAATTATCAACAATTAGCGTCGAGTGCACGTCCAGGCGATGCAACAGCACGCACCATTTTTCTACAAGCTCCTAATCCTGATGGAAGACTTCTTCCATAGTGGCCCACCACTCACCTTCTGCGCGGCTTGCGAGAGGTTGCTGCATCGGACCCACAAGAGCCCACCACTCCCGGGTTGTCGGGTCTGCCGCCATCCTTGCCATATCGACTGCGAAGTCTTGTCCGTGATATTCAAAATAGCTGAAGAGAATGCCATCTTTGAGGAAGATCGAATAATTAGAGATATTGCATTCTCTTATCACTTTAAGTATCTCAGGCCACACCGAATGGTGATGAAGCTTATAAGCTTCTTCTGCTTCAGGCTTGAGATGAATCATCATTCCGTAGCGCTGCATCGCAAAAAGCCCTCTCACGCATGGATAAATCCCTGCCAAAGTTACCGATTGATGCCGGGAGCTCAAGCTTGACAGGTTTACTTACTTTCGACTGGAGTATCCAGTTCATCAATTGTGACTATTTAGTAACCCACTATCATCTTCGCGATGAGAGTGGGTCACCAGCTGCAACGAAAATGATCTAGAAGATGAATTTTCCACCCAGTTGCAATTGCCTCGCTGTACTTGCGGTCCCGTTAATCGTCCCAAAGCTGCTTCCATTATTCAGGTCGCTATTGGGAGTACCCATTGTTGGGTGGTTGAAGAGGTTGAACGTCTCAAGCCGAAACTCGAATCGTCGTTCACCCCGTATGGGGAACTGGCGGAAGATTGACGCGTCCATGTTGATATAGCGCGCGGAACGTAGCGAGTTTCGACCGGCAGTGCCAAAGGTATATTGCGCTGGAGACGTGTAGGCCGAGGGGTTGAATCCAAAGCCCTTGGGAACATTCTTTTGAGGATCACCTACAAGATTGGCATGTTCATATCCAGACCAGCCAACGTTCCCAGTGTTAGCGATGTCACTGCTGATGATGGGAGTGTAGGGGAGCCCTGACCGGGCTGTGAGGAAATTGTTGAGCTGCCAATTTCCAAGGATGTAGTCCGCCACGCCATTGCCCGTGGACCAGCGTTGTCCCTTACCAACCGGAACCTGGAAGATCGTGTTTTCGGTCAGGACGTGGGTGAGATCGGTACCAGACACAGAGCGGCTGCCGTATGCGCCTGGGTGGTAGGGATCGACTGGCGAGCCGCCCTCTGCACCGAACCATCCGTCACCGCCTTCGTTGATCGACTTGGACCAGGTATAGCCGACGGAGTAGGACAATCCATTCGAGTAGCGCTTATCCAACTGAAGCTGCGCTGCGTTGTAGGAAGCAGTTCCGGTGCTTCGGTCGTAGAAAGTCGGCCCGATATAGGGGTAGAGAGCCCGTGCCTGCGGATCGCCCGGACCTGGAGTCAGTGCAGTGTTGTAGTAGCCACCTACAACCACCCGATGAGAGGTGGACCCGACATAGTTGGCCGTGACTGCGGTAGAGGAGGTAAGTTGGCGCTGTACACCAACGTTCCACTGTTCCGAGTATGCATTCTTGATGTTCGGATCGTAAAACCACTGCACCTGGTTGAACGGGGTAGCGGCTGGGAACAGACCACTTCCTCCGCCACCAAACGGATCCTGCACGGTCATAGTCGGTGTGGGGGACGTCGCTCCTGGAGTCGTCGGCTGGTTCTGGCCGTTCTTAATCAACTGGCCGATGTCAGGCCAGGACCCTTCAATATTTTGCGCCATCTGGGAGACGGCGGCCCAGTTGTCATATACGACACCGAATCCACCATGGAGGACGGTTTTATTTCCGAGGCGATAGGAAACGCCGATGCGCGGCCCCCAGTTGCCCGTGAAGTTGTGAGCGATCTTGCCGCGCGGATCGACGACCACATGAGCAGGAAGCTGACCACTGGCGTCTGGAATGCACGGTGCGAAGCCTCTGGATGCACAGGTTGGTGGAAGCTTCTGCAGGACGTAGGTTCCATCTGCGAAGTTCATGTCGCCGGTCTCGATTCCGCCCTGCTGACCGATGGTGTCGTTAGTGCCATACGGAGGAAGGAAGGAGTAGTCGTAACGAAGGCCCCCATTGATGGTGAGCCTGGAGGTCGCCTTCCACGAATCCTGGAGGAAGAAGTCCATCACCCCACCCGGCCGGGTCTTTTCGTTTACATTGCGACGGTTGGCCCCGTCCGGAACGCCCAGCAAAAAGGAGGACAACGCATCACCTGTCGCTACTGGTTTGCCGTTAGCATCCAGGGGTGCCGTTGGGCTCGCGGTCTGCTGTGCCAGAAACGTCTGGCTGACCTGCGAGAGGGGGCTGGCGAAAGAATTGCTAATGAAGCCACCCCCGAAATGGATCTCATGATTGCTTATGATCTTGGTAAGTACGCCGCTGACCTGATGGCTATCTGTGGCTTTCGGCGTAAGGTTGATGCTCTCGCCACCACTCGCATAACCATTGATCCCCAGAGATGGAAGCAGGTTTCCACCTCCATTCCCAGCGAAACCGCCGGCAAACGCTTTGGTAAATCCGACTGTGGAGAAGATGTCGCTGATCGACTTGCTCCAGAGATTGGTGGAGTTCGATTGGACAGTTGTTCGAGCGTACTGCATCTGCAGAATAAGGCCCGGGCTAAAGATATGCACGTAGCTGCCTCCCCAGTTACGAGCAGGGACAGAATTTTCGCCCTTCAACCCGGGAAGCCCGCCTGAGTGGCTGACCACGTTGTTGATCATGCTGTAACGGAACCACGCAGAGTCATTCTTGAACAAGTGCTGGTCAATTCGGCCGGTAAACTCGTTCTGGGTTTGCACCGTCGGGGTCGTATCGATAGCGTTGTCACCATTGTTGTCGATGGGCGAACCAGCGGTGGGATAGACGAACTTGGCGTACGCCACCATGCGCTGATCGATCCTGTTCGCCGGTATCTGATTCCCCGGGAAGGGTGTACGAACGTAGACAGGGGGCGCCCCTGGAGGTGCTGTATTGGTGGTGGAGTACGGATCGTAGATCTGAGGTGCGCCGCTCTCATCGCCAGCCAATTGAGCCGCCGTTGGGACCTTCAGAAGCGTGCTGCTGGCGGCGTTATATCGAAAAGCCTGGTAGGCAACGAAGAAAAATGTCTTGTCCTTCCCGTTGTAGAGCTTCGGAATCCAGACGGGGCCGCCGACCGCTCCACCAAATTGGTTCTGATGATAGGTTGGCTTCGTGCTGCTGGCCGGGAGGAAGTATGGACGGGCATCGAGGGCTTCATTGCGGAAGTACTCCCAAGCCGAGCCGTGGAAAACGTTAGTGCCGGATTTGCTGACGACGTTGACGACTCCGCCTAGGACTGACCCATATTCTGCGCTGTCAGTGTGGGATACGACTTTGACCTCTTGAATGGCATCGATGATGGGAGGAACTGCGTAGGTGCTCAGAAGGCTCCCAAAATTATTGAGACCATCGGTCAGGAAGAAGTTGCTCCGGTTCGTCTGTCCGTTGATTGCGGGAAAGGTGAACGCCGCGCCCTCTGCGACAGGCGCGGAAAATCCGCCGCCACCCATGCCATTGTTTTGGCCGGTGCTGACGGGCACAACGCCGGGGGTAAGCGAAAGCAGTGCTGTGAAGTTGCGGCCGTTGGTCGGCAGATCATTGACCTGCTTGGTCGCAAGCACGGTCCCGAGGTTGGAACTGGTCGCATCCAATTGCTGTCCCTCTGCCTCAACGGTAACGACCGTGCTCTCCGAGCCGACGGACAAGGCAAAATCGATCGTTCCTGTCTGGCCGACGGCCAGCACGAACTGCGAGACTTTCTTCAGGCTGAAGCCCGCTGCGGACGCTTCAACCGTGTACCTGCCGGGCGTGAGGCTCGTGAAGACATATTCGCCGGCACTGTTAGTCACGCTGGTGAGAACCACCGAGGTATCCACCGCGGTCAGCGAGATCTTTGCGCCAGGCACTACGGCGGCGGTCTGGTCGCGAACCACTCCATTCAGTGCAGCGGTCGAAAGTTGTGCAATCATCGGAACGGTTAGCAGCAGAACGGCAAATATTGATAGAGTGGCAACCCTAAGCGCTTTATTTCCAATACATTTCATGTCCGCCTCCAAAAGTCTTTCAGATCTGCTTACTTGGTATCCGAGGCCCGAAAGCAATCGGCCTCCACAATCCCGGCCTTTTACTTCTACGTTTACTTTGATCGACACTTTGTAGCTGTCGGTCGTAATCAATGTCAAGGATAAAAACACTTTTTGATGAAGAAAAAAATCCACCGTGGGGTGGAGTCCGAACTCCTCTCCATTTTTCTTCGTCTCACCCTTGATTTCTGCGAGGAAACTCCAGGTGCAGGCTGCCGCTTCAGAGGATCAGATCGATGTAGAGTGTTGTGAAAGCATACTGGGGTTCGAAGCTGCATAAGGAAACGAACCGATATGAGGGCCATGAAAACTCAACGACGCGCGCGAGCGAGGTATACCCAATGGGTCTTGTGCGGCCTGTTCGCGACCCTGCTTGTCCTGGATGGCTTCGGGCAAGCGCAGAAAGCGATCGCCAGCGTGGCTCCAAATCTATTGGTCACAGTTCCAAACCGCGAGGGCTATGTCGGATCGGCAAGTTGTTCTCGTTGCCACCTTGGGATCTACAGGCAGTTTTCCAAAACCAGCATGGGCCGCTCCATGTCTCGGATCACACCGGAATTGCTGCAGACATTGCACACCTCTGCCGACCTCTACGACGCGAAACTGGACCGGCACTTTGAAGTCCATGCCCGAGACGGAAAGCTGTACCAAAGCGAATACCAGACGGATGCACAAGGGAAGGAAATATTTCGCAACACGCAGAAGCTGGACTGGATCATAGGAGCTGGAGCCAACGGGTTAGGAGCACTGGCGGAGCGAGACCACTACCTGTTTCAGGCGCCGTTATCTTTTTATTCGAAAACCGGCACATGGGGGCCATCCCCCGGGTACGAGTTCGGAGACTACGGATTTAATCGCCCCATCCTGGCTGGATGCATCTCTTGCCACAGCGGTCGTCCCCGGCCAGTTCCCGAAACAAACGGGAAGTTTGAGACCCCGCCGTTTACTCAGGTGGCCGTTGGCTGTGAAAACTGTCACGGGCCGGGAGCTGCTCACATTCACGCAATGGATTCAGGAGACAACTCTGACAACGGAAGCATGATCGTCAATCCCGCGGACCTCAGCATGGATTTAGCGAACAACATCTGTATGTCCTGTCACCAGACCGGCAATATACGAGTATTTCAAGAGGGCAAGACATATCAGGACTTCAGGCCCGGAACACCACTGGATCATGTTCTCTCTATCCTGATGGTTCCACCCGACAAGGCATCGCCTCCGCAGGCCGATCACCTGGAACACTTCTATTCAATGACGTTGAGCAAATGCTATCGGTCCAGCGGCGGACGCATGGGATGCATCACCTGCCACAATCCTCACGTTGAGCCCACTCAGGCGGAGGCGCCAGCTTACTTCAACGCAAAGTGTATGACCTGCCACACACAACAGAGTTGCACGCTCCCCAATGTCGCACGACAACGCACGACGCCTGCAGACAATTGCATCGGGTGCCACATGCCAAAGCGCGATGTGCAAGTGATTTCGCATTCAAGCATTACCAACCACCGCATTCTGGCTCGCTCGGACGAAAGCTTTCCTGAGAGCGCCTTCCATCAGACCACGGCGGCATTGCCCGATCTGATTCATCTCGATCCCGTTCCCGGAAGCAAAGAAGATGTGGTTCCGCCGCTCACGTTATTGCAGGCCTACGGCGAACTGGCCGCCACCAGGCCGGAGTACGTTGCCCCCTATTTGAAGGTATTGACGCAACTTGAGCAGACAGCCCCGGACAGCGCCTTGGTGCAGGCCGCCCTTGGCCGTAGAGACTTGAAGAGTGGCAAATTGCCGGAGGCAGTCGATCATCTGCAGCGTGCTGTGAAGCTTGGGTCACAACAAGCTACGGTGTACGGCGATCTTGCAGAGGCAACGACCAGGCTAGGCCAGCCGGAGGAAGGCCTTGCGCTCCTGCAGAAGGCAACGGCGCTCGATCCATTCAATCCTCAACTGCAGCGAAATCTGGTGGCGCGTCTCATCGCGATGAAACAATACACAAACGCTCTTGCTGCAATGGAACACTATTTGGAGATCTTTCCTCAGGATTCCTATATTCGAAAGATGCTGACTCTCGCACGTGGAGAACCTTCACCATAATGATCGCGTCCCATCCTTTGCGAGCTTTCTTCCAGAAAGTGCTCCCTTTAGTACCAACAGGCCTGCTCTTACTCCTCTGCGCTCAAGGGCTTGTCGCGCAGAGCGGGGACGAGATTCGCTTTGAAAATCGCCAGCCGCACTCAGGAGTCGATTTCGTTCTCAACAACGGGACAACCAGCGACAAACCGATCATCGACAGCATTCCGGGCGGCGTCGCACTGTTGGACTATGACAACGACGGGTATCTCGACATCTTCTTCACCAACGGAGCACAGATTCCGACGCTCGCCAAAGATGGCCCCGGCTTTTACAACCGGCTTTATCACAACAATCATGACGGCACATTCACCGATGTCACGGATCGCGCAGGCCTGCGCGGTGCCGGCTATAGCATCGGCGCGGCAGCCGCAGACTTCGACAACGATGGCTGGACGGATTTATATGTCACCGGAGTTAACCGGAACATCCTGTATCACAACAATCACGACGGCACCTATACGGATGTAACCGAACACGCCGGAGTTACCGGCATCGGCCCTGGCGGCAAGAAACTGCTTGCAGTCTCCGCAGCTTGGGTCGATTACGACAACGATGGCCTGCTCGATCTGTTCGTGACGAATTATCTGGATTGGACGCCGGAGACATCCAAGGTCTGCGGCGAACCCGGCAAGCGATTATCTTGTCCCCCCTCGCTCTATCCTGGCGAACCGAACCTGCTCTATCACAACAACGGAGACGGCACTTTCACTGACGTCTCCGCAGCGACTGGCATTGCCACTGAGATCGGCAAGGGCATGGGCGTTGCCATTGCCGATTTCAACGGCGATGGATGGATGGATATATTCGTCGCGAACGATAACCAACGAAACTTCCTGTTCCGAAATCGCCAAGGCAAAGGCTTCGACGAAGTAGGCGTAGAGGCTGGCGTGGCCTACACCGAGGATGGCATTCCGGTTTCGAGTATGGGGGTCGACTTTCGTGACTACCGTAATGACAACCATCCCGGCCTGTTCATCACGGCGCTCGGCGGTGAGACTTTTCCCCTCTATCGAAACGAGGGCAGCGGGCTCTTCAGCATGGACACGTACCCCGCAAGAATAGGGTTCATAACCTACAAGATGAGCGGTTGGGGTGCAGGCATCTACGACCTGAACAACGATGGATTCAAGGACCTCTTCAGCGCAAACTCGCATGTAAGTGAAAACGCCGATCTCGATCCGCAGCAGCATTATCGCCAGGCGAACGCCATCTTCCTCAACCTGCAAAATGGCACCTTTCAGGACGTGAGCGCACAAGCAGGCGCAGCGATGACGGTACGCGCAGCCCATCGAGGCTCTGCCTTCGGAGATTTAAACAACGACGGCAAAATCGATGTCGTGGTCTCCGCCATTGGGAGCCCCGCCGAGCTCCTTTACAACACCTCACCAAACACCAATCATTGGCTGACGATCCAGACTATCGGCGTCAAGAGTAATCGTGACGGTATCGGCACGCAGATCAAGCTCACCTCTGCCTCTGGAGCTGTGCAATACAACGAGGTGACGACGGCCGGAAGTTATGCAAGCTCTTCCGACAAGCGGGTTCACTTCGGCCTCGGCCACGACAAGGTTGTAAAGGAAATTGAACTGCATTGGCCGAGCGGAACCATCCAGGTGCTGCATAACGTGAAGGCTGACCGAATATTGAAAGTGACCGAGGGTGCGTCATGAAGGCATTCTGGATCTGCGTTCTCTGCATCGCGGCTGTTGCGCCAGTTGCTCACGCAGATGGCTGCATCGGGGCAGAGACACAGTTGAAATTGATTGCTGACGATCTCGGGCGTAACGCAGTGGAGGCAGCGCAGAACACACTCGCACCGCTCACGACAATGTATCCAGCATGCCCCCAGCTCACGTTGATGCGTGCGCGGATCGCCGCGGCCCAGGGTTCTACCTCGGAGGCACAGGACCTATTCACGCGCTATCTCGCAATCGTCCCAGGCGATGCCGCCGGCATGGCATACTTTGCGCGTTTCCTGATCGACCAGGCGCAATACCAGCAGGCCGACGATCTCTCCGCCGCAGCGCTCAACAATGAGCCCGCCAATCCTGCGGCTCTCGCCGTGCGTGGGCAGATTCTGGATATGAAGGGGCAGGCACAAATCGGCCTGACACTTTTGAAGAGATCTTGCGAACTGGATCCCGGCAATGCCGACGCCCAGTTCCAGCTCGGGACTTTATATGATCGCGCGAAGCGCCCAGCAGATGCAGTCCTGACCTTTCAGAAGGTCGTCGATCTCGATCCGGAGTACGCGCCTGCGTGGGACTATCTCGCGCTGAATCTCGAGCCGCTTGGCCAGGAGGACCGCGCCGACGACGCCTACAAAAAAGGCCTGGCGGTCAACCACGAAGGACCTCATTTCGATGCGTTTCTCGATTACAACTACGGCCGATTTCTCGCCAAGCGAAACCAGCTCGCCGAAAGCAAGCAGCATCTGGATCGCGCCGTGGACCTCGTTCCCACCTTCCGAGCCACATGGTACGACCGTGCGAAGGTCAACGCACGACTGGGCAACTACGCCCAGGCGCGAACCGACGCCGAAAAGGCCGCCAGTATTACCGACCAGACCGGCGGCATCATCGATCTACAAATCTATGTACTGTTGGAGCAGATTTACCGAAGACTCGGCGAGACGGAACTGGCAGAAAAATACGCCGCATTGACCCGTGAAACGCCGCCGCCAGTGCGCAAGGGCTATGACCAGTCTGTTTCAAAGTGAGTTGGAAATTTCTATTTTTCTGAGTTCGTAAAAGGCTGCTTGTGGACGATGCCCTTGCCTTCTTGAATAGTCACGACCTGTCCAGCCTCGATCTTCGGAAAACTTTCCGTCTTGCCGCTGAGCCAGCGAACCGTCAACTCTGCCGCTGAAGACTTACCCAGGCCGAAGTGGAGACGCAGGTCGCTCTGCGACATAAATGACCCGCCGCTACGAACCTCATCGACTTGCTTCTGGCCACCTGCACTCAACGTAACGCGTGCACCCATTGCATCTCGGCCTGTCGAGGTGAGAACGCGTACCGTCAGCGAATGCCCACTGACCAGAGCCGTATTCTTGAGCAGCGTGGGCACCTCTCCCATATTCACGATCACGATCTCCTGCTCGCCGTCATTGTCGAGGTCTCCAATCGCAAGACCTCGCGACGAGTGCTCGTCGGATATTCCCGGACCGGCTGCACCGGACAAATCGAAAAACTGGCCATCGCCCCGGTTCCAGTAAAGGAGCCGGCGCTGTTTAAAGTGTTCCCCCGTTTGTCCGTCTTCCACTTTCGGATAGACGTGTCCATTGGCGACAATCAGGTCCGGCCAGCCATCATTATCGAAGTCGAGAAACGCAGTTCCCCACCCCAGATAGCGCGTATTGACTGCAAGTCCTGTGTCGATCGTCGCATCTTCGAAGTTGTTGTTGCCGTCGTTCTTGTAGAGAGTGTGCGTGTCGTCTGCGAAGTTGGTTTTAAAAATATCCAACAGACCATCGTGGTTATAGTCACCCGCGCTCACTCCCATGCCAGCCTGTTCGCGTCCATCTTCGTTATAAGCCACACCGGACACGCCGCCGATCTCTTCAAAGCCCTTCCCTTTCAGATTGTGGTAATAGAGGTTAGCCGTCGAGTCGCAGGACACATAAATATCCGGCCAGCCATCGTTATCAAAATCTCCCGTCAGGGGGGTGAAGCCGTAGTAATTTTTCGGGGTCGTTATATGCATCTTGTCGGAAACGTCACTGAAATGACCATGCCCATCGTTCTCGTAGAGTGAGATCGTCTCAGCTGGCAACCCGCGAGGCCCGCACAACACCGGCAGACCCTTCCATTGGCAACTGGACTTGTCTCCCGGCCGCGGAGTTTTCGCTGGATCGAATTCGACATAGTGAGCCACAACCAGATCGAGAAAGCCGTCGCGATTGAAGTCCACAAAAGCGCAACCCGTACTCCAGCGCCGCTGCGCAGTCGTCAATCCCCGCTCTTTCGCCTCGTCGCGAAACTTGCCATTACCCAGATTATGGAAGAAAGCGTTCTGCCCCCACGCTGTAACAAACAAATCGACCTTACCGCTATTGTCCGCATCGCCCGCGCAGACTCCCTGACCCCAGCCCGTGTGCGTCAATCCAGATCCCGTCGTCACATCTTCAAACTTCAACCCACCAAGATTATGGTAGAGATGGTACGGTGCACCCGAACTGCCATCGAGCTTCCCTCCGTTGACTACAAACAGGTCCGGGAGACCATCGTTGTCATAGTCGATGATCGCGACGCCGGTGCCCGTAGTCTCAATAATGTACTGTTTATCTTTGTCTGCGCCGGACACGTTGACGTCTTTCAGTCCGGCCTGAGCCGCAATGTCGACGTAGTGAACGACAGGAGCTTTCATGCCTGGTGGCAACGGCTTGGCCGGGGCTGCCTTCCCGTTGCCTGTCGCCATTCCCATGCCCTGCGCATGAGCTACATTACTCGTGCATCCCCACAGCATTACGGCACACAACAAGACAGTAAAAGGACGGGCAGGACGAGCAAAAAAACGATTCCTGATCACCTCGCGGATTTTAGCATCCTCAAAATACCGGCGCTGACGGCAAACCTTGCCAGCAATAGGGGAGGCGTAAGCGAGCCTCGCGAATGGTGTCGCAAAAACTTCCTCGATCTCCGCCGACCGTCGGTTGGACCGGGTCCAGACTCCGAGCCAACAGCAGTCGCGCAGAATCACAAAGGGCAGGTATGCTTGCAGCAATGATTTTTCGCCTGATATCTCTCCGGGTTGCCTGGTCAGCCGTCGCCCTCGTGAGCTGCTGCGGGATCGCCTTATCACAGCCCGTTTCTTCACACTGCAAAGGCCCAGCGGAGTTGGAGCGAGCCATCGCGACCCACCCCACCGCTGGGGCCTACGATGCGCTCGGCGCTTATTTCGGGCAACAAGAGCAGCTGGCATGCGCCATCCCCGCCTTCCGCTCCGCGCTTCGCCTTGCTCCACAATCATGGGAGGCCCACTACGATCTCGCCATCGCCCTGCTGCAACATGGTGACGCCGCACAAGCAGTGCGGGAGCTTCGCGCCGCATCTGTTCTCAAGCCCGCAACACCAAGAATTCAGATTGCACTTGGGGTCGCACTCAATCAGGCGAACCAACCAGCTGCCGCCGTCGATGTATTCAGATCTGTGCTGAACACCGATCCAAAATCGGTTCCAGCCTTGGACGGCCTGACCAAGGCACTCATTGCGGAGAAGAGATACTCGGCTGCCATCGCTGCCCTTAAGGACGCTCCACCGGACGAAGTATTGGCCCTCAATCTTGCCATCGCCTACTCCAACGACGGAAAGACCAGCGAAGCGGAGCAGACTCTATCTGCAATCGTGAAAGAACATCCCGACTACGCACAGGCACACGTCAATCTTGGCATTATCTATACCCAGCAGAGCCGCTACCGCGACGCCGCCGAAGAGTTTCGGAAGGCGCTGCAGCTTGATCCGAGCGATGACGTTGCTCGCACCTCGTACGCCAAAGCGCTGATCATCCTCGCGCAGTTCGATGTTGCCCTGCCGTTGGCTCAAGACTACCTCCACCGCAAGCCACACGACTTTGAAGCCCTCTATCTTATGGGCGCAATTGAGCGAGGCATGGGCAAATATGCCGAAGCGGAAGGATTGCTGACGAAGGCCGTGGCGCTTGAACCAAACCACTATGACGCACGTTACGATCTTGGCTTTGTTCTTGCCAAGCTTGGAAAGCCGGAGCAAGCCAGGCAACAATTCGAAAAGGCGCTGCAGATCAATCCCAGTTCCACGGAGGCACAGTTTCAGCTCTCGACCGTACTGCGCTCTCTAGGAAGGAAGGAGCAGGCAAGCCAGGAGCTGAAGGTCTTCCAGGAGAAGAAGGCTCAAACCGTAAAGCAGGATGTCGCAGGCGTGAAGGTCAATCAGGCCAATCAATATTTGGTGTCAGGCGACGTACAAAAAGCCATCGACCTCTACCGGGAGGCCCTCTCTGACGACCCGAACAACGCACGCACCCACTATGACTTTGCCCTGGCTCTGGATCGGGCTGGAGATCTCGCCGCAGAGCGCGACGCGCTGATGAAGTCGATTGCACTGGACGCCTCCTTCGCCCCAGCCCACAATCAGCTCGGACTGCTCGATCTACAAGCGGGGCAGATGGCACAGGCCGAGCAACAGCTGAAGCTCGCCATCTCGTTGGACCCGCAGTATGCCGAAGCGCAGAGCAATCTGGGCGTCCTGTATGGCCAGCAGGGCGAGAATCAGAAAGCCGAGCAGTTGTTCCGACAGGCCACCGAAAACAATCCCCAATATGCCCAGGCTTTTATAAATCTTGGTTTGGTGCTCGCAAGCCAGGCGCGCTTTTCAGAGGCGGATGAGCAGTTGCGCCACGCCCTGCAACTCAAGCCCGACAACACCTCCGCACTCACTGCGGATGCCATGGTCTTAACCCGCATGAACCGCCATGCCGAAGCGATCGCCTCCTTCCGCAAGGTGATCGAACTGGACCCTAAAGCTGCGGATGCCCATTTGAATCTTGGCATCGCCCTGGCCGATCAGTTCAATCTGAATGAAGCTTTGGCAGAGTTCTCTGAGGCTGTTCGCCTCGCTCCTGACAGCGCCATCACCCATTACAACCGAGGCAGGGTTCTGCTCGATCTCCAGCGTGGTCAAGAAGCAAAGCCCGAGTTGGAGACGGCGACGAAGCTCGATCCGAACGCAACCGATTCCTGGTATCTGCTGGGTCTATTAGCCAGGCAATCAGGCAATACTGACGAAGCCATCCAGCAGTTCTCCAAAGCCGTCACCTTAAAACCCGACTATGCCGATGCACGATATATGCTGGGTCGCGAACTGCTGCACAAAGGGGACTCCGCCGGAGCGGTGGAGCAGTGGCGCAAAGCGATAGAGATCCAGCCCGATTATGGCGAAGCTCTGTATAACCTCGCCCGCCTGCTCACCAAATCTGACCCTGCGGAAGCGAAGCGCCTGCAAGCTAAATTCGATACCCTGCAGACACAGAAGCACATCATGGATCGCGCCGAGACTCTGGGCAACTTTGCTCTGGCGTCGGCCGCCGCCCACGACTGGCCACAGGCAATCGCCCAGTTGAAGGAAGGGATCGCGCTCTGCAAAGACTGTAGCGCGCTGCCCTTGCTGCACAAGGACCTGGGACTCATCTACTGCCGGTCCGGCGAGTTGGAAAATGGACGTACCCAGTTGCTGGCTGCACAAAAGCTTGCACCCTCTGATCCAGAGATCATTCGCGCTCTCCAGATACTTGACTCACAGCAGAAATAACAGTTGCCATACGCGATTCGCCAACAAGACCGCGTGATGTATACCGAGAACATTGCGGAGTGAGTGCAGACTTCAATAGATGCAACCTTGCGCGAGCGCATGGTGCCTAACGATTGCCAAGAGCCAGCAGGATCGTGGCACCTGTAAGGCACGCAAGTCCCACTCCCAGCAGGGCGGTTGCACGCCGAGGCGCGCGCTTCCATTCGCCGGTCAACACTCCCGACAACGTAGCCGTCATGATCATGAAGATCTGGAACAGTCCCCAGCCGATTGAAGTTCCAAAGGTGCCAAGATAGCTCGCGCTCATGCCGTACAGCGCCATCGATCCCATCCACAGCACCGCCATCAAAGAGGCCCAGAACCAATCTCCCCTGGCCAACTGGAATGTCCTCCACGTCCCGTTCTTCCGCAACAGGTAGAGACAGTACGCGATGTTTGGAACAAAGCCTCCCGTAAGCCCAATGGGCCACACCGCGTAGCCCGCGTGCAGCGGAGAAACGCCAAGTCGGACCGCCTCCTTGGCGATGTCCTGACCAAATACGAATGAGTAGTTCAGCATCGGCGCCATGATGCCGCAGACCACGGCGAGCAGCACTGCCGCAGCATACCCCTGTCGCGATGGGCTGCTGCTCACGGCAGCCGCAACCTTTGATGCGCGCTCTCGGACCTGCCCTCCCCACCCTGTAAAGAACACCCCCGCCACCATGATCACGACGCCACTTGCGATGAAATAAGCAGCGTGCCCGATCGTGACAGCGCTCTGCTGTATCAGCAGCGGAACCAGCGTTCCCAATACAGCGCCCAACCCCACGATGATCGCGTAGGCCACACCTAGCCCCAGGCGATTCACCGAGATGCCAAACAAGATCTGCGCTACTCCCCAGCCCGCGCCGAGTAGCAGCGGAAGCGCCAGCTTTCCAATACCCAACCCGCGATAGATCTCCAGCATGTGGTCGACGAGAACAAAACCCAGCGCCCACGGCAGGATCACGAGAGAGACGACGCTGAACACCAGCCAGATATTCTCCCACTTCCATGATCGTGTGAACTTCATAGGCAACATGCAGTTGCCCGCCATCAGACCGGCAATCATCGTCAGCGCAACGCCATAGAAGAGTTCTGCGGTCACTTAGCTTTGCCCGGTGAGATCAATTTCAGATCACAGGAAGCACCCGGCTCCTGTGGCGTCGTGTACACTCCACCGCTCACCTCGGCAGGCGATACAAAGTGGGAACGCAGATGCGGAATGTGTTCCAGCAACAGCGCATCGTGATCCATCGCGATGTGGTTGAACAGTACCAGATGTTGATGCAGTTGGCCCATATCGCCCACATGCGGCACAACAGGCAGGCCGAACTTCTTCGCCATCAGGCTCACCGCAAGAAACTCACTGACCCCGGCCAGTCGCGTGCAGTCCGCCTGTACATAATGCAAGGCCGAGGACTGCATGAAATTCTTGAAGACGACGCGGTTGGGTATATGCTCTCCCGTTGCAATCTTTACCGGCGCGATTGCATTTGCGAGCACGGCATGTGCCTGCACATCGTCGGGATGGGTCGGCTCTTCAATCCAGAACGGCTTCATCTTTGCCAGTTCCCGGCAACGGCGAAGCGCCACAGGAAGGGACCAGCATTGATTCGCATCGAACATCAGTGTTCCCGCGTCGCCCACACACTCACGCAGCATGGATGCGCGACGCAGGTCACGCTCGGCGTCGTCGGAACCAACCTTGAGCTTGAACGCGGTAAAACCCTGATCGAGCGCCCGCATCGTCAACTCACGCACCTTCATGTCGTCATACGCCATCCATCCTACCGACGTGTCGTACCCGGGATAGCCCGTCGCCAGAATATGTTCTCTCTCAGGACGACTTGCCAGCTTCCCCCGCAGCAGTTCGATCGCATCCTGTGGAGACATCTCATCTTCCAGATAGCTCAGGTCCAGCAGCCGGACAACCTCTTCGGGCGTCAGGTCCAGCAGTAGCTTCCACAGCGGCACGCCCCGGCTCTTGGCCCACAGATCGAAGCAGGCGTTCGTGATCGACGCCAGCGCCAGATGGACGACCCCCTTATGTGGACCCAGCCAGCGCAGGCTCGGATCATTGGCGAGCCGCCGCGCCATACTGCCAAAGTCAGCCATCAGCGTTTCGATCTCCAGGCCCGCAAGAGGCCGCGCCAGCATCTCGATGGCTTCACATACCAGCCGGTTTCCCTCTCCCAGGGTAAGCGCGATTCCTGTCCCAAAAAGATCGTGATCGCTCTCCAGCAATGTCACTGCAAAACAGTACTCCGGATTTGTATGCACAGCATCCGTACCAGCCCCTGCGGGCAGCTTGTATCTCGCATCGCGCGTCGCAATCTTTTTGATCGTGTAAGTCGGCATCACCTCTCCCGTCTGCTATCGTCTGTAACCCAGCTCAGCTCCGCCGCTCACGGGCAGAATGCACCCTGTCATAAATCGCGCCTTGGCGGAGAGCAAAAATACCGCTGCGTCCGCGATTACATCACCGTGCGGGCAAGCGCCCAGTAGATGAATCTCATCCAGGTATCGCCGAATGCTGTCCGGCTCCTGTTGCTCCGCACACCATCGCTCCAACATCGGTGTCCATACACCGGCCGGACAAATTGCATTCACCCGAATCGAATACCCCGCATAGTCCACTGCCAGCGCCTTGGTCAACGAGATCATCGCGCCCTTGCTTGCAACATAGGCAGCATGATCGGCCTGCCCAATCAAGCCCACCATGCTCGCCGTATTCAGAATGCAGCCCTTGCTTGTCTTCAGCGCTTCAAAGGCAAACCGTGTCGTCCAATAAACCGACTTCACATTGGTTCGCTGCATATCGTCCCATTCCTGCTCCGTGGTCTCGTGAAGCGGCCGCGATGGACTCGATATACCCGCGTTGTTGTGGACGGCATCAATGCGTCCGAATCGTTCGGTCACTGCTGCCAGTGCGATCCGCACTGACTCACCATCACTGACGTCAGCACCCAGTGCGATGCACCCACCACCCAGTTCACCCGCCGTATGCTGTGCAGCGGTAAAGTTACGGTCAAGAATCGCGACCGTTGCTCCCTCGCGTACATATGCCAGTGCGCACTCGCGGCCAATTCCATCCGCACCGCCCGTCAAAACGATGACCTTCCCTGTCAACTCATCCGCCATCAGTCTCGTCTCTCCCATTGGCCGTAGGCCGCCTTAGCAAATCGCGCCATCGCCCTTTTCACATAGTGCTCGGCAACCTCACCCTCACCTTCGCGGAGCAGATCCACAATCCGCTGGTGCGCCTCCAGGTCCTTGTCCCACACGGTCGTTGTCTGGCCGCTGGTGGTCACACGCATGCGCACAAATGCGAAGAACGGTAGCAGAATGCGACGCGCGTGCTCAATAATGTAAGGGTTCTGCGACAGCCTGCAAAGCTCCAGATGAAACTGCAGATCGAAGTCCATCAGTTGCTCGCGATTCCCTGCGGCAGCGGCCTCCCGCATCTTCTGTACCGCAGTCTGCAACTTGCCTAAATCCGGTTGGAGAGCCGCGGCAAGACGCGCAGCCAGCCCTTCGATCGCACCGCGAAGATCGTAGAGGTGCGCCACATCCTCTTCGCTCAGATTAATCACACGTGCGCTGCGTCCCGACTCCTTGGTGATGAAACCATCCCGCGCCAGAATATTGATCGCCTCGCGGATGGAGCCCTGCGCTACACCAAACTTCGCTCCCCACTTGCCTTCGACAATACGTTCACCGGGGGCCAGAGAGCCTTCGACGATCTCCCGCCGCAGTCGTTCGGCCAAGTCGGTCTTTACCAGTCCATCTGTCGCTAAAGAGGAAAGAGTTGGCATATTTTTGAGCGCTTAAATTTCAAGCGCCTTCACCATAGCCTTACCGAACCTGCAATGTCAATTGCGCTGAATATATCTATAAATATTAGAAATATTGAGAATGATCCTTGACAGTACCACCCTACGGGCCTTATGGTTTCCACCCATATGAGCGCTTATACCTATCCCCGCAGGCAATTTCTACAAATGGCTCTCGCCGCCTCCGCCGCCCCTCTCTTGCCGAGCGCGGCCTTCGCTTCCCTACTCGAGGAGGAGCGCACCGCCTGGTACCGGAACGCCAAATTCGGGATGTTCATCCACTGGGGACCCTATTCACTCGCCAGCGTTGAAGCCTCATGGCCCATCATGCGGCCCACGCCCGGCGGAATTACCGAAGCCGAATACCGTGCCCTGCCTGCACGCTTCAACCCCACAAAATTCGACCCTCAGGCCTTCGTCGACCTGGCTCGCAGCGCCGGCCAGAAATACATGGTCTTCACCACCAAGCATCACGACGGCTTCTGCATGTTCGACTCGGCTTACACAAAACACAAAATAACCAATACCCCGTACGGCAAGGACATCGTCGCGCAACTTGTCGCCGCGGCAAAACACTCTGATATGCCGCTGGGCTTCTACTACTCTCCCCCCGACCTCTATCATCCCGACTTTCGCGACACCTCAAAGCTCGCCAAAGAGAATTGGGAGGGCGAGCCGGATCGCCCCGAGTGGCCACTCTACCTCGATTACATGGAACTCCAGCTCACCGAACTGCTAACTCGTTACGGCCCGGCTGCACTGATCTGGTTCGATGGTCTCAACAATCAGAGAAAATACAACGGCACCCATGTCCTCGATCTCATTCATCGGCTACAGCCACGCACACTGGTCAACGATCGCATCGGCGTGCCCGGAGACTTTCAGACTCCTGAACAGTTCATCCCCAACGCCATTCCTACACGCAACGTCGTGGTCACCGGCATCGATCCCAGCGTGCAGAACAAGCTCGTAGCAACCGCCGTTCCAAGGCCCGAGGACTTCCAGCTTTGGGAGACCTGCATGACCATCAACGACACCTGGGCCTATAACAAGCACGACCTCAACTACAAGTCTGCTGATTTTCTGATTCGCAGTCTGGTCGAAGTAGCGAGCCGGGGTGGCAACTTCCTCCTCAACGTAGGGCCTCAGCCCGACGGAGTCATTCAGCCGGAGTTTCAGGAGCGTCTACGCGCTATCGGAGACTGGCTCGCCATCAACGGTGACTCCATCTACGGAACAACCTACGGCCCAGTACAGGGAGTCAAAGGCGTCCGCACCACAGCAAAAGGCGGTACGATCTTCGTCCACGTCTTCGATTGGCCCGCATCTTCGCTTGAGATGAAAGGCGTCGATCCGAAGATTCTCTCAGCACACCTGCTTGCCAATGGCCAGCCGCTAAAGTTCAATCAGACCGAGAGTGGATTGCGCATCGACTTGCCTGCACGCGCCCCGGACGGAAACGTAAGTGTTATCGCGATGAGGACTCTTTAGCGTGCGAGGCTCGAACGACGCACAGACAGACAACCAGACCGAAATCGAGCGGCCTGTTTTTTGGAAGCAGCCACGATGAAGATGTTTTCAAGAATCACGTTACTGCTGTTATTGAATGCCATGCCCTTCTGGGGACAGGCGCCGCTCCCGTTCCTTCATCAGAATGATGTGGTCATCTTCCAGGGCGATTCCATCACAGACGGAGGACGATGGCGCAAAGGGGAAGATTACAACCACATCATGGGCCAGGACTATGCCTACATCCTGGCGGCGATGGTCGGTGCGCAATATCCGGAACGACATCTCAACTTCATGAACCGGGGCATCAGTGGAGATCGTATTTTGGATCTTGCCGCTCGTTGGCAGTCCGATACGCTTGCACTCAAGCCAGACGTGCTCAGTATTTTAGTTGGGATAAACGATACCCTCTCCGCCGGCCCAAAAGCTGAGACCGTCGAGGAGTACGAGCAAACCTATGATCAACTACTGGCGCAGACGATCGCCGATCTGCCGCACGTAAAAATCGTGCTCGGCCAACCATTCTTACTTCCAGTCGGCAAGCATCAGGTCAACTACGCAGCAGAACTGGCGGAGGTAAAGAAACGACAAGCCGTCGTGGAGAAGCTCGCAGCAAAGTACCATCTTCCCCTTGTCAGGTACCAGGATGTCTTTGACGCCGCATCGAAAAAGGCGCCAGCAGACCACTGGAGCTGGGACGGCATTCATCCCACCTACGCTGGCCACTGGCTGATGTCGCAGGCATGGCTACAGACTGCAAACACCTTCTGGTCCACCCCCTAAGTTGGAATCTTCGGGTCATGACCATTGCTTCCGTCCATCAATCTCTCTGGAAGACTGCGCTGGCGTGGACTCGCTCTCTGCACGACTGACTTTAGACGATCTGCTCCAGCCACTCCTTACTGTATACATGTCCAAGTTCGCCTAAAGCCTTCGTCTCTCCTGTTTCTGTTTCGACCACAGGCAAATCCGAAATTATCCTGAAGCGCTCAAGTCCTCCTGCATATGACAGGTTGCCTGATCTGTCTCTTGAACTGCGGGCTTTTGAGGGCAGCGCTGCACGATTCACTAAAGCTGTGTCCAGGCGCTGCGCATAGTCCTCGCGAATGAAAAATGCGTCATTTGCCGCCAGCGTCGTTCCAAGAAACCTGTACCCTTTACGTGCCGCCAGGGACCGCAGAGCAGCGATCGAGGCACCGAAATAGAGATGGCTGAAATGACTCTGGCTACACATAAACGCCGGGTCATAGGGAACAGTGACAGCATGTAAATCCCCAAATACGGCGTTGTACTCGCAAACGCAGATCACTGGCTGAACTACGTCAATAGCTTCCCATATCCAATAGTCATTGCCATCAACATCGATGCTGAGAAGTCCCACTTCTCCCGAGAATCCAGCTTCGGCAATCAGGTCGTTGATATTTTCCCGGGTGATAAATGCAGATTTCGCCGTGAGATCATATCGCCAGAAAAGAGCGCCTTTTTTAAGATGGTCAGCCAGTGCAGGGTCTCCGTCCATGACAAGACCTCGCCAGTTACGGTTCTCCAACAAAAACCGCGTGTTCGCTTCGCGGTAGGTCTCTACCCCAAACTCGATAAAAGTATGCAAGTGGGCAGGGATCGCAGCACGCTCGATCAGCCAATCGATAATTCCGTCTTCACCCCACTGCGAAAATACTTTGAATTCGATATCCTGCAACGACTGGATCGTTTCCATGGAGCGCGTCCGCCAACACGCCATCCGCCCTTCAATCAGTAGAGAATCATTGACCTTTTCATCAATGCTGCGCGTTGTTGCGTCAACTGGGCCATTGATAGCTCTCCTTAGGAGACCAAGAAATTGCGATTTGATGGATCCGGGCATTATGGGTTTTCTATCCTGTAGTCGCTAGATTCAAAATGAAATACCTCTTCTCTTCAGAGATCAGGCTCTTAAAAAATATATACCGTCACTACACCTATAACCCTTAGCGCCATACCTTCAGGCTCGAAGCCGCGCCACCATCCATCAAGCCTTACTCTTCGCCACAACCTCTCGCGTCTCTTCCTCCATCAGCCAGCGCCGTAATTGCAGAATGTCATTCGCCCGCGCGATGCCAATCGGCTTACGCGACCCATGAGACTGCACTACCACCACATTCTCAATATTCTTCAGCAGCATATCGCGATTCACCTGGTCCACCGCCTCCTCCGGATACGCCAGCACATAGTCCTGCCGCGCCAGTTCGCGCATCTTGAAGTGGTGGTCCGGCGGCTCGATCTTCAACAGATCGTGCGCCTCCACGATCCCCACCAGCGACCCATCCTTCTCCACCACCGGCATCAGCCCAACGCCGCTTCCCGGCGCAAGCGTCGTCAATACCGTCCGCAACTCCTCATCCGCATCGATCACATTGAACTGTTTCTGCATGATCTGGTCGATCCGCGCGCGCATCAGCACCGGCACCGAGTAGTCCTGCAAAATAATCAACCCACGCTTCACCAGCTTGCCGGTCATGATCGAATCCCGGCTGAACAGCCGCACAAACCCATCCGAAACCATTACGCACACAATCAGCGGAAGCAGCGCATTCGGATTGTGGCTCAACTCGAACAAAAACACGATGCTCGTAAATGGTGCCCGCGCAATCCCACCAAACACCGCGGCCATCGCCACCAGCGCATAGAACGCCGGGTTGCTGACTAGATGGGGAAAGATATGTTGCAGCCCAATTGCGAACGTCGCCCCAATGCCCCCGCCCACAATCAGCGACGGAGCAAACACGCCGCCCGTAGTTCCCGATCCCAGCGAAATAACCAGCGCCCAGAACTTCGCCACCGAGATGCCCAGCAGTTTGCTCATCGTCAGCCGGTCATTCAACATATCGCGAATCGTGTCGTATCCAGTGCCAAATACCTGCGGATAAAAATACCCAATCACGCCCAGTATCAGCGCGCCAATCATCGGCGACCAGATGAGCGCATGTTTAATGGGAAGCTCGTCGAAAAAATCTTCCATCCAGGCCAACGCGCGAATCATCGCCAGCCCCACCATTCCCATCAGGATGCCCATCACCCCAAACAGCCACAGCTCATTCATGCTGGTCAGCTTGAAAGCCGGCGTAGGAAACAGCGGCGTCCATCCTACAAAATGAATGCGAACCCCCGTCGCCACCGCAGCCGCAAGCGCCACCGGAATAAACGACCGCGCCCGCAGCTCGAACAGCAGCAGCTCAATCGCCACCAGAATCCCCGCCAGCGGAGCGGTGAACGTAGCGGCCATACCAGCCGCTGCGCCCGACGCCAGCAGCACGCGCCGATAGTACGGTGTCAGCCCCACCGCCTGTCCAAACAGCGACCCAAACGCCGCGCCCGTCTGTATGATTGGCCCCTCCGCTCCGAACGGGCCGCCAGTCCCAATCGCCAGTGCGGTCGCCAGCGGCTTCAGCAGCGCCACCCGAATCCGCATCCGGCTATGCCCAAACAGCACCGCCTCCATCGCCTCGGGAATCCCATGCCCCTTCAGCGTCGGCTCCCAGAAATGAACCATGATGCCGACCAGAAGTCCGCCAATCGGCGGAATCAAAATCACCCACAAGCCCAGGTGGTTATACGCCGGGTTCGTGATCGCGAACGAAGCCTTGCCGTAAAAAAAGAGATTCGTAAAAAGGTAGATCAGCTCCAGCAGGCCTTCCGCCACAAGGCCGCCGATCAACCCGACCAGCAGCGCATAGCCGCATATCTTGATGACCTCCGGCTCAAGTGCGACGCCAAACTGGCTTTTTTTCTGGGGCTTGCTTTCAGGGGTTGGCGTCGTCACTTCAGTGAATGGATAATCGGCCATCAGGAAACCTCCGCACTTCGCTACAAGCATCTCAAGCATTCCGGATGAATCAAACGATCCATCCGGCCAAACTCTCATGCAGCAAGCCCTGGCACCAGTGGCCAATCAAAAAATCCGCGCGGCAGCAGCAACCCAGCGCGTCACCATCCACTTATTCCACTTGGCTGTGCTCCTTCGATCCCGCTTCCAGACTTGGCTGCGTGGGCTCATCTCGATAAGTCTTCAGCGCCTGCAGAATATCCGTTTTGGTCACGACACCTTCGAGCTTCCCTGCGCCACTGGTCACGAGCAGCATGTGCTGTCGATGCTCACTCATCAGCAGGCGCAGCCCTTCCATCACATCGCAGTCGGAACCTACTCGCGAGGCGTGCCGATTGGTAAGTTCGCGCACCCGCATGGTGTCCCACTTCTGCGGCGATACCTTTGCAATCGCCCACACCTCGACAATCCCCAGCAACTGGTCCTCCTCGAACACGGGAAACGTCGAGTGGTGATAGTGAGGAGACAGCAGATCCGTAAACTCACGCAGCGTCAACGCGCCCTGCACCGAAACTACTTTCTGCTGCATCACGCTGCCCACCACTACATGCCGCAGCTCCTGCACCCTGACGCCTTCGTGCAGCTTCTGGTCACCAGAAGCCGACGCATCGCCCGACACCGCATACGCCACCGCCGCGCCAATCAGCGCGGGAATAATAAACGCATGTCCGCCCGTAGCCTCCGCGACGAACACCACCGCCGCCAGCGGAGTCTTATAGCCCGCGGCGATAAACGAAGCCATGCCCACGGCAGCATACAGTTCAATCGAAGAACTGTGCACCACAGCCTGCGCAAACGCTACGCCAAAGCTGCCGCCGGTCAGGAACAGCGGAACGAACATCGCGCTCACGCCGCCAACGCCCAGCGTAAACGCCGTCGCCGCCAGCTTCAGCACACCAAACACAACCAACTCCAGCGTGCTGTGGTGCGTCCCCAAAATCATTCCCACCGCTTCGTAGTTAGGGCCAAGCGGCACCAGCGAGCCATGGAAGAAGTACAGAAAGATCACGCCGCAGATACCGGTCAGCAATCCGCCAATCGACATCTTGACCCAGTGCGGAAGTGAAGACTTTACGCACAGCGTCCGCAGGCGCCGAAAGGTAATGACAAACGCCATCGCGATCAGACCAATGATCAGCCCCAGCAGAGCGCACCAGAAGAGGTCGCGTCCCGTAAACGAGGTTGCGCTGGCAAAATCGAACAGCGGAGCCCCACCAAGAAACGAGCTCAGCGTGATGTACGAGATCACCGAGGCAATCAGCGACGGGACCAGCGCCTCATGCGCCAGGTCGTCCTTATAGGGCATCTCCAGCGCAAAAACGATACCAGTCAAAGGCGCACGGAAGACCGCCGACATACCCGCCGCCGCACCGCAGATCAGCATGATGCGCCGGTCTCGCGCATCGAGATTCAACCACCGCAGCTTCGCCCAAAGCCACGAGCCGATGGCCGCGCCGCCATAGATGCTCGGCCCCTCAAGCGCCGAACTGCCACCAAAGCCCACCGTCGTAATCGCCGCCAGCAGCTTCGGCAGAAACGGCCGCATGTTAATGTCGCCCTGGTGCTCGTGGTACGAGCGAATGACCTCTTCGGTGGAGTGCTCATCCGGGTCGGGCGTCAGATATTGCATGATCAGGCCCGTCACCGCAAACGCAACTACCAGCCCCGGCACAATCGCCCAGTGATGCCCCAGGTAATAGCCCAGCACCACCGGCCACAGCTTGCCCAGGATAATGATCGCGATCACGGTGATCGCCAGCCCCGTCGTCACCCCGATAATGGGCGCGATGATCAGCCACTTATGCAGGTCGCGCGAATAGGTAGCAGTAAGGTCCTCATGCACCAGTGGCATGTACTTGCGCAGTAGCGGGTGCCGCAGCACCCAGTTATCTTTTCTCGTTCTGATGGTTTGCGTCTGATCCATTTGATTAACTGTCTTTACCTTTGCCGCGACAAAACTGTCGAATATTCTTCCAATCCAAAACCAGAAAAGCTCTTCCCAGTCAGATGGCCTTTTTCTTCACTTCGAGGACCTGGGCGGGCACCTTCGGGACCTTCATTAACGCTTCCTTGGCAGCCTTTACCTCTTCTTTATGCAGCTCCGTCAACTGGGCAAGAATCTGCTCGCCCTGCTCAGTCAGCGAAACCATTACGAACCTGCGGTCGTTCGTGTCATGTTCCTTGCGCACCAGTCCGCGCTGTGCTGCCCGCTCCACCAGACCCACCACCGAGTTGTGCCGCTCCTGCAAAAACTCGGCCAACTCGGACACCGAAGCCGTCCCTCGGCCGGTATATCCGGCAACCCCAAGCATCAGTTGGTGCTGCTGCGGCGTGACCCCGCACTGTCGAGCCGCCTTCTCGCTGAAGCGCAGGAACTTACGCAGGTTATAGCGAAACCACGCCAGATTCCGAATCGCATCTTCGGTACGAAGCTGAACCGCATCGGATGGAATCGCATGAGGAGAAGAATGCCGCGTCATAAAAATAGTATATCGCATCGTGATTGAATATATATCCTACCGTGATGCATTAATCGCACCGTGAAATTCCCACGATGAGATCGTGTACAGCCAAAGTCGTCGATTATTCCGACCTCATTCTCATCCCCCACATCGCCACGCAGCCGGTCAGTTCCTGCTTGAATCTTCCAAGGCGTAGCTTCATAAACGCGGAACCTTAGATTCGCTTTGGGGAAACGACTTCAGCTGTGCCGAAAGCGATCTGCTCGCCATAAACGCCGAACCGAACCTTAGTTTTGCTTAAGGGCACGGCTTCAGCCGTGCCGCAAGCGCTCTGCTGGCATGGGGCTTTTAGCCCCTGAGGTACGGTTTTCGTTCCATGGGTGGCGCCTCCCTTACTCAGTCGTGCCAAACGCAGAGGGAAGCAATTTGTCTCAGCCGAACCTAAAACCCCAAACAAGCTGTCAAGTCCTGAACCCCAAAAAGCATGCCCAGATATCCGTCCAAATGCAACAAAATAAACAATTTAGATCGATAAAAATAAACCGCTCCAACCTGCAAATCAGTTCCACCCAAATTGCTAGACTGGAAACAGTCAGAGTAAACCAGAAGGCCCAGCGGAGAAGCTGGGCCTAAGTCCTTTAGAAACAAGACTTTGAAAATTATCTCCAATAGAATGAAGACTTTACCAGAAAAGTATAGGGGGGAGGGTACCTATGAAAGGACGGAACCGGCGCAAAACTCGGTCGCGACGGCCTGGGCAATCAACTGATTCAAGACAGCCTCAGCCGCGCTCGACCAGCCACCCCTCCACCTCATCCAACCCGTCCACCGCGAGATACTCCCCGCCGCACCCCTCGGCCTCCGTGCCCTGAATCAAAAACGCCTGCCGCAACCCCGCCGCGTTTGCCGCCGCAATATCGCTGCAGCGATCGCCGACCATGACGCTCTTCCCCAGCTCCACGCCAAACTCCCTCGCTCCACGGCGCAGCATCCCAGTTCCCGGCTTGCGGTCCTCGTGCTCCCGCTTATAGTCGCCAACCCCATGCTCAGGATGAAAGGGACAGTGATACACCGCATCAAGCTCCACCCCTTCCGCCCGAAACGCCTCCCGCATCCACACCATCACAGCCTCAAAATCAGCCTCACTATAAAACCCGCGAGCGATGCCAGCCTGATTCGTCACCACGATCAGTCGATAGCCTAACCCAGCCGCGATCCGGCAAAGCGAGAAGATTCCATCGACAAACCGCACATCCTCCACCTGGTGCAGATATCCCACTTCATGATTGATCACACCATCACGGTCCAGAAACAAAGCGCGTCCACTCATAACTTTGCCACCACCGTACTCATCGGAGTCACAACTCGCGGCGGCATCGGCCGCTCCGACCGCCTCTGCTCCATCACCGCCTCGACCTCACGGATCACCATCTCCACCGAAACCTGACGCACGCATCCATTGTGCAGACACGGCGCATAGTCGCGGCCGTCATAACAGGGCCTGCACGCAAATCCTTCTCCGCCCCACAGCGCCACAGTATCTGCCCGCTGCGGCAACCGTCCCCTCGGATCGGTTGGCCCAAAGATGCTAACAATCCCGACGCCCGTAATTCCAGCCATATGCAAAGGCCCGGTATCGTGCGTCACGATCACATCACTATCTTCCAGCAACGCAAGCATCTCCGGAAGCGTCAGCTTGCCGGTCATGTTGGTCACAGCCAACCCCGCAAACGCCGCAACAGCCCACATATCTCCAGGCCCACCAGCAAGAATCACTTCCACCCCACGCTTCAGCAAAAACGATGCAAGGGCAACGTAATTCTCGACGGGCCATCGTCTCAATGCATCATCGCGCATCATATTCTTGGCTCCCGCCGGCGCAAGCACCACCCGCGCCTTGCCCTCCGTCCGAACCAACGGAGACACAGGCAGCCGTTCCGCCCGCACTGGAGTCAATCCCACCGGTCGCTCGCCATCCTGCCATCCGAGCAGAATCCGGGCATACTCATCGGTGTGGTGTCGCCCAGGCAGCAACATCCTGGCTCGATCCGTTTGAGACAAGATCACCTTCCGCCGCGCCCGGATCGGCAGCATCACGATCCGATAACGCGCATCGTAGTAAAGCGTCACGCAAAGGTCATACTTCGTCCAGCCGACCGTCCTCCACAACCCCAATAACCCGCGGACCCGCTCGGTCGCAGAGCCCTTCAGTATCGCCCGGTCATCCACCACAATCGTTCGTATCCAAGGGTAACAACCAAGCAGCGGCGCCACCGCCGCTCCGCCTACCCAGTGCACCTCAGCACCGGCAAGATGGAGCGCATAGGCAGCAGGAATCGCCATGACGACGTCGCCAATGGCCCCGAATTTTATGATAAGAACGCGTCGAATCGTACCCTGCCAGATCTTTGTGTCCATTGATCACAGTCAAGCGACATGCTGCTGAAAACAGTCGCGCCTATCATTCCACGCAAAATGAAAGCGGCCAGATAAATCTCTTCCAGCCTACTTCTTGTGCGTATCCTCTTGCCGGTAAACCGCTCCCGAAGTCTGAACCTGGCTCCGCAGCTTGATCAGTTCAAGCACCTCTGGATCATTGGCCTGTTCACTGCTTGGAGCAAATAGCGCGCGTCCACGCTCCGCGGCAGAAGTGCGTGGCTCGCAAAGGTAATAGATAGCAAGACTGTTGCGTGGTTGATTGGGAGGACATGCGACGGGATCCGGCAAGCCATGCCAGGAATTCTGCGACGTATCAAAGATAACAGCGCGGTTGAACAGACATGGTATCTGCTTGGCTAGTTCCCCAGGAGCATTCTTCGACTCTTCGTGCCTCCAGAACCCAAGCGCGCCGCCCCATTCGGCTTTCCATCCCGGCTGCATATAGATAATCAGATTCAACCGGCGCTCTAACCCGGTCTTGGGGTGGATGGAGTAATCCAAATGCATGTTGAGTTTGCCACCGGTCGCATGGGAGTGCCAGCCGCCACCGTGTAACCCTGGGTCGGCGTAAAGTCGCTCTCCCGCCAATTTGCTCATCTCGCTCACGAACTGCTCGGAGTTGAGGTAGCGGAACAACTGATACGTCGCCCGCGGGAACCTGTCCCAGTGGTTGCAGGCCTTCTTTACCTCAATCGCGTTGTTGTACTCGTTCCATACCGGCCCGTCGAAAGCCGGGAATTCGCCAGCCACTGCATTTGCAACCTCAGGTGAAAGAAAATTATCAATCACAACATGATGGAACGGCTCGGCAGCGCGGAATTTAGGGACCAAAGCGTCAAAGGCCGGGGGAGAACTAAGCGGGGGCGTAAATGACATGACTAGCACATTCTATCCGGTGGGGGCGGGATAATGAAAGCTGGCTCAGATTTGATCCGTAAACTTCAGCCGCCCCTCCTTCAGATAGACCTCGATGCCCTGCCATACAGCGGACAGATTCTTCCACTCGAACCGCCGCACGCGGTTTGCCATCCGGAGCAGAAGAAAAATCGTAATGGAAATGGCGGGCACAGGAGCGTGCCGCTTGAGCAACCGCATTCCCGACGTGGTTGCGAAGCGATCGATCAGTGGGCTGCGCTTCGGACTGCTCGCCCCTTCCTTGTGCAGGATCGCAGTATCCTCGGCAATCGACAGTTCATATCCGGCGCGGCGTAAACGGATACAGAGGTCGCTATCGTCGCAATACATAAAAAAGCCCTCATAAAATATCCCAACGTCTTCGCACACCTTTCGAGGCAGAAGCATACACGCGCCCGTCAGGTACGCATTCCCGCCAAAGTCCGTGGGTTGCACAAAATGAGAGACAAAGCCCGTCCACAAGTTGATACGTCCACCGCCCCACGCCTGTACTTGTGCCGGATCATGCATGTAATACAAAACGCCGCCGATTACACCAGCTCGTGGATTGGCGGAAGCTCGGCGCACGAGCTTTTTCAGGGTATCGGCAGGAGCAATCGTATCGTTGTTCAGCAGCCAGACGTACTCGGCCCCTCGTTGTAATGCCAGCCGGGTTCCCACATTGCAACCCGAAGGGAAGCCCAGATTGCGCTCCTCCTCGATGACCGTGACCCAGGGATGAGCCTCTCGAATCCGACGGCAGGAATCGTTGGTAGAGCCATTGTCGACGACAATAACGTCTAATGCATCGTAGTCCTGATGACGTAGCGAATGAAGACACTCCACCGTGTCCTGCCAGCCGTTCCAATTCACGACAACACACGTCACCCGGGGGGAAGCCCCAGCATCATTTTCCTGCATCATCCCCTCAACCATTAGGCAATGCCCGCTCGTAAAGTCTACAGTCTCTCTAAGCCACGCACTCACAATATCCAACAAAACCCTCGCACGGTGTCCCCCTCACCTGCCATCCACTAATTGCGCATCTCACAAGACGTACGGTTGTGGAGACAATCTCCTTAAGGAATAAGGCAAATCAGAAATGTCAGTAAGCGCTACGGCAAGCACCTCATCCTCCACCAATCAGTCCCGCCTCTCCCGCTGGGTTCTTTTTCTCTCATTTCTTGTAGCCATGACCCCCTTGGCCTCGGCTTTCAGCACTCCCCTGACCGGTTCGGCGCTTGATGACGGCTATTTCGACATGTACAACCTCGATTTCCCCGCCGCTCACCTCAAATTCCAGCAATGGATGTCCGCTCACCCGGAGGACCCCATGGGGCCGGCCTCCGATGCCGCAGCCTGGCTCTTCGGCGAGTTCGACCGCCTCCATATCATCGACGTACAGCTCTTCGCTGACCAGAGCCGTTTCGACAACCGCCAGCGTCTCACCCCCGATCCCACCGTCCGCAAATCCTTCGATGACCGTGCCGACCAGGCAAACCGGCTCGCTGATGCCGCGCTCCAGCGCAACCCCAAAGATGTCACCGCCCTCTACGTCAAAACCCTGATCTGCGGCATGAAGTCCGACTATGCTCTGATGATAGATAAACGCGACATCGCCGCCCTAAACCTCAGCAAACAGGCCAGCGCCTACTCCCTGCAGGCCCTCGCTATCGACCCCACGCTCTACGATGCCTATCTAGCGACAGGCGTCGAAAACTACATGCTCAGCCTCAAGTCAGCACCCGTTCGCTGGATTCTCAACCTCACCGGCGCTAATACAGACCGCGAAGAAGGAATCCGTCTGCTCCATCTCACTGCGTCAAAGGGCCACTATCTCGCGCCCTTCGCCCGCATGATGCTTGCCGTTGCTGCCCTGCGCGATAATCATCCGCAAGAGGCCAAAGACATCCTCATCGCGCTCTCGAAGGAGTTTCCCCAGAACACCCTCTACCACCGCGAGCTGGCGAGAATCCACTGATTTCGCCTTGAATCCGCGACTTGAATCCACGTCTGCGTGTAGGCTGAATGCATCGTTTGCAGCCACCCCATCACGCAGCACAGCAGTTCGCCATCAGGCAACAATAAGGGTCTTATAAGCATGCGTATCTCGTCAGTCGGAACAGCCTACCCTCCCCATCGCTACTCTCAGGCAGCAATCACGGAAGCGCTCAGAAACCGCTGGCAGGATCGCCTCGAAGAGCCCCGGCTGATCAACCGCATCCACGCCAACTGCGGCGTCGAGTTCCGCAACCTCGTCTTCCCGCTTGAGGTCTACGAAAGCCTCTCCGGCTTCGGCCCCACCAACGATGCCTGGATCAAGGCCGCCGTCGAACTGGGCCAGCAGGCGATCACTACCGCGCTTGACCGCGTCGGCCTTACCCCTGCGGATATCTCCGCCATCTTCTTTGCCTCCGTCACTGGCATCGCCAGCCCCACCATCGACGCCCGCCTCATCAACCTGATGCCCTTCCCCACCAACGTCAAGCGCACTCCCATCTTCGGCCTCGGCTGCGTGGCTGGTGCCGCCGGCATCTCCCGCGCCTCCGACTACGTCCGCGCCTTTCCCAAGCAGTACGCGCTGCTGCTCTCGGTCGAGCTCTGCTCCCTCACCTGGCAGGACAACGACCAGTCTATTGCCAACCTCATCTCCACCGGCCTCTTCGGAGACGGCTCCGCCGCCGTCGTCATCTCCGGTGCTGAGACCGCCCTGGCTAAAGAGGGCTGCGGCCCCCGCGTGCTCGACACCTGCTCCACCTTCTACCGCAATACCGAACACATCATGGGCTGGGACATCGGCGACCTCGGCTTCAAGATCGTCCTCTCCCCCGATGTCCCCAAGGTTGTCAACGAGCACCTTCGCGGCAACGTCGAGAGCTTCCTTGCCGCCAACAACCTCACCATGGACGACATCTCCAGCTACATCTTCCACAGCGGCGGCCCCAAGGTCCTCGAGGCCATGGAAACCTCTCTCAACCTTCCTCCTAACGCGCTCGCGCCCTCCTGGAAGAGCCTCCGCGACGTGGGCAATCTCTCCGCCGCCTCGGTCCTCGCCGTCATGGAGGACTACCTCGTCAACACGCCCGGCAAGCCCGGCACCTATAGCATCCTCGCCGCCATGGGACCCGCCTTCTGCTCCGAACTCGTCCTTCTTCAGTGGTAGGTCATTCGTTCGGCCTGTTTTTCTCAACCACTAATATAGATATAGGTCGGGCTTCCCATCCTTCGCGATTTTTGTGAAGGATGGGAAGCTACACCTCGCCCGAGCCTCTTGACTGTAAGGGATCTCCGTTACTCGTTCCTGCTGCTTCACCCTTTTCCTCACACCATAACGCGGGCTACCTTTACACTGACAGAGGCATCGCTGTAAGTTGAACTAGCACTAAGAGGAAGCCGGGTAAGAGTATGGACGACATCGCGCAGCGCTGCATTGAGATCATCGCAAAGTCGAAGGGCATTCCCTCGGACTCAATCACCCTGGAGAGCACCTTCGACGGGCTCAACATCGACTCGCTCGACAAGATCAACATCTCTTTCGAGGTCGAAGAGGCATTCTCCATCGAGATCCCCGACGAAGCTCTCGGCACTATCAAGACCGTCGGCGACATGGTGCGCGGCGTCAGTGATCTCCGCGAAAACCATCCCCCCGCCGCAGTCACCACACACTAGCCGCGGCCACCGCGAGGAAGATACCAAGTGAATCGCGTTGTAGTTACCGGCCTCGGCTGTGTCACCCCCATCGGCAGCACCGTCGAAGACTTCCGCACCGCACTCTTCTCTGGCCAGACCGGCATCGGCCCCTTCCCCGACTTCCCCGAAGCACCCGGTGAAACCCAGGGCCTCCGCTTCACCCAATCCGCCCGCGTCAAGGACTTCGATCCCCGTCAGCATCTTGAATCGGGCATTGTCGTCTCCACCGACCGCACCACTCAATTCGCCATCGTGGCCGCCCGCCAGGCCGCCCAGCACAGCAACTTCCTCCAGCACCATGCGGCAGATAGCGTCGCCATCATCGTGGGTTGCGCCTGCGGAGGCCGTCAGGCCGAAGAGACCGAAACCGCCAAACTCTACACCCGCGACGCTCGCGTGCACCCGCTCACCGTCACCCGCACCATGGCCTCTGCCGGAGCCAGCCACATCTCCATCGACCTCGGTATCACCGGCCCCGTTCTTAATATCTCCACCGCCTGCTCCTCCGGAACCCACGCCATCGGCCTCGCCTTCCAGATGGTCCGCGCAGGCATGGTCTCGGCAGCCATCACCGGAGGGCACGAAGCCCCGCTCACCTTCGGCTTCCTCCGCGCCTGGGATTCGATGCGCGTCGTCTCTCCCACCCAGTGCCGCCCCTTCTCCGCCGACCGCGACGGCATGACCCTGGGCGAAGGCAGCGCCATGCTCGTCCTCGAAACCCTCGAGTCGGCCCAGGCCCGCAACGCCCCCATCTACGCCGAAATCGTCGGCTTCGGCAGCTCCGCCGACGCCCACCACATCACCCAGCCCGCTCCCGAAGGCGCAGCCGCCGCCATGCGCAAGGCCCTCGACGATGCCAGCACATCACCAGATGGTGCCAACGGCCTATTGGATCAGGTCGGCTACATCAGCACTCATGGCACCGGGACCCAGGCCAATGACGCCACTGAAGCCGCCGCCATCCACCAACTCTTTGGCTCCCGCGCCTCCCAAATTCCTGTCAGCTCCACCAAATCTCTCCACGGCCACTCGATCGGGGCCACCGGAGCCCTTGAAGCAATGGCCACGATCCTCGCCCTTTACAGCGGACGGCTCCCCGCCAACGCCGGCGTCACCCAGATCGATCCGGCTATCGACCTTGATGTCATCCTGAACGTCCCTCGCGAAGCCACTCCCCGGCTAGCTCTCTCGAACTCCCTGGCCTTCGGCGGCCTCAACGCCGTCCTGGCCGTTCGTCCCTTCGGAGACATCGAACGCCACCCATGAAATCCAGCAGCCGGTACTGGGCAACCCGCATAAAACGCCACATCCTTCTGGCAGCGTCTGCCGCAGCCGGAACCGCTCTCATCTACCTCGCCACAGCCCCGCCGGACTTTCGCCATCGACTAAGCATGTCCACGGCCTACGCCAGCCTCCTTTTTCTTTGCACCACGCTGCTTCTCGGCCCCTGGAACACCCTTCGTCGCCGTCCTAACCCGGTCAGCTTCGATCTCCGCCGCGACATCGCAATCTGGGCCGGCTTGCTCGCGATTCTGCACACAGCCGTCGGCCTGACCGTTCACCTCCGCGGCCGCATGTGGATGTACTTCCTCAAGCAGCGCCATCCGATCAAGTTCCAGACCGGCCTCTTCGGATCAGCCAACGATATCGGGCTGCTCTCAGCTCTATTTTTCCTTGTGCTGCTCGTTATTTCGAACGATGTCTCGCTCCGCGCCCTAGGGCTTCAGCGCTGGAAGTCGCTTCAACGCTGGACATACGTCGCAGTCGGTCTGGCCATCGTTCATGGAATCCTGTTCCAACTGGTCGAGAAGCGTCGCCTGCCCTGGGTGCTCGTCTTCGCCACCTTATCCATTTTCATGGTTGTCGTACAGCTCGCCGGGGTCGCCTACATTCGTGCCCAGCGCCGGACCGATGCATGAAAATGCTAGTGGCTCTGCAATAACCCATGCCTATGGTGCGCACGAAAGATGTAGTGCCCGATCAACCATCCAGCGGCGCTCCCAACCAGTACATCCGTCGGAAAATGCTCCTGCCCCATCACCCGCGTGAGGCTCACCCCGGTAGCCATCGTATAAATCCCCACCTGTGCCCATCTTGACGGATACTCCCCCGCCATCACTGCGGCAGACGACCACGCCAGCACGCTGTGAGTCGATGGGAACGACGAATCGGACACGCTTCCGTCGAAAAAATGTCCACGAGCGTTATTGATCAACGGCCGCTCCCGCCGGAAGACCAGCTTCATCGCCTCGTCGACCACTAGTCCATCTACCAGCGCTTCGCCGCTCAACAGGCCCGTCTCCCGGGCGTGTTCATTGCCCTTGAGATACCCCATCCCATAAAGCGCCACCGGCGCGGCAATAAACCCGCCAAAGAGCACATTGGAGGCATTCACACTAGTGTTGTTGAAACCCGCATCATGGGTCACGACCGAGGCCATCGCATGATGGTCCGTCGCAATCCCCACACCTGTCGCCGCCGCCAGCGGCACCAGCCACACCAGATCACCCTCGCGAATCCGCGCCGGACTCGTCCAGATCGCAGCCTGATCCTTCAAGATGCTCAGTGGCGTCCCTTGAAGCGTCACAGTTGCTTTTTCATCAGAGTTGGGCTGCGGCGCATCCGGCAACGCCGACGTACTGCCGTGAAACTCCTGCTGACTGCCGCTTCCACTCGCTCCCTGGGCAATCGCGCCATTAGGCAAACCAAAACAGCACAGAAGCGCTGCAATCGTGAACATTCGGGAACCTTGCGAGCGCAAGGCCCGGGGAGTTTTGTTTACAGTCATGTCGCCTCAAAAGTCGTAATCTAAAACGGAACCGCTGACAGCAGGCGCCGCCTTATGCCCGTTTTTCAATCATAACTGTGACAATATCCACGTGGCTCCATCCGACGGAAGCAGCACAACTGGACCAGACAGGAAATCTCTTTGATCTCGATCCTCATCCTCACCCGCAACGAGCAGCATGACCTCCCCGATTGCCTTGCCTCCGTCGCCTGGTCCGACGACGTCCACGTCTTCGACTCCTTCTCGACCGACGACACTGTAGCCATCGCCCAGGCTGCCGGAGCCTACGTCCATCAGCGCACCTTCGACGACTACGCCACCCACCGCAACGCCGCCCTCACCTCGATCCCCTTCAAGCACCCCTGGGTCTTGCTGCTCGACGCCGACGAGCGCCCCACCCCCGAACTCTCCCACGAGATGCAGCAAATCGTCCTGGCCGCCACCAGCGAAACCTCAGGTTTCCGCCTCCGCCGCCGCGACTTCCTCTTCGGCACCTGGCTCAAACACGCGCAGATCTCGCCCTTCTACATCCGCCTCGTCCGCCCAGAGCGAAGCCGCTACACCCGCGCCATCAACGAGGTCATCGAAGTGGAGGGCGTCATCGCCGACCTCAGCTATCCACTCGACCATTACCCGTTTTCCAAAGGAATCGCTCACTGGATCGCCAAACACAACCTCTACTCCACCATGGAGGCTGAGCTAATCCACCGCCAGCAGGGGCTGCAAAATCCATCCTGGAAGGCCGCTCTGAGCGACCCCGACTTTCACACCCGACGCCTGCACCAGAAGGCAATCTTCTATCGCCTGCCCGGTCGCCCCATCATCAAGTGGCTCTACATGATGTTCCTGCGCGGAGCCATCCTCGACGGCCCGGCGGGCGTAACCTACGCCACCCTGCAATCCATCTACGAATACTTCATCGTTCTGAAGACAAAGGAACTGCAGCGCGGCGGAGCGTGACCTATCTCCGCCGCACAACCGATCAGAAAAGAGGAATGAGCCCTACAGCAGTTTGATCGAGGAGACCTTCAGCGTGTCGCCATCGACATCGCCCTTGACGTCCACCCGAAGATGATCTGTCTCCTTCGACTTCTTCAGCTCTTTGACGATCTTCGCATTGCCTGCCGCGTCGAACTTCAGAAACTGTTTGTCCTCGGTCACAATGCCGAAACCGCTCTTCTCGCATTTCAAAGCGCAGTCTCGCGTATGTGCATCCGGGTTATCGGCCACTTTGCTGGCACAATTCTGATCAACGACGGGAACGTTCTGGAACGATTTTGTAGCGGCGAATGCCGGCGAAGCCAGCAGGCCAACCGTGAGGAGCGAAACAAGTACTTTCATTGGTATTCTCCGTTTCATTTGAGTTTTCAATTACGACCGTATCGCAGCAAACTCCGGCATTGCAACGATACTCTAGTTCACTACTGCCTGCCCATAGGCTTCGCGCACCGTTGAAAGCTGCGAGAGCGCAAACGCGCCGACGGCAATCTCAAGATCCCGAACGGCAATGTCGTAGAACATCCCCGTCGTCAACAGGTTCAGCGCTATGCCAATCAACCACAGCATGACAATGTAGCTGCCAATCTTCGTCCAGCGGCTCAGGACCAACACGCCTGCAACAATCTCCACAACGCCGACGATGTGCATGAAAGCAGGCGTACTCAGGGGAACGATCTTGGTCACATAAGGGCTAAGATACATCCCCCAGTCCGTCAACTTGTTGAAATATTTATCAATTCCAGAAACGATAGGCACCACACCCAATGCAATCCGTAGCGCCCACCAACTGGCATTGAGGCGTTTATCGAACGTCGTCATCTTCTACCTCTCACGCAAAAGACTTCGAAGCGTCGCACTCGGTTACAAGAGAGACAGATTAACCGGGAAGTAAAGATGAGGCCCGTCCCTGTAACCTCCTGGGTTCGGCGCACTCTATTAGATGAGCACGCTATGAAAACGACCGGAATCCTCGAAAATTCGAAAGCACTCACTGACCTGGAAATCATAGCCCGCGTCCAGGCAGGAGAGCGCGCGCTATACGAAATTATTATGCGCCGCTACAACCAGCGTCTCTATCGCGTCACCCGCGCCATCCTGCACGACGATACCGAAGCCGAAGACGTCATGCAGGACGCCTACGTCCGCGCCTACACGCATCTCAGTCAATTCGCAGGCCGGTCGGCATTTTCCACCTGGCTGACACGCATCGCCGTTCACGAGGCGCTGACCCGCCTTCGCTCGCGCAACCGACATCCGCAGGTAGACGTTACCGAATACGACGGAGAGATATCGATGAAGATGCCCGGCACATCGTCCAACCCGGAATACAACGCTTCGGCGGCACAATTGAGAGAGTTCCTGGAGGAAGCTGTGCTCAATCTCCCCGAAAGCTACCGCACCGTCATCATGCTCCGCGATATCGAAGAGCTGAGTACCGCCGAGACTGCCGAGGCGCTCGATCTTACCGAAGAAAACGTTAAGGTTCGCTTGCATCGAGGCCATGGAATGATCAGAAGCTGGCTCTTCGAGCGCATCGGAACCAAAGCAAAAGAAGCTTTTCCCTTCATGGGCATCCGCTGTGACCGTGTCGTCGAAAACGTCTTCGACCGCCTCGAAAAACTTGCTGCCGCGAACCCGCAGATTCAGTAGACCTCACACTTAATCTGGCCACTTCCACCCGGTAATCTCCTCCCTGTCGATCCCATTCTCGTGCGCGTAATTTACGCTGTCGATAATCTGGTCTTGCAGCCACTGCTTCGTATGAGCCGCGGTAGCCTGCAAACGCGGCACCCGATCGATGACATCGATTGCCAGGTTGAACCGGTCCACCTGATTCAAAATCGCCAACTCCAGTGGGGTATTGATATTTCCCTGCTCCTTATATCCGCGCACATGGATATTGTCATGATTTGTGCGCCGGTACGTAAACTTATGAATCAGTGAAGCATAGGCATGGAAGTTGAAGATCACCGGCTTGTCCTTCGTAAACAGGCTGTCAAACTCACTGTCCGATAGTCCATGCGGATGTTCCGTCTCCGGCATCAGCCGGAACAGGTCCACCACATTCACAAAACGTATCTTCAAATCCGTGCACCGCTCTCGCAGAATAGCTACCGCCGCCAGCGCCTCAGAAGTGGGAATATCGCCCGCACAGGCCATCACCACATCCGGCTCTTCGCCCGCATCGGTGCTGGCCCAGTCCCATATCCCAATGCCCTTCGTGCAATGCCTCACCGCCGAATCCATATCGAGATACTGCAGATGCAAAGCCTTGTCCGCGACAATCACGTTCACATAATTCGTGCTCCGCAGGCAATGGGCTCCAACGCTCAATAGGCAATTCGCGTCCGGCGGCAGATAGATACGAGTCACGTGCGGGCTCTTGTTCGCCACCACATCAAGAAACCCGGGGTCCTGATGCGTGAATCCGTTATGATCCTGCCGCCAGACCAGCGATGTAATCAGCAAATTGATCGATGAAATCGGTGCCCTCCATCGCAACTCCAGCTTGCTCTTCTCCAGCCACTTCGCATGCTGGTTGAACATCGAGTCGATGATATGGACGAACGCCTCATAGCTCGAGAAAAATCCGTGCCGTCCCGTCAGCACATAGCCTTCGAACCATCCCTCCAACGTGTGCTCACTTAACATCTCCATCACGCGGCCATCGGGAGCGATCTCCGTCCCATCCGCATCTTCCGGCAGGATCTTCGACATCCACGTCTTCTTGCTGGCCTGGTAGATCTCCTGCAATTTATTCGAAGCCGTCTCGTCCGGCCCAAACACGCGGAAGTTCGTCATGTTGTTCCGCATCACGTCACGCAGAAAATGCGCCAGCGTATCAGTCGATGAAACCTCGATCTGCCCGGGATTCTCCACCTTCACCGCATACTCACGAAAGTCCGGCAGATCGAGCGGCTTCCGCAACAGCCCGCCATTCGCATGGGGATTCGCCGTAATCCGCCGCCTGCCAACTGGAGCCAGTTCTTTCAGTTCGGCAATCAGCTTGCCTTTTTCATCGAACAACTCCTCCGGCTTATAGCTCCGTAGCCACTTCTCGACAAGCTTCAAATGGGCGGGGTTCGTCTTCGGATCGAGAATCGGAATCTGGTGCGCTCGCCAAAATCCTTCGACCTTATGACCATCGAGCTCTTTCGGCCCTGTCCATCCTTTGGGAGACCGCAGAATAATCATCGGCCAACGTGGCCGCTCAAGCGTGGTTCCCGCCTTCGCCGCCCGAGCCTTCTTTTGAATCTCGCGAATCTCCAGCACGCATTTCTCTGCCACCTCTGCCATCAACTGGTGCATCACCGCCGGATCATCTCCCTCCACCACATAGGGGTTCCATCCATAGCCTTTGAACATCCACTCCAACTCCTCCGGCGGAATACGCGCGAGAACCGTCGGATTCGCAATCTTGTACCCATTTAAATGCAGCACCGGCAGAACCGCTCCATCGCGCACCGGATTCAGAAACTTATTCGAGTGCCACGAAGTTGCCAGCGGCCCCGTCTCCGCCTCGCCATCACCCACCACCACGGCCACAATCAAGTCAGGGTTATCGAACGCCGCGCCAAATCCATGCGACAGACTATATCCCAGCTCTCCACCCTCGTGGATCGACCCCGGCGTCTCCGGTGTGCAATGGCTCCCGATTCCGCCCGGAAACGAGAAATGCTTCATGAACCGTTGCATCCCCTCCTCGTCGTCGCTTTTATCCGGATACACCTCCGAATACACGCCTTCGAGATAGCAGTTCGACAGCGTCGCCGGAGCGCCATGCCCCGGCCCCGAAAGATAAATCAGGTTCAAATCGTATTTCTTGATCAACCGGTTCAGATGCACCCATGTAAAGCTCTGTCCTGGGTCCGATCCCCAATGCCCCAGCAGCCGGTTCTTGATATGTTCGGCCTTCAGCGGCTCCCGCAGCAGAGGGTTCTTCTGTAGATAAAGCATTCCCGCACTCAGGTAGTTGCAGGCGCGCCAGTAGGCATCGATCCTGCGCAACTCATCGACCGTCAGAGGACCGGTCTCGATATTCTTTGCCTGCTTCGTCTTGGATATAGGGGTAGAAACGCTGCTCATGGCAGTCTCCTCAAATCTGAACCAACTTCGCTGTTCGTGAATCTACCGTCCGGCCTGGATCATGCGATCCACATGCACAGCAATCATCAGATCTTCTTTCGCTGGAGCGACGAAAATCGCCGTCTTTGATTCAGATGCACTAATCCGCCGCACTCCTTCGCTAACCTTGCAATTTAACTCAGAATCAACAGAAACTCCCAGCGCCTCCATACCGCCCAGAATCTCCGTCCGCGACCGCGCATCATGCTCCCCGATCCCCCCGGCAAACACAATCGCATCCACTCCACCCATCAACGCAATAAAGCCGCCCACTGCCTTCTTCACACTGCGGGTAAAGATCTCCAGCGACAGCGCCGCCCGCTGATTCCCTTTGCCGGCAGCCTCCCGCACTCCCCTCATATCATTCGGCAGACCGGACAATGCCACCATGCCAGCCTTGTGATTTAGCAACTTCTCCACCGACGCCGCTCGATCACCCTTCTGCTGCCTGAGCAAATAAAGCACCAGCCCCGGATCGAGATCACCCGGCCTCGTGCCCATCACCACTCCGCCCGTCGGCGTCAGCCCCATCGTCGTATCCACCGATCGGCCGCCGACCAACGCTGTCACACTGCATCCGCTGCCCAGGTGGGCGATTACCATCCGTTGCGGCAGACGGATCTTCGCTTCCCCCATCTGCCGCACGATCGATTCGCAGCTCAACCCATGAAATCCATACCGCCGCACGCCCCGCGCTCGGTACTCCATCGGAATCGCATAAGCCATGGCCGCCTCGGGCATCGTCTGATGAAACACAGTATCGAAGCAGGCGTAATGCGGTACCGCCGGAAACCGCGATCTCATCTCGCAGATCATCTCAATGGCCGAAGGATCATGCAGCGGAGCAAATGTCACCGCCTCTTCCAGATCCTGCATCACGTCATCATTAATCCGCACATGTTCCTTCAGCTTTGGGCCCGGATGCACCACGCGGTATCCCACCGCATCCACGTCAGGCATTCCTGGGCCACGTACCGCGCCCACCACCACTTCGATCGCCTCGGCCGCGTTGTCAGCCTTTACAGCCGAACTCCCCCCGCTCAGATCCCGCCCATTTACATCCTTGAATGTGAACGTGGTCTTCCCGCTGCCGATCCCACTTACCTCACCCTCGTACAGTGATACAGGTTCACGCGTGCCCGCCTCAAAGAGTGAAAACTTGATCGACGAAGACCCGCTATTAATCACCAGAATATGCATGGCACATCCTCTCCGGAGACTTCACCCTATCACTCGTCTTCTACGGCAGATTAAACGGAAGCACTCTTTGCAGGTAAGGATTTGCCGTCCGTTTTATGCATCAGGTCAATCACAAGTTGATACAGCCGGTTCCTCATCTCGAACCGGTCTCCTGCGCGGGTAACATAGCGCACCAGAATATCGATCCCCGCCCCAGCCGGGCGCATCTCCACTGAAGAAGCCGCCGAAAACAGGCTCAGGTCATGTTGCTTCGTCGCCCGTTGCCACTCCTGCTCCGCCTGCTTGCCACCCTCTTCGGTCTCCTTCAGCACCGCCTTGTGGATCTGATCGATCATCTTGAAGGTGTCTTCGCCCTGCGGCACATTCACGCTGATCTCGTCCCACATCCACTGCCCCGTGGTCGAAAAATTAAAGTACTGTCCCGAGATCGCGTACTTATTCATAAACGTCACTCGCCGCCCCGTCGGATGCCCCTTGTCCGTCCAGTTTCCCGTCTCCAGCAGTGCCGTCCGGAACACTCCGATCTCGATGACCTCGCCCGCCACACCATTGATCTCCACCCAGTCACCCAGGCGTATCCCGTTCTTCCCCATCAGCGCAAACCAGCCGAAAAATGAGAGGATGAAGTCCTGAAACACTACCGTCAAACCGGCCGTGGCCAATCCCAGAATCGTCGGTGTATGACTCGGCGCGCCAAAGATGACCAGCAACACCAAGACCAGGGTCACGAACTGAATCGCCAGGTGCACAATCGTCCGCAGCGTATGCAGGTTGCGTTGCTCCATCTTCGACCTGTTCAGCATCATCCGCACCAGAGCGCCCATCAGCGCGGCGCACAGCAGCAGAAAAGAAATCAGCGCGAACGACTGCAAGAGCAAGTGAGTGACGATCCGGTGCTGCAACTGAACCTGTGCCAGCCACTGCTCATACACCTTGGAGAGCTGTTGCTGCGTCTGTAATCTGTCGTCAAGAATGGAATGCACCTGCGCAATCGCGTGCATCTGCCCCATCCGGGCCACCCGCCCTCTCACCGCCTCCTCGGCATCGGCCCCGCTCGCGCCGCTCCCACTGGCCGCAGCCTCTGCCGCACTCGCCTTCTTCTCAAGCTCCGCATGTTGTGCCGTCAGCGCCACCACATCCGCATCCGCCTCGGCCTTCGCCTGCGTAATCAGGTCCATCCGGTTCCGCTGATCGAACCACGACTTCGCCCTTCCATACAACGTCCCATATTTCTTTGCCGAAGCCACCGCAGTCGGCGCACTGCTATCCGCCTGCTCGTCGTACTTCTTCATCGACGCCTCACGCGCCGTCAACTCCTGCTGAATCGCTCCCCGCTGATCCCCGCTCATCCGCGCCAGATCGTCAGTGGCATCGCTCAGTTCATCATTGTCCAGCGTCAACTGCGCCTTCGCCACATCCAGATCGTCCGATTGCACCGTCCCATTCGGCGACTTCGACAGCGCCGCCGCCTCTTTCGTGAGACGGTCCACCGTTGCCTGATCTTCCTTCACCATCTCCTTCAGGCTCGCAACCTTCTGCGACAGCGACAGCGCATCCCCCTTCAGCACCGGCGTATCCAGCGCGGCCATCCGCAGCGCCATGGCGAACGCCTGATCGACCTCATGGTCCGCCAGCCGCTCTGCATCATGAGCCAGCCGCTTCTCCTCCACCGAAACCGCCATCGAAGCCAACGCCTGTGCCGTCTGCCATGGCCGCTGGTCCACCAACGTCTCCACCGAATCCCCACCGCCGCCCCGCAAAAACGGAAGATTCGCCATCGAGCCCCGCGTCAAATAACTCGCCACCAGAAGCACCACCAGCACCGCCGCCGGCACCGCAATCAAAAGTCTCCGCATATCCTTCATCTTTCCACCCTATAACTTCCTCTGATCTCCCACAAAAGTCTTAGACCCCCTGCTGCCCAAAATCGTCCCGCTCCATCTACACTCAGTTCATGTGTGGAATTGTTGGTTACATCGGTCCCCAGCCCGTCGTCCCCGTCATCATTGAAGGCCTTCGCCGTCTCGAATACCGCGGATATGACTCCGCCGGCATCGCCGTAGCGGGCAATTCCAGCGGCCTCGAACTTCGCCGCGCGCCCGGCAAGCTCCGCAATCTCGAAGCCGTCATCGCCGATTCGCCTATCCACGGCACCTTCGGCATCGGCCACACCCGCTGGGCCACGCACGGCCGCCCGACGGAAGAAAACGCGCACCCCCACCGCGACTGCACCAAAACCCTCGTCGTCGTCCACAACGGCATCGTTGAGAACTATCTTGCCCTCAAAAAGCAGCTCACCGCCGCCGGACACACCTTCGTCACCGAGACTGACACCGAGATCATCGCCCACTTGATCGAAGAAGAGATCAAGCAGGCCCCCGGCATCGTCCTCGAAGAGGCCGTCCGCCGCACCGTTCATCGCCTAACCGGAGCCTTCGCCATCGGCGTCCTCTCCGCGAACGAGCCCAACAAGCTCGTCGCCGCCCGCATGGGCCCGCCCGCCGTCATCGGCATCGGCGACGGCGAATTCTTCCTCGCCTCCGACGTCCCCGGCATCCTCCACCACACTCGCAACATCCACTTCCTGCAGGATGGAGAACTAGCCGTCCTCACCACCTCCGGCGTGACCCTCACTGACTTCGAAGCCAAGCCCCTTCCCCTCAAGGTCCAGCGCATCACCTGGGACCCTATCATGGCCGAGAAGGCTGGCTACAAACACTTCATGCTCAAGGAGATCAACGAGCAGCCCCGCGCCATCCGCGACACCACCCTCGGCCGCGTCTCCTTCGATACCGGCAAAGTCTTTCTCAACGAGATGCAGATCACCGACGAGGATTTCCGCACCGCCAGCCAGATCACCATCGCCGCCTGCGGCACCAGCTGGCACTCCGGACTCGCCGGAAAGTTCATGATCGAGCGCCTGGCTAGACTCCCGGTAGATGTCGACTACGCCAGCGAGTACCGCTACCGCGACCCCATCGCCGACCCCCACGCCATCGGCCTGCTCATCACCCAGTCCGGCGAAACCGCCGACACGATCGCCGCACAGCGCGAGCTCATCTCTAAGGGCAGCAAAACCCTCGCCATCTGCAACGTCGTCGGAGCAGCCGTCACCCGCGAAGCCCAGGGGACGATTACGACGAACGCGGGTCCAGAGATCGGCGTCGCCTCCACCAAGGCCTTCACCGCCCAGCTCACCGCCCTCTTCATCCTCGCGCTGCACCTCGCGCAGGTCCGCGGAACCATCACCGACGCCGAGTCCCTCCACCTCGTCGACGAGCTATCTAAAATCCCCTCCAAGGTCGAAGACATCCTCCGCTCGGTAGACGATCAGTGCTTCCAGCTCGCCAAGGTCTTCCACACTGCCAACGATTTCCTCTTCCTCGGCCGCGGCATCCACTATCCCATCGCCCTCGAAGGCGCGCTCAAGCTCAAGGAGATCTCCTACATCCACGCCGAAGGCTACCCCGCCGGCGAGATGAAGCACGGCCCCAACGCCCTGATCGACGAGACCCTCCCCGTAGTCTGCATCGCCACTAAGGACCCCGATGACCCATCGAGCGTCCTGAAGTACGAAAAAACCCTGAGCAACATTCAGGAAGTCACAGCCCGCAGCGGCCGCGTCATAGCGATCGCGATCGAAGGCGACGAAGAGATCAAGCACCTGGTAGAACACACCATCCACATCCCCCAGGCACCCGAACTCCTCCTACCCATCCTCGAAGTAGTCCCGCTACAACTCCTCGCCTACCACATCGCAGTAAGACGAGGCTGCGACGTAGACCAACCCAGAAACCTGGCGAAGTCAGTAACGGTTGAGTAGCTTAAATCCCACCCTGCGCAAACCGTGGAATGACAATTGTTGTGGATTTTTTGCTGCTGTAAGTCATTGAAATAACGTGCACGGTTCAGAATTGACAAAAAAATCCGAATTATGGATATTTTTGACAATTTCCTCACCCCTCGGGTTTGTTTGCGATGCAGTGCGTCGGCTACCGGTGAAGCGACGCCCAGGTGGAGGCGAAGTTTTCTGCCTACTGAAATAATAGATTTGCCTACTGTACAAATATTCCGCCTGGTAGTGACGGACAACAGTTCCATGAACTGACGCTTTGACCCCGGCTAGCAGCCCAAATAATTAAGATGGAGGTCGGCTAATGAGATGGTCCGCCGCTTGCTTCTCATTCCCAGCAGGTGATCGTTGAGAGCAAGCTGTGCCAGGAGGATCATCGCTATGCAGATACATTCGATTGGCATCGACCTGGGCAAAACGGCCTTTCACTTGGTGGCGTTGGGAGCAGCAGGCAAGGTGCTGTTGAAGAAGAAGTTTACTCAGAAGCAGTTGCTCGCTTACACCGCCAACCTGCAGACTTCACTGATCGGCCTGGAAGCTTGCTCGGGCACTCACTTTCTCGGCCGGGCACTGTGCAAGCAGGGCCATGAGGTGCGGCTGATCGCAGCCCAGTTCGTGAAGCCTTTTGTGAAGTCGAACAAGAACGACTTCATCGATGCCGAGGCGATTGCTGAAGCCGTTGAGCGCAAGAACATGCGTTTCGTCCCAATCAAGACCGATGACCAGTTGGACCTGCAAGCGATTCATCGCGTTCGCGACCGGCTCGTGTCCCGGCGTACAGCCGTGATCAACCAGATCCGTGCATTTCTGCTAGAACGCGGCCTGGTATTCGCGAAGAGGCCAGCCCAACTCAAGGCCGCGATGGCAGACGTCCTGGAGAACGCAGAAGCGGATCTCACCCCCATGATCCGCAACCTCATCAACGTCTGTGGGACGAGTAGAAGATCGTCGATCGGCAGATCGAGGAGCTTGGCGATAAGTTGGAACGGATCTCCGCTGCGGATGCCGGCTGCCCGCGTATCCGGAAGATCCCAGGCATCGGACCGGTTGTCGCTACTGCGATCGTTGCGGCGATCGGCAACGGCGCCGCTTTCCGTAAGGGCCGGGAATTTGCTGCATGGCTCGGCATCGTGCCACGGCAGTACTCAACCGGAGGCAACGCCAAGCTGCTGGGTATCAGCAAGCGCGGTAACGTGTACCTCCGCAAGATACTCATTCCTGGCGCCCGAGCAGCCGTGTTGCGGATGAAGCGCGATAGAGCACCCATCGGTGCGCGGCTCGATCGGCTGGATGCCAGGGCTCACAAAAACATCGTCATCGTGGCCATGGCGAACAAGCTTGCTCGGATCGCCTGGGCGGTGCTGTCGAGCGGCAACGAATACAGGCGAGCAGCTGTGCCAGCATAACGGGCGCGGAAAAGACGCCTTCGACTTGGAAGCGCTAGCGCTCCCACTTTCCCGCACCACGACGACGAACAAGCTCTCCACCGAAGTCTGCACAGGGTCAGTAAGGACGAAAGAACAGTCACTCTGGGACTGTCGATGAGTGCATCGGCGATTTGGCATCAACCCAGATGGATCAGTGACGGGAAGGGTGTTTATGGGGAGGAATCCTCCAAAGTGAGCGCAACGCGCGCTCGATGTGCCCTGAAAAAATTGTGGCCTCACGCCAAATCGCATGAGCGGAGTTCCAGGATGCCGGCGATGGTGAGAAATTCACATTGGGCGATACACAACCCGTTGCAATCACGGCGGACCATGCAATTTCGCGAGAAAAGTAGATTGGGGCGGGAACACTCAAATAGCGGCCGTGATCGGGCTCGAAGGTGGGCTCCCTCTTCTTTTGCGAAATTCTATTGATGAATCCGCCGTCTCATCAGGTATACAAGTCCCAAACTTATTCCGGGTCCCGCTTTCCGGACGGCGGCTGCAGAGCGTACTCAAGGTGAATCCACTATCAGGTCTACGGCATCGTAACTATAGCGGTGCCTGGTCGCCTTTGTGCGTCCTCGAGACTGCAGGCGCCTACTACCCAGAGGCCTGCGCCTCATCATCCATCCCGGTTGACGTTATGGGGTGGACCACTCGCCAAGCGGGTGCTCGATTAATGTTGAGCATTCCCTGGCCATCAACAATTGGCGCACCAGCTATCGAAGATAGCTATAGGAGTATGAATGGAAAGCTTCAAGGGAAAAAGAGTTCTGATCACGGGCGGTTCCATCGGCATAGGGCAGGCCATCGTTACCCGGTTGGTCAAGGGCGGCGCGCATGTCGTGAATCTCTCTCGTTCGAAGGGAGACTGGACCAATTTGTCGAGCGAGCAAGGCTCGGTTGAAACCCTGACATGTGATATCGGGGATAGCAAGGCCGTGTTGGACGCCCTGGAGCAACTGAAACAACGGCAGGACTCCGTCGATATTCTAATCAATAACGCTGGAATCGCTCTTGGCGCGCCGAAGGTTTTCTGGGAGCAACCGCTTGAAGATATCCACCGGGTCATCGCAACGAACGTTCTCGGCCTGGTCAATGTGACGCATGCCGCGATGAAGCTCTTCCTTGGGCCTGCGGCAAAAGGAACGATCCTCAATATTTCTTCCATCACTGGCCTCGAAGTTCCGATCAAGGGCATGGGCGAAGTAAGCTACCATGCCTCCAAAGCTTTCATGGAAGGCTTCACCAACACACTTCGTCATGAAGCCATCGGTACGGATATACGGGTCCTGACGTTGCGGCCCGGCTTCGTACGGACAAATTTTCATTTTGATCGAATGGGCAAGGATCAGGAGAAATTTGAAGGCGTCTTCGAGGGGCTGGAACCACTCTCATCTGAGGATGTTGCCGACGCGGCCATCTGGGTTCTCTCACAACCAGAGAGGATCAGCATTAAGGCACTCGACATTGTCCCGACTCCGCAACGCAGCCTGACGCAAAACGATCGAGAGTGGAATTCGCGGCATCAACCGCATTAGACAATGCGGATTCCTAGCAGTGATCTGATACGCAAACGGGTCTCGTAATGCCGGATGCTACCTCGAAAAGCATAGGCCCAAGGAAAATGAGTTGCCCACGTTGGGCCGACCGGTGCTGGCTGTGCCGCGCTGCAGCGCGGGAGCCAGGTCTCGAGAATCCTGCTTGGGCCACACTGCCGCGCGTACACCCACTGGCTGGGCAAATACTCCATAGACAGACTGGAAGACCTCATGAAGAACTTGTATCGAATTGATTGTTGTTGGCTTGTATGGTGACCGCGAGGGTTGCCTTCGCGCAGACGTCGACTCCGCGCGTTCTCATTCTGGTGACGAGCGCCGATCGGTTTCCCGATGGAAGGCAAACTGGCGCCTGGCTTGAGGAGTTCGCCACGCCTTATAACGCTCTTGTACATGCAGGCGCGAAAGTTATGGTGACGAGCCCGAAGGGCGGATCGAGTCCGATCGATCCGCACAGTATCGGAACACTGGAGCAAGAAGCCGCTTGGAAGGACGCGAGACAGCCACTTTCTTCGACCGTGCCTCTCGCGTCAATCCATCCGGCGGACTACGATGCCATCTTCATTCCGGGTGGCCATGGCCCGCTCTTCGACCTGGCCACGGATCCGGCCGTCGCAGTGACGATCGCGGCCTTTGCTCGCTCGGGTAAGCCTGTAGCGTCGGTCTGCCACGGTCCTGCCGCTCTTGTCGGCGTGACGTCGGCCGATGGCAAGCCGTTCGTCAGCGGTAAGCGGATCACCGCATTCAGCGACTCGGAGGAGAAGGCTGTGGGGCTTTCCGCCGCGGTGCCATTTTCGGTGCAGCAGAAGCTGATCGCGCTTGGTGGCAAATACTCCCAAGGCCCTGACTTCAAATCGTATGCTGTCGTGGACGGCACGCTCATCACGGGGCAAAATCCCGCATCGAGCGAACGAGTCGCAGAGCTTCTGCTGCAGATGTTAAGGAGATAGTGCAATCGCTCTCAATCCAGTGGACTGGAAGGTGCTTTCGGGGCAGTTGCCCGGATGGAAGCCTGGGCATACTCCCGGAGTCGATGCGGCAGGCGTCGTTGTGGCTGCCGGTGAAGAGGCCTCGATTGCGGTCGGCACGCGAGTGGCTTATCACTGCGATCTGCAGCGTCCAGGCAGCTTCGCCGCACACACTGTCGTCGACTAACGCGCATTGATCCGCATTCCATCCGAAGTCGGCTTTGCGGTTGCAGCGACCGTTCCGTGTCCAGGCATCACTTCGTGGCAGGCGCTCGATAAGCATAGATGTTGCCGTAGCCGTAGGTGCGTCCCATCGCCAGCGTCTGGTCGAACCAGCCCTTGAGGATGGCAGGCAAACCGAACCACCACAGCGGAAACTGGAGAATCATCAGGTCGCAGGCTTCGATCTTTCGCATCTCGGCTTCCAATTCAGGACTGAAGCTGTTGTGTTCGGTCGCGAATGGTAGGCGCTTACTGATCGAGATCCCGTCCAACGAGAGAGGGGCCGTCGTCACGACACCTGATGTTCAAGGCGCTGAATGAACTGTCTGTCTCTCCGGGCTATAGGTCTGCGTCGAGCACGATGCGATAGTTCGCCTTGCCGGCACGCAGGTGGTCCATGGCTTCGTTCGCTTGCGACATGGGAAAGTGCTGGACCTTGGGGCTGATGTTGTGGCGGGCAGCAAAGGCGAGCATGCTGTCGATCTCGCCGCGGGAACCCGTGGGTGAACCAGAAATGGACTTCTGGCCGAGAATCAGACTGAACACCTGAACCGGGACTGGCTCCAACACGGCGCCGACAAAGTGCAGCTTACCGCCGGGCGCGAGGAGATTCACAATAGCGTCCCAGTCAAGCGGCGCGTTGGCAGTGATGAGGACAAGGTCCAACGTTCCGGCGAGCGGTTTCATCTCGCTGGTGGAGCGGCTGTTGACGACCTTGCTTGCGCCGAAGCCGCGAGCTTCGTCAGCCTTAGCAGGCGACGATGAGAAGGCAACGACCTCGCAACCCCATGCCTTGAGGAACATCAGCGCCATATGACCCAGGCCGCCGATCCCGAACACGCCCACGCGCGCCGTGGAGCGCGTATTCAGATGAAGAAGTGGCGCAAAGACGGTGATGCCGCCACAGAGTAAGGGACCAGCGGAGCTGGGATCAAGCGCATCCGAGATGGGGACGGCCCAGACCCAGTGCGCGCGAACACGGGTGGCAAAGCTGCCGTGATGTCCGACGATCGTGGGCTGCCCTTGAAGACAGAGTTGCTGATGGCCCTGGATGCATTGCGGACAGTGGAGACAGGAACTCGCCATCCAGCCGATGCCGACTCTCTGACCTACCTTGAGCCCTTTGGTCTGGGCGACCTCCCCCATCGCCGAGATGCGGCCGATGGCCTCGTGTCCGGGGACAAACGGATACGTAGTGATGCCCCACTCGTTCTCGAGCATGGAGAGATCCGAATGGCAGATCCCTGTGTAATCGATCTCGATCTCGACCTCTTCTGGAGCAAGGTGGCCCACCTCGTAGGTGAAGGGTTCGAGGCGGCCGCCGGGGGAGTGTGCGGCTAAAGCTTTGATGGTTGGCATCCGATTCCTCCTGAACGAGTAGCGATGATACACCAGCACGATCACGACGAAGCTGCACTTGGCATCTAACCAATAGCCAAGCGGTATTGGAGGATGTTATGAGAGACAAATTTGCAGTCATTACAGGCGGATCAAGTGGCATCGGATTTGAACTTGCCAAGATTTTCGCTGAAAACGGATTCGACATCTTGATTGCGGGCCATAACGCCGAGCACCTTCAGGCCGCTGCTTCGAAACTTCGTGAGACCGGAGCGCACATCGAAGTTTTCGCATCGGATCTGTCACTGGACGAAGGCGTGATCTCGCTCTTCGGCTTCATTAAGTCGCTCAGACGTGAGTTGGATGCTGTAGCGATCAATGCTGGGCGAGGCGTAGGGGGACGCTTTGTCGATCAAACTGATTTCAAAGACGAATTAGAGCTAATGCGTCTGAATGTGATCTCCTCGGTCCAGCTCGCCAAACTGGTCCTGCCTGCGATGGTCGCAAGAGGTCAGGGAAGAGTCTTGTTCACCGGTTCCATCTCGGGCACGACGCCCGTACCTTATGAAGCTGTGTATGGCGGTTCGAAGGCGTTTATAAACTCGTTTTCAAAAGCGCTTAATTACGAACTGAAAGATTCGGGAGTCACGACTACGGTCCTCATGCCCGAGGCCACCGGGACGGACTTCTTCCATCACGCGCAAATGGACGAAACAAAGGTCGGGTCAGGACACAAACAAGACCCCGCGCTTGTTGCCAAACAGGGCTTCGAAGCCCTGATGGCGGGACACGAAAGCGTGTTTGGAGGAGACATGACCGCCAAACTGAAAGGGCGGGTCGTAAATTCGATGCTTCCAGACAAGGCAAAGGCTTCTATGGCTGCCCACCGATCGAAACCAGGCAGTGCGAAGGAGTAGAGGCTTCCCAAACAAGAAAAGCCACCTGCCCGTGTATAGCCTCGCGTAAAGCAGTAGACGTGATCGCGACTGCGATTAACTTCGATAGCTCCATGCAGATAGAGTCGTAGGTCACATCTACCAGATGTGCCCTACGACGAAACGCCACGATCCATTCACAATTGGCCCAAGCAGAAGTTCATGCGAGTTACTTCTGCGGATAGTCGTAGAAGCCCGATCCGGTCTTGACGCCGAGCTTTCCCTTGGATACGTACTGTTCCAGGAGAGTTCGAGGTTCTATGGGCAGATTCGGATTGACTTGCGCGTAGTGCTTTTCAATGTCAAGCACCACGTCCAAACCGACCTGGTCCATCAACTGGAACGGGGCAGTCGTGCTTCCCATGACTATCTTGAACATCTGGTCGACGTCGGCGGGTGTTGATACACCGGTCGCGACAACGAGGAGGGACTCCCGCTTGATGGCAGCCCAGATGCGGTTGAAGATGAAGCCGATGCTCTCCTTCAGGACGTGGAATGGAATCAGCCCGTATGTCGGCAGTTGCTTCATGAGGGCTTCGATGACGCCCGGATCGGTCTCACCGCAAGTCATCACGTCCAGCGCGTTCAGCCCCGGGGGCATGTAGAAGTGCGTATTCGCTACGCGCTTGCGTCCTTCGGGGCTGACATGATCGATGAACTGGCTCGAAGGATAAGACGAAGAGTTGCTCGCCAGGATCGCATCCCTAGGAGCAAGCTGATCCAACTGGCGGAAGATATCCTTCTTCAGTTCAAGCTTTTCGGGAAGGGCCTCCACCACAAGCCAGCAGTCCCGTACAGCGTCGGCGAGATCGGTCATCGGTCGAATCGTTCCCTCCGATGCTCCTGGCGTCTTTTCGACAAGTGAGGGAAGCTCTTGTCCGATATATTTTTTCGCTTGTTCCAGTGCGGTCTCCGACTTGTCGAAGATCCGCACCTCTGCGCCTTGCGTAGCGAGCATCAATGCGATACGGCGTCCCAGCGTGCCGGCCCCGAGTATCGCCATCGGTCTCGCCTTAAAGTCGGAAGGTAAGGTGTAGTTCATATGGGATCCTTTGCTTTCACGCCTCGCACAGCGAGAGTGAAGGGTTCAATTGCGAGTTAGAGATCGCCGTCGCATTGCGCAGCGTGATTCCTGGGTTCTCTTCCACGGAGACGAACTGGATGCCTGTGAGCGGACCTCCGTGCCAAATCTGCTTCGATGCATGCTCCCCATCCAAGTCGATGGAGCGGACTGTGCCTCCGAGATCTGTAACGAACGCGCGCCTCGAGGCGAGGTCCAAAGAGAGTCCGATCCCTTCGTGTAGGCCGCGGTAGATCACTTCGTGGTCAGTGCAACCAGCAGGGGTGATGCGGGCGCGATTGAGGGAATTGCCGTCAGGAGCAGCGCCCCGGTCCGTCCAATAGAGCAAGGACTCTTCGGGATCGATCTCAAGGTCGATGGGCTCCGGCAGATTGTCGAAGAGAAGCTCAATGTCAGTGCGATCTTCCGGCAGCACGCCCGCTGGAGGCGTAAGCGCGGCGCGGAAGATGCGTCCTCTGCCGGCGTCTTCGGGACCTTTCTGCGTCCAGTACAGGTGATTATTCGGTTTGTCGATCGCAAGTCCTACGCAGTGGCGCGTAGCATCTTCCTGTTGTCCTGGCGCTCCAGCGCGGATGAGCGTTTTCACATCGGTCCCGTCGAGCCTGCAGCGCATCACACGCATGCCTTCACGGTCACACCAGTAGAGGTAACCATCTTCCCTGTCGAGCACCAACTGCTTGGGGGTGACGGTCTCTCCATTGCCGACCAGGAGGCGCCGGTCAGTCCCATCCAGTTTGCAGGATTCAATCGTCCCGTCCGCAGCGTAGAAGTCCGGACCCCACTTACCCATCGTGGAGAAGTAGATGGTGCTGGAAGCTGGGTCAACGTAAATGCCATCTGGCGCCTTTTCAGTCTCCAGCAGTACCCGGGATGACGACCCGTCGCTGGAGATCGCCACGATTGCACCCGGGTCGATGATCAGGGCGTACAGTGTGCTGAGAGGAATGGTCGAGTTCAAGAATCTTGCTCCTTCGGAAAGGGGTCGAGAGTTTCGGCCTCCGTGATTGATTTCGTTCGCTTGCAGTGCAGTGGTAGCGTCTAGGCGCGATCTAAGCACTGCTAAGATTATGGTACGGCGCATCGCGTCGTCACGTCAAGGAGGCCCTTGCATGGCACGAAAGTCCCAGTCTGTTGAGAATGTGTCCCAATACCACCATGGGGATCTCAGGAGCGCACTGCTGGAAGCGGCACTTAAAGCGCTCTCTGAACCCGAGCCCCAGCCACTCTCATTCCGTGATCTTGCACGAAGACTCGGCGTGACTACAGCGGCTCCTTACCATCACTTCAGAGATCGCACCGATTTGCTGGTGCAGCTTGCCATTCAAGGCCTTGGGCTGCTCTTCCTGGAAGTGAATGCGGCCGCTGAACCAGGAGACAGCCTGAAGGCGAAGATAAGGGCTTTCACATTGGCTTACCTGCGCTTCGCGCGAACCCAGCCCGGATACTATCGCTTAATCTTCTCGCCGGAGGTACGCAGCGCGGGAGAGTCAGTTCCGGAGTTCCGCGAAGCTTCAAACAAGAGCTTCGATCTCATCTGCCGGATGTTGGCCGAGGACGATCCTGATCTCTCCAAGAAAGCTGCCAGAGAACGTGCTGTGTCTCTATGGGCACTGTTGCACGGCTTGGCCGTTCTGAGCTCTGCAGGTACGCTGACACGACGGCTTGCGGCAGCCGATGAAAACCGCGTGGCGGTGGACGCGGCGATCAGACTGCTCTGCTGACTCGCTTCGAGCGAGGCGCAAAGGAGTCCAAGAGCGGAAGAGTCCGCGCTTCGACCTGGACTACAACTTCCTTGAGGATGCTGCGACTCACTTGGAAGACAGCGACGAGGTACGAAGTGTCCGATATTCTATCCACTGGCCGTGGACGGACAACGGCGAAAGTAGCGGGCTTTCCTTAGCAATTTATTTTTGCAGGCTAAGCATCGCCGTGAAGTTCTGCAACTCATCGTAGCGCGCCTCGGTATTGCGCGCGTAGTCACTGTAACGCGGGTCGTCGAGCAGGGCATGATCCACGAAGTTGCAGCAGGGCTCAATGGGAATCTGAGAGTTGTGCTCGATGGCGTCGGCCATCATGCGCATGTGGTCGGCCAGGGTGGCCCGCATGGTGCGCAGGCCTGGTTCGTGGAGATAGTGGCTGTCCTCAGCACTGTGAAGCACGGCCAACTGGTTCCATAACAGGGCGGCACTGGTCAGAGCTGAACGAAGGATCATATCGCCGGTTTCAATATGTCTGCTCCGCTCCGCCCCAAATTCATACTGGACCGCGCCGTTCATGCTGCGTAGCCCAGCTACAGCTTTGCCCAGCCTGTCTCGGAGGATATCTGCTTGGTGGAGAATGTCCGGGCGTGGCTTGCCAGAGTCGATCGCTGTGAAGAGGTCGGCTCCAAGTCGAAGGACGGAGACAAAACTGCTTCGCATGAGCGTCGTTGTGCGCACAGGCCAAAGCTGATCGAAAACCAACACCATCACGGCCAACGCAATCAGCACACCGATAAAGCGATCGCGCGCCGGTGCGAGCCCCGTCGGTGCGCGCAGCCCCTCAAATGCCACTACGTAAAAAGAGAATGCGATCTGCAGCCCGATGTAGTTGAACTTCGGCCCCGCGGCAACCCATGCGGAGAGGAATGCAATCACGATCTCAAGGACCACCAGCGACGTGATGGAATCCATGTAAGGGAAGAGGAAGACGATTGCGCCAATGCCAAGAAGCAATCCGCCGATCAACGATCCCAATACACGGAACGCGAGCTTCTGCTTGGTGGCGCCGGTACTGCTGAGTCCGGTGACGAGCACGGTTGTGACGGCCGTGGCAATCCCTGGCCAGGCCAACGCGTGGTAGAGAATGTAACAGAACGTAGCGCAGAGGCTTATCTTCAATCCAAATGCGATGCTCTGTTTGCTCCGCAGTGCGCCGGGTATGAAGAACGGAACATCTTTGCTGGGTAGCGCGACAAGCTCCCTGTGCTTCACTGGCCCAATATCGACGGGCATCGTGAGGATCGCGTGCAGCGCGCCTTCGACACGGTCAAGCAAGCTATAGTGGCCTCCCGGTCCTAGTTGAATTCCCGTGCCAGGTGCGGATGGAATGCCCGGGACAACTCGCTTCAACTCATCGGCAAGCCGGGCGCAACGAGCGCGCGTTTCAGTGTCAATCTCTGCTGGATTTTGCAGCCCGAAGGCGGCAGCCACGTCCATCAGTTGGGCAAGCATGGTGATGCGCAGACGCATTGCAAGTGGGAGTACACCGGTGTCCAGATTGCGCTCGACGATCGTGTTGTAGAGGGCCATCATCTGGCTCGACCCGGCGACGGCAATGCGCGAGACCTCGGTGGCGGCGTGAAACCGCTCCAGAGGAGGCGCATCTTCGGCATACAGACGGAAGAGTCGTTCCAGCGAAACGTACCGGATGCGGCGTTGCTCCTGTAGCTTCTCCGCAGGGTGCCGCGCACCGAAGATGTATTCGATCGCAACAGCGCTGCCAAGCGAGATTGCAAACGTGCCCACGAGATACAGCGAGCTCTTTACGAGGCGGTCCGCGGGGGCGTGCAGCTCCCACAACGAAATCACTGTGCAGTAGATCAGACCGAAGCTGGAACCGAGAGCGGGGTAGTTGGTCGCGACCACAAACATTCCCGCCACGAACGTGACGACAGCAACACTTAACAGGCGAGCAACAGGATCGTTGTCCGAGACGATGACGACCGCAAACTCAACCGCGATGGCAAAGATCACAACCCCGCAGGAGTAGAGACTGCTGCGGAAAGAGACGGCCGGACTGTCGCGGCCGATAAGAAAGATGAAGTACATTCCCAGCGCGATGAAGGGCATCTGCAGCGCTTCCATCAGGACCAACGCGATGACGGAAGCGAGCACAATGCGCAAAGCGCTGCTGACTCGCCCGGGCGTTGGCTGCAGGTCCTGAAGCAACGCGCGCGTCCATGCGATTCGGGGCGGCACATACTCCGAAGGCTGCACTGGAATCGCGTTCGTTGTTGCCATGCGGCCCCCGGTTAGCGCACTACGGTAACGGCAGTTGCACCGATTCTGAACAACTCCGGATCGGGGTCCAGCACGCGAATGCGTACCGGAAAGCGCGACGAAAGATGGACCCAGTTCAGCGTGCGATCGATGTTGGGCAACCCCTGTGCCACTGCGCCGTCTTCAGGGAACACTCCGTATCCAACACTCTCGACTTTGCCACTAAAGCGCCGGTCGGGGTGGCCCATCAGATACAGATCGACATGATCACCAATGTGAATATTCTTGAGCTTGGACTCGCGGTAGTTTGCGATGACATACCAGGTGCGGGTGTCGATGAGTGTGAACAGTGGACCACCCGGACGAGCGTAAGCCCCGACTGAGATATTCATGTTAGTCACGTACGCGTTGAAGGGTGCAACCACGCGGGTGCGCTCCAGATCGAGCCGGGCACTCTCGACTTTCGCGGCTTTGGCTGGTCGCTGCGATTCCAGCGTTTCTACTGTATCGATCGTGTGGATCGCCTGTCCCAGCTTGGCTTCCTGTTCGGCTGCCAGCGACGTCGCCTCCATTTTGCGAAATCCGGCCTGCTGTTGTGCCGCCTCAGCCTGGGCGAGCCCCGCCTTGGCTTCGTCATAGTTCCCCTGCGCGACACGCACGGCGGTATTCGCTGAGTCGATTTGCTCGACCGTCACATACTGCTTTGCGAGCAGAGGCTCAATGCGATGCAGGTTATTCGTTGCGAGTTTCAGTTGAGCTTCCGCGGCCGCCAATGCCGCCTGTTCTCGCGTAACGGCGGCAGTAGAGACGGCGATCGCACTGCCGGCAGTCTGCACGCCCGTGCGAAAGCTCAGCAACCCGGCGCGTACCGCATCGGCTGCGCTGGCCTGGGCCGCTATGTGGCGGCGAGCATCGACGATTTGTTGCTCGAGCGCCTCCTGATCCGACAGCGCCTGTTGCAGAGCATACTGATACGGCCGAGGATCAATCACGAAGAGCGTGTCCCCTTCTTTGACGAATGCATTGTCCGCCACAGGTAGCTCGACAATACGGCCACTCACTTCTGGTGCGATCTCGATGAAGTTGGCTCGAACGCTGGCGTCATCCGTTCGCGGGTGAAGGTCAACCTGTAGCGCGGCCAGACCCAGAGCCACAAGTGCGGCGACCATTACGCCAATGCCGATCCATCGGCCAACGCGAGGACGCGAGTCGGTTGGGGCGACAGGTTGAGCGGGTTGGGTATCTGCTTGTGCCACAGGGAACTCCTACCGGAAGAAGATCAGCCAGAGGAGGCTGGTAAATAGGATGACGACGCACGGATAAAAGAGAGCCAGCGGGCCAATGTAATTCTCAAGCTCAAACCGTACCATCAGGGCGCGAACGCCAAAGGTCATCGGAATCGCGATGGCCAGGCACAGCATCCAGACTGGAAAAAACGAGCCAATGATGTCAACACTTGGCGCATGCCCGCAACCGGTAAGCGGCAGGCAGGCTCCAGTGATCGCGGAGATGGCGCGTCTTGGATAGTTCATCTGGATAAACCATCCTGTGTCGAAAGTTTGGTTGCAGGCGGCTGGCTGCGCAACAGATTTCCTGTGACGAACTCCAGGTCAACTGCTCCGAGGAAAAGCTGCGATCGCGCGGTCACACCTGACAGCCGAGCTTGTGCCAATTGCTTCTCCGCAGTCACCACGTCGATCAGATTCTTGACGCCATACTTGTAAGCATCAAGGGACGAATCGTACGACTCAGTCGCAGCCTCGACCAGAGACACCGCGGCCTGCTGCTTACGCAGCGCAGTTCGAAATCCGATGTACGCAGACCACACTTCACGCGTCGCCTGATCATGCTTTTCGGTCAGTTCGTCCTGAGCCTCGCGTTTCTTCGATTGCGCGGCGGCAAGCTCATTGCGGCGAGCGCCACCATCGAAGAGCTTCCACTCCAGGTGCATGCTGACATTCCATATTGTCTCGTTCGCGTTGCCCAACTGCCCATAGTCAACGGTCGGCCAGATTGACGACTGTGCTCCCGTCGCGGAGAGTGTAAGGCGTGGCAGATACTCTGCCCGGGCGGCACGAATACGGTCGTCTGCGGCCCGAATCTCTGCAGCCTGCGCGGCTAGATCTGGGCGTGCCGCAACAGCTCGATCAATCAGTTCTTCAATCGAAAGCGTCAGCGACTCAGGCAGCGGTGCGTTGCTCAATGCGTCGATGTTGATGTTAGGCGAAGGTTCCGCGCCGACTTCTTCGGCAAGCTGCACTTTGGCAATCTTCTCATCGCCATCAGCAGACTCCATGTCGAACATGGCCTGCGAGGTTTCGGCCCTGGCATTCAGTACGTCCGGTCGCGTGGACCGACCGTTAGCAAGCTGGGCTTCAGCTGCATCCTGCGTCGTCTGTGCAGTCTTCAGGGTCTCGCGTGTGGCCTGCAGACGCTCCTGAGCAGTTAGCAACTTGTAATACGCAGCGGTGATCTTGAACGCAACATCTTGGTTGGCCTGCACGAAGTTGGCTCCTGCGGCGATCTTCTCGGCCACCGCGGCATCGACCCTTGCGCTTCGCTTGCCCGAGTCGAACAACAGGTACTGCAAGCTAAGCTGCGGTTGTACGATGGGCACTTCAACCATGGTGTATCCACGTGGGGCGAGCGGCTTGGGAAAGGGCTCGATGGAGCGCTGATCCTCGCCAATCGCCTCGAATACCAGCACCGGGAAGTACGCACTCTTCTCAACGCCTAGTTCGTCCGCGCGCTGCTTGGCTCGCTCCCACGCAATGCGGGATCGAGGGTTGTTATGCTCTCCGAGGTCGATTAATTCGGTCAGTGAATAGGCGCGGCTCGAATCAAGAGCCGCAGTCGTTGCTATAGGAACCGTGTGAGCGGCGCAATCAGCAGCGCCATCTGGCGAAGTTGCGATGCCAGCACAAAGCGACTGCGCGTGAAGCGAGGATGCAACGCAGGCGCAGCCAAGCAACATGAATCGATAAAACATGGCCAGGTGTCGAGCAATTGTTCGATCTGTGCGTTTGACGGTCAGGGCGAACTCCCCTATCTGTGCCACGAAATCAGACACATGGATTACTCTCAAACGGTATTGCTCGACGAGGAGGAGATCCTCGAATCTCTAAGTCTATCTCACCCTTCGAAAGAGGTCATCTTGCCGATAATGTATATCCAGACGTGGTCAACCGGTCGGGGGTATGTTTGCCAGCGCGATTCGGCTGAGCCTAGGTTAGCGATAACAGGGCGAGTCACTCATCGAGCTATTTGTTTCCGAATTGCCTCCTGCTACTTGTTCAAGAAATCAACCATAATGCGGCCAAGATTACGAAAATCATGCACAACCTGGCCCAGAATTCCGGCGAACGAGAATGGGCACCAACTTTCTCCTCCGCGATTAGAACTCCACCGGGGCTTGCTTATCTTGCAGCGTGAGGGTGCCACCTTCAGCCAGCTTCTTCATGTTTCGGAGCATCTTCTCGAAGAGCAACCGGTAGGTTTTCACTTGGTTCTGCCGTGCAGCATCATCGGGCTGCTTAGAGCTATCCCACACAAGGGTGTAGTAGATGGTAGCTCGGCGCGATCCGAGTGGACGCGCCTCCGGCGTTCCGCTGATACATCGGATATAGGCCTGTATCACGCAAAGGCTGGGTGTAGGTGTAGCTATACTGCGTTTACCCAACAATCACTTCATTCACAATGGATCGCACCCTTCCGAGACCGCCATCTCCCTGCAGATACTTGCAGTCCTACCACTCGGGTGAGTTCATCCACTTGGGAATGTGGGCCGGTGTCGCGCCCTTGCGTTCTGCGACTGCCTTAACCAGGTCGACCAGAGCCATGTTGGCTTTGCGCGCTTCGGACGAGAAGCGGGGCACTATGTTACGGAAATCCGTGGGATCGAACTTCGTGTTCTCATCGATCTTGCCGGTGAGGAACCCGGCGCCAAGTGGGCTAAAGGAAACGAAGCCGATATCAAGTTCCTCCAGAGTTGGCAGAAGCTCGGCCTCGGGACCACGACAGAACAGGGAGTATCATCATGCGGAGCGAGATGATCCAACTGCATTCGTTCCGCACACCTCCGAACCACATACCATATGACATTCTCGGAGATTCCTTTACCCCACGCGTTCCGTGACGGCTAACGGCCCGAAAGATCTTAACTGTCTTGAGCTATGGCTGCTTCCGTCAGCATCGTGTCGTTTGCGCCGGCCTAACGCGCAAAATGAGAGCAAATGTCGCAAATCACCATCTGGCGGCGTTCCAGTTCTCCTCCCTCCCAGCCGTCCCCTTACCTATTCCGCTATTTTCTGGCAATAATTAAGGACGACATGTCTAAACAACAATTTCAAACCGAAGTCTCCCAGCTCCTGCAGCTGATCGTCCATTCGCTCTACTCACATCCCGAGATCTTCCTTCGCGAGCTCATCTCCAACTCCTCCGACGCTCTCGATAAGCTACGCCACCTCACCCTCACCGACGACGCATACAAAGCCCTCGTCGGCAACGGCATCGAGCCTCCGCGCATTGAGCTCGAGCTCAATGAAGACGCCCGGACCATCACCATCTCGGACACCGGGATCGGCATGAACGAGGAAGATCTCGTGTCGCATCTTGGAACCATCGCACGCTCGGGAACCAGGACCTTTCTCTCGCAGCTCTCCGGCGACCAACGCAAGGACTCCAACCTCATCGGCCAGTTCGGCGTCGGCTTCTACTCCGCCTTCATGGTTGCCGACAAGGTGGAAGTCATCTCGCGCAAGGCGGGTGACGACAAGGCGTGGAAGTGGATCTCCGACGGCAAGACCGGCTTCGAGATAGAGCCTGCTGAACGTGCCTCCGCCGGCACCACCGTCCTTCTCCACCTCAACGAAGAAGGGGCGCAGTACGCCAATAGCTATCGGCTCCAGGAGATCGTCAGGAAGTACTCCAACCACATCGCCTTCCCCATCTTCCTCACCTATGACAAGAGCGAGGGGAATGCCGAAAAAAAGGAGTCGATTAAATCCCGCGTCACCGAACAGGTGAATGCAGCCTCCGCGATGTGGCAGCGCTCCAAGTCCGAGCTCACCGACGAGGACTACAAGGAGCTCTACAAGTCCCTCACCGGCGACTGGGAAGACCCACTCCTCTGGTTCCACACCCGCGCCGAAGGCACCCTTGAGTACACCACCCTCTTTTACATTCCCGCCAAGGCTCCGCTCGATCTCTACCAGACCGACTACAAAACCGGAGTCAAACTCTACGTCAAGCGCGTCTTCATCATGGACGATTCAAGGGAACTCCTCCCGCAATACCTCCGCTTCGTCCGCGGCATCATCGACTCCGAAGACCTGCCTCTCAACGTCTCGCGCGAGATCCTGCAGCAGAACAAGGTCCTGGCCAGCATCAAGGCGGCCAGCGTCAAAAAGATCCTCTCCGAACTGAAGTCCCTCTCCACCAGCAATCCCGAGAAGTACGCGCAGTTCATCGCTGAATACAATCGCCCACTCAAGGAAGGCCTCTACGGTGACTTCGCCAACCGCGAGACGCTGCTTGAACTCATTCGCTTCAAGTCCACCAAGGTCGATGGCCTTACCTCGCTCGCTGAGGCCAAGGCACGCATGCAGCCCGAACAGAAGAGTCTCTACTACATCACCGGCGGCAACGAGGCTCTCCTCCGGAACTCGCCCCTGCTCGAGATATACAAGAAGAAGAACATCGAAGTTCTTATTCTCGACGACGACATCGACGAGATCGTCTTCTCCGCGATCGACAAGTACGGAGAAATCGATCTCAAGGCAGCCAACAAAGGCGCAGCTAGCGAAGATCTGAAGAGCGAAGCCGAGCCCGAGAAGGCCGAATCGCTGAAGCCCCTCATCGAGAAGCTCAAGGCCACGCTCGGCGACGCCGTCAAGGAGATCCGCATCTCGACACGCCTCGCCGACAGCCCCTCGGTCATCGTCTCCGACGAAGACGAGCCATCTGCCCGCATGCGTCAGATGATGCAGGCCATGGGCCAGAAAAACCTTCCAGAGCTGAAACCCACGCTCGAGATCAATCCCGATCACGAGATCATCAAAAAGCTCCTCACGAAAACCGACGATGCAGCCATACAAGACGCCGCATGGCTACTCTTCGACCAGGCCCTGCTTCTGGAAGGCGTTCCACTCAAAGACCCGGCGACCTTCGTCCAACGTCTCAATCGCGTGCTTAACCAATCCATCTAAACCGAAATCGCCTCCCCCGGGGAGGCGATACTTCGATGCTTGCAGACTGTTTTGAAAAATCTCCGAATTCCTCCTATTCGTGAGCCTGGAAACAGGTATATTCGTCTCAGTTCAGGCCCCGTTTTCGTGATTCACACCAGAGCTCGTTTGCAGGAGGTGTCTCATGCCTACTCAGGCCTTCTCGTCCCAAGTTCAGAGTGTCCTGGACGCCTATCTTACGGCGGCGCTAAACTCTTCGACCAATTCCGTGAACATCGACGGAAGATCCATGCAGGTCCCATATCCCTATCCCTCTCCGGCGGATTGGCGTGATTGCTGGATCTACTTTCTGCTGATCGATCGCTTCCATAACCCCAGCGCTCCGCCCGCCTTCACTTGGAACAAGAAGTACGGCTTTCGTCAGGGAGGCACCTTCAAAGGGGTTCAGGCGCAACTGACCTATCTCCAGCAACTGGGCGTCAAGGCCATCTGGCTCTCGCCGGTACTCAAAAATACGCGCCCGGAGATCGACGGGTTCGCCTACGCCTATCCTGGCTACAACACGCAAGACTTCTTCAGTCTGGAAGGACGTTTTGCATCCGACGGCACGGAAGCGACTGCCGAGATTGAACTCGCCGAACTCGTCAACGAGGCACACGCACGCGGCATCTACGTGATTGTCGACATCGTCCTGAACCACGCCGGCCGCATCTTTGACTATGTATGGCAGGACCAGATACAGCCTTCGTTCACCGATCATGGGTTGCTTTACGGGCCTCCCGGCAACGAACCGCCCATTCAGTGGATGAATGGATTCGGGGCACCCCGCGGCGATTGGCAGAACGAGGTGTCACCCGCCGGAGCCGGGCCGGATGACACAATCTGGCCGATCGACCTGCAACGTCCCGTCTTCTTCCGCAGACGCGGCTCCAAGGACTCGGATTCGCCTGGCCCCCCACTGAACTATGTGCCTGGCGACTTCAGCGTGATGCGCCAACTGTGCGCGGAGTACGACGCATCCGTCCCAGGTCAGGAAGCGCTGCGGGTCCAGTACGGTGTGTACCCGGTACTCAGCATCCTCATCCGTGCCTACCAATATCTAATGGCCAAATACGACATCGACGGCTACCGTATCGACACCGTGAAGTACGTGCGCGCGGATATGATTGCGACCTTCGGCAATGCCATGCGTGAGTTCGCCCTGAGCGCGGGCAAGCGAAACTTCTTCACCTTCGGCGAAATCTATGACTCCGACGGCACGATCGATGAGTTCGTAGGTCGCAACGGCCCGGACACTCAGGGATTTGGCATCGACTCTGCGCTCGACTTTCCGCTATTTTTTCAACTTCCCGTCGTCATCAAGGCGCTTGGTCCCAACCCACCGGGCGTCGAGCCCCTTGCCGCACTATTCAAGAACCGGAACATCGCCGAGGAAGGCCAAATCTCTTCTCACGGGGAGGCTGGGAAATACTTCGTCAGCTTCATCGATAACCATGACCAGAATGCCCGATTCAACGCGCCGGGCACTCCGCCCGAACAGGTCTCGATGGCGCTCGCACTGCTCTTCACCCTGCAGGGAATTCCGTGCGTCTACTACGGCACGGAGCAGGGGCTGCAGGGCACTATCGATGGCCTTGATGCGTGTGAATCGGTCCGCGAAGCGATGTGGGGAAACCTGCCTCAGCCGTTCAACCCCGCGTCCAGTTTTTATAAGTCGCTGCGGGCCATCGCAACTCTTCGTAACGGTGATACCGTCTTGCGCTATGGCCGTCTGTACTTCCGTGAAGTCTCCGGCAACGGGCACGACTTCGGACCATCCACCGGAGCAGGCGGAATTATCGCCTTTTCGCGGATACTGTCGAGCCGCGAAGTACTCGTCGTGGCGAACACCAGCGGTTCCAATGGATTCAATGGTGCGGTCCTCTGTGACGTCGATATTAACCGGAACGGAACAGCCTTTACCGTTGCCTACAGCAATAAGGGAACCACCGGCACCGGCCATACCACGATCGCGCCCGGAGTCATCTATGCCGGAGCTTCTTCCTCGCCCTCTTCGCAGATTGCTTCGCTGCCGATCCTTCTCGCTCCATGGGAAGTGCAGATCCTCGTGCCAAAGGTCTAATCGGAATTCGGCCATTCTGCAATGGCCATCGAGGCTGAAACGCAAGGCGGGTGTGCCATGCTGTCCATCTACGATATCAACTTAGTTGAGCTAGACCCGTTAGTAGAGGCTGCCAACTTATGCTCATTCTGGCCCCATAGAAAGCGTTGTAAGTGAGTCTTCGGGGTAGGCCACCATCCCGAACTCCGGCACATCCAGCCCTTGAAGCTCAACCTCTTTGGAGACACGCATTGGGCGAATCATGTTGACCGCCTTAAACACCGCGTAGGTAAACCCGAAGACATAAATCGCCATGAACGTGGCTCCTCCGAGTTGCAGGAGAAATTGTGTGGAATCTCCGTGGAGCAGTCCAGTCACGCCCATGCCGGTTTTTCCCAGGTATGATGTCACGCCCACGCCATTCCAGCCCGCGCCATAGGTACCATCGGCGAAGATGCCGACGCAAACTGCGCCAAACCAGCCGCAATACCCGTGTACCGAGATGGCTCCGCAAGGATCATCGACCTTGAGTATCCGTTCGTTGAAGAGCACACCCATGTCTACAAGCACGCCAGCCAGAATGCCTATGACCACTGCCGAGTTAGGTGACACAAATGCGCATGGAGCCGTGATTGCGACCAACCCTGCAAGCATCCCATTGCAGGCCATCGTCACATCTGGCTTTCCAAACAGGAAGTACCACAAGGTCATCGCCGCCGCCGCGCCAGCCACCGCTGCCAGATTGGTATTCACAGCGATCACCGAGATTCGCAGGTCGGTTGCACCAAGCGTCGAACCGGGATTGAAGCCCATCCAGCCAAAGAGAAGAATGAAGGTCCCTGTCACGACATAGACCAGGTTGTGCGCAGGAAACGCTCGCGGCTTCCCGTCGGCTCCATACTTGCCGAGCCGCGGACCAAGTATGACTGCAAGCGCCATGGCGCAAAAGCCGCCGACGCCGTGAACTACTGTCGATCCTGCAAAGTCCACATAACCATGGGCGAGATGCCTGGTTATGCCCAGTTGTGAGAGCCATCCGCCGCCCCACACCCAGCACCCGAACGATGGGTACAAAATACCACCGATGAAAAGCTCGCAGAGCAGAAATGCCCAGAAAGTAATCCGCTCGCAGATTGCTCCGACAATAATGTAACCAGCCGTCTCCATAAAGACGACTTCGAAGAGCACCAGGCAAAGCGAGCCGGAATCATATGCGGGCCCACTCAGAAAAAATCCCTTGCCGCCTAAGAATCCCCATAAGCCACTCCCGAGCAGGAAGTGATTCAGCGTAGGTGTGCCACCTAGATTTGTTGGAGCCGCATTGATTGCAGTGCCCCCGTACTGAAAGGCAAAACCGCAGACATAATAGGCGAGAAACGCAAAAACATATGCTGCAAAGTTCAACATCATCAAGTGCCCGGCGTTCTTCTTCCGTACCAGTCCGCATGTCAACAGGGCAAAACCAGCCTGCATGAATAGCACCAGATATCCGGTAAGTAGTGTCCACGAGAAGTTCGTGGCAATACGCATGTGGCCGACACTATCTGCAAGTCTTAGCGCGATGGGCTCTTTGGCGGACTGCGCCTGATAGGCATCGTAGGCTTTCTTATTCTGGGCATAATCCGGTGCCGTCTTATCGGTCGGTTCAGGAACTACAAGAGGATTCCCCGCAGCATCCGTAACTGCGGTCTTGTCTCCAGTAGCAAGACCAGCGGGATCGGGTTGAGCCTGCTGCTGTGCCAGCGCAAGGTTCATCGAACCACTTAGAAGCAACGCAGAAAGAAAATAGATGACTGTCTTTTTTAATGACCAGTGTATGCGGCGGCTGGAAAAAGTGTAGGGCATCTTAGGCTCCTTTTCGCTCCACGGCTACGGTATGGCTGGCCCGCAGTAATCAGAAATCGGCAGAATCTATATCGCGGTTGGACCACGCTCCCCTGTACGTATGCGGATTACTTCGTCAACGGAGCTCACAAAGATCTTTCCGTCGCCGATGACACCAGTGCGAGCACTCTCTATGATTGCTTCAAGCGCCGGTTCCAAAAGTTCATCGTTCACTACAATACTGATGTACAGCTTGGGCAGAACATCAACCGTGTACTCTGACCCACGGTACGTCTCCGTGTGCCCCTTCTGCCGTCCGAACCCTCGGGCTTCAAAGATGGTGGCACCGGTGATCCCCAAATCGTTGAGACTCTCTTTGACTCCATCCACTTGAGAAGGCCTGATCACAGCATCTATACGCTTCATCTCTAAGATCTCCTTTCCTGGACCTAGGAAACGGAAAGTCTACGCGGATACCGTAAGGCTTTAATCGACACGAACCTACTACAACCTATTTAGGTTGTAAATATAGAAATCATTGTTGAAGTTCTTGCTTGTCGGAAACGCGAAGTCGACCACAGCGGCACGATCTGTAAACATTGAAGAAGCAAAAGATGCGCGATCAAAAGTCAAAATTATGTGCTCTATCAAAATTATTTATCTTTGTTTTTAGCTCAGACGTAGCGATCGAATGCAAGGCTCCCAGCAAACCGAGAGTCATCTCCCCGACCGCGAAACCTTGACGATGCGATGAGATCTCGGCGTCGGGGACGCGAGGCCTGATCACCTCCCCGGAAAATTACCGCTGGAGCAGCTTCAACTACTACGTCACCGGCCACGCCATATCGAAATCGAATCCGACTGGACACACCGCCGTCGCGAACGCACAGACCACACGGTAATTGCACTACACAGTAGAGAATTTTGAGGTGAGAGCGAAATCTTTCGGCTGGGTGAACCCGCCCATCCTGTTGACGCATCCTATTTCAGGTACGTCTCAATTCCGCGCCCCCAACTTCATCGTAACAGCGCCAACTGTCAGCGTTGGCGGCTCAGGTTTAACACCATTCACTAGATAAGGAATTGAATTCATGACATCTACACTCACCTCTTTTAAAACGCGGCAGTTGGGCAATTCCGATCTCCACCTCACACCCATAGGCTTTGGTGCGTGGGCGATTGGCGGTGGAAACTGGGAGTTTGCCTGGGGATCTCAGGATGACAGCGAATCGGTTGCTGCCATCGAGCGCGCGCTCGATCTGGGCATCAACTGGATTGATACGGCGGCAATTTATGGCCTCGGGCATTCCGAAGAAATTGTCGTGAAGGCTCTGAAGAATACTTCTCACAAGCCCTACATTTTCACCAAGTGTTCCATGCGCTGGCATGAGGATCGCAGCATCTATCGCAGCCTCAAAGCGGCCTCGCTCCGTGAGGAGTTGGAGAACTCGCTGACGCGGCTGGGCGTTGAGACCATCGATCTCTATCAGATTCACTGGCCCGATCCGGACGAGGATATTGAAGAGGGGTGGGAGACGCTGGCGAAGTTTAAGCAGGAAGGCAAGGTGCGATACATCGGGGTCTCGAACTTCTCCGTTGATCAGTTGAAGCGCGCCATCAAGATTGCTCCTGTCACGTCGTTGCAGCCCCCTTACTCACTGCTAAATCGCAACGTTGAAGCAGAGATTCTCCCGTTCGCACAGCAGAACAACATCGGCGTGATCAACTACTCCCCGATGGCATCCGGCCTCTTGACCGGCAAGATGACGCGGGAACGGATCGAGAATATGCCGCAAGACGATTGGCGTCGCAAGGCCCCTCAGTTCAAGGAGCCCAAGCTCTCCCGCAATCTCAAGCTTGTGGAGTTACTCGCAGCGGTTGGCAAGACGCACGACGTAGAGCCTGGCGTCGTTGCAGTGGCCTGGACGCTTCACCACCCCGCGATCACGGCGGCCATCGTTGGAGCACGTCGTTCGGACCAGATTGAGGGCACCATCAAGGCCGCGAGCTTTCGGTTGACTGAAGAGGAATATCAGCGAATTACCGCCTTCCTCGATGCAAATCCTGCGTAAGCGGTCACCATGCAACACCGAAGAGCTTCAAAACTGAATCGCAACCGCGGTGCCACAGAACTCCGGGCGCCGCGGTTGCGATCTTCGATAATGGTGATGCGATATCGGCTATAGCCGCTTCACGATTTGTTGAACCAGGGCAGGAAGATGGCGGACATCCTTCAGGCACTCCTCATTTCACAATAATCTGGGCCTTCACCCGGTCGAACTCCGCACTGGACAGGATGCGCCTACGCACGAGATCACGCGTCGAAGCATACGGCCGGTGTTCGACGATCTTTCCTGCCAGCTCCGGAGTTACGCCCGGCAGCGTCTGGAGCTGAGCAGCCGATGCATCGTTGATGTTCAACGGTCCCTTCCTCGTAAGCCCCTCGGCAACGCCGCGAGCAATCGCGCCAGCGTCCCGCTTCGCCGCTGCCGTCGCATCCGCCGTATGCCGCTGCAGCGAATCGGTATTGTTCGGGGAGCACCCAACCACAAACAGAGCCAGCAACAGAAAGAACGCCGCTACGGAAACAGACTTGACCATGAATATGAGATGCAACGCTAGTACCTACCGGGTGGCCCACGCATAGAAATCCACCCCCTTGCCGAGCCAAAAAGTCTATGGCATACTTAGCTCCCCAATAGATATCCCACAAAAGAGGTAGAGGAAAATATGCGTCTCAGAATCGGTCTCCTGGTCGTAGCCACCTTCGCCACGTCCTGCAGCGTAGCTGTTGCCTCCCCTCTTTCTCCCAGCCAGGTTACCCAGATCGTGTCCTTCGGCGACAGCCTCTCCGATGCCGGCAACGCCTCCATCGCCACCCTCGGCGCCGAGCCCGGCCCCGGTTACGCGACCAGACCCGTCACGGGCGTTCCCTTCCCAGTCGGGTATTTCACCAACCCGCCCACCGCGACAGGCCCCGCCGGTCTCTGGGTCGACCAACTCGCTGCTAAGCTGGGAATCACCGACCCTTCACCGGCTCTCGCGCCTCTTGGCGGGACGAACTACGCGGTCGGCAGTGCAATGACCGGCAGCACAAACCCTGCCGACATGCAGAATCAGGTGAACCTCTTTCTGGCTACCCATCTAGGCGGCGCTTCCTCCTCAGCCCTGTACACCTTTTGGGGCGGTGGTGACGACATCCTCGGCGCCCAGAATCCGATAACCGCGGCCGACAACATCGCGTCACAGATCAAACAGGTCGCCGCCGATGGCGGGCACAACTTCCTCTGGCTCGACCTGCCTGGCCTGGGCGGAGTTCCAGCACTCAACGGTGATCCCGCCGCAGCCGCCGCGGCAAACTTTGCCTCCCTTGAATTCGATCAGGAATGGGCAACCCAGGTGAGCACTCTGGACAGTCTGGGGATCAACGTCATCGGAGTCAACATCGACACACTGTATAACGACATTCTGGCGAATCCGGGAGCTTACGGTTTCAACAATGTGACCGACGCCTGCATGGCAACCGCTGGCTGCAACCCCGATACGTTTCTCTACTGGGACAGCTTGCACCCCACAACTTCCGCCGATGCGCTTGTCGCCGACCTTGCCTATCAGGACGCCTTCGGTAGCACCGTCGTCACACCTGAACCGCCGACCATCACGCTATTCGTTCTGGGTGGGGCAGGCCTGCTCCTGCTCTGGCGCTCAAAGCGCAATCCGCTGGGCGCACCGCACGGTCTAGAAGGCAAAACATCAATGTAGTCCTGATGATGGCGAGCGGCTGGCCCATATATCCGGCTACCACAGTAGCGTGCTGCCATCTCAAACCGGCATCAGCCTAAGCCCAGGCTTTACCCATCCCATCGATCCCCGAGGCCGCCAGGTCTGCCGGACTCATGACCGGATGCATCTCGATCCCGGCATTGAACGAGAGCATCCACGGCTCGGCCATCGCTGGAATCTTCGATGCATCAGTTACGTCCACGACCACAACGCCGCTGCGTTGGCCATGCCGGTCCGTAAAGTACGCAGCCTCCGGCTTTACGTAGTCAAGAATCTTCTTCATTTTGGCTCCGGCTGAGCCATCCTTTACCGCTGCGTTGAAGGTCTCAACCGGAAACGTAAGGTACATAATCATGCGCATAGGAATCTCCTTCTACTGATAGCAATGTTGAGAGGGGGCCCTGTCACAGAAGGAGCCAAAAATACGCCCGCAAACGGAACGAGTCAAGCAAATTGCGCCGCTGCCCATACGACTGTTTCGCCGCGGTCGAAGCGTGGAATTCGTCTGCAAACGATAGGTGCCTGGAGTGATAGGCTTTTGCTTATGAATGGCCCGACCCTTCAAGAACGACTCGCCATCTTGACCGACCATCTTGCCGAAGCCGAACGGCGATACGCTGCAGGAGAACCCTATCCCGATCTCAGGGGAGGCTCCTGGCCCGAAAGAATCTCCAAGATCAAACAGCACATCGCCGACCTGCGCGAAATCATCGCAAACGAATAATTCTCATCGGATGAGACAGCCCTGAAATCTCGGGTTTACCCCCTTCGCGCTTTGCGAAGAGGGGAATGTAAACTGCCCCTAAGGCTCTGCCAAGACCATCAAACGTCACGAAACCGGCAGCAACCACTCAACCCAATCCCGCATTCCCGCCCAAATAGAGTTCATCCAGCATGTCTCAGAACCATATCCAAGAGCACATCGACCTGATAGCAAAGCACGAACAGGATTTTCTACTCCATCGCACCTCTGCGGAACGCCTTGGGGACTCGATTGCCGGCTTCGCCGGAAGCCTCCCGTTCGTTTGCATCCATCTGGCAATCTTCGCCGGTTGGATGGCGTTCAACACAGTTTCGTCCCCCCACCTTCGGCACTTCGATCCGCCACCTTATTCCCTTCTTGGCACGATTGTCGCAATCGAAGCCATCCTGCTGGCCAGTATGATCCTCATGCGTCAATCACGCATGAGCAGGCGCGCCGACGAACGCGATCATCTCATGCTGCAGATCCTTCTGCTGACCGAGAAAGAGATCACCGCCGTACTGGGAGTGGACCGGCAGATCGCCGAAAGAATCGGTCTTCAACAGGTAGCCCACGACAGGAACATCGAACAACTAAGCCAGGACACCTCAATCGACGACGTAGCGCAAACCATCAAAGACACACTACCGTCTGATTAGATTCGCCATAGCAGGCAGAAACCTGCAACCGCCAGAACCAGCACCCGAAGGCGGTGCAGATTGTCCCAGCGGCGATGCTGTTGCTGCCAGTCGGCGGCGGAGCGGGCGGCGATCCGGTTATTGATCGGGACGAGAACCACAAGGGTGAAGACGATCACACCGAGCCAAAGCACAGCCGCTGTCAGCAGCAAGGGGTAAGCAGCAGTGCCACGGTGTAGCCATGCCTGAACCGCAAGCAGCAGAAGACCGGCCCCGTACCAGAAGGGCATCACTCCTCCCAGCATTCGGGCAAAGATACTGAGCGCTTTAGCCTGCGGTTCGACGTCCAACTTTCGCATGACCGGATTGATAAAGGCGGAGACGCAAAACTCTACGCCAATCAAAACAAAGATGACGAAGACGGTGACGATATTGAAAAGGTGCATGAACACTCCCTGATTACGGCTTGGGAGAATAGACGCTGGACCGAGAACCGCTGATGCAGAAGGTTGTACTGACAAAGTTGTCAGTACAAAATGAAGTCAGGAGTTTTCCATGCCGGTCTCAAAGAAGGAAGTCTCGCCCTGTCCCATCGATGCGATGCTCTCGGTCATCGATGGCCGGTGGAAAGGCACCATTCTGTGGAGGTTGCTCGATGGCCCCATGCGAACCAACGAGCTGCGCCGCAGCATTCCCCAGATCACCGAGCGCATGCTGATACGCCATCTGCAGGAACTGGTGCAGGACGGCATTCTGGAGCGGCACGAGGAGAAACAAGTGCCGCCCTGCGTAAGGTATTCCATCTCCAGCTACGGGATGACGATGGTACCCGTGCTGGAAGCTATCTGCGTATGGGGGCGTCGGCATCTAGAGACAAGTCACCCGAGTAAGAGAGAGCGTCTGCCCTCCATTACCTAGCCCAGTTTCATCGCCTGCTGTGCGCTCACCCTGGCCTGCTTCAACGAAGCCACGGGATCGCTCGTCGGGTAGTATTCCATCGCAATCCAATGATCGTAGTGCAACTCCGCCAGCTTGCGATAGATCATGGTGTAGTCGATCTCTCCCGTTCCCGGTTCATGACGGCCTGGAACATCCGCGATGTGGATCAGGCCGACCCGGTCGATGTTCTTCTCAAACTTCTCGATCAGGTTCCCGAAGCTGCGCTGCTCATGATAAACGTCGTACAACACCTTCAAATTCGGCGTGTTAACCGCTTCGGCAATCTCAAACCCATCGCTCACGGTCGCCAGAAAGATCGTCGGATTCTCCAGAAAATCAATCGGCTCAATCACTATCTCAATCGACTCCTTCGCTGCCATCTCTGCGGCACGCTTCAGGTTCTCGATAGAGGTTTTCTTCTGCTCCTCCGGCCCGACGCTCTCCACCCGCTTGCCCGATAGCAGGATCACCTGCGGACACTCCAGTTCCTTCGCCGCTCGCAGGTGCTCTCCAAACTGAGTCAGAAAAGCTTCCGACTCGTCCGGCACCGCGAATCCCGCCTTCACTCCGCTCATTGAGTCGAAGACCATTCCGTGCGAGCGCATCCGCGCCATCACCTTCTGTCTCTCCTCGGGCTGCCACTGCTTGAACTCGCCAGTCAGTTCGATGCCCTGATAGCCGGCCTCCGCAACGATCTCCACACGCTGATCGAACGGGATCTGCCTCCCCAACGCCCACAGCATGTACGAGAAGCGCACTGGCTTCGCACCCTGAGCGGCGGCCAGGGCCCACTTTGGAGCGAGCAACGCACCGGTCGCTCCCATCGCTAACTGACTAAATCTCCGACGATTCATAACACTCCCCGCCGTCATACTTTTTTGAGCACACGAAGCTGTCCATCTTTCCATATCGAACAACTTCGTCTCAAGAAACGGCGACGCAGATAATAGTAACCGCCGACACGGAATTTATCCGCTGCAACAGTAGGATTTCAGATATTAAGTAAGTCTCGGAACGCCCTTGCCCCACGTCTCGGGCGGGGCAAACTCCGGGCGGAATCGCGGCGTCTCCATATCCCGATCATTCGAGGTAAACACTCGATCACCTTGCGAAACCAGGTAATCCGCAGTCCTCGCCGCCAGTGCCTGAATGGTGAGGCCGGGGTTCGCAGATCCCTGCGTCGGCATGATGCTGCCATCGCAGATGAAGAGATTCGGTATGTCGTGAGACCGGCCAAACTTGTCCACCACAGAGGTGCGCGGATCCGAACCCATGCGCGCCGCGCCGACCAGATGAGCATAACGCGCCTCGTGGACGACCTCCGTGGCGCCAGCCGCCTGCATCACTTCGGTCGTCTTCTTCGTGGCGGCTTTGATAAGGCGATGGTCGTTCTCGTGCAGGTTGAAGCTGACGTGAGCGATGGGAAGGCCGAAGCGGTCCTTCTCCTCCGCCAAAGTGACGCGGTTCTCGGGCCACGGAAGGATCTCGCCGAGAAAGCCGAAGCTGGCCCAGTGGTTGTAATCCATCATCTCCCGGCGCAGGCCCCATCCCCACGCCTTCTTCGCGGCGACCATCTGGTGGGCAAAGGCAATAGGCAGCGGGCCGACCGTCTGGATAGCGAAGCCACGCGCGAAGTCGTTCTTTGGATCAGTCTCATAGAACTCTTCGGTCAACGCATGGGCGGGCGGGGCCTTGTACATACGAACCAGTTGATCGAAGCGCCCGAGCACGACGCTTCCGGCCTGCGCCATCAGGTAGCGTCCTACGGTGTCGCTCGAATTGGCGAGCCCGTTTTCAAATCCAGGACAAGCGGAGTTCAAAAGAAGACGCGGCGTCTCTATCGCATAGCCACACAAGATGACTGATTTGGCGCGCTGAAAATGCTCTCCGCCATCCTTGTCAAAATAAAAAACGCCATTGACGCGGCCATCTCTGCCGACACTCACGCGGCTGGCCATCGAGTGGTCGCGAATCTCCGCGCCGCTGTGAAGCGCATCCGGCACATGCGTGATCAGAGTGCTCGCCTTCGCTCCAACTTTGCACCCTTGGATGCAGAAACCCCGATAGATGCAATGGGGGCGGTCTCCATGCGAGCCCGAAAGGATCGCCACCGGCCCGCCGATGGAGACGGGGATATTGAGCGCGGAACATCCTCGAATCAACGCATTGCCCACGCCGCCCATGGGGTGCGGTCCATACGGATAGCCATGCGGATGCCCCCACGGGTAGTAGGCTGGCCCGGCAACAGGCATCTCCAGTTCAAGCTGCTCGTAGTAAGGACGAATCTCTTCGTACGTGATCGGCCAGTCCGCGCCGACGCCATCGCGAGTATAAACTTCAAAGTCCGAAGGGTGCAGCCGCGGCGTAAACGCCGCCCAATGCACGGAGCCGCCGCCTACGCCTCTGCCACAATTATTGGCACCAAGCGCAAGGGGATCGGTGCCCCCAGTCACTCGCGGATCTTCCCAATAGAGTTCGTGCGAGCCAGCCTCATCGCTCACCCAATCGCGTTCCGTGTCCCAGAAAGGACCAGCTTCAAGCCCGACGACATTGAAGCCGGCGCGCGCAAGACGCTGCAACAGAACGCCGCCAGCAGAGCCTACACCGACAATAACGTAATCCACCTCTTCCAACTCTTTAAAACGGCGCATCGGAAGGTCGATGTGCTGCAGCGCGCCAAGCATATGCTTCTTACTGTCTGCCGGTGATTCAAACGATCCAAGAAACGGTTTCTTCACGACTGCCTCTCCCGCACTTTGACGTGCGACCGATGCTGAAGGGCCTCGGTAAGAAATTCATGCGTCGCCTCGATCTCGTCGGAAGCCGAGTGCAAAGGAGCCACCCACTCGTAGCGGTGCTCTTCCACTTCCCAAGGCTCCGCTTCACCGCGCTCAAGGCGCATATAGGCCCGGGGATACGCAGGTCCGCCGAAGCCGATCTCGTCCCATGCCCAGGGATGTGCATAGTAAGCCTCGATTGCGTCACCGATGATCAGTTGCCAGAAGCGATGCACCGACATGCGCTTCCAGATTTCTTTTGCGGCCTCGGGCTTGCCATCATGAATAGCCTTCAATACCAGATCCTGCTGTAGATGCGGAAGCACAAGAAAATCTCCGCCATATCTCTGCTGCGCCTCCTGCTGGATGGCGTCGAGCCCGAGACGATAGGCATCGCGATCATGGGGCATGTCTTCGAACCGATACCCGGCCGTCCGATCATGACTCAGCCGGTCATCCAGTGCAGGAAGGATAGGGATTCTGCGATTCGGCGCGCGATCTGTCTGCGGAATGAGATGGTCGAAGACAGTGCCCCAGAACTTCGCCTCGTCTGCATTGAAGAATCGTAGAGTCGAAGGATTGTCGACCCGTTCCGTGACCACCTTGCGCGTGGCAGAGTCCCAGAAAGACTGTTGCGAAAGGGTGCTGAAACCAGCGTAATAACCAGGCTGCAAACGAGGAGGCAATGCCTCCCCGGTATTCGGGTCTATCGGAAGAAGAGCGGAATCCGGCTCCTCAGCAATTTGCTTTAGATCTCGACGGTTCATCGTCTCCTCCGTCCCAGCATGCTGGCCAGAATGCCAAGCATTCCCGCTGCGCCGAAGAGCAGCGGCGCGAATATAGGTGGCCCGTACATGATGTTGTAGACGATGTGCTTGCGTCCGCCGGGCCGGCGAAGAACACCGCGCGCGTGATAAAAGAATCCCGCTGCAGCATCGGCACAAGATAACACCGACAGTGCAGGCAGCACGGTAGTCGCAACCTTGCGGCTTTTGACAGCGCCAAAGGCCGAAGCAGCAAGCATCGGAGCGAGGATCACGGGAGTCCACTGCGCCTTGTATCGAAAGTTATTTTTGTAGTGCGAGTACCACGCCTCAAAACCGCTCAGCAATGCGCTGATGCCGGTAGCAATCGCCATCTGACGCTGGAACCGGCCCTCGCGCATGTCCTGCTCGACCGACAGAACTTCGCGACTTAGCTTCCGAGGAAGCACCCGAGTGAGCCCCGTATCGAGATGTTCAGGAGATGCATTCTTCAGTAACCTCGGACTATCTTCGCGCCGTAGAAATGAAGCAATCAAGCCGAGATAAGCGCTCGTGCCGAATAACAGCGGCGCAAAGATCGGAGGCCCCATAATCATGTTGACCATGGGCAGACGCCAGCCGCCGGGTTTGCGCTGCACGCCGCGCACATGGAAGTAAAAGCCGATGGCGGAGTCAACCAACGTAAATGCAGAGACGGCTCGAAGGACAGTACGGGCAGCCCAGCGGTTGAAAAAACCGGCAACACCAGCGCCTGTCAATGCAGCGCTCAGGATCACCGGCGTATACATCACCCGCTGGCTGTAGCTGCCGCGATAGTGTTCATACCCCACCTCAAGCCCGCTCATCAGGCTGGAGAACGCCGTCAGAAGAGAAAGGCTGCGCTGGAATCGCCCCTCGCGAATATCGTTTCGCACGATCTCCAGATCATGCATTGGCCTTTGAAGCGAAAGCTCTTCGTCAGAAATCATCCCCTTCAAATGACCTCACGAATCTTGTCTTCCGCAATGTCTTTGATGATGGACATCCCATGCTTTTGTCCGCGGAGAATGGACTCGGCAAACTTGATCGCCTGCTTCGTCGTGGCCTTCCCTGGCATCGGCGGTTCATTGGGATCGACCACGGCCTGTATGACCGCAGGTCCATCGTGCCGCAGTGCCTCAATGAGAATTCGTTCCACGTCTTCCGGCCGTTCAATGGTATATCCCGCCGCGCCGCATGCTTCGGCAACCTTGGCAAAGTCGATGGGCTGCAGCTCCACGCCATACTCCGGATTGCCCTCCAGAATCATCTGCTCCCACTTGATCTGGCCAAGCACATTGTTCTTGATCACGATGACCTTGACCGGGAACTTATATTTCACCAGCGTCGCCAGTTCTCCCATCAACATCGTGAGACCACCATCGCCGACAACGCACACTACCTGCCGCCCAGGGAAGGCAGCGGCGGCACCGATGCTGTACGGCAGTCCATTCGCCATCGTCGCAAGCGAGCCGGAGAGAGAAAACTTCATCGTGCCGCGCATCTCGATATATCGCGCAGTCCACGTCGCAATGGTTCCGCTGTCCGACGAGACGATGGCGTCATCATCGAGCAATTTATTCAGCGTGTGTGTAACAACCTGCGGCTTCAGCGGCATGGAAGTTCGCGTGCCGCGCTCCTCCATCAGCTTGTTCCAACTCTTCATGTTCTCTTGCGCTGTCTTCAGGAACTTCTTCCCCTTGTTCTCCTTCAGCAGAGGAAGAAGGTCAGTGAGAATAGCTTTCGAGTCGCCGACAAGACCAATATCCACCTGATGACGCAGGCCGACGCGCGCGGCGTCGATCTCGATCTGAACGCACTTCGCCTGGCCCGGCTTGGGCAGAAATTCCATGTAAGGAAAGCTTGTGCCGATCATGATGAGCGTGTCGCACTCATCCATCACATCGATGGAAGGCGCTGTGCCCAACAGGCCGATGCCTCCCGTTGTATAAGGGCTGCGATCTGGAAGTACGGCCTTGCCGAGCAGCGGTTTGATGACCGGGCCGCCAACGAGTTCGGCAAGCTGAGACACTTCTTCGCGGCAGTGCAATGCTCCTCTGCCGGCAAGGATCGCTACTTTAGATCCCGCATTGATAATGTCCGCAGCCTTGCGAATGAGCGCCGAATTCGGATGGGCCGATGACGGCGCGCTCCAGTCGCCGCTGTGTTGCGGCACGTTGCCGCCGCTGCGGTGCTTATCAGAGACGGGCCACTCCTGAATGTCTTTGGGGATAGTGATGTGGGAGACGCCGCGACGCGCATAAGCCGTGCGGATGGCAGCATCGACGCAATTCACAGCATGAGTCGGCCCCATCACTCGCTCGTTGAAGACAGATACATCCATGAACAACTTGTCGAGGTCGACATCCTGTTGGTAATCCATGCCGATCAGGTCGTGAAACGTATGCCCTGTGATGGCGAGAACCGGCTGCCCATCGCACTTGGCATCATAGAGACCATTGAGAAGATGAATGCCGCCGGGTCCTGAAGTAGCCACGCATACACCAATGCGGCCTGAGTATTTAGCGTATCCAACCGCAGCAAATGCTGCCGCTTCCTCATGCCGCACTTGAATAAATCGAAGTTTGTCTTTATGTGTTCGCAGTGATTCGAAAAAGCCATCTACGCCATCGCCAGGAAAACCGAAGATGGTATCCACTCCCCATTCCAACAGGCGTTCCACGATAAGATCAGAAACTTGCTGCGCCATGAAAGACTCCTCTTCCTTATTAGGTAAGAGGCTTTTGTATCGCAAAAGGATGCTCTTGCCCAATCTGCGCTCGGATGATGTGAAAGTGACTCACCCTCTAAATCAGATAAGCCGCAGCGTCTCTTTCCTTTAGCTCCATACCCATGCCCGCCCGGCTGAGATCGGGAGACATGCTTCCCGAAACCGGCTCGCAGAAGCCATCGAAAAACATTCGTTCGATACGGGCATGGTCATGAAAAAACTCCATGTGAATTGCCCGAGGCACAGCGCAGCAGACATGAAGATGCATGCTCGGCCCGCAATGAGAAGAGAGTGGAACATTATGCGCCCAACAGAGAGCAGCCACGTCCAGAAAGCCGCTGATGCCTCCGCAGCGCGTCGCATCCGCCTGTAAAACGGTGACAGCCTGAGCGTCGAGCATCTGGCGGAAGTACCACGCGGTATAGCCATATTCGCCCGCAGCCACGTCCATCCCCGCAGGCACATGCATGCGCACTTGATTGAGACCAGTGAGATTGTCGGAGCTTACCGGCTCTTCAAACCACGTGACCGCCTCTTCACCGAAGACCTTCGCAAGTTGAATCGCCTGTGCGACCGTGTAAGCTCCGTTGGCGTCGACAAAAAGCTTTGACGCCTCGCCGATAGCGCGCCGCGCCGTAGTGACGCGATGCGGATCACGCGCGGCATTCGTGCCCACCTTCATCTTCATCATCGTGAAGCCCTGCTGCGCCCATCCTCCAAATTGCGCGGTGAGCTGCTCGTCCGTGTACGAGGTAAAACCGCCGCTGCCATACACAGGAATCGAATCGCGTACCCTTCCTAGGAGGCTTACGAGAGGAACATCCAGAAGCCGCGCCCTCAAATCCCACAGCGCATTATCGATGGCAGAGATAGCCATCATCGCCACACCCGTGCCTCCAAGATTGCGGACCGCTCTCCACATGGCCTGCAGAATGGCACCGTGAGCAAAAGCATCCTGCCCCAGCACAACCTGATGCAGCAGAGTTTCGACAAGCTTGGCGGTCGAGCTATCTGCGTAGGTATACCCAAGAGCACGCTTGCCGCCTGCTTCCAGACGTACCAGCACCATCGTTGTACTGTCCCACGAAAATGTCCCATCCGCCTCGGGAGCATCCGTTGGAACGGTGTAGACAGACACACTACCTTTCGTTAGCTTCGCATCCTGCGTCATGAGCACCACCTGAAGAGTTAGGTGGGAACTTCGGCTTAAATGGTTGTAACCGCCGCCCCAGTCAGCCGATTATCAGAGACTGGCTTCGACAAGTTTCCAATCTCTAAGCCACGGCAAGCGCAACCCGCTGCTGAAGCAGCTTCAACAGTCTCGCCTCCTCCGCCCGCAGAGCCTCTTCCGCATCCACCTCTTGCTCCTGCACGCGCTTCACCGCCTCCATGACCCCGTTCATATAGCACTCCAGCACCGCAGGATGCACATAGCACTTCCGGCAGACAGATGGTGTGTTCCCCAGCCGGGCCGCGACCTGCTTGATCGCCTGCGCCACATTTCTCTTCGCTTCCGTCTCCGAATCGAAACCGGCAACCTCCCGCAGCGCAGCGCACGCCAGCACCGATCCCGCCCACGTCCGAAAGTCCTTCGCAGTAAACTCCTGACTCGAGATCTCGCGCAGATATTCATTCACGTCCGCCGAATCCACCGAGTGGTACGTCCCATCTCTATCGACGTATTGAAATAACTCATACCCCGGAATGTCCTGACATCGCTCCACGATCCGCGCAATCCGACGGTCTGTGATATCGATCGTATGTTTTACGCCGCTCTTGCCCTGAAAGCTAAACGTCACCGTCCCACCATCCACCTCAACATGCTTGTTCCGCATCGTCGTCAGCCCGTACGACTTGTTCTGCCGCGCATACTCTTCATTGCCCACGCGGATCAGCGTCGTCTCCATCAGACGCACAATCGTGGCCAGTATCTTTGGCCGTGGCAGCCCGGGCATCGCCAGGTCCTGCTCCACCCGTTCTCGAATCCCCGGCAACGCCGTGCCGAACAAGATCATCCGCTCATACTTGGTCTCATCACGCACCTCGCGCCATCGCGGATGATACCGGCTCTGCTTCCTTCCCTTCGCATCCCGTCCCGTGACCTGCAGATGTCCCTTCGGATTAGGACAGATCCACACCCCCGTCCACGCCGGTGGAATCACCAGCGACTTGATCCGAGCCAGCGTCTCCTTGTCGCGCACCGGTTTGCCATCGCTATCGATATAGCGGAATCCCTTGCCTGCTCGCTTACGCTGAATCCCCGGCTTCGCATCAGAGACATAGCGCAACCCCGCAGCCTTCGCCGACTCGGCAGGATCGGTGACAATCTCTAAAATCTGTTTCCGTCGGGTCAAGATCTATTCCTACAAAACGCATCAAGAAGGCATCTGAAAATCTTGGATGCAATCCTCGGCCACGCGTCCATCCTCCGCGCGCAAAACTTTCCAAGCGGCCTTTGACGCGCCGCCGTCATCAAACCAACAATATCCAGTTCGCGGGCAACTGCCATGCGACCGGATCGAGGAGCCCCATCCGCATGGCAAAAGATTGGATCGAAAGTTTAGCAAGCGATATTAAACAGAAGAACCACGAAGCCGCAGAACTATACGGACGCGAGCAACACAACGCCGCTATCATCGCCGATCTGGGCATGCCCTTCTTTACCACCCTCGCCTCCTGTCTCGAAGAAGACATCGCCGAGATCAGGCGTGAGTTGCAAGGCGATCTCACCTCCTCGGACACCACCTTCCAGATCATCAACGGCAATGACGTAAAGCTCACTCGCAGCCGCTTCCCCTGGTTCGACGCCCACGTCACCCACCAAGACGCGAAGATCGTTCTCGACTACGCCAAAGATCGCGGTGTCGCTGGCGACCCCAACCTCGATCGCAAAATCGTCCACTTCGACTTCAACGTAGCCACGGACGACGGCTTCTCCATCCAGGAAGCATTCAGCGACAATCCCCGCCGCTTCCAAACTCCGGAAGAGCTGGCAAAACACATCATCGAATTGCTCTTCCAAATCTAACGAACGCTATCGCGGAATATCGCGTACGCAAGAAACTCCCGTCGAACAGGCGTGCCCAGAACCAGGCCCCTTGCTGTTCATATAACGGCTTAGCCCTGCGCGAAATGCTTGGAAACTCATCAGACCCTTCTTAAGAAGTTTGAGTAGCCCGCGCAACGCAGCCCTGAGATATGAAACAAAATCAATTGGAGGAGATCACTCCCACTGCGTCTTGTGCCGCTCCACCCACCAGCAGGCGTCATTTCCTCTCCGCGGAAAGACGGACCGGCTGCAAGTTACCGGCACTACGCCCATAAAGTCATACTCCATCTTGTTCCCCTTCAGCGGAGTCGCCAGCAACTGGTTCACCTGCACCACTCCGACCGGTCCCCGCCGGATCTGAAATACCACCCAGTCCCCGAGATAAAGCAACAGCCCCGCTACTACCGCCCCCAACAAGATTCGCAAGATCCATCGCTTCATCCGCTCCCCCACGTCAACTCATCCCGATACTAAATGCCTCCCTGCGCCCACCATCGGCAGCGGCAGAGGCACGCCTTCTAAAAGCAACTTCCTCAATTCCCCGACAACCTGAAGAGCATCCATAGCATCATCCATATTATGGCCGGGATTTTCATCTGGTTTCGACGAGACCCCGAAAGCCGCAAGCTGAATCGCTGGACTCGATAGAACTGTAAGCAGTATCTTTTTTCGAACCGCAAATCACATCGCTACGGGAGAGAAACAATGGCACGTTCCAGATCTCTGACCATCGCAGCCGCCGCACTTCTCAGCCTCACTGCCTTCGCCGCTCCAGTCTTCGCCCAGAGCGCCCCCTCCAGCTCCACCTGGTCCCAGGAAGACACCGTCCGCATCATTCAAGAAGTCCAGAAGAAGATCAGCAGTCTCCCCGACTACGACGTCTTCGACTGGATCACCTTCGGCATCCACGGCAAAACCCTCGTCCTCAACGGTTACGCCTCCCGCCCAACTCTCAAGGATGAAGCCGGACGCGTCGTCAAAGGCATCCCCGGCATCTCTTCCGTCGAAAATAATATCGAGGTCCTTCCCTACTCGCCGAACGACGACCGTGTCCGCGCCGCCGTCTATAACCGCATCTACACCTCGCCCACGTTGCGCAGATACAACGCCAACCAAGGCGATCTTGGCCGCGCCATCGGTCCGGGCGCAGGTATCGCCCTGGCCGCCGGCGGCATCACCGCCAATCCGCCAGTCGGCTACCATGCCATCCACATCATCGTGAAGAACGGCAATGTCATCCTCTACGGCGTCGTCGCGAATCAAAGCGATGCAGCAGTCGCCGGAATGCAGGCCAACTCCGCTCCCGGCGCTTTCGGCATCACCAACAACATCATGGTCGAAGGTGCTCCATCCAAAGCCAAGTAGTCACAATTGCAGGGTGGCGGCTACCTCCGCCACTCTGTATTGCAATAAGCCTTTAAAATCGGTGTTGAACCTTCGCGCCCGCACCCACCCTACAAATTGAACAACTCCCGCAGCCGTTTCGTCTGTGCCCGGCTCACCGGAATCTCCGTCTTCTTCGGATCATCCATACGAAGCTGATAGCTCGATTTAAACCACGGCACCACCTCGCGGATGTGCTGAATGTTCACCACAAACGAGCGGTGCGCCCGCCAGAACGTCTCCGGATCGAGTTGGTCCATCAACTCCTCCAGCGTCCGGCAGTTCGAGTGGCCTTCCACCGTAGGGGTCACCACCGTAATCGTTCCCTCTTCGATCGAGGCAAAACAAATCTCCTTCTGGTTCACCAGCAGCAGCCTGCTCTGCGCCCGCACAATCACCTTGCCCGATTGTGCCTTCCCCCCCTGCGCCTGCTCTTCCATCAGCCGCAGCAGCGCATCCAGCTTGGCATCGCTGGCCGACTCCGCAGGAGCCGCCAGCCGCGCCGCCGCCTTCTCAATCGTTTGCATCACCCGCTTCTGATCGAAAGGCTTCAGCAGATAGTCCACCGCATTCACCTCAAACGCCCGTACCGCATATTGATTGAACGCCGTGGCGAACACCACCTGGGGCAGCGGCACCTTGCGGTCCAGCAGCTTCTTCAGCACGCCAAATCCGTCCAGCCCCGGCATCTGCACGTCGAGAAACACAACATCAGGCTTATGCGTCCGGATCAGGTCCACCGCCTCGATCCCATTCGTCCCCTGTGCAAGGACCTCGACTCCGCCGCCCCGCTCCAGCAGATACTGAAGCTCCTGTCGCGCCAGCGGTTCGTCATCGATGATGAGCGCGGTCAATGGCATACACAAACAATACTAGGAATTCTCTAACTACGGATCAGTTTGAAAGAGCAGATCTTCCCTAGTCGCTATACACTCGAAGCCGCGCCGGCGCCTGGTCCTCGGCAAGATCATGCCCGCACTGCGTGCAGTAAACATCCGTGATCTGCACGCTACGAAAGCACCGTCCGCAAACCGGAGCCACCTGAAACTGGCACTGCGGACAATAGTGGATACCCGACGTAATCTCTGTACTGCAATGAGGGCAACGCGAAAGAATCGGCTGCCGCAGCAGGAAGTAAACCACCGCCCCAATCCCGCCCGGCATTACGATCACAACCAGCATCCACAACCCGGCCGACATATTGCGGCGCTTCACATCGCGGCTGACATACCCAATCAGCAACACATAGGTAGCAAGCGCCGTCCCCCACGAGTAGCCCATCAAAATCCGCATGGGAAGCATCTCGTGACGATGATGGGGCATGACTCCTTGGAACAGGTACTGAATCGCGATGAACACAACAATCGCCAGGATCACCGACCACGCGGGAATCAAATTGAGTTGATCTTCGTCCGTCGTCGCCTCCTGCGTTCTCTCCGGTTTCTGACTCCAGGGCATGGTCATTGTGCGGCCTCTCCGCCAGAACGGCTACGCATCCGTCGAAACAAGACCGTCAACAGCAATGCCATCGAAACGGGAAAGAACCAAAGAAAGAGTACAAGGAACTGATCACTCGAATCCGGAACGCCAATGGGAATCAGTTCGTATCCATCCAGCACGGTCCATACTGCCGAACAAATCATCAGCAGGAAGGCAGAACAGATCGTCAGCGGAATCCAAAGGCTGCGCACACGGCTGCGATACGCCTGCATCTTTTGTGCCCGCTCCCGCACCACGCGATGCGTCCGGTTCACCATAGCCGCCCCGGCGGTCACGTTCATATTCGGCAAGGCTGCGCGGCCATCTGCGCGGCTGCTCTTCATCAGTAGAAGGTGCTCATCGGGAATGCTCTTCATAGCGCCGCCTCCCCTAGAGGACGCAATGCGCGTAGCCGCTCCATCTCCGGCTTCAGCGCCGCCAGCCCGCGATAAAGTCGCGACTTCACCGTCGACAGGGGCGCACGGGTCACACTGGCGATCTCTTCGAGAGAGAGTTCCTCGTAAAACCGCAGCGCCAAAACCTCGCGATAATTCGCATCGAGCTTCATCAGCACCTCACCCACTTCGGCGCAGTTCTCCCGCTCCTGAAACTGGTCGAGCGGAGAAGGACCCGCCATAGCGATCTCAAACGGCCGGTCGTCGTCTCTTCCCTCGCTCATCTCATCGAGGCTTGCCATCGTGCGCTTGCGAGAGAGATCGATCACCAGGTTACGCGCAATGGTAAACAGCCACGTATCGAATCGCGCCTTCCCGTTATACTGCGCTCCCCGCAAAAGGACGCGCATCCAGGTCTCCTGAAACAGGTCCTCAGCAACTTCACGCTTACCCGTAAGAAACAGCAGATAGCGCATCAGTCGATGCTGATAGATCTCGATCAGTTGATCGAGCAGCTCCGGGTCCTGCTTCTTCAGCCCCTGCGCAATAGCAATATTCTCGCTATGGGCTTGAGCGGTCGCAGCAGCCGACAACGAAATGGAACCAAGTTGCACAGTATCTCTGACGCGACGGTCAGCGAAAAAGACTCTATTTTGGCTCAACTTATCCATAAAAAGCGAAGATCCCATTAGGCATAGCGCACTACCATGAACGCTCTTATCAAGCTTTCATTCTAATGGCACCAGGCGCTGGTTGTGCTTAGTTCCGCTTCAAACTACGAAAGTACCGGCTGTACTCAGGGCTGCGTCTTCAAAGGCTAAAGAGAGAGCCCCGATTGTGCTTAAGGGCACAGCTATCAAGAGATAGGAAAGCATCGGTTGTGTTTAAGGGCACGGCTTCAGCCGTGCCATAAACAACTGCCGCGAAGCGGCCTCCTCTCTGCCGAAGGCTGGAGTGCAGCCCAAAGGGCGAAACGACTGATCTATTGCCGTTGCTTCTTGCCTGCACCACCCAAACCTCAAATTCTCAGCAAAACCGCCTGTCAAGCCCTAAAGCTTCCTAAAGCAACATCGAAACCCTGAGTAAATCAAATAAAACAAACCACTTCCGCCACAAACAAATAAATCCAGAAAACCTGCAAAACAGTTCGACCCAGATCATTAAAATAAAAAATAGAAGAAATGAACCAGGACACTTACAAAAACTCTATTGCTCTCTCTCGAAGAGAATTGGCTCATAAACCATTTGCCAAGAAGAGTTTACCCGTAACTTCAATCAATTCAAGACTTTAGAATATATCTCTTTTAGATAGAAGACTTTGCGACCAAAGTACCCCCGGGGGGAGGAGGTCCAAAGGGAGGAACCAAGCCGAGCGGGTAAACTTAGATATGGAAGTTCTGTACGGCCTTCACCCAGTCGAAGAAGCCATCCGCTCCGGTTCGCGCCAGCTCGACCACGTCAGCGTAGCCCGCGAGCGCCGCGACGACCGTCTCGAGCGGCTCATCCAGCTTTGCCGCAGCGCAGGCATCCGCGTCTCGCTCGAACCCCGCGACCAGCTCACCCGGATCGCTCGCACCGACGCCCATCAAGGCGTCCTGGCAGTAGTTAAAGAGCGCCAATTTCTCGGCGTCGAAGACCTCCTGAAGCCCAAAGCGGAAGGCCAGCACCGTTTCTTCCTCGCCCTCGACGGCATTGAGGACCCTCACAATCTCGGGGCGCTTCTTCGCACCGCCGAAGGTGCCGGAGTTGATGGCGTCATCCTGCCCGAGCGCCGCTCCGCTCCAGTCACCGCCACCGTCGCCAAGACCTCCGCCGGTGCCTCCGAGCACGTACGCATCGCCCGGGTCACCAACCTCGTCCGAGCCCTGGAGCAGATGAAGCAAAAGCACGTCTGGGTCCTCGGCCTCGACGAGCGAGGAACGCCCGACTATACCGACTTCGACTTCAAGACCGATTGCGTCCTCGTCCTCGGCCGCGAAGGCGCCGGTCTGCACGACCTGGTCAAAAAGACCTGCGACCATCTCCTGCGCATCCCGATGGCCGGTCAGGTCTCGTCCCTGAACGTCTCCGTAGCGGGGGCGGTCGTGATGTACGAAGCCATGCGCCAAAGGCGACCGCCAGCAGAAAAGCCTGCAAAGAAGCCAGAGGAAGCCCGCAAGGGATTAGGATCCTGAATTTGAATTTGATGTCCGTTCTTACGCAAAACCGCCTTTGCCTGCTCGCACTCACTCTCTCTCTGGCTCCGCTGTCTTCCGTCGCTCAGGTCAAGCCATCTGCAACCGCGCCCCACGAGAAGGTTCTCTTTAGCAGCGACAAGCCTCCCGCTCAGCCCGCAACAAAGGCCGCCAAATCCATCGACACCGTCAGCGACACCGAACGCAGTTCGCTCACCTTCACCGCCTACGATCTCGACGTCCATCTGATTCCCGCCAAATCGCAGATGTCGGTGCGAGCGAAGCTAACCGTGCGAAACTCGGGAACCGAACCGCTGACCGATCTCGCCTTCCAGTTGTCCTCCACGCTGAACTGGGACAGCTTCGCCATGCGCAGCGGCGACCGCATCCTGCCGCTCCGCTTCGCGCAGCACCTCATCGACACCGACACGGATCACACAGGTCAGGCAAAAGAAGCCATCGTAACTCTGCCAGAGCCGCTGGCTCCCAACGCGACGATAGAACTGACGACGTTCTACTCCGGCGAGATCGAGCAGTCAGCAAAGCGGCTCGAGCGGATCGGAGCGCCAGCCGCTCAGGCCACCGCAGCCGATTGGGACAAGATCGCCCCTGACAGCACCGCACTTCGCGGCTTCGGAGACGTTCTGTGGTATCCCGTCGCGTCCGCTCCCGCTCTGCTCGGCGACGGTGCCAAGCTCTTCCAACTCGTAGGCAAAACCAGACTGGATCAATCGAACGCAACCATCCACCTGCGCCTCGCAGTCGAGTACATCGGCAACCCGCCCGATGCAGCCTTCTTCTGCGGCCAGCGCAAGCCGCTGGTTGCCATCAATGAGAACATCGATGCCGCCTCGGCGGCCAATCAGCCCGGTCTGGCAACGGCAGACTTCCCCAACCGTCCGCTGGGCTTCCGCTCAGCCAGCCTCTTCGTCACCAGCGGAGCCGCCAGCACAACCGACGGCAACCTGATCGCCGCCGTAACTGACCATTACGACACACTGCCCAGCTACGCCGCGGCCGCGGTCAAGGTACAGCCGCTCCTGAAGGAGTGGCTCGGCCCCACACCTCTGACCACGCTCAACATCATCGACCACAACGGCCAGCCCTTTGAAGACGACTCGCTTCTCGTCGCTCCGATGCGCGCCATCGATCCCGACGCCCTTGCCTCACCGCTGCTCCACTCGCTGACACACGCATGGTTCCGATCCTCCCACGTATGGCTCGACGAAGGCGTACCCCAGTTCATGTCGCTGTTATGGGTCGAGCATAGCCAAGGCCGCGATGCTGCGCTCCAGCAACTCCAACAACAAGTCAACACGCTGGCCCTGGCCGAGCCAGTATTATCCGAGAACGCCGACCTGACGCTCGAAGGACAGAGCCTGATCCGCGCAAGCGATGAGATCTACTACCGAACCAAGGCGGCAGCAGTATTGCTGATGTTGCGATCAATCGTTGGCAACGATGTGCTCAAACAGGCATTGCAGAACTATCGTCAGAGCGGCCAGGATGAAGACCCAAAGCAGTTTCAACGAGTCCTGGAGCAGGCGTCTCACAAAGATCTCAACTGGTTCTTCAACGACTGGGTTTATCACGACCACGGTCTACCTGATCTAACCATCACCAATGTGACGCCGCGTCAGCTACCGGCGCAAGGGCTGAAGGCGGCGAGCTGGCTGGTTGCCATCGAAGTACGCAACAATGGCGACGCAGCCGCCGAGGTTCCAGTCACGGTCCGTTCCGGCACGCTGACCACAACCGAACGGCTCCGCATCATGGGAAGGTCGAGCGCATCGACCCGCATCGTATTCGAAAGCACCCCCGAGGAAGTGATCGTCAACGATGGCAGCGTTCCAGAGATTGGCTCGAGCACCCATACCAAGCAGATTGTGATGCATTGATCTTAAGGCCGTCTCGTCCGCCGCGAACGACGGACAGCGGGATGAGCCGACGTCGCTGCCCACACCTGCACTCCGCCCCATGAGCGAGTGGCGGTCAGATCCACAGGAACGGCAACGTTTGTGTGGTCGACCGGCAACACTTTTGCCAGCCCGTCTCCAAACTCGGGTAAGGCCGTTCCAAGCGCGAGCAGGCGCGCAGATGACGCCATACCGGAGAGATGGAGTGTATATCCAGTTGCGTCGAAGCGACCTTCCAGCACTGCCGGTTCTTTGCCGCCAAGAGCCAAGTCCGTCGGCGCCAGAACAAAGGTGCTTCCGGCTGTTGGCGGTGCGGGGTTCCTGGTGCGCGAATGCGCTTTTATTGCTGGCTGGGTCAAGGAATGAAAGGCGACATCGCCGGTAACCAGCGATGCAGATCCTGCTCGCGCTCCCATCAACTTGGCAGAGGTGATAAACATCGCTCCATCCCACGCAGGAACGGACGCACCGGGATGATAAGAAATATTGCCGGTCAGCGTTCCGCCCATGGATACATCCGCAGGAACCCGCTCGTTGACCACATGCAGCCAATCCAGAAGCGTATCGGCCGGGATGCCGGGAATGGCTACATCGACGGTCGCAGAAGTGGGCTTGCGAACGTCGGGAAGAGATCCTGAGAGCATCAGCACCTGGGTTCCGGAGGAGCCGGAAGGCGGCCAACTGCAACGAACCTGGTCGAACGAGTGGAATAAATTCGTAGCGGTGCCTAGGCACTCCACTTCAATATTCAAGGGACGCTTCGGAATAAAGTCGGCGCGGCGGGCGTCATTGGCAATGAACTTCGTCTCTACCGAACTTTGACCTACGGTTCCCTGAACGTGTGCCGACAGCGTCATGTCTCCGCGCCAACCGGCGTCACGACCAAACAGCAGACGAGTAGCGCCGCCGAGGGGAGCGTCGCGCCATTGCCCCTGAAGGTCGATCGGGACCTGGCGGAGGGATGCGGCACGCCCGAGCGTTCCTTCGACCTGAATGGTGCCGGAACCAGAGAGGCTGGTATCGGTGCGGACAGGATTGGCCTTGAGTCGAAGATGCCATTGCTCCGGCTTCGGCAGCCAGAGTGCGAATTCAGCGTCGGTAAAGGAAAGGGGCATCTTTTCCTGATCCAGCTTGATATTCAACCGCGCGCCGGTCGCTTCGATGTAGGGAAAACGGGGTGCCGGTCCCGCTTTTTTCTGTGCGGTCGGAGCCGCTTCGATGTGGGAAGCTTGCAGCAGAATGCTTTCAAGGTTCCACTTGCCATTGGCAAGATGCACCAGATTGACACTGGGGTCGGTGAAGCTGATCGTCGAGAATTCGACCCGCTTGGTCCACAGCGAGCGGATACGAAGCGTCGCCCGCACGGAGTTGGCGCGAATGATCGGTTCGGAGCCAAAGGCCGGGTCTTCCTCGACGACCAGATTGTCCAAGGTGAACCCGGGCAGCGGCAGCAGATTCAGGGTGACGCGATCCAAATGGACGGGACGACCAAGACTCTGGCTGATGCTGGTGGCAATACGGCGCTGAAAGCGATTGACGCTGATCAGCGGCGGGACAATCGCCAGCAGGAGCAGCGCCACAAGAGCCAGCCCAAGAAAGAGAAAGCGGCGTGGGTGGCCGTGGCGGGGCGACTCTGTGTCGCTTTGCGCGTGAGTTGGATCCGTTTCCTGCATGAACAATGGTTCCGCGTCGCAACACCCCGGACGCGGCTTCAGCCTTTATCGAATGATGTGAAATGTACGACGCCAGCGGGTCTCGTCAAAGAAGTGTATGAGAATGTGAGCCATGAAACTGAGACGATCGCCCATGCTGGTTTTTTCGATCTGGTCAGCCGGGGTTTCGAACGACCAGTAGACGAAAAGCGGCCTGCCTACAATATTTTGCCGGGGAACGAATCCCCAATAGCGGCCATCGAGGCTTTCGGTGCGGTTGTCGCCCATGGCGAATACCATGCCGGGCGGCACTACGAGATCGCCATTCTGAATGTGGTTAGGCAGATCGAGCGCCCAGCTTGCCGTCACCTCGCCTGACTCCATGGGACCTGGCGGAACATCCGGGAAGTCGTCACGGTAAGGATTGTAGGCATGTTGCGGATCGCCGTCGGCGGACGGTTTGCCTGCCTGGGGTTCGTTTTGTTCTACGCCATTAAGATAGACAATTCCGTTACGAAGGTGGATGCGGTCGCCGGGGATGCCGATGGCGCGCTTCACCAGGAAGAGGTCCGGGGTTTCAGGATTAGGTTTATAGAAGACAATGACGTCGCCGCGGTGGACGTCGCGATAATGCACAAAGGGAGCCCATTTGGTGGGCGGAGCGAAGGAGGTCCGGTCGACGAGGACGTGGTCTCCGATCAGCAGCGTCTGCGTCATCGAAGCCGAGGGGATCTCGTAGTTCTGGAAGACGAACGTCATGACGAAGAGTCCGATCGCCAGAACGGTGCAGATAGAGGCTAATGATTCCAAAGGAGTTTCGGTTTGATCGACCTGTTTGGCCGTAACTTCTTCCGGTTCGGATGCCATTGTGCTCATTTTCCGTGCTCGTCTCCAGAGGTACAAGTGTCAGTGTATCGCCGATTCGTGATCGGGATGCGGTGGAATCTGCTTACGGTGATCCTGCCGGGCCAGGACTTCGGCGAAATGCTGGGGGCGTGCGGCGGTGTTCTGGGTGATCTGCTCCTGGCAACTGAAGCCGTCACTGACGATGATGGCGTCTTTATTGTTGCGGACAGAGGGCAGGAGAACTCGTTCGCCGAGAGTTTGGGAGATTTTATATTTGTCCTCTTCAAAGCCGAAGGGACCGGCCATGCCGCAGCAGCCGGAGTCGAGGAGCTGTACGTCGGCTCCGGTGGCGCGGAGGATCTGCATCTCGTCCTTCATGCTCATCGTGGCGTGGTGATGGCAGTGGCCGTGGACGATGATCTTTTTGTCGATCTGCGGGGGGCGGTAATTCGGAGCGTGCTTCACTAAAAATTCGCTGAGCAGCAGGGTCTGGTCGCGGAGCTTTGCGGCGCGGGGATCGTTGGGCAACAGGTTGGTCAGCTCGTCGCGGAAGACGGACGCACAGCTTGGCTCGAGGACGACGATGGGGGTTCCGGCGGCAAGTTGCGGAGCGAGAGCGTCGAGGATTTTGAGGAGATAGTTCTTGGCAGTGTCCAGCATGCCGAAGTCGTAGAGGGGGCGACCGCAGCAGAGGTGTTGGCTGGGTAGGCCTACGCGGAAGCCTGCGTCGGTCAGGACAGAGTAAGCCGCACGCATGGTGGAGGGGTGGAAATAATTGTTAAAGGTGTCCGCCCAGAGAAACACGTCTTTACCGGTGACAGGTTGCGATTTGCGGCGCTCGCGCGTGAAGGGTCTGGCGAAGCGCGGCATGGTGCGTTTGGGGTGAATATGCAAGACGGACTTCATCAGGCTGCCGATGACGGGCGCGTTGTTGATGGCGTTGACCAGACCCGGTGCGATGGAGGCGAGGCGCGCCCAACGATCGATGCGTCCGAAGGCGTAGTGAAAGAGGGGGCGGGATGCGTGCTCGTAATGATGGGCGAGGAACTCGGCTTTGTAGGTGGCCATGTCCACGCTGGTGGGGCACTCGCTCTTGCAGGCCTTGCAGGAGAGGCAGAGGTCGAGCGATTCCCTGACCTGCTCGTTCTTCCACTGGTCGGGGAGAACTTCGCCTTGCATCAACTCCCACAGAAGATGCGCGCGGCCCCGGGTGGAGTAGAGTTCTTCGCCGGTGGCCATAAAGCTGGGGCACATGGTTCCGGCATCCTGTTTGCGGCAGGCGCCTACGCCTACGCAGCGGAGAGTTGCAGCGGCGAACGAGCCGTCGTTCTCGGCGTAGGCGAAGTGGGTTTTGGGCTGCCAAGGCTTGTAGTCGGCTCCGAGGCGAAGGTCTTCGTGGGGCTGGTGCGGGTCGATGAGGTTGCTGGGGTTGAGCCGGTGGTCGGGGTCCCAGAGCTGTTTGAACTCGCGGAAGGCCTGCATGAGTTCGGGGCCATACATTTTGGGGAGGAGCGCGGCGCGGGCCTGGCCGTCACCGTGTTCGCCGGAGAGTGAGCCGCCGTGGGCCACCACAATATCTGCTGCGCGGTCGATGAACTGGCGGAAGGCCAGCACGCCTGATTCGGATTCGAAGTCGAAATTGAAACGCATGTGCACACAGCCCTGGCCAAAGTGGCCGTACATGGGGCTGGTGTAGTTGAACTCCCGCATGAGGGCATCGATTGCGCGGAGATAGGAGCCCTCCTGTGTGGGATCGACGGCAGCGTCTTCCCAGCCCTCCCAGTGCATGGACTGGCCTGGGACAAAGGCGGTGGCTCCGAGGCCGGACTCGCGAATGAGCCAGACACGGTGAGCTTCGTCGCTGTTATAGATGCGGCAGGTTGGTTTTGCGGGGAGATCTTTCAGAGCGGCGGCGAGTGAGTGTGCCTGCTGGTCGGCGTCGGCCTGACTGTCCGCGCCAAACTCGATGAGCAGGAAGCCGCGGCCTTCGGGAAGGAGTGACAGGTCTTCTTCCAGCTTGTGCTTTTTGCGAAGGGAGTCGAGGAGATGGCCGTCCATACCTTCGAGGCCGATGGGTTTATGGGTGAGGAGTTGGGGGACATGGTCTGCCGCGATGAAGATGTCTTCGAAGCCGATGCCAACGAGTGTACGGCACTGCGGACTCTTCATGAGGCGCAGCGTTGCTCCAAGGACGATGGCGCAGGTGCCTTCGCTGCCTACCAGCGCACGGGCTACGTTGAAGCCATTTTCGGGAAGGAGTTCGTCCAGGTTGAAGCCGGAGACGCGGCGCGGGATGCGGGGAAACTCTGCACGGACGAGGTTCGCGTAGGAGTCACGGAGCCGTTTGAGCTCGGCGTAGATGCCGCCGATACGGCCTCCGGCGGCAATGTGATTTTCAAGCTCGGCTGCGGTGGTGGGGCCTACGGTGAGACGGGTTCCGTCGTAGAGAAGGAGGTCGAGCGATTCGATGTTGTCGACGGTCTTACCGCCCATCAGGGCGTGGACGCCGCAGGAGTTGTTGCCGATCATGCCGCCGAGAGTGCATCGGCTATGCGTGGCGGGGTCGGGGGCGAAGGTGAGTTCGTGCTTCTCTGCCGCTTCGCGGACGCGGTCGAGCACGATGCCGGGTTGGACATGGACGGTGCGGCCGACGGGATCGACTTCCCCCATTTTGTTCATGTACTTCGAGAAATCGAGGATGACGGCGGCGTTGCAACATTGACCGGCGAGCGAGGTGCCCGCTCCGCGAGAGAGGATAGGAGCGTTGAAGCTGCGGCAGATGGCTACGGTGTTGATGACGTCGAGTTCGTCGTGAGGAATGACGAGGCCGATGGGGATGTGGCGGTAGTTGGAAGAGTCGGTGGAGTAGCTGGCTTTGGAGGCTGCGTCGAAGCGGACTTCGCCTCGGATCTTTGCACGGAGCTGCTTTTCAAGCTCGGAGGCGGAGGCGAATTGTTCGTGCCAGCGAGCGTGAGAGCTGGGAAGAAGGACAAAGGGCGACGCGGTAGACATGAAGGTACTGCACTCCGAACAGTACCCTCATTTTATGGCTTGCGAGCATCGTTATGATTTTGCGGGAAGCGAAGACGGGCTATGCCTTGAGGCTAAAGTCCTCACGGAGCAGTGGTGAGTTGCTGGTGGCGAGCTTCAGGATGAGTTCCCCGAAGAGCGTGTTGGCCCAGGCAAACCAGGAGCGCGTGAAGTCCTTCGGATTGTCCTGCTGAAACGATTCGTGCATGAAGTAGGTGCCGCCGGTGGTGTTTCGCAGAGCATAGAGGCACTGCCGGATCTCTGCGTCATTGTTCGAGGTGAAGGCACGGGTCATAATGGACATCGGCCAGATGTAGCCGAGGCCGATGTGGGGGCCGCCTACGCCTTCTGCCGCCTTGCCCTGGAAGAAATAAGGGTTGTCTTTGCTGAGGACGAAGCCGCGAGTGCGCTGGTAGAGCGGATCGGAGATAGAACAGGCGCCGAGGAAGGGCAGACTCAGGAGGCCGGGTGCATTGGCGTCGTCCATGCAGACGTGGTTGCCGTAGCCATCGATCTCGTAGGCGTAGATTTTGCCGTGGGTTGGATGGTCGACGATGCCGTGGCGGGCGACCGCGTCTGCTACTTCGGTGGCGAGCGCCTTGCAGTCGGAGGCGAGTGTGGGATCGGAGGACGCTGTGGCGAGCTCTGCCAACTTATGCAGCGAGGCCACAGCGAAAAGATTTGCCGGAATAAAGAAGGGATAGATGCAGGCGTCGTCCGAAGGACGGAACATGGAGCAGATGAGGCCGTTGGGACGGACCGGGTTCCCGTATCCGGAGAGCATGAGGGTGTCGGTGGGCGATTCGGCTGCCCGCTGGAAGTGATAGGGTCCTTGATTTGTTTTGCGCTGCTGTTCGCGGAAAGTACGAACGATGGTGCGAGCGGATTGTTTCCAGGTTTCATCAAAGGGCGCGGAATTTCCGGTTGCACGCCAGTAGGAGTGCGCGAGCTGGATGGGATAGCAGAGGGAGTCGATCTCCCATTTGCGCTCGCCGACGCCGGGGTGCATGTCCGTCTTGTCCTGTAGGGACCACGAGAGCGGCGGGCTGGAGGTTGTGCGCACAAATGCGTTGGCATAGGGATCGATGAGGATCAGATGCGCCTGTCGGCGGATAACGCCTTCGAGCAGGCGGGACAGGGCTGGATCTTCTTTTGCGAAGGGAAGGTAGGGCATCACCTGTGCGGAGGAATCGCGCAGCCACATGGCATCGATGTCGCCGGTGACGACGAAGGTGTCGGGCTTGCCGTGGATGGTGGAGGGGAATACGGTCGTGTCGAGGGTGTTGGGAAAGCAGTTTTCAAAGATAGCGGCTAGTTGAGGGTCCGCAATTTGTTTTTTTGTGCGGACGATCGCTGCCTCGATAGCTTGACTGACAAAATGCCGCTTCGAGGGGGCAGGCCGATGATTGTTAAAAGAGGCGGCAGGTGCGGCGAAGAGCGGCGAGGAGGTGGCCGCAGCAGCGACTAACATGCCTGAACCATGAAGCATCTGGCGACGGGTAAAGAGGCTGGGCTGCTTTTCGGTTACGGCTGTATCGCCTGGTGCGAAGGGGGGAGTTTTCATTGTTTCCGATTCATCCTCTGCCGATTGATCGGCTAGCGTGAGTATAGCCAAACTGTGGCATGTAAGCGCTTGCAAGCAATTGCTATATGATGAGGGCCAGGATTCAAAGCCCCTTACTCCTGCTCCTAAAAGGTTCTCGCGCATGAAGCTCAAACTCGTCCTCGTTCTCGGTCTTGCCATTCTGGAGACAGCCTCCGTGTTAGGTCAGGGACGTCCAAGATGGACGGAAAAGCAGGCGAATGACTGGTACGCCAAGCAGCCATGGCTTGTGGGCGCAAACTTCATTCCATCCGATGCCATCAACGAGCTTGAGATGTTTCAGGCGGCCACCTTCAATCCCGGATTGAACGACAAGGAGCTTGGTCTCGGCGAGTCGATTGGGATGAACACGATGCGAGTGTTTTTGCAGGACCAGCTCTGGCAGCAAGATCCCGAGGGCTTCAAAAAACGGCTCGATACATTTTTGAGCATCGCGGCGAAACACCATATCCGGCCGCTGCTGGTGTTGTTCGATTCGTGCTGGGAGACTGACCCGCATCTGGGACCCCAGCATCCGCCGATTCCGGGGGTTCACAACTCGGGGTGGGTGCAGAGTCCGGGCAAGCGGGAGTTGCTCGACCGCTCCTATGAGCCGAAGTTGAAGGCATACGTCGAAGGCGTGGTTGGAGCGTTCGCAAATGACGATCGCATCCTCGGTTGGGATGTGTGGAATGAGCCTGACAATGGCGGCGGGGACAAGGAAGCGGACGTTCCGGCGAAGGTGAAACGCGTGGACGAACTGCTTCCGAAAGCTTTTGCGTGGGCGCGAGCGGCGCATCCGTCACAGCCGCTTACCAGCGGCGTCTGGGTTGGCAACTGGTCTGATCCTGCGAAGGAGAGTGCGACTACCAAGATTCAGCTTGCCGAGTCCGATGTGATCTCGTTTCACAACTACGGCTGGCCGGAGGAGTTCGAGGCACGGATCAAGGAGCTGGAGCCGCAGCACAGGCCGATTCTCTGCACCGAGTACATGGCGCGCGGCGCGGGAAGCACGTTTGACGGTTCCCTGCCCATCGCGAAGAAGTACAACGTCGCGGCGATCAACTGGGGACTGGTGGCAGGCAAGACGCAGACCTATCTGCCTTGGGACTCGTGGAAGCGCCCTTATGTGCTGATAGAGCCAACTGTCTGGTTCCATGAAGTGTTCCGTCAGGACGACACACCTTACCGACAGCATGAGGTCGATCTGATCCGCCAGCTTACGGGCCGTGGCACGCCTGCCAACTAGTTTGATGGCGGTATTGAAGCCCCTCTGGAACAGACATGCTCTTACGGCACGATTGAAGACGTGCCGTAAGAGTTGTTCTCCTTCTGATCACCGTCGAGCTATTGCATGGGTATCTCGATGACGGTCACACTCGCGTTGGGGAACTTGTGCGAGAAAGATCCGTGGACCGCTTCGGTTTGAGTGACAGGTTTGACCTTGTTTGGATCCTTCGCGTCATTCTCGGCAAGGATGCTATCTGCCGCGAGCGTTGTGACCTTTGCCGATCTTCCCTTGACGCCAAGACTCGTCAGGTCGAAGCTGGCTGTCAGCGATTGCGTCAGGTGGCGATTCACGCAGAGAAGGATCAGAGACTTGCCTCCCGTAGACTCGGCCGCCACTACATCGAGATAAGGAACGTTCGCGATCTCGGGCAAGCGCTTGACGCCTTGCGTTACTGAATAGGCCGGCGAATTCGATTGCACCTTGAGGAGAGTGTGCGGCTCAGCGTTCGCGTACTCTCGGAGAACCCAGTACGCGGGTGCCCCATAGACCTGCCCGTGCTTGCTCCAGATGCCACCGAACTCCATGATGCCGGTCATGTCAGAGATGGGAACGATATCCGAGTTGCGGATGATCATATTCAGGAAGCCGCCCGCGAAGAGCGCTCCGCCCATATTGGTGAAGTTCAGCCCTGTATGCGTTTCGGAGATCATCAGCCATTCGGTAAAGGCCGTCTTCACACGGTCGCGATGCGGACTCTGCTGGATCTGCTCGTGGATGGCGTGCATCTGCTTTTCAAGACCGATCGGCAGAGCGAGGCTCGCCATGGTGCGGAACTGAGAGGTTGAAGCGGGCATCTGCACACTATCGTTGACCACAAAATGAGTGGAAAGATAATCGAATGTTCCTGGAGGATTGCTCAACTGCGCGGCATTCCAGTCGCGGAAGTGGTCTTCATCAGCGCCGGTGGCGATCAAACGCGCTGTTGGATCGACCTTACGCACCGCTTCGCTTACGTTGCGAGTCTTCTCGGCCACGCGCTCCAGACTCGGATAGCCCACCTGGAAGTCTCCCCAAAGCTCATTGCCCAACTCCCACAGCAGTCCACCTTTGTGATTGTCCCAATGCTGATCGACATACTGCACCCATGCCGCGGCCTTCTGCGGAGTATCCGTGCCGAGGTTGAGCGCGATTTGCGGTTGTGCATGAATGAGTTTGCAGAATTCAAGGAACTCGTCGGTGCCGAAGGTGTTGTACTCGGGGATGCCCCATGAGACGTTAAGCTTGCTGACCCGCTTGTCTCGTGGGCCGATGCCATCTTTCCAGTCGTAAGCGGAGGTGAAGTTGCCGCCGAAGCGGATGAGAGGCGAATGCAGATCGCGGGCCATCGCGATGACGTCGGGGTCCATGCCGTCGACATTATCGGCAGGCATGAGGGAGGCCTGATCCACTTCGACGCGCGCATCATTGTTGAGCGCGATGACAAAATCTACCGGATCGAGTGGAGCTACTTGTCCCGCCTTGAGCGTAAGTTGGAAGGTGTACTTCGTCCATGAAGCCGCCGCCGCATTGAGGCTCTGTGTGGCGAGGATGCTGTCCTTCTGGCCATGGGCGCGGAGAGAGACTGTGACAGTGGCCGGTCCCTCCATATGCTTCAGCCAAACGCTTCCGGTGTAGCTAAGTTCGCGGTGCACGGGTAGGTACACCATCTGGCGGATACCTACTTCTTTGCCCGGCAGCGACATGATGAGGAGCGAGCGAGTGGAGTTAGCCGCGTCTCCCCATACAGGGAGATAGCGCGTGCCCTGCGCCTGGTCGAGCGGTTCCCATGGCAGGGGGATACCGAGTTGTGACGCTCGCCGCAGCTCTGGACGCTCACGCAGCATGTTGGCGATGTTCCCTGCGCTCCACAAGCCATCTTCAAAGCTGGGATTTTCGAGCGCATCGGCCCAGAGGCCGCCGTAGGTCGACTTACCGATAGGCTCAAGAAAACTGCCGAAGACTGAGGCGGGAATTACTTCAGGCGTTGCAGGACGGGTGATGTTCACCTCGATGGGCGCATCGGAAATAGTAGCATTTGTAATCTGCGCGGACAGTGTGCCGGGGGTCATGACTGTGAGACCGGTGAAAAAGGCAACTTGTGCGAAAGTTCTTAGAGAAGGAAGGGTACGACTCACAGGTAAGGCCTCCTTGTAGAAAAGCCGGATCGTTAGAAAGAAATGGCGGATAAGAAAAAGATGAGGGCGGGAAGCTGATAGCTTCCGCGCCCCCAAAGGATAGCTCGGCGATAGTCGGCCGCGCAGATGGTTAGAACTGAACGCGCCCCGTAATCTGAATGTTTCTGGGGCCGTTGATGTTGCTTGTTGGAACGCCGAAGAACTGATCGTAGGGTTGAGTGTCCGGCGTAGCGAAGATATGACGGTTGAACCCATTCAACAGTTCGACTTTGAGGGTGAACAAGACATTCTCTGTGACAGGCGTCTTTTTCAGGATGCTGAAGTCCTCGTTGTAGTACTTGAAGTTGCGGATTTCTCCGGTAACGCGGGGCACGTTTCCGAAGAGGAAGCCACCGTTGTCGCAAGTAGGACATGTAACCACATTTCCTACCTGCCGCGCCCGGCGCACACGGTAGTCAGCCGTGTTCTGGTCGATAAATGCAGGAGCGTTCTGTAGAGCAGCATACCCCGGATTGTCCGATTGTCCGTTCTGAGGATTGGTCGGAATCATCAGACCGTTGAAGATTGAGTCAACATTCGGATCCGGACCGGCCAGACTGTTGTTGTTTTTCAGCTCGCGGAATGGATCCAGCTTCCCACTGCGGCGAGCGTTGCTCGATAGTTGCGAACCTGGGTTCCGGGTAAAGCTGATGCAGTTGTCCCAGCCGGGAATGCCGCTGGCGCAGCCGAAGGTAAACGGCTCGCCGGACTGGTAGCGCTGGACCCCGCCGACCTCAAAGCCGCTGATGAGCGCGCTGGCAAACCGGTTATGGAAGTTGAGGAACTTCTTGTTCTTTCCGAACGGAAGCTCATAGAGATAGCTGATGACGAAGGTGTGCGGGATGTCCTGGTTCGAAATTGATTTTTGACTCTTCGAATTGAACGGGTCCTGCTCTTGCTGAACTCCGTTGGTTACATTAATGAGCGAATCCGCATTGGTAATCGTCTTCGACCATGTATAGGAAGCCTGCATATTCAATCCCTGGGAGAAGCGGCGTTCCAGACTGGCGATGAGCGCTTCGTAGGAAGAGTGGCCGACGTTCTGCAGGCAGCAATCTGTCGCAATGTAGCCATACTGCGGGAAGGGGCGGATAGCCCGTTGCACCTGGCCGTTGAAGGCCGTGTAAGGCTTTGCCACTCCATTGGCCACCAGGTCATAGCTGGTGAGAGCATCGCCACGCGCGAAGTTGGACTTCGCCATGTTGTTGATGTTCTCTTCCTGCGACTTGAGATGCGCGCCCGAGTTGCCGATATAGCCAACGGTCATGATCAGGTCCTTCGCCAACTGCTGCTGGACCTGCATGTTCCACTGATTCAACATTCCTGGACGACCATACGACGATTTGATGAAGTTGCCGAACGAATTTGGCGAGTCTGCGTTGCCGTTATCCAACTGGCCGGGATCGAGGTTGATGCCGGCTTGATAGGCAGGCAAGCCGCCGTCGATGCTGAAGGCCGGATCGAAGCCGTTGGAACCGAAGTTCGGATTGGCGGTATAACCGGTGCGGGTATCACCCCCGAAGTCGCTGTACTGCAGAGGAGCATAGAGCACCGCGAAGCCACCGCGGAAGACGGTTTTGCCATCGCTATTGCCCGGCGTATATGCAAAGCCAATGCGAGGAGCGAGGTCCTTGAACCAGGTATCTGCCCAACGCTTATTGCAGTTGTTGCAATTTGACGCGAAGACAAGTGCTCCAGGGGTCCCGGTCTTGGGGTCGATGGCTGTCGTGCTGAAGTTAGAGGTGTCATTCCGCTTCTCACGACGCGGACGGTCCACGCTGTAGCGAAGACCGATATTGAGCACAAGGTTATTGGTCGCCTTCAAGTCGTCCTGAATGAAACCGGCGTAGTAGTCCTGCAGCCACTGCGCCTGATGGAAGGGCACGGAAACACCGCCGAAGTCAGCCGTACCAAGCAGAAGGCTGGCGAAACCGTTCCCGGTACCCTGCGAGAAAGCACCTGTCTGGGTGGCCTTTGTTTCGCCACCCTGAAAGCTGAAATTACCGTTCAGCCCATCATTCGCAATTGCCGAATACTGCTGATAGCGGTAATCCAGGCCAAACTTGAAGCTGTTACGACCTTTTTGCCAGCTTATGGAATCGTTTAGGCGAATTCCGTTATCCACGTTATCGTCGTTCTGGTTGCGGCTGAGATCACTGTAGCCGCCGATAGAAAAGTGAGGCAGGCCAGTAGTGATGTTGCCTATGCCCAGTTGCTTGGCATAGTTAGTACCGCTGGCAGCCTCGAAAGAACCGTTGATTGAATTGGTCCGATTGGTCCCGATATTAAGGTGATTTAGGATGTTCGGCGTGATGACGTAATCCCATCCGCCGCGCCCGTAATGGGTGATGAAGTCCTGCGTCTGGGTGATGTAGTCCTGGGGACCGAGGAATGCACGATTCGTCGGGCTGTTGCGGGTATTTTCACGGGCGCTGTAGGAGCCGTAGATCTTATTTTTGTCGTTGATCGACTCATCAATACGAACTGTGTACGTTGTGTTGGTGAGCGGCGAAGACGAGGTAAGGGTGTAGTTGTTATTCAGCGCATTGCTAGTTGGAGCGGGATAAAGATTGGCGATGTTTTGCCCAACCTGGCTGAAGCGGGCCGATGGGATCACGTTGAAGTTTGCCGGGAAGGGGGACGTTGCCGTCGCCGGTGCCGTTCCGAAAGGCAGTCGGCAACGGACCCCATTCACGGTCCTTGTTGTCGAAGGATCGAAGATTTCACCGAAGAAGATGGGGCTTCCGTCGCAGGGGTTTATCTGGCCGGTGGGGCCGTTGATCAGCCGGTCCTGGAAGTTACCGGCTCGCTCTGCCGTCGTAGGAACGGTGCTGGTTTGCGGTCCACCGAGTGTCTGGCGGTACTGCTCCCAGGCGAAGAAGAAGAAGGTCTTGTCCTTGCCGTTGTACAGGTGTGGAATAACGACCGGACCGCCTAGACTGCCGCCATAATCGTTCTTCTTGTCGTTACCACGATTGAAGTTCTTTTCCTGCGGATCGCCAATCGACTGGTAATAGGCTTTTTTGCCGTTGTTGAACCAGTCATTCGCATCCAGAGCTTCGTTCTTGAAGATGTCAAAGACCGTGCCGTGGTAGGAGTTGGTACCGCTCTTCGTGACAAAGTTCTCGATACCACCTGTGGTCCGGCCAAACTCGGCTGCAGGGGTAGAGGTCGTGACTTTGAACTCCGAGATAGCCTCGACCGAAGGTGCCGCCTCGTCGAACGAGGAGCCGTTCTCCGTTCGCACGATTGAAGCACCGTCCAGAAGAATTTCGTTTCCGAAGTTCTGGCCGCCGCCTAGTTTATTGAGAAAGATACCGTTGCTGTTGTTTGCGGAACCTGGTCCCGTTGTGCCGGGAACGAGAAATACGAATGCTTCTGGCGAGCGCAGCGCGCCGACACCGCCGAGAGCGAGGGGAAGGTCGACGATCTGTCGAGTTGTAACCGTTCCGCCGACCTCGGAAGATTGCGTTTCAATGGTGGGGGCGTTGGATTCAACCGTCACGGTCTCGTTCGTGCCGCCGACGCTCAGTGTGATGTTGAAGGCAGTTACCGTTCCGACCCGAATCTCGACCCCGGTATTGACGGTCGACTTGAAACCGGGTGCCGTGGTCGAGACCGTGTACCGACCTAACTGAATGGAGGGAAAGCGGTAGCTTCCGGCACTGGTCGATATGGCACTGTAAGTGGAACCCGTCGCCTCATTCTTGGCGGTTATGGTCGCATTGGCGATCTGGGCGCCAGTGCTGTCGAGTACGTTTCCCGAGAGCTGCCCTTCGTTTGTTTGGGCGGCTGCAAAACCGACGAAAAGAAAGATTACTGCCAAAGCGGTCGCACCGCTGACGATATACCGCTTAAATTGATGAATTAGGCTCACATGCCCTCCAAAAAAGTTCTGCTTTTAACTCACTGCTGTAGCGCATTTGTAAGCGCATCAGGGATGTCGCGCTCTACGTTGCGTTTTCTCGATGGAAAATTCTGTGCATTTGTAACCGGTTACAGTCTTCTGTAATCGAATGCTAGCCATCCGGTCATCTGACTGTCAACCTTTTAATTGAATTGAGTCTCCACCTGTGCACTCACCCGCAAATAAATCTGCCAGTTGAGGCCCATTGGTTTGAACCGAAACCTTTTACTTTGTCACAGGAGTTGAGCGCGTTCCATAGAGCTTTTCACTCAGTGCCAATTCCGTTTTGGCCTTAGCTGCAAGTCCGAGGCGGCGGTAGAGACGCCCCAGTTGATAATGCAAGCGGGGATTTTTCGGGTCGAGCACCACAGCTTGCTCAAACTGCTGTTTGGCTTGAAGGAGTTGCTCCGCCTGCAGATAGGCGCGCGCCAGGGCCTCGCGACACTTTGGGTCTCTGGGCGAAATCTGTATGGCGCTCTCCAAGGTAGCCACCGCCTCGGCGGACCGATTCTGGGAGATCAAGAGGTTGCCATAGTTCAGTAAAGGCTGTTCGCTGGGATGCGGCACTCCCTGCTGGGCAGCGATTGCGTGGGCATAGGCGTGAAGCGCTTCGGAAGGACGGTTTTGTGCCTCATACGAAAGCCCCAAATTGTTCAATGCCCTTACATCTCGAGGCGCGATCGCTAGAACATGCTCGAAAGCCTGCTGGGCAGCGACGAAATTTCCCTGGTTCATCTGCGAGCGGCCCAGATCGTACCAAGCCTCAGCGTTGAGCGGATCTAGTTGAACCGCCAAGGCGAGCCAGTGGATCGCATCCGGGTAGTCATCAATAAGCACGTAGTCCAGGGCGACAATTCTGAGGTCGTTCGCCTGAGGCGCTTGTATCGCCGCTGCGTTAGTAAAAACAGTGAGCGATTCTTTTGGCTTGTTTTCGCGTTGGAGTACGTACCCCAGAAGATAGAGCGCGGGTGCCGAGCGCTCGTGCTGCTGCAAATAGGTCTTGAGTGCGCGCTCTGCTCCGGGGAGATCGCCAGCGGTCGCCAGCGCCTTGCCCTGGGCCAGAAGCGCATTCGCAGACGCCGAATTGCTCGCCGGCTTCTCCGGTGCAGACAGCGAAGGCTGTTGGGCCTTCGCCATTCCGACGGTTAATGTGATCAATAGAATGACGGAGAGGTACAGCGAATCGCTCTTGTTTACCGGGAGCATTATCATGGCGCGGCTTTGTTGCCTCCGGTCGCCGTGAGCTTATCCGGCTCGTCGACCTTCAGTATCTTGTCGCCCTCCACATTCTCGAGCTTCTGGACGATACCGCTGGGCCAATGGATTTCAATCTCCTTCGCCACAGCATCTGTGCCAAGTCCGAAGTGAGCCCGTTTGTCATTGGATGAGAGATAGCTTCCCGCTGTCGTCACCGTCACATACTGCGCGCCCTTCGAGGTGGTCAACTTGATCACGGCGCCGATACCGTCACGGTTGCTGCGATGTCCCACGAGATCGATCGAAAGCCAGTGGTTCCGTGTGGCGGTTTCGTTGTGGAGAATGTGGGCAGGCCCACCATTGGTTGTGACCACCGCGTCCACACGCCCATCGTTGTCCAGATCTCCAACCGCCATTCCCCGCCCCACCCACCGTTGCTGAAAGACGCTGCCTGACTGGCTCGATACATCGACAAATCCCTTACCGGTGTTCCGTGCAAGCAGCATCGGTTCCTCGTAGTGGAGTTGCGGATAGTTCAGTGCCACCGTATCCAGATCATGGCCTTGCGCGATCAGCAGATCTTTCCATCCATCGTTATCGTAGTCAAGAAACTGGATACCCCAGCCGGAGTGCAGCAGACTGATTCCAGCGATGCCCGAGACATAGCTGTCGTAAGTAAAGCTGCCATCGCCGTTGTTGCGATAGAGAGCGTACTTCTGGTTGGCGAGATCAGTGACGACCAGGTCAGGAAGGCCATCGTTGTTGTAATCCTGAAAGTCGATTCCCATTCCGGCGTAGGTGCGGCCATCGCCATCGACAGCGGTCTCCGCCGTCAATCCCGTCTCTTCAAACGTGCCATCTCCCTTGTTCTGGTAGAGAAATTCCAGCATGGAATCGTTCGCAACCGCGACATCGATTTTTCCGTCTTTGTTGAAGTCCGCGATAGCAACGCCCAACCCTTTGCCCGGCGCGCCCATGCCAATCTTCTGGGCAACCTCAGTGAAGTGCCCATGGCCATCGTTGTGATAGACCAGCGGCGGAATTGCGGGAAACGTATCTGGATGACAGTAGGCACGATATCCTTCACGGTGTTCTCCGCACCAGATATCGTTGAAGTCCCATTTCATATAGCGCAATACGACCAGATCGAGCAGGCCGTCGTTGTCCAGGTCGACCCAGGCGGCGCTGGTAGACCATCCGCTACCTCCGGTTCCGGATTGCTCAGTTACATCTGTAAAGGTTCCGTTGCCATTGTTGTGGTACAGATGATTGCCGCCATACCCGGTTACATAAAGGTCTTCGTATCCGTCATTGTCATAGTCGCCCACGGCGACGCCCATATCGTAACCTACGCCTTGCAGTCCGGCGCGTTCTGTAACGTCCTCAAAGGTTCCATCCTTCTTCTGATGGTAGAGACGGTTCCAGTCCTTCTCGCTCTTCTTTTGGGGAATAGATCCAAGTGGCGTTGGGTCGGACAAGGGAGCGCCATTCGCAAAGAAGATATCCAGCAGACCGTCGTTGTCATAATCAAAAACGGCAACGCCTGATCCCATCGTCTCAATCAGATACTTCTTCGAGGTATGCGAGGCTACGCCTGTGAATTTGATCCCGCTCGCGCTGGTAGTATCGACAAAATTTCCTGGCACAAGAGGCGCGGCCGCGGATGACGAACCCGATTGAACAGGGGATGGTATTTGCGCCAGTGTATCTCTCGGAACAGCGATCGCCAAGGCAGTCAGCACGCAAATCGACCATAAATTTACTGCATTGGATCTCACTCAGCCGTTCCTGCCCTTCCCCATGGTTCGCATATTCACGCCGTCGCCGGGACATGATTCATTCTTTAGTAAATCTAATCTGTCTGGGACTAAAGATACATGCTTTCCGGAATGGGGATTCGAACAACGATCAGTCGAATAGTGCTCCGCTCGCTAACATATTGGTTACATAGCTAAGTGATTCAATTTAGCTCTAGACCCTAGACCGATTCTGAGGCCAGGTGTAAATGGCACTCCGTGCTTCGAGGCCCTTGGTTCCTGACAACTGCGTTTTGTCAGAACCTAAAAAATGAACCTTGAAGAAAGCATAATCTGATGGTTATAAGTATGGAATTGGGAGGTTGCAATCTGCATGCCTGCTCCGAGCGCAATTCCTGTGCGGCTCTGTTCCTCTTTGGGGTGGAACTTGAATCTGCTGGTTGTAAGACCGGGGGTCAGAAAATTCTGGGATCTCCCACCGTTCTTGCCGTCAAAAAAGTAAGTGGCGTTTGCCTCGATTTCAGGCCATAGATATTTGCCCAAATGATATTGGGCGGTTGTATTCCACGCAATTGAGCGGCCCAGTTTAACGGTGTCGCCCGTCGGCAGCGTTCCCCCCAGCGAGGAGATTACGTCGAACCTGCCAAACCCCTTGCCGGCAAGGAGAGTGGGCGAGATGGATGCGTCCGTGCTGCCATTTGTGTGATCGCCCGTCGGAATGGTGGCGACCACCTGCATACTCAGGGCGTAGTTTCCATGCTTTTGATTGGAGGAAAGGAGGCGATATTTGTAGAGAAACGCTACATCACCAAAGCCGTCCGTGGTCTTGGAGTGGTGCTGAATATAGGGAGGGTTATAGACATCGAACTCGCTGTTGAATCCCGGAACCAGATTGAGCCCTCGACCGGCGCCGTAGTTCCAAGTGGAGGTGCGAGCAGGTGTAATCTGACGCATCGCGTCAAAGCGAAAGACCTGAATCACCATAGGGTAAGGCGCGAAAACCGGAACCGACCATGAGGGCTGCTTTGCCTGTGTCTGCGTTGCGCGAACTTCCCAGTTTTGGAAGAAGTTATCCTGTGCGCCGACAGAACCGGCCAATGATAAAAGGCAAATGATAATTCCAAATTGTCGAATCATATATTTTGCTAAGATCATGGACGCCAGGCCTCCGGTCAACACTCTAATGGTTGAGAGGAATATCAACCATTAGGCTGCCTCCATAAAAGTTGGAACTGCTATAGATAGCTTCGGACTAAAGTCAGACCTTCCTGTCGTCTTTTTGCGCTGGCGGCCTGCCGCGTACTAAACTTCAGAAAGGAAGAGTGGCCGAGTGGTTGATGGCTCCAGTCTTGAAAACTGGCGTACCTGAAAGGGTATCGGGGGTTCGAATCCCTCCTCTTCCGCCATTTAGTCGATCTGATCGCGTAAATTGCCTACTCCGCAATCGAATATTATGATGTGGTGTGCGTCGTTTGAGGCGGAATGTTCGTAGCCTGTGCGTGGTCCGACGCAGAAAGATCTGTCTCTCCGGCATGAAATTCAGACTTTCCTTTGCGCTCATCTTCCTGCTGTCGCTGTCGAAGGTGTTCAATGCCCAGCAGCTTGCAAAAGCGGGGGACGACTCTTTGGCGCAGGCCAGAACCTTGCTGCAGTCTGGAGATCTCGCCAAAGCGGAATCCAACCTGAGAAGATATCTGACACAGCATATCGATTCAGCCGAGGCACACTTTCTGCTCGGGTATACGTTATTCCTCGAACAGAAGCCCGCAGAATCTCTTAAGCAGTACACCGCTGGCGCGCACAACCAGCGACCTTCACCCGACGATCTCAAAATTGTCTCCTTCGATTATGTATTGCTGGGCGACTACACGGACGCGGACAAGTGGCTGAGTATCGTGGTGGCCGAGACTCCCGAGGATGCTCATGCCTGGTACCTGCTGGGACGGGCCAAATATAACGAAAATCACTTTGCACAAGCTATCGATTGTTTTGGGCGCGCGCTGAGCCTTAATCCACGTGACGTCAAGAGCGAGAACAATCTGGGATTGTCCTACCAGGGATTAAACCGGATCGATGACGCTCAGAAAGCCTATCTGCTGGCGATCCAATGGCAGCAAGACGCTGCGGCGAAGAGCGGGCAGCCCTATCTCAATCTGGGTATTTTGCTTACGGAGCGCGGTCAACCGGCGCAAGGACTTCCTTATCTACAGCAGGCTGCGATGCTTGAACCTGCAAATCCTAAAGCGCACGAGCAACTGGGGCGAGCGTATCAGATTTTGGAGATGCTTCCGCAAGCGGAGGAGGAACTGAAAAGAGCGGTTGACCTTTCGCCAAATGTCTCTGCACTTCACTTCAGGCTCGGACAGATCTACCAACATCTCGGGCGGAAACAGGAGGCACAGGAGGAGTTTGCGGTATGCGCGAAGTTGAACAGCACGCACTCGTCTGAAGACACACCGAATCCGGCCTTCCCAAAAACAGCATCGCCGCAATAGCCGCACGGAGTGGTCCATAGCTCATCGCTATGATGTTTGCGCTGGACTTGACCGCCACTATTTGTCAGTCAACCTTCAACTGAGTTCGGAGGCGGATGTCATCCGATGACGCCCCTATCATTACTTCGAACATGCCTGGAACGACAATAAATTTGTGGGTGGTCACGTCGTAGTAAGAGAGCCGCGAAGACGGCAATGAGATTGCGATGTGCTTTGTCTCTCCGGGATCGAGTTGCACACGTTCAAAACCGCGCAGGCTCTTCATCGGCTGCACCACGTTCGACTTCATCTGGTGAACATACAACTGTGCCACTTCCGACCCTGATCTGGAGCCCGTATTCTGCAGATCGAATGAGACTTCGACCTGACCCACGGTATTCACGGTGGCTTGGGACAATTTCAAGTTGCTGAATTTAAATTGCGTATAGCTGAGGCCATGGCCAAAGGCATAAAGTGGTATCCCCTTGAAGTAGAGATAGGTGTATCCCTTGGAGACATCGTATTCATTCTGCGGCGGCACTCCATCGAGGTTTGCGTAGACCGTGTAGGGTAGGTGGCCACCCGGGTTGTAGTCGCCCAGGAGTACCTGCGCGATCGCAGTGCCGCCCGACTCTCCTGGGTACCAGGCATCGAGAATGGCGGGGAGATGGTCGTTCGCCCACGTTATCGCCAAGGGGCCGGCATTCATCAGCACAAGAACTGTCTTTGGATTGGCCGCGTAGACAGCTTCCATTAGTTCTTTCTGCGCGCCCGGAAGATTCAGGTCGCGGCGGTCTCTGCCCTCGGCTTCAACTTTCAGGTTCGTGCCGAGAAAGAGAATGGCGACATCTGATTTTCGCGCGAGATCCACTGCGCGTGCGATAGCAGCGGGATCAGCAGGTTCGACAAACCCGGCACCCTGTTCGTACTTCACGTCTACTCCGGATCCCAGGGCATCCTTCAACCCCTGAAATGGACTAACCTTACGCGTGGGTTTTCCGTAGTAATTTCCGGTCTCGTAGGCTGTATCTCCTGCTGGACCAATCACCGCGACGCTCTTCAGGGTTTCCTTCTTCAGAGGCAGAAACTTGTCGTGATTCGAAAGCAACGTCATCGACTCAAGCGCGGTCTGTAGCGAGAGCTGCAGATGTTGATCGGAGCGAATGACGCTGGCGGTAATCTTCGAGTAAGGATTCATCGCAGGAGGGTCGAATGCGCCGAGTCGAAAGCCTACCGTAAGCACTCGCGCTAAGGCACGGTCCACGTCGGCGATGGGGAGGCGGCCACTCTTCACGGCCAATGGAATGTTGGTCTCGAACTGCGCGTCGTCAGAGTCGCATCCTGCCTGTATGGCGCGCGCGGTGGCTTCAACGGGGTCTTCCGTGACGTGGTGTGCGGTCACCAGCAGATTCACACCGCCAAGATCGTCGGTCACAAACCCGTCGAAGTGCCATTGTCCTCGCAGAATGTCTGTTAGCAAATATTGATTGACCGCATCTGGCGTGCCGTTGATCGCGTTGTACGAAGCCATCACCGACTGTGCATGGCCCTCCGTGATCGCGGCTTTCCACTGGGGCAGCCAGTATTCCATCAGGTTGCGTTCATCCACCTCGGCAGACAGCCGCTGGCGATTCGTCTCAACGTTGTTTACAGCGAAGTGCTTTACGGTCGCCGCGACTTTGAGATAGTGCGGATCGTCACCTTGTAGTCCCCTGATGTAAGCCACGCCCATGCGCCCGGTTAGAAAAGGGTCTTCGCTGAAGACCTCCTGAATACGCCCCCAGCGTGGATCGCGGCTGACATTGATAACGGGGGAGCGATAGATCAAGCCATGCTTCGAGCGGGGACCATCGGCGCCGATATTGTAGAGTGCTCGCGCCTCATCGGACATCGCTCCCGTGATGGTCTGAATCAGCGGAGTGTCCCAGGTCGCTCCCATCGCAATGGGAGCAGGAAATAAGGTTGTCGGCTGCTTCGACCAAACGCCGTGCAGCGTCTGGTTCCAGCCGCCCCACGCCTTTATGCCGAGCCGCGGAATCCCGGTATTCAGGTGATTCAACTGCTGCGCTTTTTCTTCGAGGGTCATACGCGAGATGAGATCGGCGACCCTGACCGGGACCGGCTTGGAAGGATCAAGATACGCTGGCCGAGTTGCATTCTGCGCAGATGCCGTGCAGAGGAAAAGCATAACGCTACAGAGAATGGCAATCGACCTCATCGTTCGGGCTCCTTTTAGATAGTGGTTTGTTTGGCAAGCTCTTTCGAGCGACAGAGTAGAGCCTATTTGCTGCTGCGAAGTGGTTCGATCACGGCGGACATATCTTTCTCAGCCAAGCCTTTTGCAGCAGCCGTTTCAAAGAGCGATCGAGCCGCTTCTGCCATTTTGAGGTCCACATTGCAATGCGCCGCTTCTTCCTCTGCATAGAGCAGATCTTTTGCCATCAGCCTTAGCAGGAAGTTCACTGAGTAATCGTGGGCAGTCATTCGTGTCGAGATAGCGCCAAGCAGAGGGCTGCCAGGGGCTCCCGCTTTGAGCACTGCAAGTGCCTTCTCGACATCGAGTCCGCTTCGCTCAATCCATGTCAGTCCCTCTGCCAGCGAAGCTACCTGGACGCCGCAGAGAAAATTATTGATCAGCTTCATCTTGGCCCCGCTCCCCAAGGGCCCCAGATGAACAATCTCTTTACTCATCGCCTTCAACACGGGCGTAGCGGCATTCAGGGCCACATCATCGCCGCCCACCAGAAATGAGAGCTGGCCACCCTCTGCCTGCATGCGGCTTCCGGTGACAGGAGCGTCGAGCAACGCCGCACCTTTTTGCGTAGCGACGGTAGCAAGCTCGGCGATCCACGCCGGACTTACCGTGCTCGATTCCACCAGAATCGTGCCCTCTCTTACCGTGCTGAGGGCGCCGTGCTGGCCCATCCACACTTCGCGAGATGCTGCATCGTCTGCGAGCATGCTGATAACAACCGACGCCTTCGCCGCGGCTTCCGCTGGCGTCGATGCAAAGCGTGCACCGCTGTCTATGAGCGCCTGAGCCTTCTCAGGAGTCCGATTGTAGACCGTCAGCGAAAATCCAGCCTTCAGCAGGTTCGCCGCCATGCCGCCGCCCATCGTACCCAAGCCTAATATTGCTACATCCTTATCCATAGAAGCCCTCCTCTTGATCGTTCCCCTCAGTCGAGCGGTCGCACCGTGACTGGACTCTTTGCATCTGCCTTCTCTACGTGAACCGGATTGCGAAGGGCGCGTCCGAACCCTTCATAGTGAACCTCCATCCAGTCTCCGTCTTCAAGAACAACACCCTCGCCGAAGCTAAGTGAGTGCGCGCCGAAGAAGTGCACCTGTACGTCGCCCGGCTGGCGGTGACCTTCGAACTTGAAATGATGATGTTCCAGATTGGCCAGGCTGTGGCACATATTCTCTTCGCCAGTGTTGATTTTTTTCGACCACAGGGTCTTCCCTCCGCGCTCGATTCGGACCTCACCGGCAATCGACTGAAAATCGCCTCCGATGACCAACTCCGGTCCAAGGCTGCAATTTCGCAGCTTCGAGCCTGCGAGGTTCAGGTAATTGCGCTTCTCGAAGCGATGGTCGGAGAACTCATTGCCTGCCGCAAATCCAATGCGATAGGGAGTACCGTCCTCGCCGACGATGTAGACGCCGGCCACTTCCGCCTCTTCACCACCGTCTTCCGCGTAAGCCGGTATCGTCAGAGGCTCAAAAGGTGCCTTCAATATGGAAGCGTTCCCTTTGTAAAACCACTCCGGTGCGATGCCGACCTCTCCATGCGCGGGGTGGCCGCCCTCAACGCCCCACTGAAACATCCGCATACTGTCTGTCATCGCTTCGGCTGTCTTTGCGGCATCGGCAACGTGCATAGCCTGCCGATCCTTTGCGCTGCCCAGATGCGTCAGGCCGGTACCCGCGATCATCACGCGCGACGGTTGACCAGGAACATCGATAGGTGAAAGCAGATGCCACTCTGACTCGCCTGCATACACAGCGTCGTACGGCAATACTTCTCCGCGCGCCAAGTCGAGCACCTGTGCACTCAACTTTTCGCCGCTGCGCAGGCACTGTTGCACCAGGCTGTAGACACTCTCGACATCGGTTAAACAGCGAAGATTGGGCTCTTCAACCAGCGCAACCCTGCGCGACGCTCCATTGCTGATCTGAACAAGACGAATCATAATCTCCCTGCTTTACTCAGTGATTTGAAACCGTTTTAGTGAATCTTCGTTGACCGTAAGTCCCAACCCGGGAGTGTTCTCGTCGAGATCGATATAGCCGTCCACGGGGGTTGGTTCACCGTCGAAGATGTACCAAAAGAGTTCGTTACCAACTTCGACATCCACTTTAGGAAAGAACTCTGCCATCGGCGAGTTAAGGCTGGCCATGACGACGTGATAGTTATGCATCTGTCCGGCATGTGGGATGACCGGAACCTGGTATGCCTCAGCTAGCGCCGATATTTTGCGAGCCTGACTGATGCCACCTACGCGGTTCGTGTCGAACTGAATATAGTCGAGTGCATTCGCCTCCAGCAGTTCGCGGAAGCCGAAGACAGTAAACTCGTGCTCACCACCTGCGATCGGCACCCGCCCGTAGGCCTTCAGTTCCGCATATCCGCGCGTATCGTCGGGGATGACAGGCTCTTCCAGCCACCGCAGGTGGAAGGGTTCCAGCAGCGGTAACATGCGTTTTGCATAATCGAGTGTCCAGCCCATGTAAGCATCGGCCATCAGATCGATGCCATCGCCCACGACCTCGCGGACCGTCCGCAGCAGATCGATATTGCGCTGCATCCCAGCCGCACCATCGACCGGCCCCCAGCCAAAACGCAACTTCATCGCCTTATATCCCTGATCTTTGTAGCGCTGCGCCTCAACGCGAAGCTCGTCGAGCGGCAGGCTATACAAACGGCTTGCATAGACAGGAATTTTCTTCTTCGTGCGTCCACCGAGCAATCGATACACAGGCTGTTTGGCCGACTTCCCCAGCAGGTCCCATAACGCAATATCGACTGCGCTGATGGCTACCATCCCAACACCCTTGCGCCCAAATGCCATCGTCCGGCGATACATCTGCTGCCATAGGTACTCCACATCCCATGGGTCCGCACCGATCAACAGCGGCTTGAGGTAATTGTCGATGCAGGATTTAGTGACAAGCGGGGAGAGTGCCGCATTGCCTAGGCCCACCAAGCCGGCATCTGTAAAAATCTCCACGAGTACCCATCCGTGAAATGCAAAGTTGCCCATCGAGGCTTCGCGGAACATGACCAGGTCCATGGGGTTGGTGCAAAAGTGAGGAGGCAGCGGTATGGTTTTGCCTTCCCACTGAACAACGCGTGTGCGTACTTCTGTAATCTTCATGATTGGCTCTCTATGATTTTCATGATTCGCTGCTTGTGGTTAATAAATCTGGAGCTCGAAGTAGTTGCACCTTGCCCTCCATTAGCAAGATGGCAAGAAAGCCGATGATGTGAAAAGTCCCTACGATACAAAACAGCGTTCCATATCCAAATCCGTGACTTAGCAGAAAACCCGCGACGACACCAAAGATCGCGCCGCCGATCGCGCCGCCAAATCCAACAAGGCCCGCCACAGATCCCACTGCTGACAACGGAAAGATATCCGCAGGTAAGGTCATAATGAGTCCCGACCACGACTGCTGACAGAAGAACGCAATGCTAAACAGTAGCAGCGCCCAGCCTACGGGCACATGCGGCACAAACATGACGACGGGCATGAACAAGGCGCTGAGTCCGAGAACAAACTTCCGCGAAAAATCCAACGAGCGACCTTTGGCCAACAACACACTGGATAACCAGCCACCCAAAAAGCTTCCTACTCCCGATGCCGCATATGGAATCCACGCGTAATAACTCACATGTTTGATATCGAAGCCGCGCACATCATAGAGGTATTTCGGCAGCCAGAAGAGATAGAAATACCAGGCAGAGTCACTCATGAATTTAGCGAAGACCAGTACCTGCACCTTGCGCATGCCGGCTATTTCCAGAAAAGACAGGTACTGCGCAACCACACGCGCATCGAGTGTAGCGATAGAAGCATCATTATTCCCTCGATAGCGCGCCCACCACCATACGACCCACGCCAGTCCAATCGCCCCTGAGGTGAAGAACACCATACGCCACCCGCTGGTGAGCAATACGATGCCAATCAAAGGCGGGGCCAATACTGATCCCACTGCTGTGCCGGCGTTGATAATTCCCATCGCGGTAGAACGCTGATGCATGGGAATCCACTCCGCAACGACTCTTGTGGCCGCGGGAAACGCGCCCCCTTCTCCCATTCCCAGCAGGCAACGAGCGCCTAATAGAACTGCAAAGTTCATAGCCAGCCCGTGCAGGGCGCACGCCACGGACCACCAGAGCATGATGAGCATAAATCCGCGGCGCGTGCCCAACACATCGAGCATTCTGCCACCTGCCGCATACAACAACGCATACGGAATCAGAAACGCGAATTGGAGCCATGAGAACTGCTGGTCGCTGAGTGGTATCGACCGCTGAATCGCCGATATCGCAACCGGCAACGTCTGCCGATCAAAGTAGCTGATGGCAATCGCCGCGGTGACCATCGCGACAAAGTACCATTGCAATTCGATCTGCTTATGTTCCTTGAGATTACTTACCAGGCTCGCCACCTCGTCACCATTTCAAGTGCATCAGCGAAGTGGCCTGACGTGGGAGTGCCGTGACAACCGTCACCTTGCCAGCGCTCACATCCAGCCACGTTGGAGAACGCAGAAGCTCCAGTTGTCCTGACTCTTTCAACTGCGCATATTGCGCGTCAGTCGGCGTCTGCGGCGATCCCATCGCCTTCCAGACATGATAAGAATTGCTGTGCGTGTCGTCGATCCGATAGTGCTCCAACAACACTCGCTTTACATTCGGGGGAATTCCCGCAATGGTCACCTTCACTTCCGAGCCGGCCGCCGGAACGTCATCGTCGTGGTAGTTCCAGAGCATCACGGCTGCTTCATGATCGCCCTTTGTTGCGAAAGCATCCACGTCATCGCTGCTCCTCACCCCCGAGCTGAGAATGTCGTTCAACGAAACCTGTCCCGTGCTACTGGTGCTGACTCGTTCACCCGACATCAGACCAGCCATACGAAAGACATTCAGAATGGGCTTATCGATTCCGTTGGTTGACAGCGTACGGAATCCCTCAAAGTAATCCTTGCCCTCAAACTCGAATGACCAGGAGAGCATTGCGATCAGATTTACCTTGTATTGGTCCTGCAGATCGAACAGGGCCTTGATCGCTGTGGCCGTGTATGCCGGATACAGCGGACCATTGCGATATGCGTTTGCCGGGTTCACTTTCATCGAGCAGGCAGCACAGCCTTCTGGATCGGCCTCGCTAAGAATGATAGGAAGATGGGCGTACTTGGGATAGCTCGCCACAATACTGAAGCCCTTTGCCACTGCCTTCAATTCATGGGAAAGCCCCATCTGCACATGGCCATCGATAACCGTCGGCTGTCCTTTGGGATGAAATGAGATGAAATCAAGAGGTACTGCCTGTCCATTGGCGGCGCTCTTGTCGTTCAGGCAATGCTTGAGAAAGTTATTCAGAAAGGCAGCAGCTTTCTCCGAAGCAGGGCCAGTGCTCGCCGGGCCCCCTACGATGGCGTTCGGTAGCGCTTTGCGAACCCCATCCACAGCATAATCGTAGAGCTTGTAATACTCCTCTGGCGTGCCATGCCAGTAACCGATATCAGGCTCGTTCCAAACCTCGAAGTACCATGTGCTGACCTTTTCCTTTCCATAGCGTTGGACCAGATGTTCCGTGTATCGCCGCACCAGTTCTCCCCAAAGCGCATAGTCTCTTGGCGGATTGTTGGATGCACCGGAGATTGTGTTCTTCGGATAGCGGACCTGATATTCACTTACGCCCGGGACGTTTGCAGCGAGGTCTTTCGGCATAAAGCCCAGCTCCACTACCGGACGGACTCCAGCTTTCTGAAACTCGTCGAAGGTCTTATCCGTAATGGTGAAGTCATATACCGGCTTTCCATTTGCATCCACACTAAATACATTCGAAGAACTCCACTTCAATTCGGCAACGCCATTACCCGAAGTCAACAGATGATGGGCGCGAATATACACGGGTGCCGGGCTGAGATCGTGCAACTCAGTCAGCAACTGCTGGCCATACTTCATTGTTGTGTAGTTCGATTCGTCGTATCCAAACCAGCTATAGATGGGCTTGTAAGTCCCCGAAGGCTTCGCAAGATCGACCTGAACAGATACCGGATTTGCTGGAGGAGCCTGCGCCGCAGCCTGAATGGCAGCGGCGCAGAACAGGGTCATTGCAAGCTTACGCATGGTTGTGGGCCTTTTCATTAGAAGTTGTACTTGAGCGCAAATTGAATATCGCGCGAGGGAATAGAGGTTGAAGTTATCGTGCAGCAAGACGAGGCGTCAATCGTCGAACTTGGGGCATTGAAGCTGGTCGTATTTGGCAGGTTGAAGAATTCGGCGCGGAAAGAGAGTGTAGACTCTCCCGGCATTGCAAAGTCCTTGAAGATTGACGCATCGTATTGGCGGAAGGCGTCCGATTGCAGTGTATTCGCGCGGACCTGTCCATAGGTATACTGCGGGGCCACGACATATTTCGTCTTGTCGAACCAGTTCGTCAACGTCTGATGGAACGTCCGCGACCCTCCGGCGGGATTCAGATTCGGCCGCTGGCCGCCAACACCGGTATTCGCCCTGTCCGACGAGACCACGGGTGTATAGGGAGTTCCGCTACGCAAAACAATAATCGTCTGGACCTGCCATCCACCTAACGCCGCATCCACAACCCTGTTGCTGTTCCCCATGTATTTTCTGCCTCTTCCTACCGGCAACTGATAGGTTCCACTGATCGCCAGATTCTGAGGGGTGTTGTACGGAGAATAGGTCCTCTCATACCCCTGATTGCCGCCAATCGCAGGCGATTGGTTCGACTGCATGAACTTGGACCAGGTATACGAGATCAACCCCGTCAGACCATTGCCTGCACGATGCTCAATCTTCGTCTGCAGTGACTGATAGGTCGTTCCAAGATCCTGAGATTGATAAGTGATCGTTCCCCAGGGCTGGTAAGGGCGTCGCGCCTGTACTCCACCGGGAGCCGGCGTCGGATCGTTGAAGTCGTCCGTACTCTGTAGATGGACTCCGTGATTGCCTACATAAGCGATATCGAATACCGTCTTAGGCGAGAGTTGCTGCTGCACACCGAGACTATAGTGCTGGTTTGAACCGACCTTCAAATGAGTCAGTGTCGGCAGAAGCGATGGATTTGCAGTCGCAGAACCAAGTTGCGAGCCGAGAAAGAAATTCGCTGTCGTCCGGGTCGGGACAACATTCTGCGTCTGATTGACCGTCTCCGACAACAGGAACGGTAGAATATTGCGATTGACTCGACCACCGGTTCCTTCAGGCTCATAGAAAATCCCGAAGCCGCCGCGAACAACTGTATCGTTGCCCAAAGGACGCCATGCAAATCCTACTCTGGGGCCAAATTGAGTGCGGTCGGTATACGTAATCGAATAAGGAAGCCCTGCCTGGCTGCTGGTCTGTATATACTTGCCGAAAAACTGGTAGGCGGCAGGAGCAGCATATTGCGACGATAGGTCGACCTTATCCGTATTGCTCTCAACGATGATCGGCTTGGACTGCGTCGGATCGAACGTGCCCAGCTGTCCTTTATAACCATTCAGCCACGGCGAATACTCGTACCGCAGACCGACGTTCACCGTAAGCCTTCCGTTCACTCGAATGTCATCCTGGGCAAAGTACTGGTGATACCAGCGTTGTCCGCCAAAGTTATTCCCTGGGTAGGCACGGGCCACAGAGGCTGGATACCCAAGCAGGAAATCCGCGAACGCATCCCCACCGGCAGGCTTCGTTGGAGTGGCAGTCGGGTTCTGTGTCTCGATGCCGGTAAAGTTGAAGATGCCGGCGTAGTTTGAGCTGTCATACCCAATCCACTGATAGTAGCGGACTAGCACTCCAAACTTTAGAGAATGCTTTCCCTTGAGAATTGTGAATGTGTCCGTCGGTTCAAACACGGTACGGTCCTGCGACTTGGGACGTTGATCGAAGGCCGAGCCCTGTAGAGCGCTGTACCCACTGAAGGAATAGTCCGGGAAGGATCCGCCAGTCCCTGGCCGAAGTAACCCGCTGAATCCCTGAATGCCATTCACCCCGTTGAAATCAGGCCCTTGCAGGAATGCAGCGAGCCGCACATGGCTGGGAAGGTAATGGACGCGGAAGTCCTGAACCTTATTCGCGCCAATATTTGTGATGAGGCCTACGGCGATGTCTTGTCCGTTTGAGGTCAGCGATGCCGTCTTTAGCGCTGGCGCGGCGTTAGGGTCAACCTCGCGATTATTGACGTACACCCAGCGTCCGAAAAGGCGGTTGGAGGAATTGATCTGATGGTCGATTCGTATGGTGAACTGGTCCCAGTCGATCGCTTGTGACGGAACTGCCTTGAAGCTGCTTGCACCGCTGTTTGCATGTGGAATATAGGCCAGTACCGCCACTGCCTGCGATGGAATCCGCGATGGGCAGATAACGTTGAGCACTCCATTACAACTGATCTGGTTGCGCGTCGTGGTCGTGCCAGTCGTTGTGGTTGTCAGCGGATCATAGATTGGTTTCAACCCCGGCGCACTGAAGTCCCCATTTCGTTCGGCATCTGTCGGCACAATGCTGTTGATGACCAGTCCCTGACGAAGCCTTTGCGCTTCATAGTCAAGGAAGAAGAATGTTCTGTCTTTCCCGCTGTACAGATGAGGAATCGACAGTGGGCCGCCAATAGCGCCCCCGAACTGATTGCGCTTCAAGATGGCGCGGGTAGCGGAGAAGTAGTTGCGCGCATCCAGCTTGTCGTTGCGAATGAATTCGAATATGCCGCCGTGAAACTTATTCGTGCCGGATTTAGTGGTTGCGTTGAAAAACGCGCCTCCGCGGTTGTACTCCGCGGAATATGGGCTCTGCTGCACGCTGAACTCCTGTAGCGCGTCGATCGAGGTCTGGATGAACGTGCCGCCCTGGTGTTGTTCACTCACGTCTACGCCATCCAGCAGAAAGGAGATCGCGCTGCCCCGAATACCGCTGATCGTATTCCCATCCACCACCTCTGGCCGGATCGCCAGCGAATTGCCCGTCGGCGGCAGCAAGGCCGCGCCCGGCGTAAGTTCCGCCAGCCGGAAAAACCCACGGCCGTTCAGAGGCAGGCTCGTCAACTGTTGATTGGTGATAACAGTCCCTATCGTCGCCGTATCAGTGCTGAGCAGCGGCGTCTCCACCGTCACATCAATCGTCGTAGTCTCGGCGCCTAACTGTAGCGCAAGGTCTTCACGGACCACTTGGCCGACCTGCACTTCGACGTTTGACGTACTAACAACCGAAAAACCTTTGGCTGTAACGGTCAGGTTATAGACTCCGGCCTGCACCGGAGTAATCACAAATTCGCCGCTGGAATTTGTGGTGGCTGTCTGCACGATATTGGTTCCAAGATTGGTCGCTTTGACCACCGCATTCGGCACCAGCGCTCCCTGAGGATCGGTGATCTGCCCTACGAATCGGCCTGTCTCTACCTGGGCCTTCGCTCCTGGAGCGCAGAGAAAAAGAACCAGGCATGCTGTTATGAGACCCATTGCGACGCGGCGATCGATCTTTATCATGTACAACCTCGTATATTGCCCTCGCGGATATCGGGGCATCTTTTTTTGACGTGTGCAAAGGTAGTACCAAGATGCGAGAGATGTCAAATAAAATATCAATGGGGCTCGATATATCTTCGGAATATCCCTAATTTATTAGGGTTCCTTAGGAAAAATTAAAGTGAAGTGACTAATCGCCGGGGACGAAGAAGTGCCGAGAACCGGACATAACGGTCGTACCAAAAAATACATCTCCGCGGATCAATGATTTGACAAAGCATGCGATGGTGCGGATTATTTGAGAAATGAATGGAAGACGGAAGTCTCCGATCGACGATAGTGAACACATTCTTCGCAATAAGGATGATGTCACTCACCTGCTCATTCTCCGTTTCCAGCAACTGCTGAGCGATGGCGTACTCGCTCCAGGCACAAAGCTCCCGTCCGAGCGCGAACTGGCCGCAAATTTTGGAGTCGCGCGGTCATCTCTGCGTCAGGCGCTCAAGGTCCTGGAGATCATGGGCGTCATAACGCAGAAGGTCGGCGATGGCAGCTACCTGAACAAAGACGCATCCTCGGTTCTCGCCGTGCCCATGGAATTTTTGTTCTTGCTCGATGACACGTCACTTCAGGAGCTGACCGAGATGCGCCTGATGATGGAACCGGCGCTCGCCGCCAAAGCTGCCGAACGTGCGAACTCCCAGCACATCGCCCTCTTGAGGCAATCCATCGTCGATCTTGAACAGAGCAAGCACGACCGCGTCAAGCTGGTAGCAGCGGATATTCTCTTCCACCGTGCCATCTTTCAGGCGTCCGGCAACCGTCTCGTGGGGCGACTCTTTCACACCATTCACCGTGCCATGTTGAATATGATCATGGTGACTTCGCAGCTCGTCGATCTCGAACACACGCTGCACTTCCACAAACCTATTTTGGATGCCATCGAACAGCGTAATCCTGAACTTGCCGCCCGCCTGATGACTGATCACCTGAATGATGCTCAAGATCTGTTGCTACACAGCCGCGATCAGGAAAGATCGCGTAAATTGCGAGATCATCTTGCTGCCAGCTCGTCGCTCCACAAACGCCCTGCCAAGGCAGCGCCGAAATCAACCGGGCGCTCGAAAGCCAAAAAAACTCCAACTCGCATTCATTCATGAATCCGAAAGTAGGCCCGCGGGCATTTGAACGCTGGCAACCGGCGCTCCATGTATCAACCTTCTGAGACTCAAGGTAGAATTGGCTCTGCAAAGCCAGTTCACACCAGTTTTTTTGGTGGCAAGGATCATGCCCGACTGTGACAGACGACACCATCCAGGATCGAGTTCTAAAGGTCATCGCGACCACAAAGCGCATCCCTCTCGCGGACGTGCGCCCCGACAGCAGCTTTGAGTCGCTCGAGATCGACTCACTCGACCGTCTCAACATCCTCTTTGGCCTCGAAAGCGAGTTCGACATCGAGATCAACGATGACGATGCCAAGGAGATTCAGAACATTCACGAGATGATCGAAGGCATCACCCAGCTTGTTCAGGCGAATACGAAGACGCCTTCTTCGCCCGGCGAGTAATATGCACCGCGTCGTCGTCACGGGAACAGGTGTCATCAGCGCTCTCGGCAACAATGCGTCCAGCTTCTGGCAGTCGATGATCTCAGGGACCTCCGGCATTCGCGAGATCACCAGCGTCGATGTCTCGCAACTCCGCTTCAAGAACGGCGCCGAGGTTCTGAACTACGTCCCCGAGGAGCACTTTGCACTAAGAGATATCGACATGATGGATCGCTTCGCGCAGTTCGCCGTCGTCGCTGCCCGCGAAGCCATCGCCGAAGCCGGCATCGAATGGACCCCGGAGCTGCGCGAAACTACCGCCATCGTTACGGGCTCATGCCTGGGGGGCAGGAGCGCAGAAGAGAGCGGCTACTGGGAGCTCTTCCACAACGGCAAAAATCGCGTCCATCCTTACACCATTCCGCTCGGCATGAGTAACGCCGGCACCAGCCACATCAGTATGCAATTCGGCATCGAAGGCCCCGCATATAACATCTCTACGGCCTGCGCCTCCTCCGCCCACGCCATCGGGGATGCCTTCTGGATGGTCCGCTCCGGCGTCGCTCCCATGGCGATCGCCGGAGGCAGTGAAGCCCCCTTTCTGCTCGGCGGCCTCAAGGCATGGGAGGCAATGCGTGTCGTCAGCAAAGACACCTGCCGCCCTTTCTCCGCCGAGCGCAGCGGCCTCGTCCTTGGCGAAGGAGCCGCAATGCTTGTGCTCGAGACTCTCGAAGCGGCGCTCGCTCGGGGAGCACGCCCCCTCGCCGAGATCGTGGGATTCGGCATGTCGGCTGACGCCGCTCACATCACACAGCCGGTTACCAAAGGCCCCGTTCGAGCAATGCGCATGGCCCTGCGCGACGCCAACCTCGCCCCCGAGCAGATTGGCTACATCAACGCCCATGGAACCGCCACCGAGGCCAACGATCGCATCGAAACCGCCGCCATTCGCGATACCTTCGGGACGCACGCCGACAAGCTCGCTGTCAGCTCTACCAAATCGATGCACGGCCACGCGCTCGGAGCCGCCGGCGCCCTCGAAGCTGTCGCCAGCATTCTCAGCCTCAGGCATGGCATTCTTCCGCCCACCGCCAACTTTCTTACAGCGGATGCCGCCTGCAATCTGGATGTCATCCCCAATCGGGCCCGTGCGACCGCCGTCGAGGCTTGTCTCTCGAACTCGTTCGCCTTTGGCGGACTGAACGCTGTTCTGGCCTTCAAATCTCTAGGCTAGACATTTCCAAGTTCTTCACCCACTCCACAGACCGCGCGATACCCTCATCCATCGACACACGCGAAACAAAGCCGAGTTCAGCCCGGGCCTTGCTGTTCGGAAACTCCTGATCCCTGCCCAGCAGAAACACCGCATGACGCGTCAGCATGGGCCGCCCTGGCAGCCTCCTCATCCAGCGGTACGGAGCCTCCATCGCGCTCGCAATAGCCATCGCAGCCCCGAATGAAAGATTGATCCACGGCGGCTTGAACCCCAGTCCCGCAGCCAGCGCCTCCACGTAGGTCTTCCAGCTCGCGCCCGTTCCATCCGACAGGTTGTACACCTGCCCTGCGGTCTCTGAGCTACGCGCCGCTGCAATGATCGCGTCTACGGCATTGTCGACATACAAAAAGCCGCCAGTCGCTCGTCCTCCACTGACATACGCCATCTGCCCCTTCCGAAGCAGCTCCGCAAAGTCCGTAACGAATGCCTTCCCCCTCGGCCCGTAGATGGTCGCAGGCCGAAGCACCGTCACTGGAAGCCCCTCGCTCGAGGCTCGCCATACTGCCTCTTCTGCCAGAATCTTCGTTCGGTTATAAGGAAGCCCTATGTCGCGCACCTCACCCGTCTCTGCGCACGGAACGACTGGGTAACCATAAATATCGGTCGTACTGACATGGATGAATCGCTGAAGCTGGCGCGCTTCGACTGCCGCCGCCAACAACATCTCCGTACCTCTGACATTGCTTCCGAAGTAAACCTCCGTAGAAGCCCAGTCCGTCGACGCCGCCGCGCAATGAAAGATATGGGTAGCATCTCGCACGGCCTCGATCAGCGATTCGCGGTCCGTCAGGTCTCCGCGAACGACACGCAACCGGTGTGGCGAGATTGCTGAAAGATGCCTCAGGTCAGAGCTGCGGCGCGCCAGCACGGTCACCTGCTCGCCTTGGCTCGCCAGCACCTCCGCCAGCCGTCCACCCAGAAAGCCACTGGCTCCCGTCACCAGGACGGGCACCTTATGCGCTCCGCATCTTCTCGAAAACATCAAGCGCAAACTGGAGATGCTCCTCCGTATGCGCAGCCGTCACGCACAGCCTCAGTCGGGCTGAACCCTGCGCCACTGCCGGAAATAACACCGGAGAGACCAGAATCCCGTAGTCGCGCAGCTTCCGCGCAAACAGTGCCGTCTTGGCGTCATCGTGCAGCATCACCGGAATCACCGCCGTCTCCGACAGCCCTGTGTCATATCCGAGGCTTTGCAACCCCTCGCGAAGAAATAGCGCATTCACCTGCAGCCGAGCAACTCGCTCCGGTTCATCTTTTAGAATTTTCAGCGCCGCACAAGTAGCCGCGGCAACTGGCGCAGCCATTGCGCCCGAAAAGATAAACGGGGCCGAAGCATGCTGCAGAAAAATAGCCAGCCGTTGCGAGACCGCCGCAAATCCGCCACTGGATGGAATCGCCTTTGCCAAGGACCCGGTCCAGATATCGACCTCCGCCGTCGGCACACCGAAGTGCTCATCCGTCCCTCTCCCGCGCTCGCCCAACACGCCGCTGGCGTGCGACTCATCCATCAGGAGAAAGCAATTAAACTCATTCTTCAGGGCGATCAGGTCTGGAAGGCAACCGATGTCGCCGTCCATCGAAAACACTCCATCGGAGATAATCAGCGTGCGATTGGCTCCGGTCTCCTTCTCCAACTGATGCCGCAGGGAGGTGGGGTCATTGTGCGCAAAAGTCTGGATGGGAACACCCGCCAGGCGACAGGCATCCATAAGGCTCCGGTGCGACAAAGCATCTGCAATAACGCGATCGGCAGGCCCGAACAATGCGCCGATGACGGCAAGATTTGCCGCGTATCCAGACGTAAAGGTGATCGCCGCCTCCGTCCCTTTGAACCGCGCCACCATCTCTTCCAACTCGTGATGAAGATCGAGCGTGCCGGTCAAAAGACGGGCTCCCCCTGTCCCCGTGCCGTACTTCCGTACGGCCGCTATCGCCGCCTCGTCTACCCTTGGGTCCCCGATGAGCCCCAGGTAGTCGTACGATGACAGCATCAGCATCTTGTGGCCGTCCATTTCGACTACCGGCCCAGACCGCGTGCTCAGAGAAGCCTGAAATGGATAAGCGTCCATGGAACATGCCAGCGCTGTATTTTCAAATATTCTTCGCGCCCGCGCATCCATCAGATCACGCTTTTTATAGCTGTCTTCAACGTTGCCAATGAAGTAGTCCTGAAACATATGCCCCGAAGACGAGGGAAAATCCTTCTTGACCGTGGAGGAATTCTTTGGAAGGGGCGGGGACTGATTCATGAGTATTTACTATACTGCGGTTTCAAACTGCCCACTATATGGGGCCCGCATATGGAGAACGATGAAAGCGATGACTTATCGACACTAACTTCTTTATTTTGTTCAACAGCTTGTAAACGATTGGCAACATGGATGGACGCGCTCCCATTTGCTGTTTTGCTCACTATTTTCATGTCACTGCATGACCTTCCCACCAAATCCCTCATTTCTGGAGGAGCGTCCCACAACTCCCTTCATTTCACGACCTGAAGGCCTGGTTGGACGATCCTGTAGAGAGTGCCGCCTATCTGCGGGAACTGATAGGCAAGCCAGGTCAGTACCGGGAGCGCCCCGAAGGTAGCAAGGCGGAGATAGAATTCCCATCCGAGTTCGTTGGCTGTCGTGTCGGTGATACGGCTCAGAATGGCGTTGCGGTGCATTTGGGCGAAGACCCAGACGAAACCCAGGGTCAACAGGGCTAGAAGGATGGTGAAGCACCAGTCGATGAAGGCGTGCGGCTGGAACGGGTAGGAGTTCCACGCGATCAGCGCAAGAACGAAAGCGGCGGACACAAAGAGCATCAGATAGCGGATATTGAGGAGCACGGAACGGATTAGGGCGACGTAGCGGATCACGAGGAGTTCTTCGGCGAGTTCGACGAACGAGGGTTCGCTGGGTGAAGCTTCTTTTGGCTTCACTATTTCGTCTTGCTTTTCCTTGGGCAGGCTGACCTCTTCGACGAGACCAGTTCGCTTCTCGTCCCAATATTGATCGAGGAAGTCGTCGATGAGAATCGTGCAGAACCGGGCATAGCCTTGCTCGATGTGGAAGATGCTGCAAAGGTCAGCCGATGACGCGGGGACGTCCCAGATGCACTCGGAGGGAACCGGAGATTCCTTCTGTCTGGCTCGCTCGAGCGTCGTAGCCAGTGTTTCGCTCGCAGCGGGAGCGGTGGGTGCCACAGACGCTTTTACCTCGGAAGGCGGCTGGACTTCAAGTGGTGGCGCGGGCGGCGTGGAGGGGACGGATTCCCGCTTACCGCCGGCGTGGATGCTCTCAATGAGCTCGTGGATACGGAGATTAATGACTTCGTATTCGTCTGAGAGTTTCTTCTTCAGCTCGGTGTTGTCCTTGAGGTCCGGATGATGGACGAGTTGGCGAATGGCCTCCGTGGAGCGGCCCATGTCGCGCCAACGAATGTGAAGACCCTTCTGGCGAAGCATGCTCAGCCAACCCCCTCCCTTGTATCGGGTGAAGGCAAACCTTATGGGCATCCGTTCGAGGGGCTCGAGCAGTCCCCTGCTTATAGACCCCCAAATGAGGATGACCCTGAGCCAGCCGGAGAGGGCGACCATGATGAGAGGAAAGAAGAGAGCGGTGATGAGGAGTTCATAGAACGTGGGGGCGTCGGTCCAGAGGAAGGTGCTGAAGATAAACCGGTCGAGGCTGTGAACGTGCGTCGCGAAGATACAGAGGTAGAAGAGAACTCCATAGATGCACCCCAGGACTAGATCGAGGTGATGCCTGGCCCAGTTCGCAACCCTGCCAGGCCATCTTCCCGGATCGCTTTTCAATTTTGTCCCAAACCGCCATATAACCTCTCGGGTAATGAGCAGACAGGTGATGTTGGCATAGAGGCAGTTGTCGCTGGAACCGGTGCAGCTCTCGAGGGTGTTGTCGGGAACGAAGAGTGGGTAGGCGTTGTGAGAAGGCGAATAAGGATGAGCAAGAGGGGTAAAACGCGGGAGCCGGGGCCTGTGTATGTCGGAGAAGCGGAGCCTAGCTGTCTGATAGATAGCCCAGAGATACCAGGCAAAGAGCAGAAGGAGAATCGGGAGGAGGGGGCAGACTCCGCTGAGCGGCTGGAGGCAGCGATAGCTGAAGTAGAGACCGGCGTAGCTGTGATAACCCTCGAGTCCGTCGCTGTTACAAATTACGGCCCACAAACCGATAATGCCGACGAGAGCGGCCAGGGCAATGACATTGAAAAATCGGTATATGGGGCGCCGTTTCGGCCATAAGTAGCGCCTAGTCTTCCAGCCGGTGCAGATGCAAGCCATGAGCGCGGAAACGAGGGTTAGCCATGCAAGGATATGGCCGGTGAGCGCGAGATGAAAGTAGTGGCCAACCCGGAGTAAAGGATAATCCACGACAAAGGCTATTGCTGCGAGCACGGCGGTGCCAATGTTGAGATGGACGGCGCGGCGGTGGGGAAGGTCGTTATGGTCGATTGCGAGATCGCGCGTGGAGGGCGACCAGAAGTCGGCTGCCAGCAAGAGCACGCAGTGGCCTATGCAGGCGAGAAAGATAAAGGCGACGAGGATGCCCCAGAGAAGAGCGGGAGAGATACCAGAGTTCCGGTTGATCGATTCGGGGACATCATTCCAGATTTTGCGAGTCGGCGGGGGTGGAGTCTTGGCCGAGACCGTAGTAGCACTGTCCTCCATGCATGGACCAAGGAGAAAAGACTGCGCTTTTGGCGGCGTGGCAGAGGGTTCTTCCTTTGCCGGCCAGATAGTAGGCAGGATCGCGTCGAAGCCGCTGCCGCACCAGTTGAGAACGGCAAGGGGATAGTAACCGTCAGCACCGATGACTGTCGCCCAGAGAGGAATCTGCTGAAACTGTACCGGAGGTGAAGGATCGTCTTTTCTGGGGACAGGGTAGTTGCGGTATCCCGCAAGGTGGGGCAGGTCGCCGTAGGGGCCGTTCCAGAAGGTAAAGCTGGCTGCGTTATAGATTGCCTCCGCCTGATAGTCGGCATGAAGCCACTGCACATGTTCCCCGAAATCGAGCATTGAAAGGAGGTAGGGAGAGATGGAGATGGAGCCGATGTAGGGGGTGTTGTCGGCGTCGCGCTCGAACAGGAGGTCGCCGCCGCTGAGGATGACGAGGCGGGCGTCGGGGCAGGCGCGATGGAGGAACTGAGCCAGAAAGATGTCGTCGAGAACGTTTGAGGCCGAGATGAGGATGAACTGGCTGCGCACGTGTTGGAGTTGATGGGCGATGGCCATGAGCTGCGCTTCGATAGATAGCGGACTCTGATTGGTGGAGAAGCGCGGAACCGTGTCGTCGGCGGTGTAGTCCTTGAGGGAAAGATTGAGATAAGGCGTTGGCGGCGCGGAGGGGTTGGGCTTGGAGGTCTGGGAGGCCTCTGCGTTGCGAAGCAGTGAGAGTTCGCGAGGAAAACGAAGGTAAAGGATTGGGCCTTTTGTTGCCAGATCCACGTCGGACGGCCGTGAGCCACGCGAAGGGGTGGCGTTAGGCGGCGAAGGATTCGCAGCGGCTGGGGCCTTTCCGTGCCCAGATCTCGCATTTTTGCCCTTCTCAGCTGATGCTTTTGTGTTGTGCTCGGCTTTCTGTTCCATAGGTTTTGTAGCGTTGCTTCCGTAGACGGTTAAGGCCTCGGACAGCACGGCGACGCGCCTGAGGTCGTATCCGGCTGCAGCAAGTGATTGCAGGAAACGTTCCTGTTCGAACCCGACATTTTCCCCGAAGGAGCGGTAAATATGTCTTCCCGCTGGATCAAGCTCACGGGCGGCGATGAGGGTGCTGGTGATACCGCTAATCGACACGCAGTATTCACTGGCATTCGGGAAGGCTGCTTCTATTCCAGCGTGCAGAGAAGAGGCGGACCCAGAGTAAAACGGCCCGAGGATGGATACCTTATTTGCCGCAGCGATTTTTGCGCAGGGCTCTTCCGTCGTGCCTGGCTGCTCAGGCTGCCGATTCTTTGACGCGTCGGCTGCACTGCCGGGCTGGAGTGCGGAAACTGGCGCCGAGTTGTCCGTTTCATTGACGGATTGAGTTGACGTCTCCGCCGGTTGGGGCGAAGACCAATAGGGAATGGAAAGAGTCGCCTTGCAGTCTCTTCTTAATAGCTTTTCGTACGAGAAAGCTTTCTGAAGTTGATTGCCGTTGACGCCAAGAGATGGTGTTTCGCCGACCAAAAAGAGATAGATAACGCGGCGATAGTTCGTCCATTCGAAGCCATTCATGCGGCGGCTGTCCCATTCACTCGCATCGGGAGCATAGCGAAGGATGATAAGACCTGGTTGGCGTTCGCGGGCGTTGTCCTCCTCGGTGGGCCTGGTGGCGGTCGAGGTAGATTCACCTGTCGAGGACGTGCTGATCTGGCTTCGCCATGGAAGCCAATAGTTACTGCTCACATAGTGGTTGTCGGCAGCGGCAAGAAGGATCGCGTCGATCGATCGATCGAAATCGAGAGCGAGATGGCTGTGAATCGGGTCTGGAACCGTGGCGACGATAGTGCTGATCTCAGTGGGATGATCGGTAAACCTGGGTATGTTCCAGGCATTGGGTCCACACGAGGCCTTGTCCTCAGATGGCTTGAGTTGCAGCTTCAGTCCGTCCGTCTGGGCAATAGTAACGCCATGAGGAGAAGTTTCCTGACTTGAGGGATCAACTGTTCGCGCGGCGGACCAATAGCTACGAGAGGCCAACCATGGACCTTCGCCTGTGGCGAACTTTGCAGTTGATTCCACATTGGGAACCTCGTGCTGGTCCGTATTGGGAGTTGTCCGGGTTCGGGCCTGAAACATCATCCCCGCCAGTAGGGTTGCTCCAAGGGTAACAACGCCTGTTCCTTTGTTCATATGCGTCCTTCTGGCTTAGCTTTCTGCCTGGAGGCTGATTCAGATGCGTATCCGAATATGCTCCCCAACCGAGACGCCGGATGAGTAAGTCGGATCCGACGTTCGTTGGACTAAGGGCTCTGAGAGGAAGAATGGGTTCCGCTCAATTAACTCTTAACTCTTCGATTTGTCTTTCGAACCTTCGTCGTGGCTCTTCTCGCGAGGCTTCACCGTCGAGCGGACGACCATGATCTTGTTCAACGCATCGAACCAGAAGGGTGCTCCGAGAGAGATAGCAATGGCGGTGAGAAACCAACCGAGCAGCATGCTTGGCCGAGCAGTAATCCAGTCGAAACACTTAGCAATTTTTTCTCGAGGAGTTTTTGCGTTCGGATCGCCCGGTGGCCAGCCAACTGGAATTCCCAGATCGTTTATCTCGTCGAACGAATGCTTTGCTTCGTTGATTCTTTTGTCAATGGTTTCACCTGTGCCGTCATTGGGGCCCGTGGGATTTTTGGTCGCTTCCGCAGCGGCAACTATCGATTGGCGCATCGTAGAGTCTTTGGAGAGCTGCCTGACGATTCGGATGGTATCGGCGTTCATGGCCACGGCCATAACGAGCCCAATCCCGAAAAGGACCCGCAGTGTCCGGTATTTGTACCAGCCAGAGACCCGATCCATCGCGCTGTTGTACCAGGCTTCTACGCTCTTCTGGAGCTTTGTGGCATCGTCTCCAGCCATCGCGATCATTGACATCAGCGGTTTACCCACCTTCTCGGTATCGGCATTTTCGGCCAAGGCGGTCGCAGCAGTTTTGAACGCCTGGGTGATTGTCGCGGTCTGCTGGACAATTGTGGGCACCAGACCGCCGCCGACTGGAGGAACCTGAGCCGCGTGAGGCTTGAGCTCCGAAAAGGGTTGGGCGATGGAATCGAGCAATGCAATCGCAAAGTTTTCGGATGGAATATAAGAGGGCAGATTCCTGCGCTTCTTCTTGGGATCGAACTCTCCTCGAAATAAGCCGTAGACCTGTCCGTGGTTATAGACCTTTTGCACGAGGCCGGTCACCGATTCATCACTGAGGAGGGTTTGAATCCCGAGCAGCAATTCCTTTCCCCTCATGTTGAGCGAAGAGAGGATGAGTTCGGCAATCGTGGTCGCAAAGACACTGAGGAGCAGAAATATGAATACCACTCCGATGGCTATGTCTAGCATCGAAGATCCGAACATAAGCGCCGACCTCGAATTCCATTTGCAGAGCGCTTCGCTTCATGTGGTTGAGCGAAACGAGAACTGCAACAGAGTTATGTAACGACCTAACCTAGGGCCCGGGGTGGAGCGAATCAACATACGTTCGGGGAGGAGCCAATGTCAAGGATTTCGTGGTGTGCGTGTGTGCCCGATATCGTAGCCTCTATGGTGCAAGTTCCCGTAGACAATCGGGCAATGTTGCCGCATACTGTCTGTTCATCAAAACAGGTGAACGGCATGATGCCTGATAAGTCAAAGCCCGGAATACAGAACCTCAGGCATGTTGTCGTCCTAATGATGGAGAACCGCTCCTTCGACCACATGCTGGGTGACCTTACTAAGACGAACCCCGCCATTGACGGTATCAAGGGAACTGAGTCCAACCCTGACACGACCGGCGTTCAAATCCCCGTTCAACCGCTGGCGGAATATCAAAGTCAACTCGATCCCGACCCAAACCACCACTTCGCCGCCGTCAACCTGCAGATATTCGATGACCCCCTCAACGGTCCGCCTCTGCCGCCCACCATGCAGGGCTTCGTCAAGAGCTATTTCAACCAGCAGCAGAACGTCGCCCACTCCCACGACATCCTTTACTACTTCACACGAGACAAGCTCCCCGTCCTCACTACCCTTGCGACCGAATTCGCAGTCTTCAACCGCTGGTTTGCCTCCATCCCCGGTCCCACCATCTGCAATCGTGCCTTCGCCCACTACGGTACCTCCTTTGGTCAGGTCAGCATGGACGTCTTCTACGAGGGCAAGCAATACAAGAGCATCTACAACCGCATGCTCGACGCGGGCCGCACCGTCAAGCTGTTCTATTACGACACGGCCAGTTCAACCATGGAGGTCGTCAACCTCCTGCAGAACGAACCCAGTCTCTTCGGAACCTTCAGTGATTTTCTCCGCGCCTGCGATCAGAACGCGCTGCCCGATTACTGCTTCATCGAACCCAACTACACCGACCACGATGCTCCGGACGGCAGCGGCGAAGCCATCGCGTGCGATCAGCACCCCGACCATGACGTCCGCGCCGGCGAGCAATTCATCGCCACCATCTACAACAAGATCCGAGAAAATCCTGCGCTTTGGTCCACCACTGCTCTTCTGATCGTCTATGACGAACACGGCGGGATCTACGACCACGTTTCCCCACCCGCCTGCACCTCAGACGGCTTCGTCGCACAGCCAAGCGAAACCGGAACCCACGACGCGTTTCACTTTGATCGCCTCGGTGTACGCGTCCCCGCCATTCTCGTCTCCCCCTGGGTCCCGAAAGGCACTGTCATCAATGACGTGTTCGAGCACGCCTCCATCCCCGCCACCGTGACCCAGTGGTTTATCCCGAACTTCGACGCCACCCATGCTCGCTCTCCCCGCGAAATCGCCTCCAACACCTTCCTCGACCATCTCTCACTCAACACCGTGCGAGACAGCAACGACTGTCCCGACTTCCAACTCAGCTGATTTGCAGGAGGCGTCATCATGACCGCCATTCTTGTACCTGGGCCCCCGAAAGAATCCTTCAACAAACACCGCCCTCTCTCCGACCTGCTTCTGTCGCAGGTCAAGCATTTCCAGCACGTCGAGGCCAAACTCGACCCGTCATTACGCACGAACTTCTCCCCGCGGGACGTGCTCACAGAGAACACAGCAGCCCAATACATCGCCCAGATGACCAACATCCTGCGAGGCCTCGCCCCAGTAAAGGCCGCACCCGACGGTCCCATTCCCGTTCCATTACAATCCAAAGTCGCCACAAAGCCCATTCGGCCTTCCAGTGGAATTCCCCTTGCCGCCGCTGCGGACCCAACCGTGAACAGCAAACCCGGCTCCGCTACACCGACACAAGCCGAACCCAACAAGCGCAAGTCGCCTCGGCGCTCGGGCAGGAAGCCGTGAGGGACCCCGCGCGTTCCTTGCTCATCACCCGGCTTGCGCTCGTCGTCATAGCCCTCGGGGTGGTGCCATCACTGGCGCAGTCCGGCAATGAGAGCCGCGTCCACTCGGACTTCCGTCGCGAGGGCGAAGCCCTGCAATCGTGCAAGACCTTCACCTTCGGCAATCTCGCCAACTGCGCGGAGACTGCCGCCACCGGCCAGCCCATGCACGTCGCAGTCGGCAGCCTCGCCCCTCAGAACGGCGTCGCCGCCGGTCTGGCATTCGTTGAACACAAAGATTTTATCTCAGATTGGCGACTCAACTGGGATCTTGACGCCGTCGCCAGCGGCAACGGCTCCTGGCGAGCTGGCTCGTATATGAAAGCCTACCGCCAGCCCGGCGGCAAGATCATCGTCGTATACCCCGGAACCACTTCTCCACCAAAGCACAACCCCCTCTACCGCACTGCTCCGCTCTTCAATCTTTACGCAGAGACCACGTCGCTCAACCTGATCTACTACTACGGCCTGGGACCCCACACCCTCCCGGCGGCACGCAGCTTCTTCGGCCTCACACAGACCATCCTTGGCACCAACGCAATCGTGCCTCTTGCTGGCAAGGCCGGCCTCTCGATCATCGGCGAGCTCAATGGCCGCTTCCCTCAACTGCGTGGCAACCGGAACGGAGGCAGCCCGTCCATCGAACAGGTCTACAACGAATCCACAGCTCCGGGTCTCACCAATCAACCCGGATATTTCCAAGCCGGTGAAGGTCTCCGCCTCCGTCCCTCTCTCTTTCGCGATACGCTACGCCTTAATTACCTTTTGCAGTTCCAGCAGTTCGTCGCCGCCTCCAACTCGCACTACAGCTTTCGGCGCTGGACCACCGACCTGAACCACACCATTCCTCTGTACCGAAATGTGCGGCTCACCCAGGCCAACGACCAGAACGGACCAGACAGCTGCTCTATCAGTTCCTCGAATACGAATTGCCCCCGCGTCTCCCTTACGCAGAATCTCGAAGGCTCCATCAACGTTCGCCTCCTGATGACAGGCTCTATAGCGAGCGCCGGAAGCGTGGTTCCCTTCTACTTCGATCCCACCATTGGCGGCTCCGACCTCAACGGACAACCCATCCTGGCCAGCTATCCCGACTACCGCTTCCGAGCCCCCAACCTTCTGCTCCTGCGCGGAACCTTCGAGCACTCCCTGGGCAAACTCCCCGCAGGGTTTCTCTTCTCCGTCGACGAGGCGAAGGTCGGCCTCAACCGCAGTGACATCTCCTTCGATCACCTGCAGCATACCTACACAGCTGGTCTCACACTCCACGCCGGGGGTCTTCCGGTCGTCTACCTGCTCTTCGCGTGGGGTGGCAACGAGGGCCATCACACGACGGCCAGCATCAGCAACGTTCTTCTGGGCGGTTCTTCGCGACCCTCCCTTTTCTAAGTTCTGGGTCTGATCTTCCGTGTAGTTGCGAGGCAAGCATGTCTTATAAGATCGCAATTCTAGGTGGCGGTGTTGGCGGCCTCAGCGCCGCACACGAATTGATCGAGCGTGGATTCGCGGTCTCTGTGTTCGAGCGCAACCACGTCTTCGGAGGCAAAGCGCGGAGCCTATATGTCCCCAATTCCGGTACCGGCGGACGTCGTGACCTTCCCGGTGAGCATGGCTTCCGGTTCTTCCCCGCGTTCTACAAACATCTGCCGGACACCCTGAAGCGAATCCCGTTCCCGGGCAATGTAAGTGTCTTCAACAATCTCGTGCATGCGACGCGCATCGAGGTCGCACAGGCCGGGAAGCCGCCTCTGATCCTCACCGCAAGGCTGCCGCAAACTATGGAGGATTGGCTGCTCGCCTTCAAGGAACTCTTCGAAGGCATCGGCGTTCCCGACGACGAGGTGCTCTTCTTCGCCGACCGCCTGCTCACTCTTCTCACCAGTTGTCCTGAGCGCCGGGTATCGGAGTATGAACAGATATCGTGGTGGACCTTTGTCGCCGCCGCGAGCCACTCTGCCATCTATCAGACGCTCCTGGCAGAGGGCCTCACGCGATCTCTTGTAGCTGTCCGGGCTCAGGAGGGAAGCACACGGACCGTCGGATACATCCTTCTGCAATTGATCTTCGGCATCCTGACGTGGGGAGGATTCGACCGCCTGCTCAGCGGTCCGACAAGCGAAGTGTGGCTCTTGCCATGGGTACAGTACCTTTCCCAAAAGGGCGTCCAGTTTCAGCCCGACACCACCATCAAGGCCTTCAATAGCGATGCCAGTGGGCTCACCAGCGTCACCGTCGAGCAAGGTGGCCAGCAAGCCGAGATCTCGGCGGACTTCTACATCTCCGCCCTGCCAGTCGAGATCATGACAGGTCTGGTCACCAGCGAGATGAAGACGCTGGCACCCTCGCTTGCACACCTTGACAGCCTCCGGACAGCATGGATGAACGGTATTCAATTCTTCCTCAAGCAGGATGTCCCGCTCGACTTCGGTCATACCCTCTATGCAGACTCGCCGTGGGCGCTCACCTCCGTGTCGCAAAGACAGTTCTGGCAACAGGCTAATCTTGCCGACTACGGAGACGGGCAGGTGGGCGGCCTTCTCTCTGCGGATATCTCCGACTGGGAGACGCCCGGCATCCTCTACGGCAAACCGGCAATGCAATGTACCGCTCAGGAGATCAAGGATGAAGTCTGGGCACAGATGAAGGCCCACCTCAACGTCGCCGGAGCCGAGCCCATCCGCGACGACAATTTGCTCACCTGGTTCCTCGACCCCGACGTACAGTTCCCGAACCCTTCTGCAGTCACCAACCTCGAGCCGCTACTCATCAACACAGCAAACTCACTGCAATATCGTCCGAACGCGGCCACCGAAATACCGAACCTGTTTCTTGCTTCCGACTACGTGCGCACCTATACCGATCTTGCCTGCATGGAGGCGGCGAACGAGGCCGCCCGCCGTGCAGTCAATGCGATCCTCACGAAGACTGGCTCAACGCAGCCACCAGCCTCTTTATGGGAGATGCAGGAGCCTGATTGCTTCAAACCTCTGATCGAGTACGACCGTCTGCGATTTCGCATGGGCCTGTCCCACACAAGTATTGGACCGATCTAAATCTGATTCAGATCGGATTTGCAGCCGGCCAGCATCCGGAGTTGTTAGAGGCTGGATTGAATCGTGCGGAAGTGCTGGAGTACACTCTGTTTTTGCGCATCGAGACGAGGTCGGGACAGATTCCGGACTTTCTCACTTACACTTTCCTTCCTCCGAGATTTGTTTCCGCCTTTGGGAGGCATTCTGCGATCCATCTTCGTCAACTATCGAAGGAGCGATTCGGCGGGCGAAGCTGGCCGCCTCTTTGATGATCTAACGTCGCACTTTAGCCCTGAGTCGGTATTTATGGACGTGGCGGGAATCGAGCCTGGGCGGGATTTCAGGAAGGCCATCGATCAGAGTGTGGCAACCTGCACTGTTGTGCTTGCGGTGATCGGGCAAGAGTGGCTGGACATGAGGGATTCTCATGGAGGTCGGCGCCTGGACGATGCAAGCGACTTCGTGCGGATCGAGCTTGCTTCGGCGCTTCGACGGGATATACCGGTGGTGCCCGTGCTGGTGCGCGGAGCGAAGATGCCCTCAGCGGAACAGCTTCCTGATGACCTGAAGGAACTGGCTTATCGAAATGCGGTTGAATTAACCCACGCTCGCTGGAAGTCGGATGTCCACGTGCTACTCCAGGCCCTGCGGCCCTATCTTAACGTCGGAGACGTGAGTGCGACTGTGGAGCATCGCGAGGACCGAGAAAGAGAGTTGGGTCGTCCCGTGGAAGAGGCGTCCGGGGAACACAGGACAGGCAGCAGATCCGATGCGGCCGCTTTGAAGTTCGAGCCACAGACGATGGAGCGCATCATCAAGGAACTCGCGGCATTTATCGGGCCGATCTCAGAGGTTGTCATAAAGCGGGCGGCGAAGCGATGTTCGTCGGTCGAGGAGCTTTACGAGATGGCGGCGCGTGAAATCGAAACAGAAGCAGACCGGGCGAAGTTCCTTCGGTCGTGCCGGAACTAGGCTGGTCGTACGGCTACTCTTCTTCAAACATCTTGAGCGCTTTTGCAAGGCTAAGCTGCATCCGGTTGAAGGATGAGGCGACGGTTGCGATCTCGTCTTTGCCGTGGACTTTGATCGGAGGCACGTTCTTTTCGCCGCGGCTGACACGGTCGGCAGTCGTAGAGACTATCTTCAGCGGCCGAATCACGAACAGGTAGACACCGGCGTCCAAGGCCAGAATGGCGACCACAAGTGTAAGGATGAGATAGAGCAGCAGCTGGTGATACGCGCGGTTGGCGATATCGATAGCAACCGTCATTGGCACGGAGACAATCTGAGCACCTACGATCTCATTGTTCTTCCATCCGAAACCGTTCGTCGAGCCGTAGACGGCGAGCATGGCTCGCGGAGCAGCGGATGGAACGCCGTGGCACTCAAGACAATCTGGACTCACCTTAATCGGATTCGCAATGTAAAGCGATTGGCCGGAGGGGGTTGAGCGCTGGCTCGTGATCTGTGGCTCACCATGGTTCCGAAGCTCGTTGATGATGTCGGCTTCCCAATCCGAGGCTCTGTCCTCGAGATTTGTAGGATTAAGTGTGGTTTCCCTATAAATGTAATCGGCGTATTTGGGGTTGTCCTTGCGGAGATTATTGAAGGTGGTTGTGGCTGCATAAAAGGGAATGGTTTCGGAGAGAAAGTGTACCCGGTGCCTGGGGTTTTGCTGAAGAAGCGGGGACAGATCGGACGCGGTATAGTCGCGCACGGATTGGGCGCTGGCCAGCATCAACCGCGCCTGCTCGAGGACTTCCCGGCGCGCATTCCGGATAAGGAAGGAATAGGCGAGATGAGAGATTAAGAGGCCACCCGCCGCGAAGATGACAAGCAGAATCAGATTGAATTTAGCCAGGAGTTTCATGGGTGCTCGGCTCCATTCCGATTGAGACCACTCGAGAACGAATGAGTTACCGCACTGTTATAGCACCCAGTCAACCAGACCGCTGCTAAGAAATGCCGGATGTATATTGCAGGGAGCGTATCGAGGAGACCTCCCATGGTTGAAACGACGGAATCGGTTATCGGCGACGATCCAATCTTTGACCGGCTCGAAGACCAGATCAAATGGTACGACCGGAAGAGCCGATCGGCGCAGCATATCTACAAGCGCGTCAAGGTGGTGGAAATCCTCGCGGCTGCAATTATCCCGTTGCTGGCAGGCTTGAATTTCCCGCACGATAAGTTGACGACCGCAGGTCTCGGCGTACTCATCACGGTCCTGGAAGGGATTCTCCATCTAAACCAGTACCAGCAGCTTTGGAGCACGTATCGCTCTACCTGTGAAGCGCTGAAACATGAGAAGCACGTTTATCTGGGCAAAGCAGGACCCTATGCGGGACTGGCCGATCCGCACGCGCTACTCGCCGAACGAGTCGAGGCCTGCGTTTCGCAGGAACACGCGCAATGGAGCTCGATCCAGCAACCGACAGGGAAGGCGCAAAAGACCAACGAACCTTGATCCATGGATTACGGAGGACCTGCCCACCTCTGCGCGAAAGTCATTGGAAATTTATCGACAATCTTTATTGAAAATTAGTTTGCCCGCGCATACTCTCATTGAGAAATGCTCAGACAAAACCGGAGGGTTACTTGTGTCCAACTTCACCTATAGCGACTCGGGCCTCGGTTTAACGAAGCGGTTTGAGGGTCTTAATCTGAACTCCTATCAGGACCAGGTAGGAGTCTGGACCATTGGCTACGGACACACCGGACCCAGCGTGCATGGTGGCCTCACCATCACTCAGGATCAGGCTGACCAATTGCTCCTGAGCGATATCGCAGCCTCGGTCACCTGCGTCAACGGCGCGGTCACGGCCACGATCAACCAGAACCAGTTCGACGCACTGGTTGATTTTGTCTTCAACCTCGGGTGTTCGGCGCTGCTCTCCTCAACATTGCTGCGCCACCTGAATGCCGGTGACTTCGCGGCCGCAGCTCCACAGTTTCTGCTTTGGGATCACGCTGGCGGCGTTGTAATTCCCGGCCTTCTTCGTCGTCGTCAGGCGGAGAGAGACCTGTTCCAGACTTAGGGGACTGCCTGAAAAAGTGGCAACTCCGTCTTCACCTTCTGCATGAACTCGTGATTGCCGACGTTTTGTCACTGGTAAAGTCTACTCATTTGCGCTCGCCTCGAGAGGTATTTATGGCAACCATCAACATCACCGATAGTTCCGCCGCCCAAGCCAGCATCGATCTCGCAACGTCTGCTTCGGACTTTGGGTCAAACCCAGCTTCTGCCTTGCGTTTCATCGATAACGACATCGTCAAGATGCTGGATCTGACGATTGACCAGGCGCCGCTCTCGAATCTTTCTCTAGGGTTTAGCTACACACCCTCCTTTGCGGTTGGGGCAGATTCTAAGTTCACCGTCGGCGGAGCTCTCACCTCGACCTTTTCCATCTTTCGCCGTCCACCGCATCCTGAGGCCGGAGCACCTCTTCCAAATCTCTTCCCGAGTGATCCCCTCGGCGACGATCCGCTGAGCCTGAGTGATACCTGTTACACCATGCTGCAATGTGCCGTGGGCCTGAACCTTGAGGCTACCGACAAATCTTCGCCCTACGCATTTGTCGGAGGCTCGAAGCTGCAGGCCTCAGCTTCGATATACCTTCCGTACCCGAAATCATCCGGTTATCCGACACTCAAAACCGCGCTGGCCGAGGCATTCAGTAATTACTCAATCCCTACGACACGCCTGGCATTGGCGGCACTCCCTGAAGGACACATCTTCACGTACGATGTGTCGGGAACACTTACCGCTACGGGAAAATTCAACCTGGTGGCGGCCGTGAATCCCACCGTGTCAGCTGGAGTGACAGAGACCATCGAGCTGCTGAGCGTCGATGTCGGCCCGGAAGTCACGGTTGGGGGGTGCATTACCCTCGCCTCCGACTTCCAGATTCGGGTCCGCAAGATCGGCGCCAATTCTCTTCGGATCGGGCACTATCGCAAACGCGGTTCCACCCTCACCGTTACCTTTGATGCCGGTGCGAGCGTCGATGCAACGGCGGGCGGTGTCGATCTCATTGCCCCTATCTTTAAGTTGCTGGGCTCCGGCTCTGACGTGAGCAAACAATGGCTCGAGCAGCAAGGTGCGAAGGATCTGGCCGACGACATTCAGGATTCGCTCACCAAAGCGGTCCAACAGAAATTATCGATTGCACTCGACGCAGAAACCGATGTTACCGCCTCCGATAGCTCCGCGTTTCTCTTCGATTTTGACCTGGCGGAGCTGGATACGCAGGGCCAAAGAGCATTGGATGCCCTGCTGATAGGAGATCTGGGCCAGTTGATCATGGCCGGTCCACTACCGAAGGGAATAACCAAGCACGCAAGCGTGCTCGATCGGATACGGAGTACGACTCACACACTCTCAGTGAACTTCCTGGGGGTTCTCAGCTATGCGGATATCACGAAATACGCGCTGCAATCGACTGCAAAGTACACGGAGAACGGAGAGATCGCGCTTATGGACAAGGCTACGGCAAGCCAGACTGCCGTCACTGCGACTCCGCTCGTGGCCTCACAGCGCCTCCATCATCTATTAGCAGATCTGTTCACGGCCACCGTCTCCTATCACTGCTCCGCTGGCAATGCCGCACCAGACTTCACAGCCATCCAGCAGTTCTACGACTATGAACGCAAGGTTGATCCTTCTACGCTAGGCTGGTTCCGCGATCTGGCCATCCAATTGGGGAAAGAGTATCAATTGCCCGGTGGTCCGTTTGGTGGCCCCGCCTGGATGAACATACTGCTTACCTATAAGAAACGTGACGCCATGTTGCTATTTTTGGATTCTTCAGGCCACGCTCGTCCGCAAAGCGACTTCGTCATCATCGGTCGCCGGGCGATGGCTGCAGCCGTTGAGGCGAACCCAGTTGTCGGCTATCTTGCTCATATGCAGGAATCCGAACCTTACTGGGATGCAATCGTGGACAAGGATCCAGGGAATCTTGCGTGGCCCATGAATGGGCTGCAGAAGACCGAATTTGGCATGGCCTGCTTTGCTGTAGGTAGTTGGGCCTCCTCTATGAGCAAGGTGTCGAAGTTAATCGAACAGATGATTACCTACACAGGAAGCCATGATGCAAGTAGCCTTCCTGCAGACAAAAACTTCCTTGACCTGCGCTCTCAGTTGGCTTCTCAGCTCAAACAGGCTAGTTCCAAACTGGTTGGGACATGGGTTCCAGGTTGGAGCATTTTCGCTGTGTATTTCTGCCATGCGCCCTCATCTGGGAACGTGGCGCTCGGCTTCCTTAAACAGAGCTTCATCGATTCACTCCCGTAAATGGGACAGTATTGAATACTGTGCACGCCACACTTTCGCGACCAGCATGCTTACTCAAGGGATGAACCTGGTGAGGTCAAGGGACTCATAGGACACGAGGACGTGAAGACCACTGTGAAATACCTGCACCTCAACACCCAAGGGAGGCTGCGGCAGTAGATCAATCCGAGCAACAGTTTCCAAGTTGCTGCGTCTTTTCAAGGAGGTGGCCTGAAGTCGATTCCCACCAAACTCCCACAATCGTTCTGAAGGAATCAGACCCAACCAAGTTTAAGTAATTGAAATTATGGAGCCGATGAGCGGAGTTGAACCGCTGACCTACTGATTACGAATCAGTTGCTCTACCAACTGAGCTACATCGGCCTGCCTCACCCATTCTAGCGGTACATCGCCTATCCGCCAAATCGGATTTCCTCTACCCAAGGCGTCGCCCACACCCTTCTGCCAACCGTCACGCAATCACCGAGAAAAGCGAAGAGGCCACCCGGCAACAGGGTGGCCTCTTCTTTAGGGAGAATAGTTCCAACGGAGGCAAAGCCATCAGAACTTTCTGGCGAAATACTAAGTTTGCCAAAATCCGGTGTCAAGGCCAAAACTTCATCGGCATAACTCTTTATTTAGGAAATAGTTACAGGGGTTACTTCTTATACAACAGAGGCGTCGTATTCGCTATATATTCGCTCTTCATCGCACCCCAGCTTTCTAAACCACCCTCAAATCAGCCGTTTAGGATGCCTACTGCACCGTCGCCGGTGCAATGATGTCATCCTTCCGGGTGAGGCGTTTGCCCTTCAAGGTGGATCTTCTCGGATCGACCGCTAAGGTCGATCCGCAAAAACTCCGGCTCGGTGGCGGCAGGCTTCCCTTGCAAGACGCGGATCGCCGCCCTTCCAAACCCCAGAAACAGCCCGAGTATCACCGCGGCCAGCGCCAATATGCCCGACAGAATGGCGATGCTGGTCAGCAGGCTCACCGTCTTGTAGATCTCCGTTCTAAACTCTGGCGGAGGTGTCTTGTTCCAGGTAAACACATCGCGCAGATGGATTCCCTCGACCATCTTCTGCGCGGCATCTGGACTCCATGAACCCGTCGTCATCGAGACGAGCGGTCCTTCGCGCCGCAGCTTCACCGTTCCCGCTGCTGCGCCCTGACGATTCATCTCTGCCACAATCGCCCGTCCGTGGTTGCCTGCTATCTGCGGCGTCGGATAGAGCAACAGAGTCAACATGCCACCACCCTTATATTTCGCCATCACCACTTCGGCGCTTTTATCGAAGCCGATGATTGCTCCAGGCAGCACGCCGCCCATCGCCTGATAGCCCACCGGTCCGAGCGCATATCGTACCGACTCAACTTCCAAGCCCTTCGCGGGCAGCAGCGTCGGCAGCAGCGGAGATTGCGCCTTCGGGCCTCCCACCTTCGGCAGCGTCGTCTCCAGCCGCCGCAGATCGTTCACCACAGGGGCGCCCGCGTTGCTCGCGTTCGCCACGACGACGGTCGTTCCGCTGCGAAAGATAAACTCTCCCGCGCCTGATGCCGCCATCTCGGAGCCAATCTTTCCATCTCTGGGCATAACCATCCGCGAGTCGGGCTTGCGCAGGAAGGTAAAGGCGCTCGCCGCTCCCGTCGCATCGCCAAACTGGTATGCCTCGAGAATCATCGTCCCGGTTTTATTGGAGCGACGGTAGGTCATCTGGCTGGCCCGACTCAAACCGTCCTCTTTCAATACCGCTCCGGTCACTCCCTCTGGTTGCAGGCAGTCGACGCACGACGGCGAGGTTCCCTCTGGCTGCCATGGACCAAACTGCGTCGGCAATAGAGGGATCGGAGGCTCCACCAGCATCGTCTTCGCCGTCTGCCCGAAAGCCGAAGGCATAAACCCGACCAGGCACAATAGCAAAACGCAATGCACCATCCGACGAAGATTGAAATTGAAAGTACCCATAGCGAATCCGCCCTTGCTATCGGTCAGACTACACCAGCATCCATCGGTAAGCGAAGCACCCACTCCAGCCCTCTTTCGACTCGCGCCACCAGTGTCCTCTATCGCCAAGGCTATCCACCATCACGCGGCGGCCAGCGAAAAAAGAGCGCCTGCTTCGCAATACCCTACTTTGTGCTCGCCCGCTCCACGGGCAACTTCACGCCGCTTAGGCCAGCCTCATACCTCGCTACACCGCGATACACGCTCTCTGCCACCCGCTCCCGATAGGCCGGCTCTTCCAATTGCCTGGCATCGTTGGGGTTCGTCACAAACGAGATCTCCGCCAGAATCGATGGCATGTTTGCCCCAATCAGCACCACAAACGGGGCCTTCTTTACCCCTCGGTCCTTCAATCCCGCATTGCCCTTCTCCAACCCGCTATACAGGCTCTCCTGCACGTCGGTGGCAAACTCCCGCGACTCCGCAATCTTGTCCTTCAGCGCAATCTTTTTCACCAGATCGCTCAACTGATGGATGGATTGATCGGAGACCGCATTCTCTCTCGCAGCTACTTCCAATGCGTCCAGTTGCGTCGTGAAGTTCAGGTAGTATGTCTCCACGCCACGCGCGCTCTCATCCCGTGAGGAGTTCGCATGGATCGACAAAAATAAATCCGCTTGCGCCTTGTTCGCAATCGCAGTCCGTGTCTCCAGCGGGATAAACGTGTCATCGGACCGTGTATAGATGATCTCCGCGCCCAGCCGCTCATGCAGCAGTTTACCCAGCCGCAGAGCCACATCGAGCACCACGTCCTTCTCCTCAATCCCGCCATAACCCAGCGTGCCCGAGTCATGGCCGCCATGCCCGGCGTCGATCACGATGCGCCCGATCTTCAGCCCCAGCGCCCTTACCAGCGATGTCTCCCCATCCGCCGTAGGCACGGCAGCCCGCGCCGGAACCGCCCCCGCAACCTCGGCCCTGGTCCTCTTTGTCCGTCGAGAACCAGCAGTGGTATCCAAACTCTGTCCGGCAAGCCCCGAATCGGGCTCCTTTACCACCGCCGAAATCGGCTGCGAGGTCGGCCTCCGGGTCGCCTCCACCCTTCCCGGCTGGTCGCTCAAAGAAGCCACCTCTACCAGGCTGTTCGACTTCGCCTCGACCGTATTCGGCACAGGCCGCGCCGTGGTCGCCTTCGTCACCACAGCAGTCTCAGGAGCAGCTGCGGCTCGCACTGCAACCCCTGTTCCCTGATCCTTGTCCCCTGATGCCTGCTCTTTACTTCCCCCATGAATGTCGATAATCAGGCGATAGGGATTCGGGAGCAAAAAGGCCGAGTATTCCGTCACATCGTTCACATCCAGAACTACCCGCGTCATGTCGTTGGTAAACTGCGCCGCCCGCACACGCTTCAAAAAGCCATCATCGGTCACCGTAAAACTCTTGCCTACCAATTGCTGCGCCAGCCGAGTCCCGTGCAGATCAAAATAGATGCGGTCCGGATGCGGCACTCGGGCGGCTTCATAGGTCACGTCATCGCCCAGGTCGATGGCCACGCGTGTATAGTTCGGAGTCGACCAGTGTCGAATCCCCGTAACCTGCGCCAGCCCATGCCGCTTCCCTGGTGCCGACGCCACATGCGTCGGCCCCGCCTCCTCGCTGACAAGTTCGGATGTAGCCACCCCCCCCTGCTTCACCGCGGCCGGCATGCTCTCCTCCCCCTGCTCCGGTACGATCGCTTTCCTTGTGGTCACTGGCATTGGGGCGAACGTACCCCCCGTCGCCCCTCCGTAGTTCACAGCAGTCGGTTCGCTACTCTTCTGATCCCTTCCTTGCCTGGTGCCTGCTCCCTGATCCCTGGTCTCCAGTTTCAAAGATGCCAGCCCCGCCCGGGCCTCCTCTGCCTGCTCGCTCTTCGGGTACTCTTTCACGAGTAGCGCATACTGCTTCCGCGCTCCGTCAAAATCATGCAGATCGTTCTCATAGATCTGCGCCTCCGCCAGCAGGGCCGCGACGCGCAGCGAGCTTCCCGGATACTGCTTGCGCAGAAACTCATACTGCCCTACTGCGTCCTTCAGCGACTTCGTATCATGCGATCCGTGTCCCTGTTCGACCAGCAACTCCGCCACGGCATTCACCGCCGCAGCGGCATAAGTGTCTCCCGGCGACTCATGATAGATCGTGCGAAACCCATCCATCGCCTCTGTATACTCCGCCCTGGTCCGCGCTCCGGCAGGAATTGCCTCCAGCTTCTCCCGCCCCTGCATCGCCTGCTGCCACGGCGATAGCTCCACGCGAGGACGCGCCGCCTTCCTGGCTTTAGCTGACGCCCCCTGCGCCATCGCGCAGCAGCAAAGCACTGCGACGCAACCCCTGCCTAACCACCGCTGCTTTCGTATCCTCAAGCCCATCATCTATCTAAAGTTTAAGAGACCACGCCGCCCAGCGCCTGTGAAAAGAACAGCGGTACTCCTCCCGATACCCCCACAAAAGCCGCAGGATCTTAAGTAAAAGGGAGATAAGGGAACGCTTACCAATACCAAACAAAAGGGCCGTCCACTCGGGACGGCCCTTGTACTTCCTTGCCGCGACAGAGCTTACTCGCGCTCAGACCGCTTCCAGTTGATCAGATCGCCCAGCGTGGTGCTGCTGCTCGACGAGGAAGAGGAGGAGGAAGACGAAGAACCCTTCGGCGACTTCTCACGCTCCTTGTAGCTCTCGACCTCGGCGCGGCTGGCTTCTTCACCAACTGCCCGAATGCTGAGTCCGACCTTCTTCTCTTCCTGGTTCATCTTGACGATCTTGAACTCGTGCTCCGAGTCAACATCCATCGCCACCGGCTGGTGGTTCGCATCGACCGCCTCGGAGACGTGGCACAAGCCCTCGACTCCTTCAGCAATCTCAACGAAGGCGCCAAACTGTGCCGTGCGCAGAATCTTGCCCTTGATGACGTCGCCAACCCGGTGCTGGGCAAAGAACGTATCCCAAACATCCGGCTGCAACTGCTTGACGCCCAGCGACAGGCGGCGGTTCTCAGGCTCGACGCCGAGAACAATCGCCTTCACCTTCTCGCCCTTCTTCAGGACCTCAGAAGGATGCTTGATGCGCTTGGTCCAGCTCAGGTTCGAGACATGCACCAGTCCATCGATTCCATCTTCGATCTCGATGAACGCGCCGAAGTCGGTCAGGTTGCGAACACGGCCCTCAATGATGGCGCCGGTCGGATACTTATCTTCCAATTGCTCCCAGGGATTGTCCTGCAACTGCTTCATGCCCAGCGAGATGCGGCGGTCGTTCGGGTTCACGCTCAGGATGATCGTGTCTACCTCATCGCCCGGCTTCACCATCTTCGATGGATGCTTCATCCGCTTCGACCAGGTCATCTCCGAGACGTGAACCAGTCCTTCGATGCCCTGCTCCAGCTCGACAAACGCGCCGTAGTCAGTGACCGAAAGCACGCGGCCGCGAACCTGCGCCCCAATCGGGTAGCGCTCAATCGCATCCAGCCACGGGTCAGGCGTCAATTGCTTGAAGCCCAGCGAAACCCGCTGCTTGTCCTTGTCGAACTTTAATACCTTTACCTGAATCTCGTCGCCGACGTTAACCAGGTCGCGAGGATGCGTCAACCGGCCCCAGCTCATGTCGGTGATGTGCAGCAGGCCATCGAGGCCGCCCATATCCACGAACGCGCCGTAGTCTGTCAGGTTCTTCACCGTACCGGTCAGAACGCTGCCCTCTTCCAGAGTCGCCAGAGTAACGGACTTCTTGGCATTCTGGTCTTCTTCGAGCAATTCCTTGCGGCTGATGACAACATTGCCGCGCTTTTTGTTCAGCTTGATGACGCGAACTTCGATCTCGGTGCCGATGTAGCCGTCCAGATTGCGGACAGGGCGAACCTCGACCTGCGATCCCGGCAGAAACGCCTTGATGCCGATGTCCACGGTAAGACCGCCCTTGACGCGGCTCAATACCATGCCCTTCACCGGGGTCTTCTCGTTCGCGGCCTGCTCGAGCTTGTCCCAGACCTTATGGCGCAGCGCCTTTTCGTAGCTGACCAGGTAGCCGCCCTCGGCCTCTTCCCGCTCGACCACAACCTCAACCGCATCGCCAACCTGGAACTTCGGCGCGCCATTGATATCCAGCACTTGTGCCAGCGGAATCAGACCTTCCGACTTGAGCCCAATATCGACAACGACATGCTTGTCCGTAATCTTGAGGACGGTTCCGGTAACGATGACCTCTTCGGCGGTCAAGTTCTGGGCAGCGGCGGCATCAGCAGCCTGCTCGCGGTCAAAACTTGCCAGCGCAGCCGCAAAGTCGGCGGCGTCGTAGTTCAGGTCGTCATCAGCGGACTCGTCGCCAGCGGCAGCCGTAACGGTTGCCACATGACCAGCTTGCGCACTTTGGTGAGCAGATGTATTAGTGCTCGTCGGAGTATCGTGGGGCGCGTCGTGGCCGGCAATTTCAGGAGCAGTCTCATGCTGCTGGTTGGAGGTGGATTCAGAAGACAGTTCGGCGTGTGCCGCTGTCGCTTCGGGCGCTAGGGTTTCCAGTTCGGTGGTCAGGGGTTTGCTCTCGGTGTGTTCAGGATTATGGTCGTCTACCATGATGAATGCGGACTCCGGGATCCAAGGATCCATTCCAGTTCAAGCGGCGCTTGCTTCGGGACCAACCAGCATTCCTGAGGGGACACTAATTGTTCCATCCCCGTTACAGCTTCGGCAGGTAGGAATGAATTACATCTAGCAGAGGAGCGGCTGCACTTGGGTCCCACACGCAGTGGCTCACCTAAAAGCATAGAACTTTGAGTGCCATACGTCAACCAATGTTCGTTCCTATCCGATGGATTCTCCGAATTTTCACCTTATACTCGCTTCTATGGACCGTCTTTGGACTCCCTGGCGCTACAACTACATCACTCGCGCCGACGAGCAGGCCCGCACCGGCGTCCCTCCGGCCCTCAGCGGTTGGCCCGCCGCTGAGGACAAGCACTGCGTCTTTTGCAACATGATCGCCGCCACCGACTATGCCATCGCCCACGGCATGGATCAGGAGGCCGCCGAACAGGCCGCCCACATCGTCCATCGCGGCGCGCTCTGCTTTGTCTGCCTTAACGCCTATCCCTATGCCACCGGCCACGTCCTCATCCTGCCCTACCAGCATGTCGACTCACTCGCCGCCCTCCCCTCGGAGGCCGCACAGGAGATGATCCTCACCGCTCAACGCATCGAGCGTTGCCTCCGTGAGGTCTACCACCCCGACGGCCTCAACCTTGGAATGAACCTCGGCGAATCTGCCGGGGCCGGTGTGGCCGACCATATCCACCTTCATGCGCTCCCACGATGGAGCGGAGATACCAATTTCATGACCGTCACGGCCGAGACTCGAGTTCTTCCTGAGACACTTGACGGCACCTGGACGAAACTCCGCGAGGCACTCGCCCCAAGTACAACTTCGGCACCAAAGTAATCATCAAACGCTCTAGACGAGGGCGAAGGCCTTCGCCGTATCGAGGGCAAAATGTCGATTCTTCCAACCTCCCCTGCCTCGTTGAGGACAGGCCCCCCGGTGATCAACAAAAGCCGAGGTAGCTATCTTCCTCAATCCCGTCCTTACCTTGTCACCGGCCAGAAAAGAAAGTCCGCATTAGCAGCTCAGGAATGTCTCGCACTCTTCCCCCATGAGTCGGAGGATGCCCGACTCACTGGCTGCACCCGCTCCCTCTACCGACGCCTTTTGGCGCTGAATCTGCCTGGCTCTCATCGCATTAAGGCACACGCGGAGACCGCTCTAACCATCGATTCCATAAACTCCAGAATAGCCTGACCATACAGTTGCTTTAAACCACAAGACCCTGCCGCCTCGCAGGGTCTTATTCTGTATGGCATCACTCATTCCGTCTGGTCAGTGGGCGGCGAGACATTCGCATCCTGCGCTTTTCCATCGATTTCGTTCCTGTGCCTGTGCTCCCGCGTCGCCTCAAAGCTCGTGATCTTCCATTCTCCGGAAGGCAGATGCTGATAAATCCTGGTATATCGGAACATACCTTTTACAGGCTTCCCATCGTTGGTCCCCTCCACCTCTGCCCGCGAGGTCACAATGGCAACCGCTCCGACCAGCTTCACCTTCATGTCGCTCAACTCCAGCTTCGTCAGCATAAGCCTGCGGTCAGTCACCCTGCGCAGTTGCTGTGCTTTCGTATCCACCTCTCCTGTCATCGAGATGCCGACGTAGTCATCGGACATCATCTTGTCCATGGTCGTGGTATCACCGGCGAGTTGGGCAATCCGCCACTGCTCCTCCAGATCTTCCACCTGCTGTTTCGCATCATGTTTTTTCGGATGAGGCGTCGGATTTGCGAGCGCCTGGCTCATTCCTAGAGCGCCAAGCACAATCACGAGCGCAGTTGCCGCCACTGTGAGACGGAAGCGAATTGGTTGACCACGTAGCGTCATAACGCGTACCGGATGTTAGACCGCTTCGAGCTAAGAGTCAAAACAACTTTCGTTACACCCACTTAAGGCTCGAAAATCTCACATTTGCCCACCCGCCAGTAAAACATCCTATCCGGCAGTTATGGGAACCTCAGCCCCTTAGACTCCTCCAAACTCTAAGAAGTTTTCGTGTGAGTACGGTCAAGGCTGATTGGTAACCGTAGAGGCTGACTTAAGTTTTTTCAATTCATCCAATGCACGTTGAGAATCCTGCCGCCGTCCCAGCTTTTGATATACGCGAACCAACTCATAGTAGGTACTCTGCTTGATGAACTCCGAGGGATCGCTCTGCAGCGACTTTTCCAGCCATTCCGCCGCCTCTTCGTTCTTCCCAACCTTCGACAGCCCCAGCCCTAGGTAGAAATCGCTGGGAGCGGGACTGGAGTGCACGCTGATGGCCTGCTGCAGCAGAGAGATTCCAGCCTGCGGATCTCCTCGTTCCACGTCGATCTTGCCCAGGTTATAAAGAGCGATGCCATTGTTGGGATCGAGCTTGACCTCCTGCTCATAAGCCTTCATGGCATCGTCGAAGCGGCTTAACTTCTGGTATTCGTCGCCCAAAGATTCGTAGAGGTCGGAGTTCGTAGGCTCCTTCCCCACCGCCTTCAGAAACTCCGCCACAGCCTTTTCAGGCTGTCCTGACGCCGAGTAGCTCTCTCCCAGCGCTTTATGGACGCGCCAGGAATCTGGGTCGAGCCGATATAGAGCCTGATACGACTCCTCTGCGATCAGGCTGTGCGCTCGTCCGCGCAGATAAAGAATATTTGGATCATTTGGAGAAAGTGCTGCCGCTCGGTCCAGCGGCTCCGTCGCCTTGTCCGCATTGCCTGCACCCAGTTCAACGATGCCAAGCCAGGTCAAAGCCTCTACATCCTGAGGCTGAAGCCGCAACTCCTCCCGCAAGTCGGCGCTCGCCGAATCCACCTCATGCATCTGATATTTTGCAATTCCCAGAAACATGTGTGCACCAGGCAGCTTCGGATTGAGTGCAATCGCCTTTGCAAGCGCCTTCTCCGCAACATCCGGCCTTCCCTCACGAAGCTGTACCAAACCCAAATCCAAAAAAGCATCGGCCATCTGTGGCGCGGCCGCCGTAGCCTTAGTGAAATACCTCTCTGCTTCCGCGGTGTTGCCCTGCTGCATTGCGCCTGCGCCGAGCTGCATCAGATGCATGGCTTGCGCATCACCCTTCCCGCCGTCCTGATTGTTGTTGCTTTGCGCGGGAAGCAGAGACGACGCAGCCAACAGAAAGAAGAGAACAGAAAACGCACTGCCTGTCTTGCTACGAAATGGAGGTGGCATCATAGATTTCGACATGGCTCTCGTCGTTCAGCGTGATTCGGTTGGAGGGACGAGACGGAGACGGTTTGCTCCCTGGCTATTGTCTTGGTTGGCCAGTTGGGTGGCAACCGAAAATTCGCGCTCAGCCTCTGTCTTCTTTCCCAGGCGGGCAAGGGTCAACCCAAGATAGTAGTGTCCGGGCTGATAGTCAGGCGCGGCGCTAATTGCTTTATCCAGAAACTCTTCCGCTTTTTCGTATTGCTTCAGCTTGAAACAGGCGATGCCGCTGCCAGCTAACGCACCTCCGTGCCGGGGATTGCGGGACAGCGTTTTGTCGAAATTCGCCAGCGCCTCAGCATAATTGTGCTGCTGAATCGCAATGTCGCCAACCTGATAATAGGCTTCGGTCTGCACTGGCTGAAGCTGGATCGATCGCTCAAATTCAGCTTTAGCCTTATCGAATTGCAGTCCTTCCTGGTAGATACGACCCAATGCGTAGTGTGCGGTCGGGTCATTCGGCTTGACCTCAAGATAGGCCTTCATATTCTCTTCCGCCGGAGCAAGTTGCCCCAGATCGAGCTTGACCCGAGCTACTGCATATAAAACTTTAGGATTTGTGGTGTCGATCTCCCAAAGATGCGCCAGCGTGAGGTCCGCATCGCGATACAGGCGCATCTCGTCTTCAAGAATTCCCAAATCGTAGAGCAGCCGCGCATTCTCCGGCGCGAATTTCTGTGCGCGAAGCAATGCAGTCAAAGCAGTATCCTTATCGCCGGCCGCGCGCGCCGCCAGCGCCAGCCGTTCACTTACCTGGACCTCACCCTCCTGCGCTGCAAGGTTATGTGGATCAGCCGCCAGTGTTCGTTCGAAAGCGTCCCGAGCTGCCACATTCTCCCCGGTCGTCGGCGAGCTCTGAGCCTGCACCGACCCCAATCCCGCAGCGGGCATTACTCCAGCGAAAACGCACAACAAAAGAACTCCTCGAATCAGCATGGCGCCAAAAAACCTCATCCCGCTTTACGAACCTTCATCATCTTAGAACCTGCAATCAACAAAAACGCTCCCCTAAGGGAGCGTTCGTCAATCACATCACACGGAGCTTCAGCACACAGCCGTCAGATTCTCTACCTGCCGATCGCGCATCCGCTGGTAAAGGCCGCCAATCGCATACTGATGGAAATGCGGCGCATTTCTGTGATGGTCCAGCGCCGCCTCGTCCCGAAACTGCTCATAGATCAGCACCGTGCACAGATCGCCCTCGATAAAATGGGCGACATAGTTCACGCATCCCGGCTCCTGCCTCGACGCCACCGTCAGATGCCGAAGCATCTCGGCGATCTCCGCGTGCTCCTCCTGCGCAAACGTCATTCTTACCGTGAAACTCAACATAAACTAGCTCCTATGCCCTCAGCACTTCTTCAAATCCGGCAATCGTCATCGTCTGGTCGCGGTCCGGGCCGGTCGAGACCATGCCGATCTTAGCACCCGACTCTTTCTCGATAAAGTGAAGATAATCCTGCGCCAATTGGGGCAGTTTGTCGAACTCTGTAATGCCCTCGGTCGACGCCTTCCAGCCCTTCAGTGTCGTATAAATCGGCTGAATCGACTCGAAACCCCTCATATCCGCTGGAATCACATCGGTGATCTTGCCGTCGATCTTATAGCCGGTGCATACCGGAATCTCGACGCACTCGTCCATCACATCCATCTTGGTGACTACCAGCCACTCCGTGCCATTAATCATGTTGCTATAGCGCAGCAGAGGCAGGTCCAGCCATCCGCAGCGTCGCGGACGCCCCGTCACCGCACCATACTCCTGCCCGCGAGCGCGCAGCAGATCGGCAGAACTATCATGAATCTCGGTCGGGAACGGCCCCTCGCCCACACGCGTCACATAAGCCTTCGTGACCCCAATCACGGTGCCGATCCGCGTCGGCCCAACTCCGGTGCCCGTTACTGCCCCCCCTGCCGTAGCCGACGACGAGGTAACAAACGGATACGTCCCATGGTCGATATCGAGCAGTGCACCCTGCGCCCCTTCGAACATTACCTTCTCGCCATTCCGAATGGCATCATTCAGCATCACAGCGGTGTCCGTAACAAATGGCGCGATCTTCTCGGCGGCCCGCGCATATTCCTCATACATCGTCTTCGGATCCAGAGGAGCCGTTCCGAACAGCGCATGAGCGATCGTATTCTTCTCGTGGCAGGCGTTCTCGATGTGCGTCCGCAGCAGCGCCGAATTAAGCAGATCGACCACGCGCAGGCCGCTGCGGTGCATCTTGTCTTCATACGCCGGCCCAATCCCGCGGCTGGTCGTCCCAATCTTCGTCCGGCCCGGCGCATTCTCCGCGGCCAGCTCGATCATCCGGTGATAAGGCAGAATCACCTGCGCGCGATTCGACACAAAAAGCTGGCCATCCACTGGCAGGCCCGCGTCCTTCAGCTTCTTCACTTCGCTCAGAAACGCCATCGGGTCGAGCACGACGCCGTTGCCGATCACGCCCTTGCACTCCGGCCGCAGCACGCCGCAGGGGATCAGTTGCAGCACAAACTTCTTGCCCTTGATGATAACCGTATGCCCGGCATTATGGCCACCTGCATAGCGCGCCACCACGGAAAACTTCTCCGACAGCACATCGACGATCTTGCCTTTGCCTTCATCGCCCCACTGGGCACCCAAAATAACCGCTGATTTGCGTTGACTCACGAGGAATGTGTTCTCCAAAGGATTGGTTTGGCCGGAAAGAAGCGCATCGCAGAAGCAAGCGCGCTTCCCTTCCATCATATCTTGTCCGGCCCAGACTTATGCCCCTTGATTCTAGGAACCTCAGTTCTTCCGGCAATGCAGGAGTACTGCCGCCTTCTCCGCGCCTAAGAGGATCACGATGACCCCTAAAGCAGCTTATCGAAGTAATCGATAACAACAACCGTAGCCTTCGTCGGCAGCACAGGATGAGGATAGGGCCGTAACAGCGCGGCAAGACTTGGCCGCAGGTTTCGCTCAAAGGCAACGAACTGCCTGTTGTACACCTGCCCATACTCCGCCGTAACCAGACTTAGATAATCTCCCAATACAAGCCCTTTGGTCTTGCCCTCAAGCATGTTTTCGATGCACGCTACCACTCTGAAGATGAAACCTTTGAGCTGTGCCACACCAGCAGCGGCATCATAGTGCCCCTCTGCGTTCAGGCTCCATTCCGTCTCATCCAGCAGTCGAAAAAAAGCTACGCTCAACTCATGCGACCGCTTGAGTTGAGCCTCCACAGGTGAACCCGGATGTCCTTCGAAATGCTGACGGGCTCTCGCCACAGTTCGCATCAACTCCCCGAAGCGGTTGTATCTTTCGAAGACCACGGTCACATAAAGCGAGACCACCGCGCCCAGCAGTACCAGCCACACATCTTTCCAGGACAAACCGCGCGAATTCTCGTGGCCTGAAGGTGACGAAGTATTCCTATCCACTGCAGAGACCCTGGCTATGCCCGGGCTCTCTAATGCTGCTGCAAGCTTGCTCTCTTCTTCGACCCTTACCGACGGCGCTCGGTCTGCATTCGCCGCTAATACCAACAGACACTTTTGACCCTCAGCTTGGCTCGCACGGCCGGAGCCACCCGCCAGCCCCAACGCCACAGCGATCACGATCCCGGCCCTTGATCTCATAGGACGTCCCTTGGTAAATGTGGACTGACATCCCTGGCCCGCAGGTCGTCCCATGCTCACCCGGCACTGCGACCGTCGATGGGATAGTAGGACCAACAAATAGAACCGGTCAATATCGATCTTCGTTGAGCCTCGCAGTCGACGGTTTCTCCATTTTAAAAAGGCTGAAACACGACGAATAGCATAAACTGGCACGTCTTCAGATCGCCCATCACCTATGCGCTCAACCCGGTCACTCTACGGCATTGCCATCTTCCTGTCGGCGTTTCTCCTCTTCCTGGTCGAACCCATGTCGGCGAAGCAGCTCCTTCCCGCGCTCGGCGGTTCGTCCGCGGTCTGGCTCACCTGTTTGGTCTTCTTCCAGCTCACCCTCTTGCTCGGATACCTCTACGCACACTGGCTCACCCGCCGCCCCTTCAACCGCCGCCAGCAAATTCTCTATCTTGCGCTTCTCGTCATCGCCGTCCTTGCATTGGCTGCCCAAAAGTTCATGCGCCCTGACCTCAGCCAGGGCTCCCTCCACCCTGTCACAACTATCTTTATTGATCTCGCACTGACCATCGGCCTCCCTTTCCTTCTCCTCGGATCGACGAGTCCTCTCCTGCAAATCTGGCTCTTTCGCAGCCAAGGCGGCAGCGTCTCCTACCGGCTCTTCGGTCTCTCAAACGTAGGCTCTCTGCTCGCCCTCATCGCTTACCCCACGCTGGTCGAACCTTATCTCGCCCTCAAGACCCAGCGCCTTCTGTGGGCTGCCAGCTTCGTGGTCTACGCGGCCCTGTGTGCTCTTCTGTCGCGGCAAGTACCTGCAACAGAACAAGCGCCTGCAGTAGAGATCACCAACTCCACCGATCCTCCAACATCATCTGCGACAAGATGGCTCTGGTTTCTCCTACCCATGGCCGCAGCCATGCAGCTGAGCGCCGTCACCAGCCATATCACCAGCAATATCGCCGCTATCCCCCTACTCTGGATACTCCCCCTCGCGGTCTACCTCATCACCTTTATCCTCGCCTTCGAGTTTCCCCGCTTTTACAGCCGCAGCATCGTCGTTCGTCTGCTGATCGTCATGCTCGCCAGCCTTGGGTACGCCATCTCCAAGGTAGACAGCAGCTGGCCAATCGGCATTGCGATCCTCTTTTTCCTCACAGAGTGCTTCGTGGCCTGCCTCTTCTGCCACGCCGAAGCCTACGCGCTGCGTCCCCGGCGCCCCTCCGAGACCACCCTCTTCTATCTCCTTGTCGCCGGCGGCGGAGTCACGGGGACCTTCTTCATCGGCATCGCCAGCCCCCTCATCTTTGCGGCCAACTACGACCTGTCCATCACCTTCCTCGTCACCGCTCTGCTTGCCCTCGCCGTCACCTGGACGGATGGCTGGGGCCAGCGCCTCCTATGGGCCACCGGCAGCATATTGGTGCTTTTCCTCAACTTCGCACTGCACGCCGCTTACGCGCAGCAGGCTCTGCTGGAGACCCGCAATTTCTACGGCAGTCTCCGGGTAAAACATGACGTCACCCACGAGGGCCAGCCCCTGCGCATGCTGCTCAATGGCACTATCCAGCACGGCAACCAGATCTTCAGCCCTGGCCTGATGCGCACCCCGACCACTTATTACGGAAAGGACTCTGGCATCGGTCTCGCCCTCGCCAACTGCTGTGCCGACCGACCGCGCAACATAGGCGTTGTAGGCCTCGGAACCGGAACCCTGGCCGTTTACGGCAAACCCGGCGATCGGATTCGCTTTTACGAGATCAACCCCCACGTCCAGCCCATCGCGCGCAACCTCTTCACCTACATCCGTGACTCTCCCGCCGCCATCACCATTACCGAAGGCGACGCCCGCACCTCGCTCAGTCAGGAAGCGCCTCAGCACTTCGACGTCCTGGTCGTCGATGCCTTCACTGGAGACGCCATTCCCATCCACTTGCTCACCACCGAGGCCCTAACCCTCTACCAAAAACACCTCGCTCCCAACGGCATTCTGGCCTTCCACGTCTCCAACCAGTACCTCAACCTCGCCCCCGAAGTAGCCCAGTTAGCTGCCTCTGTCCACATGCAGGCGAAACTCTTCGATACCCCCTCTATCGACGCACGCGGCGAGTTCAGATCGACGTGGGTTCTGGTCACGGCCAACCCCACCTTCTTCACCCTCAGCGAAGTTGCCGCCATCGCCACCCCCATCACCCCCGTTCCCCGCCTACGCGCCTGGACAGACGACTACTCCAGCCTCCTTCCCATCTTTCAGCCTACCGGCCACTAAACCTCATGCTTGAATCGATCTTCGATAATTCTTCTCTATGAGAAGAACAGCGGTTGTAAAGGTGGCTCTGATAGCAGATCCTCATAAATCCTGAGAATTGGGTAAACTTATAGAGGATGGCCAGTGTTTTGGATATCGGTATCAGGCCTGTCTCCCCCGACGGCCGAAGGCTATGACAACAAAGGCAGCGACGCCCAACCAGCATGCAGTAGAACGTTGATCCAGGCGATTATAAGAACGACAGCACCACCTTTTGAGGTGTCGATTAACAAGTACAAGGCTCTAATATTGGGTATATTTACACGGCCAAGAAACATCATCTTCATATAGATAACGCTCTTCAGCCTGGAACAAGGCCAGAAGAGTAAGAGGGAATCGTGTCAGTTTCACCCATTGCATTACCCACCACACGATTGGAACAAGACACTGAAAGCATAAGCATCCGTGTGCAAAATCGACCGGAAAAAAGATTTCATGAATTGGATTCAATGCGGGGTCTGGCGGCTCTTGTCGTAGTATTTCATCATTACGCCCACATGTTCTTTCCAGATGGAAAAATAGGAACGGGGGTTACGAAGCTTGTTCTTTTTCCATTTCTCGCTGGACATGCATCGGTGATGTTGTTCTTTTTACTGAGTGGTTTCGTGCTGAGCCTGCCATTTATTCGAGGGAAAAGCCAGCCTTATCTGATCTTCATTCAGCGGCGCGTATTACGCATCTACGGTCCTTATCTGGGAGCGCTACTTCTGTCCCTCGCAGGATGTGCTTTATGGCACAACCGGTTCGGAGCTATTCAATGGGCTTCGATCACATGGAACCATCCAGTAGAACTTAAAAGTGTGATTCAGCACGTCTTATTCATTGGAGACTATGACTATACGCAATACAACACTGCGTTCTGGTCTCTCGTCTACGAAATGAGGATTTCGTTAATATTTCCTCTGCTTTTTATCATCGTAAGTCGACTGAGTTTGATCAGCTCCATCTTCGTAATTGGTGGTTTCACGCTGGCAGGTATTCATGTCGGCGTTCACCAGACGCTAATCACATTTGAATATATAGCCATCTTTCTTGTAGGCATATTGCTTGCCAAGAACATGGATCGGGTGGGTGTTCTCTATAAAAGCATAAGTCCAATGTGGCGCATCCTCTTTGCGCTGCTATCCGCTACAGTTTATATTTGTGGGCATTCGCTGGTAGTGTATGGACCAATCTGGCATCTGGGAGATCTCCCCACAGCTCTAGGTGCCGCCGGACTAATGGTTATAGCTTTGAATTCTGTCCTGGCAAGCCGTCTACTAGATACGCCGATTCCTTCTTTCCTTGGCAGAATTTCTTATAGCTTGTACCTTGTCCATGGAACCGTCCTCTTTGCGATGACCGCCTTGATGGGAAATAAGATCTCGCACCTCTTATTCTTTGGACTCTACCTCACCGTATCTATCCTTTTATCCTGGGGATTTTACCTGGGAGTGGAGGCTCCATTTATGGAGATGAGTAGGCGTGTCGGACGTAAGACCTAAATCGCAAGCTATCATCCATTCGAAACAGAAGACGATCTTCGTCGGCTATTGAGCCGGGATTATGACCAGCAATATCTCTCATAAACTTCTGTCGTCCTCCTGGCAATCGATAGCCAGGACTCATCACCGAAATGCATGTCTCGTACGTTGGAAGCCAGTTGCCCCCGCAGGACGGGATTTTGTATCAATTCAATCAAAGCTCCGGCAAGGTTGGCGGAATCCTTCTGATCAACCAGAAGCGCATTTTTGCGGGTGGTCAACAATTCACGAAAAACGGGTAGGTCGCTGGCTACGATCGCTTTACCTAATGCCAGTCCGGTCGCCAGAGCCCCACTGGTCGTAATCGCACGATAGGGGTATACAACGACATCCGCAGTTCGATAGAGCGCAACCAACTCATGAGTAGATATGAAGCGCAGTTGCAGGTTGACATGTTTCAGGTCCAGAGACTCCACCTGCGCGCGAATCTGCTGCAGCAGATCGTCAGAGCCCGTCCCCGCGATCACGAGGCAGGCATCGTCACTAATAGCCTCGACCTTCTGCCATGCGTTCAGCAGCAGATCCACCCCCTTATACGGGAAGATAATTCCCTGCCAAAGGACCACCACCTTGCCGACCTCAATTGGAATGTCTTGAAGCGCCTTATTGGAAGCTAATTCTGGTAGATCATAAAAGAATGGGCCGTGGGGAATGACTGATATTTTTTCCGGAGCCACGGAAAACTCCGCCACCAGTCGCGTCTTGATGTGATCAGAATGGCAGATGATCCCGTCGACCATCGAATACAGGTCACGGAATATCTCGGTGTAAGTGTCTGCCGTGTCGTGAGGAAGGAGATCGTGGACAGTAAGAACTATTTTCGAACCCCGCTTTCGGCACAGTTCCAAAAACCAAAGATCCAGTGGAAAGCGCCACTTCAGCATGGGCAGATATTGCACATGAATCACATCGGGAGGAGAAACCAAGAAGCGTGCCGAGAGGGCAAGCAGATTCACCATGCCCTCCCCCAGCTTTAGAACCCTGCGCAACAGCCGCGGCAATTGAAACTTCCCTACGATATCAAGCAATCCTGGATCGACCTTGACGCCACGACTTGAGAAGCAGTCCGGATCTAAATAGTAGGAGATTGAGCCCACCATCAGGTTCACGTTCTCCACCAGCAAAGCCCTGGAGATGTAGGCCGTGTAGTAGGGCACCGTTGCCCATAAATCCATCATGAAAACTTTTGGCTTCCGGATTTTTTCCCTCACTTACAAGTCCTCGCCCTCATGCCCGGAGCAACCACGTCTTCGTACATCCGGAGATACTCAGCGGTCATCCGGTCGGCGGAGAACTCATCTTCTATCAACTTTGCTGCCGCACTCCCGAGTTGCTCACGAAGGTTGACGTTTTGCAGCAAATCTTCAATCGCTGAAGCCAGTGACTCCACATCTTCCGGAGGGACGATCACTCCGGTGCGACCATCCAGAACCACGGTTGGCACATCGCCTACGGCAGTCGCGACCAATGGTAATCCGCTGGCCATCCCTTCAAGAATCGCCATTGGCAGACCCTCCTGCCGCGATGATGAAACCATCACGTCCAGCGACGCATATACCGACGGCATATCGTCTCTACGGCCGACGAGAGATACACTCTCCCCAATTTTCAAAGTCTCAATCAATGCTTCTATTGAAGCTTGCTCAGGGCCTTCACCTACGACCACAAACTTTACGGCTGGACACTTCACCAGGACGAGTGCAGCAGCCCGCAGGAAGATATCAACTCCCTTCTCTTGAGACAGACGGCCGATCCAGCCAACGATGAGAGTTTGACCCACTGCTGTATCTTTACGAAGCGATGGAATTGCTCTCGCGAACGGCCGCAGGTCAATTCCATTTTTGATCAAGTGAATCCTCTGCGCATTCACTCCCGCACTCAGCAACCGTTGCCTTACTTCGGCTGAGACAGCGACCACACCCGCATAATTCCGCAAGACAAAGCGATCCACTATTCCGTAGAAGGAAACGAGCGGGCCGTCCTTGATCCAATTGTGACATGTAGAAAAAAAAGGCGTTCGTGACCTACGCAATGCAAAGTAGACATACACATCCGCCTTATAACCGTGGGCGTGGACAACATCCGCCTGCGCGCTTGCGACCAATCTTCGAATGCTAGCAATCACCGTTCGATCAATCTGACCATCACATGGAATCAGATGCGACTCAATCCCCTCCCGAAGAGCGTTTTCATGGAGTTGCAGATTGGGATTCGAAGAATTCGAGAAGACTCCCAGCACGCTGTGGTGCGAACCCTCATTCAGGGTGCGTGACATGTTGAGAATCACAGACTCTGCTCCGTACATTCCCCCGCTGCTGATGACGTGAAGAACCTTCATTGAGTCGCCCCGGCATCGCTGTCGGACTCCTGTCGATTCACCAACGACCAGAGCTTCCCGTAGAGACTGTCTCCCAGTAACGCCTGCGCAGTAGTTTTGATCCGATACTGCTGTCCGAGTCGCGACAAAACTCCACTCTCCGGTCGCAGCGCGCTGGCAATCCAATCCCGTTTCATGTCCCCTCGGATATTCAGGCGGCCTATGATCGAGCCGTGAGGTGTCTGCTCTGCGCGAGGAATTGAAGTGTAGACTTCTGTGTAGCCAGCTTCCTCACATGCCGCCAGGACACGCCGGTTGTAGCGCCCCCCTGGCAAAGACATTGTAGTAATTGATGTGCCCAGTTTGTCTTCAAGGGTCAACCTGGATCGCCTGAGTTCTCCATCTAATTCATCTTTACTGCAATGCGTCAGCAGCGTATGACTCCACCCGTGTGCGCCGATCATTTGTCCCGATCCGTGCAACTCGCGCAACTCCTGCCAATCCATGTAACCTTTCTTCTGTCCTGTCCAACCCACAGTGATGAAAAACTGCGCGATGAAGCCCCGCGATTGCAAGAGAGGCATCCCGTATTCAAGGTTGGAGATATGACCATCATCAAAGGTGATCTCAGGCCTTAAAGAACATCCCTCGGTTTCGCGGATTTGGCGAAACAAATTGAGATGCTCTTCAAACGCGCTGGTCGCAACGACATAGGAATAGTCGCTGCTTATGGGCCTAAGTTCGTGATAAAGCAGATGAAGACTTCGCAACGTCCGTCGCACTCATTCCTTCGAAATTCGGCCTTAGGTACAGCAAAACGCGTCACGCTGGAACGGCATTTCAATGTTTCGCTAAGTTGTATATTAGAACACGATACATTCTGAAGGAATGACGCGAAGGAGCCAGCATTTCGGCCGCCGTCAACATTCAAGCGACTATCAACCGAACGGGAAGAATTGAATTGGCATCTACGCTTTGGAAAACCTTGCGGGCTGACGCTTACCGCTACACGGGCAAGGGTGGGTGGCGCCCATTTTTAAATGCATGGATTCATGATCCCGGGTTTCGCTTTACCTATTACATGCGCAAGGTCGACTATTACAAGAAACGAAAAAGGTCGCTCTGTATCTTCCTGTACATCTATAACCGTATCCTGTTTCAACATTACCGCTTTAAATATGGCTTCGACATCTCTCCCACCACCAGCATCGGAGAAGGGTTTTATCTTGGCCACTTCGGTGGTGTTGTTATCAGTCCACATGCGGTTTTGGGATCCAATATCAATATTGGTCAGGGAGTGACTATTGGAGCTACAAGCCGTGGTTCGCGCCAGGGAGCCCCTACCCTTGAAGACAAGGTATGGGTTGGGGCCAATGCAATCATTGTTGGAAACATCACCATTGGTTGCGAATCGCTCATCGCTCCCGGCGCTTATGTTAACTTCGATGTCCCCAGCAAAGCCGTCGTTCTGGGGAACCCCGGTAAAGTTGTTTCGCATTCGGGTTCCGCCGGCTACGTAAATAGAGTCTTTGGCGAATCCTAAAGCGCTAAGCAGCCATATTATCGGCGCCGAATCAGGGATGAAAGTGAAAAGCTCCAATATCGTATCCGGCACCCGCTGGCAGCGGCACTCCGTCGTGATCGGTAGGAAGCTGCCGCGGGGCCACACCGCCTCCACGTGCCGGGCTCGAGGCCGTCAGGTGAAAGTCAATGTCGTCAAGGGAAGCTTCTCCATTCCAGACGGGCATCCTGACTATCTTCGGATCGGAACAATGTTGCGTTGAACCCGAGGGACAACTTCGCATGTTGTAGTAGATATTATGATCCTGGGTCACAAACGGATTGCCCGGTACGTTATCGAAGTAGAACACCGCTGGCACCTCGCGGTCGGCAGGATTTTTATAGCCAATATTTAGATTATTTTGGTATGTGACAGTTGCCTTCTTGCAGCTTATCCAGCAGCTAATGTCATAACTTGTCGTTCCATAGCCGGCAAAGCTGTTGTTCTGAAAGAGATAAGTTCCACTATCGGTGATCCTGAAAGCAATTCCTTCGCCTGCCGCCCGGCAGAACAGGGAAAGATATCTGTGATAGCCCTCCGGCGCTCCGGGGAACGGCGCGGACATCCGGCTACAGTTATTCACGGTCAGGTTGTTCTGAAAGACAACGCCTTTCATCGCACCAAATTTCCACTGCTGGCCCATGTTGCCATAAGACGACGAATTTTTGATCGAGATCAGGCTGCCGCTGGTATGCAGCAGATCAAATCCATCCTGCGTGTTGTATCGGAAGACACAATGGTCACAGGTAAAATTCAGCGGAGTATCCGAAGTCCCTACGCCGTCGCCATAACCAGCGTCATTTTGGTCGAAGCAACTGAAAGCTGGAGTTGAATGGCTGATCGGGTACTCCTCATTACAGCCACTCCATTCCACAGTCAGATAAGAAGCATTCACCGTTGCGTCGGGCGAACTGGCGGTTCCATTGCCATCATCAAAGTCCCAACCAGCCATGCCATTGAATCCTAGCCGCACATGATCGACAGTAAATACCCCTCCGATTGCACCCAGAATGCCTCTTGACGTTAGACCATGTATATCCAGATTTCTGAGGGTGACATCAGCAGTCTTATTGCTTGTAACGATACCAATAGAAGCATAATCGGACAGTGGGTATGAGCTACTGCATCCTTCTGACGCTGGATATCCCGCACCGGCACGAGTACATTGGCCATGGTCTGTCAGTTCGAGACACTCGATATCAACATGCTGAGAGCCCCCCAGAACAATAATCGCGTCGAGTCCATAGCCTCCAAATAATTGCGTTTTCTTATTGCAGCTTGCATAGTTTTCGCCAAGCAGCCGCGTTGGATGGTCGGCGGTTCCCGATGGCACAGGCGGCATAGAGCATCGATATGGGTCGCCGGCACAGGAGCCCCACCCGTCATTTGGATTCGGCCCCTTGTAACCCATGCGATAGGGCCCACCTCGTATGATGACGGTATCTCCGCCACCAATGATCCAGTGATCGTCCCCTTGCTCTTGACTCGTGAATAAGTAATAGGGATGATTAAGGGCACAGGGCTGCTTTGACCCTCGGCCTGAATAGGGTGCATCTGCCCTGCCGGTGCATTGTTTACGGTCACCGCCGTCTTGCCGCACAAACCAAGTGGACAGTGAAGGCCTCGTTGAAGGTGGTTCGGTCAATTTGGCTGCTGCTTGAACGGGTTGGGTCTGTCGGGGTCCAACGGTAAGAAATATAAATAACAGGCAAAAGACGCCAATCGCACATCGCTTGAGCACCATTTAGACTCCTATTAATGCAATACCTGGTGAGTGATTCGGGTGATCTCAGCCCGCAGCATCCGTGTTTCACACCAAGCTTGCATTGTAGCCGGGTTCATTCGATTCCCCGAAATTTTCTGCAAGTCACTATGATATGCTGGGCGTCAGGTTGTCCGGCGCCCGCATTAGCTATTCCGCACCTGCTTCTACTCCCCCTCTATTGCCGCCCATAAGGAGCTTTTAGCGTTGTCATCTCCGCTGCCGCAATCGCTGAGTTTTGAGTCAGGCAAAGGCCCCAGTGTACTCGTTGTCATCTTGAACTGGAACTCTCCAGAAGAGACGAAAACCGCCGTTGCATCTGTATTTGCGATGGATTACCAAAACCTCAGGGTGGCGATCATTGAAAACGGATCAATCGACAACTCGGCGGAGATACTCAAAGAGCTTGTCAGTGACCGCGTTCAACTGATCCTCTCCCCCGAAAACCTCGGCTACACCGGCGGTTGCAATCTTGGCTTCGACTTGGCTGTTCAGAGCAATGCCGATTATGTCTGGCTGTTGAATAGCGATGCCGTTACCGAAGCAAATGCATTGTCCTCGCTCATTCGAATCGCAGAACACGACCACACCATTGGATTGATTTCCCCTATCATCGCGACCCTACATGACCCATCAAAGTTGGTTCATGTAGTAGGAAGATTCGATCCCAAAACCCCCCGGTGTGATTCGACCAAAGATATTGAGGTTGGGCGCCGATGGATAACCAGCGATCCCGGCCAGATCATGCTGCTAGGCACAGCCCTTCTGGTAAGAGTTGCCATGGTGCGCAAAATTGGGGGTTTCGACGCGGCGCTCTTCGCCTATTGGGAAGATACTGACCTTTCACTTAGGGCCAACAAGGCTGGATTCCGCAACGTGGTTGACTTTAACTCCGTCGTGTATCACACGGAAAGATCAGCTAAAGAGACCCCTGACGAAATAAAACCTCATTTCTGGTACTACATGGCGCGAAACGAGATCTATTTCTGGAAAAAGCATGTGAGCTTATTCGGCAGAATCAAGCCATTATGGTGGCAATACACGACTCAATTAAAGTTTCTAAAACTCGTTAAAGGCAACGAAGTCTCGCGCCAGGCCATTCTCGCCGGACTTTGGGATGGATGGTTCAGAAATACAGGAGCGTATCGTTCCAATCTCCGCATGCCATACCTGGCCTCCAAGATTGTTGAAGCGCACAGTGAAATCCGCTAGGACTGGACGAACAATTTCTGCAAAAATCTAGCGATTGGTTCCGGGCTGTTAGAGATGAGGAGCTTCAGCCGCAGCTTCGGCGTCAGGTAGCGATTGGGAATCGCAGATAAGAGTTCCTTGCATGCCGTAAACCTACCCGCTGAAAACGCGCCATAGGATGCTCCTACCCGACGAAGCGCTATTTGATCCGCCAGTAGCTCTTTCGTAGACTCTGTCACTGAATGGTTCTGAAGAGCATAATTCAAAATCTCGATCTCGCCACACGTTGTCGCGAAAGTGCTTCCTGAAAAATTGGACGTATGCTTTCTGATTCCGACCACCGGTTCGGTAATAATCCCAATTGGAGCATGCTGAACACAGCGAAGCGCAAATTCCAGGTCCTCGGATAGCACTCGTCCAAGAGAATCCTTATAACCACCAATTCTATAAAAAAAATCTCTGGACATCAGCGTCGTAGATGGAAAGATAGGCTGAAACGTTAATAGTTCGTCATAAAGTGATGCGCCGCATATCAAGGCAAAATCGAGCGCCTTTTCACAATGGGCAAAGAAAGTCGGCCTCGCACCATCAAACTTGGTTTCGCGGGCCCAGTTCCCTTCTGTGACGATGGAGAAGTTAGTAAATGAGTGTTGCACTTCTGGATGCCGAAGGTGAAGCTCCATCTGCTTTTCAAGCTTGTCTTGTCGCCACAGATCATCACTGTCACAGAATGCGATGTAAGGAGAAGTCGCGAACGAAGCTGCTATATTCCGGGCAGTGCAAACCCCGGAATTATTAATGCGATGATACTTTACCTTCGGGTAGAGCCGCGAGACCACATCTTGCGTGTCGTCCGTCGAACCGTCATCGACCACGATGATCTCTGCAGGCGAATAGGTCTGTGAAAGAATTGAGTCAAGAGTCTCAGGGAGGAAATGCGCTCGATTATAGGTCGGCACTAATACGCTGACCGCCGACTCAGGTGTTTCCCAATGCCCCATAACTCGTTCCTACCTCTAACCTGCGGCTACAGTCCCTATTGCCCGATATTATCGCTTCGAAGCAACAATATCGGCACTTATCTGGCCCAGCAGTGCTGCACGTGTATCCCAGTCAAATTCCGTCCTTGCCCGCTGCAATCCTTTCGCTCCCATACTCTCCCGCAAACTGGCGTCCATAAGCAATCGTTGCAGGGCATCCCGTAATTCAAAGTCTTCATCGCTATCGACTAGAAATCCTGACTCGCCTTCAGCGACAGCTTCAGCGGTTCCCCCGGAACGTCCGCCGATGACTGGCTTGCCCGCGGCATTTGCTTCCAGAAATACCATCCCAAAACCTTCAATGTCACCCGCCTCTTCGGTGTTAGGCATCACAACAATATCAGCCATATTATAGTGTTGGTTCAACTTATCATCCGCAACAAACCCAGCAAAGACCACCTTATCCCGAAGGTTGAGTTGGTTAGCGAGATCGCGCAGTTCTGCTTCGATTGACCCACGACCCACGATTACATACTTGAACGGCGATACCTCTGACCGAAGTGCCGCTAAAGCCCGCATGACCCGCGCGTGTCCCTTACGTGGGACTAGTCGCGCTACCGTCATCACCACAAGTTCGTTACTCTCAATGTTGTAGTGTTGACGCAGACTTGAATCAGCCGCAACTGGATAGAACACACTCGTATCCAGGCCTGGAGTTATCTTGTGGATCTTATCCCGCTGAATTCCTATCCGTATTAAGTTCTCAATTGCAAAGGCGCCGTTTGCAACGACTGCGTCCGAATTTCGATAAATAAAGTTTCGTAGCCGAGGCTGAAATCTTCGTTTGTCCGTCAGCGTGATGTCTTCTCCATGACAGTATGCGACATACGGTATCCCTAACAACTTTTTCAGTATTACCCCGATCATCCCCCCCGGATAAAGGTCTCCGCAATGGATAATGTCTGGACGATGAAACACCGAATCGACGAACGCTGTCAGTAATGGGCCGGCAATCTTTGGGAGTTGGGAATAACTCAGATCGGGCAACGGGGTAAAGCGCCGTTTAATTTTGAATGTGGCCGTTTGTTCTCTTGTGTCGAATTCCTGCCATCCTGGTACCTTGCTCGTCTCAATGGTAACTTCGTGGCCCAGGCCTGCAATTCGCTTAAATAAATTGTAGTAGTAAAAGCGGGAACCTCCCGCATGGGGAAGGAAAGTATCGGTAAGCACCACGACTCGCAAGCGGTCCGTCTTTTTCATAATGTGGCCTCTGCTTGTACTCGTCTCGATTGGCGCCACTTCTGGAAGAGAGCGTGTGCATCATTGCGAAATACGAGCAATAGGCAAATTACGTACACGGGGAGCGTTGCGAGAATCTGACCAAAGAAAATAATCATATTAGGGGCATGCCAGAATCTATCCGCTAGGATGCTGGCGATGCCATAGGGAACGACGCACAGAGTCACCTTTGTCCAACCCTCCCATAAGAACCGGCCAACAGACACTCCAAGAATTTTATGAACATAGCGCGGCCAGAAAATCATATAGATAACGGCAGTGGAAAGTGATGTGCCCCAGGCTACCCCATAGAGCCCTACCGTCTCCACCAGGACGAGACTGAGACCAAGATTAACGAGCGCTTCAATCACTGCCCATTTCGCCACGGGCTTGTGCTTTCCGATCGCCATCATGATGGCGCCAGCCGTCGAACTTGCCACACTGAAAAACTGGGCGATCATCAAAATCTGTAGTACTGTCCCGGACGTCTCGCTATATTCTTGACCAACCCATAGTCCGATAAAGGTTTTACCGCGAAAGAGCAGTGCAACACTGATGGGCAACATCAGGGCGAGCGTACCCTGGGTTCCGCGTATCAGCAATTTTCTAAGCTCGTCAAACTGACCTGATGCTTCCAGATTGCTCGCCAGTGGCGCGAAGGTAGTGGATACCGCGGAGGAAACCTGGCTTGAATACGAAACAAGGCTGCTGCCGATCGAATAAAACGCAACCAACCCCACCGACAAAAATGCGCCCACCGCAAGGTTGTCCGTATTAATGATGACCTGTACAGCAATAATCAAGACAAATGTCGTGAAGCTATACGACCAGATTGCCTTTAGGATCTCCCCACGTGGACGCCGCACTGGCACTCTGGAAGCCGGAAACATCTTCAACGCGATGGCCGCGGTGACCAGCCCCGTCAAGAGAACGACCGTAAACTCCCAATAAGCGAGCGCCACCAATCCTCTGCCACTGCGCAGCAGGAGCAGAACGCCGCCTGCACGGGCAAGGGTTTGCATCACTGTTACCCAACTCAAGATGTCGAAGCGGTGAATTGCTGCAAGCACGGCACCAAAGACGCCCGAAATGAGAGTGACGGCGATTCCCAGCGCGCACATCAATACGGTTATCTGGGAAGCTCTTCGCAGATCGGAGGGGACCTTGAACAGATGAGGGAAGGAAAGCGCCAGCAGGATACTGATAACCACGACCACCGCTGAAATGAGCAGCCTGAACCATAGCGCAGCACCGATAGCCGCCTGCGCGTCTTCAAGATTCCCTTCCGCGTCTGCTTTGGAGACAAACCGTATAACCGCACTGCGCAGCCCCAGATCAAGAAGATTCAGGTACGCCACCGTCGAAACCGCAAGTATCCAGACGCCGTACGCCGCAGAGCCGAGGTGCCGCACTACGAATGGAGTGAGGAAGAACGGCACCACCATGCCGACTGCCACAGCTGCCCAATTCATGAGTACATTGAATGCAAAACGCTTAGTATTAGCCATGAGCCTATGTATTGCAGACAAATATTGTTGGTATCAGCGATAAAAGTAAACGATATTAGCCATTCCCCAAATGGGAGGCATAGTCTGCATCCCTCTAGAGTTCCACCATATATAGCTATCAGATGAGAGAGGCTCTTCGCTTCTATCATCATATACAGTGGCAATTTTCTCCAAATAAGGAAGGGTCTTCCTATACCACTTGAGTCGCAGACTCATCGTTGGATCGGCAAATCGATGTCACGTATCATGAGGGGAGCAGCACCGATCCGCCCCTTGCATCTCGCAAAGCAAGAGAATATCTGATCTGTGTAGCGCTAAATGAATAGCAGGGCCCATTTGGCCGCGCCTGCAAGGGAAGTTTGTGAACATTAAGCTGACTGTCTGGACTTGCGCGTGGTGCGATCCTTGCGATCTTGCTGGCCCTCCGGTCCATTGCCGTCATTCATTCTTCCCCCCGTACGGGTTTTCAACGAATACGCTTCTGGCTTCCCGGAGCGCTCGATGAGATCACTTTTCTGGATCTCCTTCGCCGTTGTGGCATATGCCTACTTTGGTTATGCCGTCTGGCTGTGGCTTTACGCCCGCATACGCAACAATCCCATTCGGAAACAGGCGATAACGCCAACGGTTTCCATTATCATCGCCGCACGCAACGAGGAAGCAAATCTCCCGGCCAAGCTCAAGAATCTTAGCCTCCTTGACTATCCGCGCGGTCACTTGCAAGTCGTAATCACCTCAGATGGTTCAACGGACCGCACTGCGGATATCCTTCGTGAAAACTCGGCCACAATCACTTCTGTCATCCTCGATGAATCCCACGGTAAAGCCTTGGCTCTGAACCACGCTGTCCGACAAGCGACTGGCGAAATCCTCGTCTTCCTGGATGCACGCCAGTCGATAGAGGCCAACGCTGTTTCGGAATTGGCCTCCTGCTTCGCAGACCTGCAGGTGGGCGCGGTCAGCGGCGATCTTTTACTCGAAGCCGCGCCTGGACTGCCATCTACGGACGGACTCGGCATCTATTGGAAGATTGAAAAGGCAATTCGCAAGCTCGAATCCGCTTCGGGTTCAGTTGTAGGGGTGACAGGAGCTATCTACGCTATCCGGCGCGAACTGTACACGGAGATCCCTGCCGGGACCATCCTTGACGACGTCTTTATTCCGATGAATGTGGTGCGCGCCGGTCAGCGGGTCATATTCCAACCCTCTGCCATTGCGCGAGATCGGCTTTTCAGCGAAAAAGGAAAGGAGTTTTCCAGAAAAGTCCGCACCTTGACCGGCAACTACCAATTGCTCCGAATTTCACCCTGGCTGCTCTCCCCCGAGAATCCGCTCCTCTTTCGCTTCATCAGCCACAAACTCCTACGGCTTCTGGTTCCGCTGCTTCTATTTGTCATGATCGCAACATCAGCGCTAGCCGGGGGTTCTTTCTATCGGGCAATTCTCTTCGTCCAGGTACTTTTCTACCTGCTGGCTGCCCTCGGAAGCCTGGCCGGCCCTCTTGGGAAATTCAAGCCGATCGCCATAGCCAATACCTTTGTCGTACTAAATGCAGCTGCGGTGCTCGCCTTCTATAATTTCATTACCAGGCGGAGTAGGGTATGGGTCAGATGAACTTATCTCTTTTGCCAGAATCTTGCTTTCTTACTTCTTAACCGCTGGGAGATGATGTCGTGGGAACAGGAATTGGACACTATATCCCGTTGGCTTTTTACCTGGGCTGCTTCGTCATGGCAATTCGCGCCCTGACGGGAAAACCACTCCAGACATTTTATTTCGTCATTCTGTTGATCCCCTACCGCACCATGCGGGATCATTTTCTCGGCTATCCTCTGGGCCCTAACGTTCTGACGATTCTGGTACTTTCGATCATTGTCGGGGCGATTATCCAAGGGAAAAGGCTTCCGAAGTCACGCCTCTACCTCATTTGGCTCATCATGGGGGTCTATCTCTATTTTTCGATGTGGCTCGGGTTTGCGCTCGGCCATGCAAACGCGCCCCTTTGGATCCATGACCTCAACTTCTCAACATGGAAAGACTACATGATGATTCCGCTGATTTTTGTCGCAGCGGGATTAGTTGTCGAAGACAGGAAGGCTGTTCGAAACGTAATCCTGTTTACAGCGATTTCATTGCTGGCCATCGACCGAAGCTCATTGATGGATAGCATGTCGCGAACCTGGGGGAGTTTTGACGAGAGTAAGCGTGACGGCGGCCCGCTCGGGTTCGCAGGCGCAAATGGCCTTGCGGCATTCCTGGCCCAGTTTGCCATGTTTTTCTGGGGCTTCGGGCAGTTTCTTAAACGCAAAAAGGCCCGATTGCTGTGTTATGCGTTGGTCGCTACCACCCTGTTTGCGACCATGTACACCTTTTCCCGTGCAGCTTACCTCGCAGTCGTGGTCGTCGCGGTTCTGCTCGGCATAATGAAGGATCGAAAGCTTATTCCTATCATTGCCATCTTTTTGTTTACCTGGCAGGCTATCGTGCCGGTCGCCGTAAACGAGCGGATCTCCATGACAAGAGATTCTAACGGCCAGCTTGAAGCGTCTGCGCAGGAACGCGTCGATCTCTGGGAAAACGCCAAGAAATCCTTCTACAGCGAGCCAATCTTCGGGAACGGCTATGCAACCTTCCAATACGGAGACCATGTCGCCGATCTGAAAGATACTCATAACTGGTATGTTAAAGTTCTCGTTGAAACAGGCATTGTGGGCGGTCTGCTTGCCCTCCTGATGCTTCAACAGATGCTTGCCCTGTCCTATGGACTCTTCAGGCGAGCAAAGGACCCTCTTTACAGGGGTTTCGGTTTTGGCCTTTTTCTTACCATCTGCGCCAGTATTATTCTCAACTGCTTTGGTGACCGATGGACCTACGTTGAAGTCACCGGACTCATTTGGGCTCTCGTTGGCACTGCTGCATCAGCGGCAAATTTCGTTGAGGCCCCGTCGACGGACGCAAAGCTTGCGGCACTCGATTCAAGCACCGCCGTCAATCCATACATGGCTTATCACTAAGTTTTACCGTTCTTATTACTTGCACCACGAGTTCTTCCAGCCGCCATGATTACTCTCTTGTCAACCGCCAGTCATCAGAATGTCGAAGACCCCCTGCTGCCTCATGTCCTTCTCGTCGTCGATCAATTTTCGAAGAATCTTGGCGGCGGTGAGCGAATCGCGCTTAAACTGGCCGCTTTCCTGCCGCAATATGGATATCGGGCGTCGATTCTCACTTTCTCAGCCGATCCGGTGACCACCGCGTTCGAGTCCGCTCCGTGTCCCGTCTATCTGCTTCCTTTGGAACGCACCTACAATCTCACCGCACTGAAGGGAGCCTTGGCGCTTCGCCGCCTCCTTAAGCAGCAAAACATCCAGATAGTCCAGACTTTTTTTGAAAGTTCGGATATCTGGGCTGGGTTCGTAACCAAAGTTCTCTCGGGCGCGAAGCTCATCTGGAGCCGCAGAGACATGGGGATCTTGCGGACCAGAAAACATATAGTCGCCTATCGCCTTATGGCAGGTCTGCCGGATGCAGTCTTCGCCGTCTCTGAACTTGTTCGCCAGCACTGTATCGAAGAAGATGGCATCGATCCCGACCGGGTCCAAACCATCTATAACGGCCTCGACCTCTCCGATTGGAGTGCCTCGTCAGACAATCCAAAAGACAGACTGCTTATCACCACTATAGGCAATATCCGTCACGTCAAGGGCCATGATGTCTTCATCAAAGCTGCCGCGTTCATCGTGCCGCAGTTTCCCAACGTCTGCTTCAGTATCGCCGGCGGAGTTCTGGAGCCTGCTTACTTTAGCGAACTCCAAGCGCTCATCCAGAACCTGAAACTTGGGGATAACTTTCACTTCGCTGGCGGTGTCACTGATCTGTACGAACACCTCTCCGCAGCCGATATCTTCGTCCTGCCCTCTCGCAGCGAAGGCTTCTCCAACGCCATCGTCGAAGCCATGGCGGCCTCACTTCCGGTCGTCGCAACCAACGTCGGCGGCAACGCTGAAGCAGTCGAGAACGGCGTCAGTGGGTTCGTAGTTCCTTCCGAAGATCCTCAGGCGCTCGCCGAGGCAATCATGAAACTTCTCACCGATCCTGCGAAAGCAATGGCAATGGGAGCAGCTGGAAAGCGACGCGTCGCGGAGAAATTCACGATTGAGGCGATGATGACGCAGACTACTGCGACATACACAAAGCTCCTCGCCCAAAGGTAAAGTTCACCGCAAACAGAAAGCGGGAGGATCATATCCCCCCGCTTCATTCGGTATTAGTTCTTCGCTAACAGCGCACGACTTTGGGAGAGCGAATCCCCTTCGTGGCATTACGCGAGTCCACAACTAGCTGCGATTGGCTCACAATATCCTCATAGTTGTAGTCGGAGTGGTCGGTCACAATTAGAACGCAGTCATACTGCTCCAGATTCTCGAGCGGCGTGCAGGTCATGTTCAGGTTGTAACGTCGCCCCCTGCCCACGGTCGGGAAGTAGGGATCGTTATACAGCACCTCTGCGCCTTCCTCGCGCAGCAATTCGATAATCGTCAGCGACGGTGACTCGCGAAGATCGTCGATATTCTTCTTATAGGCCATCCCCAGCATCAGAATTTTTGCGCCATTTACGGCCTTCTTATGCTGGTTCAGAGCTTTCCCTACTGCGTTGACGACATGCGCAGGCATCGCCTCATTGACCTCTCCGGCCAACTCGATAAACCGGGTATTGAAGTCATACTCTTTGGCCTTCCAGCTCAGGTAAAACGGGTCGATCGGAATACAGTGGCCGCCAAGGCCGGGTCCTGGATAAAAAGGGTGAAAGCCGAAGGGCTTCGTCGCCGCAGCATCGATGACCTCCCAAATGTCTACTCCCATCTTCAGGGAGAGCTGTTTCAGTTCATTCACCAACGCGATATTCACGCAGCGGTAAATGTTCTCCAGCAGCTTCGTCATCTCCGCCACGCGTGTCGACGACACCTGCACTGCGCGGGTAAAGATGCCTTCATACAAAGTCGCCGCCAACGTTGTGGCGATCTCCTCATGTCCACCCACCACCTTGGGGATGTCGCGCCTTGCCACCGTATCATTGCCCGGATCTTCGCGCTCTGGCGAAAAGGCCACATAGAAGACGCCGTGTTCCGCCGCCGCCCCTTCGCTCTGGACCTTTAGCCCCTTCGTGTTTCCCGCCTCCAGAACCGGAATCATCAGCTCTTCCGTCGTGCCTGGATAGGTGGTGCTCTCAAGAATGACGAGTTGGCCCTCGCGAACCCACGGGGCAGCGGCCTTGGCCGTATTCTCGACGTAGCTCAGATCCGGTTCACGATGTTCCGTCAGCGGAGTAGGAACGCACATGATAATAGCGTCCATATCAGACAGGTGGGAAAATTCGGTCGTCGCGCTGAAGCCCTGCGCGCGCGCGCCCTGGATCTCCGTGGCCGGGATGCGGAAGATATATGACCGGCCTGCTTCCAGGTCTGTCACTTTTTTGTTGTCGATATCGAAGCCCGTTACTTTAAACCCGGCCTCCGCAAGCAGAAGTGAAAGCGGCAATCCGACATAACCGAGTCCAATGACTCCAATTCGGGCAGTGCGGCTCTTGAGGCGATCAAAACGTTCCTGGGCAATCTGAGGAAGAACAACCGGGTTCTTGGTCAACATATATTTCAATTATCGCATTCGCCGTAATGAAGCAGCGTCTTCTCGAAAGATCGCTGATTCCCCCATATTTTAACGCTTCACCTGGAAGAACCGAGCCGTCCACCTGTGTGGCGCAAAATTCGAAAACACCCATTCCTCTTGAAAATATCGGATAATGAAGCTGTTCGTCCGATACGATTTATTCCATTCAAACCGTTTTCTTGCTAGGTCGCACCAACAGCACAAAAGTTGCATGGACTTGCGCGAACGAAATTGACAAACTGGCTGCTCCTGCATCAGTACTCGGGATGACTGACCGGCGGATATCTCCGCTCCGATAAACTTTAAACACAACCAGACACACTCATGCCTGGTGGAGGATAGATGGCCCGTTATTTGATTACAGGAATTGCAGGTTTTATTGGTTCAACGCTCGCCCACGCCCTCGTCGAGCAAGGACACGAGGTTCGCGGCATCGACAACCTCTCCACGGGCAACCTGGAAAATCTGGCTGACATCCGGACTCGGATTTCCTTCCAGGAGATGGACCTTCAAGACGTGGCGGGCATGAAGTCCGCCTGTGAGGGCATCGATTACATTCTCCATCAGGGCGCGCTCGCCTCTGTTCCCCGGTCAGTCAAGGATCCCGTCTCTTCACATGAATCCAACATCAACGGTACCTTGAATCTTCTGGTTGCGGCTCGCGATGCCCGTGTCCGCCGCATCGTCTATGCTGCTTCCTCTTCGGCCTACGGCGACCAGCCTACACAGCCCAAGCAGGAAGACATGCTGCCACGCCCGCTGTCTCCCTACGCCGTTCAGAAGCTTACCTGCGAGTACTATATCCAGGCGTTCTACCGCTCCTATGGCCTGGAGGGCGTCTGCCTGCGCTACTTCAACATCTTCGGCCCCCGCCAGGCTGCCGACTCGCCCTACTCCGGCGTAATTGCCCAGTTCACCTACAAGATGATGGCGGGCGAAACACCAACGATCTTTGGCGACGGCCTCACCAGCCGAGACTTCAACTATGTTGACAACGCGGTGAGCGCCAACCTTCTGGCCTGCACCGCACCCAGCGCAGTCGCCACTGGACGCGTCTTCAACATCGGCACCGGCAAGAGCCACACCCTCAACGAGGTCTACGCCACCATCGCCGAACACCTCGGCTTCACCGCCAAACCCATCTACGGACCTCCCCGCGAAGGCGACATCCAACACTCACTGGCGGACATCAGCCGGGCCACCAGTGAGCTTGGCTACAGTCCCAAGGCACACTTCCACGATGGCCTAAAGAAAACTGTGGCCTGGTACCTCGAAGAAAAGCAGAAGAACGAAGCCCCTGCGCTCAGAGGTTGAATCGCTTCAGTTGCTGTCACATTCTTCTTAGGAAAAAATAGCCGCCAGATAAAATCTGGCGGCTATAAATCTTTGTCTCCAGCCTCACAGGAAGTCGCTCCCGGCAACTTCTCATGAAAGCAGGGATGCAAAGTTAGGAGCGCATCTTGCGCATCAAGGCTCCGTTGGAACCAAACCGGCCGATTTCAAGAAGAATCAGCGAGTTGGGTTGCGGAACGCTCGAAGTTAAGCTGCTAAAATTTATCCTTTTGGAAGCTCCCGTGGCTCTGATGGACATCAGCTTCAATGCGCGTCACCTCCGTCCCCGGATTTCTCTCAGGATTCCTCGACACCCCTACATGCATCTCAATCACCAAAGCACAAGCTTATGTAATTCAATTACATAGCGAGAGCAATCGACCGAAAGGATGCAAAACATTGCACGATGCATGAAGAAAAGGTCGCATAGTCGCGCCTAAGTAGCCAATCGTATGGAGAGTTTAGGAGTGCGGAATCCTCATTCGAAGACAATCTACGGGTCCGACTCTGATATCGCAGTAGCTTAGCTCCCACAAACCAGACCTGCTTGCTAAAAAAATTCACAGAATCACTGCGGGATCTCTGCCAATACCTTCCGCAAAGATTCATGCCAATCCATCATTTGCCACCCAAGTCTGTCCTTCAACTTCCTGCAATCCAAACGAGAGTTCGCTGGCCGACGAGCCGGCGTCGGATATTGGGTTGTCGATATGGCCTCAATCGCCGCGAACTTTTGGCCCGGTTCCCGCTCCTTTTGCAGGCGTAGCGCCTCCACAGCAAATTCATACCATGTAGTCTCACCGGCGCCTGCCGCGTGGTAAACGCCACTCCGGTCCGCAAACACTTCTAACTGACGATTCTGATCAGATCCATCCTCACATTGCCGGATCACATGCGCTGTCATCTCCGCTAAATCCCGACTCCATGTCGGTGCACCATGCTGATCTGCGACGACGCGCAACGTCTCCCGCTCTCGAGCCAACTTCAAAATCGTTAGAAGAAAATTCTTTCCCCGTGCCCCATACACCCAGCTTGTACGAAAAATCATATGGGCCGCACCGCTCTGGGCCAATGCCCTCTCTCCCGCCAGCTTGCTCGCTCCATATACGCTCACCGGCGCGGCCGCATCTGTCTCAATATAGGGGACTGAACCCGTCCCATCGAAGACATAGTCTGTCGAAAAGTGAATGACGCCTGCACTGATTCGCAGGGCCTCCTCACCTATTGTCCTCACGGCCTCAGCATTGATGGCAAATGCAAGCTCCGGTTCACTCTCGGCCTTATCTACCGCCGTATATGCAGCCGGATTTACGATCCATCGCGGCTGCACTGTTCGAATTACTGCACGTACACTTTCAGCGTTGGCGAGGTCCATCTCGTCTCGTCCTGGCGCGACGACGTCTCCCAAGAGCGCCAGTGCCTTCACTAGCTCGCTGCCAACCTGCCCGGTGCCACCCGTGACAAGAATCCGCTCGCGCACCGTCGAGTCTGTATTCACGGCCATCAATATACCGTCTCTTCAAGCAGTCGCAGCAGGTATTGCCCATAGGTGCTCTTAGCAATCTTTGCCGCGAGCGCCCTCATTTGTTCGGCATCGATATATCCGAGGCGATAGGCAATCTCCTCGGGACAAGCCACTTTGAGGCCCTGACGCTGTTCAATGGTATGGATAAACGTCGCCGCTTCCAGCAGCGAGTCATGGGTTCCCGTATCGAGCCAGGCCATCCCGCGTCCCAGCAACTCCGTCCGCAACTGACCCCGCTCCAAATACCAACGATTTACGTCGGTTATCTCGAGTTCTCCCCGTGGAGAGGGTTTCAGTCCCTCTGCCACGCCAACCACCTGCGCGTCGTAAAAGTAAATTCCCGTCACCGCATACCGCGACTTCGGCTTTAGGGGCTTCTCTTCGAGAGAGATGGCCCGTCTTTGCTCATCGAATTCAACAACGCCGTAACGCTCTGGATCGAGCACCGGATAAGCAAACACCGTCGCTCCAGGGCCACCCGCAGCGGCCTGTTGAAGCGTTGTAGCGAAATCATGCCCATAAAAGATGTTGTCCCCAAGTACGAGGCAGCACCCATCACCCGCAAGGAACTTTTTGCCGATCAGGAATGCCTGCGCCAATCCATCGGGCGATGGCTGCACGGCGTATTCAATCTGAAGGCCCCACTGCTCGCCGGTTCCCAGCAATTGCGTGAAGCGCGGCGTGTCTTCCGGCGTCGAGATGAGCAATATCTCCCGAATGCCCGCCAGCATTAGGACCGACAATGGGTAATAGATCATCGGCTTGTCGTAAACCGGCAAAAGCTGCTTTGAAACCACCTGCGTCACCGGATGCAACCTGGTACCGGAACCGCCGGCAAGAATTATTCCCTTCACAGAGTCTCCTTGGCTGCCGCTTGTTTAGTCTCGGCGTGCGTAACAGCTCGATTTCCGTAGTTCTGAGCAACCCAGTTTTGATAGGCCCCGCTGGTCACATCTTCCACCCATGCGGAATTCGCCAGATACCATTCGACAGTCCTTCTCAGTCCGGTTTCGAAACTCTCTTCAGCCCGCCATCCCAACTCGCTCTCTAGTTTCCGCGCGTCAATCGCATAACGGCGATCATGCCCAGGTCTATCGGTCACATACTTCACAAGCTGAAGATGAGGCCTGAACTTTGACTCGGGGACCATCTCATCCAGCAATGCACAAAGAGTGGTTACCACCTCCAGATTGCTCCGCTGATTTCCTCCCCCAACGTTGTACGTCTCCCCAACGCGGCCACGCTCGAGGACAGCTTGAATGGCTCGACAATGATCCACGACGTACAGCCAATCCCTTACCTGCTGGCCATCGCCGTATATAGGGAGAGCTTTGCCTTGAAGAGCATTTGCAATCATCAGCGGAATCAATTTTTCTGGAAACTGAAACGGTCCATAATTGTTCGAGCAATTCGTGATGATGGCTGGGAGTCCATAGGTATGTACCCATGCACGCACCAGATGGTCGCTCGCAGCCTTCGACGCAGCATAGGGACTATTCGGCGCGTAGGGCGTCTCTTCATGAAATGCCGGATCCTCTGGACTTAGCGTTCCATACACTTCGTCGGTGGACACATGCACGAAGCGGAACCGCTTCCGCTCGTCGCCGGACAGCGAACCATAGTATTCGCGCGCAGCCTGTAGGAGGGTAAAGGTTCCATCGATGTTCGTCCGCAGAAATGCTTCGGGCCCCGCGATGGAACGGTCAACGTGACTCTCGGCAGCAAAATGAACGATCGCGGCAGGCCTATACTTTGCCAGTAATTGGGCAACTAACTCTGCATCGCAGATGTCACCTCGCACAAAGGTGTAAGCGGAATCATCTTTGACGGAAGCGAGGTTAGCTAAATTACCTGCATAAGTCAGCTTGTCGAGATTGACTACTTGACCATTTCCTCTCGACAGGTAATCCAATATAAAATTGGAGCCAATAAAACCAGCTCCGCCCGTCACAAAAACGCGGTCTATCATCTTGCCTCAATTCTCATTTTAGGTTCGACTTCTTCTCTAAACGAATAGGCTAAACCAAGCGCGAACGCCGTCACAACCCACGGATAAGTCAAATTCAACTGACCACCAAACAGATGTACTATTGGCTGCAAAAGAGCAAGATTGGTGATGTACAAGGGCACTTGCATCTTGCGGAGATAGATGAACGGGAGAATAAGGCAGATCGCCAGATAGAAGGTCAGTGGCACTCCCAACTCGGCCGTCATACCCGCGATCCCCAGTCCAGGATCGTCGTTTATGGGTGCGAAAGCAGCCGCTCCGCGATATTCCGGTGCGTCTCTCACAAGCCCATAGTTGCCCCATCCCACGCCGACAATTGGATGTGCTTCAACCATTTTAGGAACAATAAATGCACCCGCAACCCTGCCCAACACAAAATTTGCATCTTTTGCGTGCCGATGCGAAAGCCGTTCATAAGCCAGAGTTAATCGCTGGTAGTTTCTGAACGCCGCTCCGAGATCAATGAACTGATATATAGTCACGAGGAATATTCCTATTGCGGCAATAAGCAGGACTCGCTTCCTGAAACTTTTGGCCAGCAGACCATTGAGTAGCAGGATAACTAGAACGGCGCAGAAGGCCGCTTTGGATTGACTTCCTAAAAAGGCAATGGCAAGTATTACGAATGCAAACCGCAGACGGTTCTTATTTATCCAGCCAACTTTATAGAGCGTAATACCGATCAGAAATACGCTGATTAGATATAAACCGTAGGGGCCGCCTTCGTTATAAAATCCGCGCATCCTATGAGATGAACCATATGAACCCAACTCGGCGATCTTGGCGACGCTAATCGGATAGCTCACGATCGAAAAAAATGCACTTACAACGCCTACCCAGAAATACACCCGCATCGTAAACGCGATCTTACTTCGATCTATGCGGAATCTGCTCGCGAGGTAGAGCATGATCGAGACAGAAGCAAGAAGCTCGATAATGCGTGAAACTGTAATTACAACCGGGTATTTCAGAACACTGACAGGACCGGGGAAATAGAAGTCGTAACGCAGCGCAAAAATTGAAAGGATAAGCGTCGCAATCGAGAAAAATAGATACCAGATTGCAATTCTGAGATACGGGCGAAACCACCGGATTACGTAACCACTCCTGCAAAAGACAGTCAGAAGGACGAGCAGCTCAATAAAATAAAGTATCTCAAGATATTGGACCTGCCCGACTTTTAGAACAATTGTCGAGGCCAGAGTTCCAGTGAGGAACAGAAATATCTTCAACCATCGAGAGTCCGCCGTTTTGCGGCCTAAAGTCGCCTCTCTCTCCTGTTCCACAAATTACCTTTCCGAAACCACTCCTGGGTCACTCAAGCATGCTTTGATTAGCCGCTTCGCAGGTCGTTCCATCAAGACCCAACCCAACCCGGCAAGGAACCCAAGTACTATCCCGCCAAGAACAATGAGTTTTCGAGGGGGGCCTGCCTTCCGTTCCGGCACGATTGCTCGATCCACAATTTGAAATTGTGGCCCGGGATCAAGTGATTCTATGCGCGCTCTTTCATACTGCTGCGTAAGAGTATCGTAGAGCGTTTCGTTCAGTTTTACATCTCGCATTTTCCGCACAAGTTCCATCGCCAGTCCAGGCAAGGCGGCTGACGATGCCAGCCCTGTTCCCGGCTTCTGTTTCGCCGAGTCCGCTTGCTGTCGTTCCAGTTGAGCCCGGAGTTCCGCGAGCTCCGCGCGGGCTTGCATCACTTGTGGATTGTCTTCTGTTGCACCCATCCGCATGCCTGAGAGCTTCGCCTCCGCACTTCCAATCGCGGCCTGTAGATCGACAATCGTTCTCAAACCGGCCTGGGCCGTGCCCTCAGGTAAGACAATCCCTGTTTTTTCTTCAGTTTGCTTTAGAGCAACCTCGGCTGCATCGAGTGCCTCTTTCTGACTCTCCATCTGTTCTTCATAGAAGGCCCGTCGATGCGTAGACGACGACGCAACCATTGAACCGTTCAAGCGATAAAGGGCCTCCAGATACGCGTTCGCAATATTCGCCGCGAGCTTCGGGTCTTTGGCGGAGACCTCTATTGAAATCAAAGAATTCTTGTCAACTTTAAATTTTGCTTTCCCCTTTAGCGTGTTGCGAGCATCGACCTTTTTTTTTGCATGGTAAATTGCCATGAGGCCAAGATGATCGATCACGTCGTCCTCGACCGACCTGCTCGCAAGCATGCCGAGATACATATCGCTGGGGTCTTGCTGAAGCAATAAAGCGGCTCCTGCGCCTCCCGCGCTACCTCCAGCCCCTGATAAATTGGGAATCATGGTGTCCGATGCCCGGGGCGGCAGAAAGACAGCATCCGCAGCGTACCACTGGGGCCAAGCGAAGGCGATCAAAATTCCCAGTACGAGCCCGGCCAATGTGCATGCGTAAACCACACGGCGGCTCCGCAATACTCCGCGTATCGCGCTTATCAGATTCCACTCCACTTCATCGTCCCTGACAGCCTTTGCCATTGGCACGTCCGAGTGTCCTGCTTCTCCAAGTATCATTGACTCGCCATTCACTACTTCAACAAATTAATTGCTGCGATACCGATCCCAAATTGACTGACGATCGTCCCGATATCAATCAGATTCCGCATGATCGACATCCTCTGAAGCTGCGGTGGAATTACGATAGTATCGCCAGGAAAGATCGTAGCTTTCTTGATGTTCCCATATTGCTGGCTGTAGACCGATCCGTCAGCACGCAGCACAAACGCGTGCTTCATATCCGCCTGACGATCAGGGCCGCCTGCTTCTCGAAGGTAGTCGATCGTGCGCTCTCCCCGCTTGAAGAGGAAGGCATTTGCGCTGTAAACTTCACCTTCGACGCTGACAGTTGCTGGAACCTTGGGCACAACGAACCGATCGCCGTCCTCCAGCGCCAAATCTGGAACGCTATCCGCTCCGCGACTATCTGGCTTCAGCTGAAGCACGATCCTTCCATTCGGCTGTGCCCGCCTTAATTGAGCAATAGATGTCTGCGCACTTGAAGCCGCTGCGGTGGCCGCGGCTGCATCCTGCGCATTGAGCGCCGTCGCGTTACCTGCCGCGGACGCCGTAGCGGCCTGTACTTCCAACTGGTCGGCATACTCATTCAAACGCTGCTGCTGCACCCGTCGCGTCGATTCTCGCGTAAACTCCGACGCATACAGATAAGCATCCGGAGTAAAGCCTCCCGCCCGCCGCAGCAACTGTCTCAGGGTTTCTCCGGGCCTCACACTATAGACCCCGGCACCCACAAACTCACCCTCCAGACGTACAAACCTGGTCTGCTCAGACGTGGGCACTCGAATATCCGCAGTCGAAAAAATGGTCACTACATCACCGGGCTGCAGTTCCAGATTCTGGGATTGATCGCCATCCAGAATCACTTTGCCCAAGTTGAATGGCAGCAGGGATGTTTTCAATGTTGTGGCGTTCTGCCGTTCGATCACCGCGTAGCTCCAATCAATATCGGGAGCACTCAAAACTACGTTCGTCTTTACAGGAAACCGGCCAACTCCTCCCGTCAAAGCCTCGCCGACTGAATTCCCTCCTGCACTCGTATTGGGCGTTCCCCTTTGCGCAGGATTAGTTTGGTTCGGAGTCGATGAAGATGATTGTCCGGGAGCAGGAGGCATTTGGTTCGGAGCTTCGCCGCCGTATTGGTCCTGATAGTTGCCGTATTGATCCTGAACAACACCATATTGGTCCTGAACAACATACTGGTTTTGATCAGCACCATATTGGTTGACCTCACCCTGATCAGCAATTGAATTCGATTGCGTCCCCATACTATTCAGTTGTTGCGGCGAGCGATTTTGCAACGTCGAACTATAGGGGCTATAGACACTTCTCGGCTGCAGCACACCTTGAGCATCTCGCACGGGCTCGGGCTCATAGTTGACCGTCATTTGCCCGAGATCGTTTTTTCTTTGCCAGAAACTCCGCGTAATAAGTGCATCCTTGTTCGGGATCAGGTCGCTTACCCTCATCCCAGGGTGCCAGACATATCGCCCTGGATTCGCAACATTCCCTCGCAAGGTCACAGCATCTTTGAACCGGTCGACAATTGCATTGATAGTAACAATGTCCCCATCCTGTATTTTAAACGGGCTGGATTCCGATAAATTGACTTCCAGAATGCTGCGTACAACATGGTCATAGATGCGCTCTACGCGGGCCTGCGAGTTCACGGCGATGTTTGTTCGACCGCCAGCTAACTTAAGAACCTGCTCGATCGTTGTCTCATCCCGAAGTTCATAGATCGCAGGATTATTAACACTACCAACCACCGCAATCTGCTTGCCCGCGGGGGGAATGAAGATTACATCTCCGGATGACAATTGCACATCATTGCTCTTATCGCCATGCAGCAACATGTCGTACAGATCGAAATGAACAATTGTTTTTCCCCCGCGTTTCACTTGAATATCACGCAGGCTTCCCTGTGGCTTCGGTCCTCCGGAAAGGAAAAGGGCATTCAGCAAAGTGCTCAACGAACTGATCGTATAGCTGCCAGGCATTTGGGCCTCACCCACCACAAATACCTGGATTGATCGCAGTTGCCCCATGTTCACATTCAGGTCAAAGTTGCGGTAGACCCTGGCCAATTGAGAACGCAGAAAATCCGTCAGCTGGTCAAAACGTAAGCCGGCAACATGAATCGTTCCAGCTCCGGGCAATGAAATTGCTCCCGTTCGATCTACGGTAAACGTCTCGCGCAGATTGACCTGGCCCCAAATCTGCAAGCGCAATTGATCTCCGGGCCCGATAACATAATCTGGCGTAACCGCTATATCTCCGACGGGAGCAAATGTGGAAGGGAGAGCATTGGCAAAGGTTGAAGCACCAAAGATAGGCAACGTCCGTCCGGTCGTGGCAGCCACCATTTGCTGAAACTCTGTGGGACCGGGCTTTCGTCGCAATCCCAAAATCCGCTGCTGGTTCCTGAGTGCTTCCTGTTGAAGCCGCTGTGCCTGGGTCAGGTTTTGCGTGCCAGTGGATATGCCTGTCGACGGGTTCGTCAGATCGTTACTATTTTGTAATGTGCCCGGCGAAGTCGCGCCAGAATAGGACGTTCCTGCCGGAACAGTGGGCGGGTAAGCCTGCGGAAGCAGCTCAGGAGTTTGACCCTGGTCCGTATACAGACCCTGTTGCTGGCCGTTACCATGACGCACTCCAACGCCCGCGAAGAGAAGGCTGAAAATCAGGAGACTAATCGGCCAGCGACCGGTCATTTTAGAAGAACAATTCGTATGTGCCGCTGTCACGGATGCCAGATTCTCGTCTTTGCTCATAGGAAACTAAAAACACTCAATCGCCAATCTACAAATCTCTCCCTACAGCTTACCGGACTTTTTAGCGATTTGCTCAAAAGCGGGCAGCCGGGCACCTTCCCGATCATCGAATCAGGTCTTATTCAGGAAAAGGGTGAAATTCGCCGCCACAAATCCAGCTCACATCAAATGATCCTTAGAACGACCCAACCGATGAAACCCGTGATCCTTAACTTCATGGAGATATAGTGATCCGTTCCGTCGGTGCAAACTGACGTTACCTCACGATCAAAGCCCCGCACATGGCGAACATGTGCGGGGCTTTGATGTTAGTAACTTTGCTTAGAAGGCGTAACGGAGACTGAACTGGAGCTGACGCTCGGAGGCATAAGTGTTGCCCTTTGCGTTGACACGACCGAAGGTGCTGCTTGTCGGGTTCGTGTCCGGGTTGTCCAGGTTGGGATGGTTAAGATAGTTGAAGGCCTCGGCGCGGAAGATCAACTCGTGATTTTCGTGGTTGGGGATAACATGCATTCCCTTTTCCAGAGCTGCACTGAAGCTCTGAAAGCCTGGGCCATAGACATTGTTACGAGAGCCGCGTGGAGCGAAGGTGCCGGCTGCTGCGTGAGAGTAAACACCGGGTTCGAACCACTGGTTAGTGTTCTGGCCTCCGGCGAACTGATGGAAGAGTTTAGGGCTGCGGCTATGTGCCCAGAGCTGGTTGCCCGAGCCTGGCCCGACACCCGCATAGTCGTTACCCTGCGAGACACTAAGCGGCTGCCCCGACTGTCCCTGAATAGTCCCGGAGAACTGCCAGTTGCCGAGCGAACTCCGTACCAGGCGATTGGTGGCATGGGTGGCGTAAGGAATGTTCCAGACGTAGTTGATGACCAGCACATTGCGAGTATCAAAGTCGCTGGGACCATAGAAGATGCTCTTGTCGTATACGTTGGGCAAGCTCGTGCCGTTCGAGGAACCGAAGTCCATGCTCTTGGACCAGGTGTAAGCCACTCCAAAGAGCAGCCCCTTGACCAGACGCCGCTTGAAATTGGCCTGCATCGAGTGGTAGATGGATGCGCCCGCATTCTCTGACTCGATGATCGTCGAATAGCCCTTGTAAGGACGAAGAGCATCGGGGGATTTGACGGTCGGATTGGCTTGAACGGTACCAGGTTGGAGTTGGTTGATGTTGCCTAGCTGTTCGAGGTGAATACCGCGGCGTCCAACGTAGGCAAGGGTAAAGGTCCCGACGTCGTGGAACTCCTGCTCGAAAGTCAGGTTCCATCCGTAGGAATTGGGGCTGGGGTAGTTGTACGAATGCGAGGTGAACGAAAGCGGAGTATTGTTCGTTCCGATGCCGCCAGGATTGTCAACGCTGCCGTCAGTAACGGTGGAGGACGGTTGGAATGGTGCATTTCCACCGACCTGCACGTTATCGCTGATACCGAGCCGCTGAACGTAACGACCGCCGCCACCGCGAATGACAGCATTCGGGCTGATCTGGTAGGCGAAGCCAACACGCGGCTGAATGTCCGTATACACAGTCGGGTTGTAGCCGCGGGGAAGGTTGTGGAAGTTGGCGGAATAGCCATTGGCGAGGATAGCGTCCGGCACATGCCCCTTGGCTACACTCGGAAAACCGTTGCCCGGGATGACGACGCCATTAAGAGCCGTGCCTCCCGTTGTAAAGCCGGTATTCGGATCTACGGTGGGGGCATTCGCTGGATTGTAGTAGACAGGATTGAAGAAGGACTGGTTGCCCCAGATCGCATAGTAAGGGGTGTTGATGGTGTACCGGATACCGTACTCAAGCAGCAGTTTCGGTGTGACCCGCCAGTCGTCCTGAGCAAAACCGGAAAACATGTTGCTGCGGAAGAGCGTGTAAGAACGCTGGCCGATCTCTCCGTAAGTATCGAAGAGGCCAAGGGCGGCGTTTGCGACTGCAGCCTTTGACGTCTGTGAGATGCCACCACGCGTATCGGTGAAGGTGAAGAGTCCGTTCTGGTTGTTGGTAGAACCCGGGATCGTGCTGCTTACGTTGATCTGGTCGAAGTTGTTTTCGCCGGAGTACTCCCAGAGGCCACCGAATTTAAGGGTGTGATTTCCAATCAACTTGGTGAGGTTGTCTGCAAGGTCATAGACGATTCCACCCGAGCGCGAAGGATAGGGACCGCCATCGAGTGTGCCGAAGTTTGCGATGTTGATGGTCGGAATCTTGTTGGGGAGTACCTTGACGGCACCATTGTAGAGGAAGGGGTAGTTGATTCCGTACTTGGTGCGGTCGTAGAGCCCCTTCGATGTGTCGATGCCGATGTTTACATGGTCGGCGGCGCCAGACACGATCAGGTCATTCACGGTCGTGGCATTAATCGTCCAGGTGTAGTGGAAGACACCAACCTGATTTGGCCGGGTGAAGATGCGGGGAGTGCGATTGAAATTACCGTAATGCGGCTCGTAATCGTTGTAGTTGTAGTTGAGTATGCTCAAGCGGAAGTGATGCGCATCCGCAGGGACATAGTCGATCACAACCGAGTCCTTGCGTTGCGCCTCAGTATAGAGAGCTGAGTCAAGCCAGTTGTAGCCGGGCGCGTTGGTATTGGCCGTCGGATAGGCATTGAGCAAACCTAGACCATTAGGGCTCAGATCCGACTGGGGGATGACGTCATTGGCATACGCAACTCCGGTGTTCGGGTTAACGATCTGCACCGGCTTGCTGTAAAAGATGTTGGGTCCCAGTAACTCGCTGAAGTTGCCTGTTCGCATGAGATTCGTAGGCACCTTCTGTGTCGCCAGATCATCATGGTTGTAGCGAGTGTATTCCTGACCGACCAGGAAGAAGAGCTTCTTACGGTCCTTGTTGAAGTGGCCGGGAATGTAGAGTGGTCCGTTGAGATTCCATCCGAATTGGTTGTAGCGGAACGCTTGGCGCTTGAGACCGGAGAAGTTACGGCTCCAGGTGTTGGCGTTGAGCGCGGTATTGCGGAAATACTCGAAAGCACTGCCATGAAACTCGCTCGTGCCGCTCTTGGGTACGATCCGGATTTGACCGCCGGAGGTCCGGCCGTACTCGGCAGGATAGCTCGTGGTAAGAATCTGCTCCTGCGAAGTTGAGTCCACATCGGCAACGCCAACGCTGGTGCCGTTCGCGCGGGTGCGGACCATCGGCGCACCGTCGAAGGTGATCACGCTCTCCTGGTTGCGGGCGCCATTAACGTTGATGTTGTTGTCGAGGCCAAAACCAAAGGCTGCCATGGATTGTCGGCGAACGACTCCCGGCTCGAGCTGGGAAAGGTAGAGCGGGTTGCGGCCGTTGAGCTGGATGCTCTTGACCTGCTCCTGGGTGACGAGTTGGCCTACCGAGGCACTCTCAGTCTGAATGGCGTTGGCGCCGGCTTCAACGGTGACTTCCGTGCTGGTATTGCCCACCTTCATGGAGATGTCGACACGACGGCCGATACTGGGATCGACATGCACGTTGTCAAGCGTCGTACTTTGAAATCCGGGCGCCTCGACACGGATACTGTAGTCACCCGATGTGAGGTTTGGGATAGTAAAGCTGCCCTTATCGCCGCTGGTGGTCTGCTGTTCTCCCTGCGTGGCGTCGTTGTGAACGACCACTTTTGCGTTGGGGACCACGGCCCCGGATGCGTCCGTGATAGTGCCCGACAGAGAAGAAGAATCTGATTGCGCAATGGCCGAGACGCCAATGCTGAAGAAGCACGCGACGATGAGTGACAACACGAAGCGAGAGATTGATTTTTTGCTGTTCAAAACAGCCTCCATAAATAAAACAAACGACGAGTGGTGTTGAGGTTACGTTATCGCTAACCTAATAAGACGTACAGCGATTTGTAATAAAGCGGAATGGGAAAGTCAAGGGGTAATGAAATACCCGCAGAAAAGAGCAATAAAGAGATACACGCGCATCTTTAAACTCTTGTGTCGGGCTGGTTGCGCTATCACGATGAAGGATCAGATTTACGCCCTCTAATTTTATCTGTCAACAGAAAAATCGTATGTCTGATCTATATTGAAACTGAGTATTGTGAGTAATGTGTTAACTCTCTCATAAAAAACGGTCAAAAGGTGCGCGTGCGCAAGTCACTACCAAAAAAGAAAGCCACTCTGGAGGATGTCGCCCGGGCCGCCGGTGTTGGTCCCATGACGGTCTCCCGCACAATCAACGGCCACCCCTATGTTGCAACGGAAACAGCGAAGAGAGTTCTCGCTGCCGTTCGTCAATTGGGATATCGACCAAATCATGCCGCTCGCGTCTTGACCGGTCAACTCTCAAAAACCATCGGCCTCATCGTTCCCGACCTGGCTGATTCGTTTTTTTCCATTGTTAGCCACGCCGTTCAGGAAGCCGCCCGTGAGGCAGGATACATTGCGTGGTTAGCTGCCTCCAATGGCGATCCGTCCATTGAAGAAGCGCAAATCGAAGAGATGACGCACCATCCAGTGGATGGAATTCTGCTCGTTCCGGCGAACAGCCAGAGCAAATATCTGAAAGCCGTAGTCTCAGGATCGACGCCACTTGTCACGATCGATCGCCCCATTGACGGTGTCCTGACAGACTCTGTTGAGGTGGAAAACCGAGCGGGAGCACGAATCGCAGTCGAACATCTCATCGGCCACGGCTATAAGAAGATCGCCTGCGTGGTCATGAACTCTCACCTGCAACCGGTGAAGCAACGTATTGCAGGTTACGAAGAGTGCTTGAGGCATGCAAATCTTTCCCGCAGGAAAGTGGTCTTATCGGACCAGAACGCTCAAGAAGTCTTGTCGAAGCTGTTCGCTTCCCCCGATCGCCCCGACGCGTTATTTACCGCAAACAATTCCTCTACGATCTGCGTCATCAAAACACTCAGATCGCTGAAAATTAAAGTTCCAAGAGACGTCGCCTTGATTGGCTTTGACGACGTTGACTTCTACACCTTGCTGAACCCTCCGGTGACCACGATACGGCAACCTGCTGTTGAACTTGGGCGCACCTCTACTCGCCTCCTGCTGCAAAAAATCAAGAGCATGCCCTCAACCTCCAGCGCCAGAACGGTTCTTCCCGTCACTCTGATGATTCGCGAATCCTGCGGATGTAAACAAGAGGTAACGACCTGAAAGACAGAGGCATCATAAGCCGCTGTCTGCTGATCTCCTGAAATTGCTCGTCTCCTGGCGCACATCCCCAGTTCGAAACATCGGATACACTTTTGTAGTGGTACGCATGCGATACTCAGCGATCGGTTGCGGTTCCACCTTCTGTTAGTCGGGGCCTGTAGCTCAACGGTTAGAGCAGGGGACTCATAATCCCTTGGTTGGGGGTTCAAATCCCTCCGGGCCCACCATTCACCTTTTCAACACTGGGTAACCTCAGTTCGCGGCCAGAAGAATGCGCAGGTCGCGGAGATTATTCCCTGTAGGCCCGGTCACAATCGTTGAGCCCAGCGGAGCCAGAATGCTGTGAGAGTCGAACTCCCGCAAGTATTTCTGGGCCGCCGCATCTCCGTACTGAGCATCCGTTTCAAGCGTTCCTTCATCCACCACTGCTCCAGCCGCCTGGCTGTTGCCATCGATACCATCAGAGCCAGCCGATAGAATCACTGTCGAGGCATCTGAAGGATCAAGCAAGGTCGCCGCATACAGACTGAAGTGCTGGTTCCGTCCGCCTACGCCAGTCAGCCCCCGCTTACTCAACGTACTGGGCAGCTTTACCGTCACCTCTCCCGCCGAGATCAGGCAGATCCGGGGGTGGATGCTTCTCAAGCTGCGCAATCGGCCCACCAGATACTCCGCCGCCGCCTGGTAGTCCCAATCATCACAGGTATTGTCGATCACCGCATGAAACCCAAGTCCTTCGGCCCGAACCCGCGCCGCTGCCGCCAGTTGGTCGGAACTCAGCAGGGTGATCGCCTTCCCCGCAAAGCTCCCCGGTTTTGGAGTTTCAGGGAGATCAAGGCGATCAAAAAATCGACGGACGGCCGCTGGGAACTGATCCTGCAACCCATACCGCGCTACGATCTCTCGACACTGATCCACTGTTGATGTGTCGGGAAGCGTCGGCCCCGAGGCTAGAGCATCGAGATGATCCGGCGCAACGTCCGAGACCAGCAACGAGAGTGTTGCCACGCCAGCCGCGGCCACGGCAAGACGACCGCCCTTCACCGCGGAAAAATGTTTGCGGATGCAGTTGATCTCTGCGATGGAAGCCCCACTATGCACCAGTTCCTGATAGAAGCTCCTCATCTCCGCCAACGTGATGGAAGGGTCAAGAGGAAGTTCCATCATCGCGGAGCCGCCCCCACTGATCAGAAACAGGCACAATGTGGCGGCAGCATCGCTTCGTCCCTCACGCAAGCCGTGCAGCATCTCCAGCGCAGCCCGTGCCCCTGCTTGGGAGGCCTCATTGGGCAATGGATGTCCGCCCGCGAAGAATTGAAAGCCCGGCGGCAGATTTGCAGGTTGCGCCCCGGCAATCAGGATACCTGCCACATCGTGAGGCAATCCCTTCAAGCAATTCAAGAGGGCACCAAGCATCGTTGCCGACGCCTTACCCACGGCGACGATGCGAAGGTGCTTCAAATGCTCCAGATCGATTGCTTCGCTGCCCCCAATCAAGACTCGACGGCCACTGTCACTGACGCGAACCAGCCGCGCAAAAGCCTCTTCCACACTGCAATCTGTCAGCGATTGGATAAAGATACTCCGCGCCATCTCTCGCAATGTTGCAGTCGTGATTGTCATAAGACCCTCTGGGAGATTCAGTCAGGCTGGGGCGTTTGCTTCCCTGCTTTTGCCGCCAAAGCCAACAATGCGGCGCAGACAGCCAGTCCACTCATGGCGTAGAGACCACCTTCAAAGCTGTGGGTGAGATCACGAATTCTGCCTATGGAATAAGGCCCAAGAAACGCTCCAACACCGCCAATCGTGGTGAGAATGGCAACCGCTGCCGCTGCTGCCGCGTCGCCGACGACGCTGGTGGTCAACGTCCAGAACGGGCCCATCATGCTCCACAGCCCCATCGCAGCCAGGGTCATGGCGATAATGGCGACCACGATATTATGTGCCACCGCTGTCCAGGCAAAGCCGCTTGCCGCCAGCAGCAGACAACCCGCGATGTGCCAGCGTCGCTCATTGGTCCGGTCGGAGTTCCACCCTACAATCACGGTAAAGATGGCCGCCGCTAGATACGGCACCGTAGCGTATCGCGCAATGACGCTGGCCGTATGCGCGCCGCCGGAAAAGCTGTTGAGGATCAGCGGCATCCATAGATTTACGATATACACGCCAACCTGGCTGACGAAGTAGGCCCCGGCAAGAAGCCATAACATCGGCAACCGGATAGCGTCGCGTAGCGCGTGGTGCTCCGCCGCGCCGTAGCGGATGCGGTCGCGCTGCAACTCGTCCGCAAGCCACGTCTTCTCCTCCGGCTTGAGCCAGTGGACTTCTTCCGGCCTGTTTTTGAGCAGAAAAAGCACAGAGATGCCCAGCAAAATCGTCGGGATACCTTCCGACAGAAAGAGCCACTGCCAGCCTGCCAGTCCTTTGAACCCATCGAGGCGCAACAGCGCACTCGAAAGTGGGCCGCCGACTACACCTGCGAGCGATGTCGCGGTCATGAACTTGGCAACAGCGCGTGCACGTTCATGCGACGGGTACCAGTAGGTGAGGTAAAAGATCATCCCCGGGAAAAACCCGGCCTCGCACACTCCAAGCAGAAAACGAAGTATATAAAACGACTCCGGCGACCGTACAAACATCATGCAGGTAGAGATGACGCCCCACGAGATCATGATGCGGGCAATCCAGACCTTCGCGCCGACACGCGCCAGCATCAGGTTGCTCGGCAGGTCAAAAAGCGCCGAGCCTATAAAGAAAATTCCCGCGCCAGTCCCATAGACAGTATTGCTGTAGTGCAACTCCCGCTGCATGTCCATCGCGGCAAACCCGACGTTGACACGGTCGAGATATGCCACGATATACAGCAGAAAAAGATAAGGGATAAGTCGCAGCGTTATCTTCGCATAGACTTCTCTGCCGTTGACGGATTCCACTACCTGCACCATGACTCCACTTTAGTTCGTCTTATCCGAAGCTGGCGACGCCAACGGCGGCGGAACGTACATCGGCAACCCGGTCACCGGCCAATGATTGACCTGCGCATCGACGTTCAGTGCGATCGCAGCCGCAGGCGACGATGAAGGAGTAACTGCAATGTTCCATCCATCCACGACGACCAGCGGCACGTCACCCTTAAGGTCGGCAGCGCTTGCTTCAATCGAGATGGTCTTCGTCTCGTTGGGCACAAGCGAAACATAGTTGTCGCTGTAGTAGACCGGCAGCACGCGCTCGCCGGATTGCTGACGCCGCAGTTGCAGATGCGTCATGAGCGCAACCTGAGCGCCCGAATTGTGCAGCGTGACAGACAGCAGGCATTTGCCGTCCGCATCATGCCGCTCGACCTTGGCATCGAGCGTGATGGTGGATAGCTGATTGAGCGCCGTCAGATCGTCCTGATGCGCAGGCAGCGCACGCCAGTAGAAGTTGCTCGAGAGCAGTTTGCCTGACGCATCGTGCAGGTCCAGTTTGACGAAGTAAACCGGCGACAGATTTGTTGGCCACGCCACCACGCCCAGACTCGTAGCGACACTGGGAGCAGCCGTGACCGCGAAGTCATGCTGGTAGGGGATAGAGCCGTCGAGATTGTAGATGGAGAGATGCGCCGTGGCATTGGTCAACGCAGTGGGTAGATTATTGATGACCTGAATGTCGTCATTGCTCTCGTTCAGTTGAATGTGCTGCAACTCACCCGCCTTCTCCACCGCGAAGAGCGACGAGTTGGGCTCAAGATCATGATGATAGAGCTGCCAGACAAAGCTCGGCTGCGCGGGATTGCTCATCCACGTGATGACCGCCGTGCTGGGGTTGAAGAGCTTGGCGTTGCGGCCCTCGTACATTGCGCGAAAGGCCTCATAGTTTGCAAGCTGCGCCTTGCGAACAAAGTCGGCTAGGTTGGCCAACTTGCCATAACGAGCTTCGATGACGTCACGATAGGTGTCGCCACCGGACGCTCCGCGGGCAAAGTCATGCTCGGCCCAATCATCGTTGATGATCTCCCAATCCTTCTGCGGCATCATTCCGTGAATCGACTCGAGGGTCGGCACGGAGACGCTGCCGATCTCAGTCTTGAATGCATGACTGAAGACGTAAAATTCGCGAGGCGTGCGCCAATGGTATGGGCCGCCGGAGTTGACGCCGTGGCCGGCGGTGGAACTCGGCTGATAGAGCCGTGCGGGATCGAGTTCAGCCATCATCGGACGCAGTGCGTCGTCAATCTCCTTGGGCGGATAGCCCTCGTTGCGCGCACACCAGATCGCAATGGACGGATGATTGCGGAAGCGGAGAATCTTATCGCGAACGTTCGCCATGTAAGTAGGCAGATCAGTCGGGTTGGGACCGTCGCTGGGATTGGGCTGGAAAAACTCATCCCAAAGAAGTATTCCGTACTTGTCGCAAAGCTCGTAGAAGTCCTCGTTCGTGCTCTGCCCAACCCAGTTGCGGATCAGATTGAGGTTCGCCAGCTTATGCATTCGAATCTCGGCTTCGAGACGTTCGCGCGGAATGCGCTTCATCGCCTCGTCCAGCCCCCAGTCGCCGCCGCGAATAAAGATGCGAACACCATTGACAGATACTGTGAGGTTCTCGGCGTCGGGAACGGAGTAGGTAATCTTGCGAATGCCAAAGCTAAGGTCTTGGCTGTCGGAGACGTTCTTCTTGATCTCAAAGGTGAGATGGAGGTTGTAGAGATTCTGTGGACCGTAGCCGTTTGGCCACCACAGCTTTGGATTATTGATGTGCAGTGCCGGAGTATTTTTGGAATCAAGCGCAACCAACGTTGAGCTGTGAGGCGCAAGTTCAACCTCCTTCCGGAAAGTAACTTCTCCGAAGCTTCCTTTCAGCACGCCTTTCTGGGGCTTGTCGCTTATATTCTCAACCGTTGTCTTGATTGAGACATCCGCCGAGTCCAGCTTTGGCAGCGGCAGATCGGTCTCGACCAGCGGATTTTTTACTACAACCGGTCCTGTCGCAGAGAGATACACCTTCCTCCAAATGCCAGTGTCCCGATCGCGAATCGCCGGAATCCAGTCCCAGCCGATGGTGGAGAGAAATGTCGGACCGTCAATCGCAGTAATGCCGCCGTTCAGTCCCATGCCATTGCGAATCGTGTGCTCATGGGGCACACCTGGATGCGGCTGCGGGCTGACCAGCACGGCCAGCACCGCTTGCTTGCCCGGCGTGATGATCGAGGTAATGTCAAAAGTGCCGCGAATGAATGCGCCCTTCGTCGTGCCGATCTGTTTGCCATTCACCCATATCTCCGCGGCGTAATTAATACCGTCGAAGTTCAACCACGCCTGACGATGAGAGTAGGACTTGGGAACAGTAAAGACGGTGCGGTACCAGTAAGGGGTGCGGCTCAGACTTTCAGGAATCTTATCGGGACGGTTGTTCTCCCCATAGAGAGGCTCGGGGTAGACGCCGTCGTTAACGAGACTGGTAAGCACCGTACCCGGCACCGTAGCTGAGTACCAGCCTTGAGGAGCAAATCCCTGCTGCGAGACGGCATCTCCGGATTGAGAAACTTTGGCCGCATCCTGCAACTGCCAGCCGGAAGAGAGCACTACGGGAGAGGGAGGTGCAGAGTTTGCTGCGGCAGGAAGCACGTTGAACAATCCTAAGAGTCCCGCAACCATGCAAGGCAATACTGACCGTCTAAACCGTTTCTGCACTTGATTCTTCTCCTCGGATCTCGTTCAAAAACCCTACAGGAGAACTTTACACGGTCACGGTTTTGCCTTGCACGCCGCGCCCCCGGAGACTTGCTAATATTGCAGCTCTCGCGGCGAATATGTCAGCGTTCCATTCGAACGTTCGTACCAAAGAAACAACTTCTTGGCACTGTGGTTCACGGTAACCGCAATGATGATGCCCGAACCGTCCCGCTTCGATATATCCACATGGTGCGATGTAATCGGACCCCAGTCACTTGCCGTCGTCCAGTCCTCAGTGAACCGTTGCAGTTTGTAGTCGTAGTTCTGTGGATGCTGCTCCCATTTGGGATCGTTCATCCAGATACCATAAGCCGTCTTGTAATCCTTCTTCTGCAGGTCCGTCATGAAGGTGTCGATCTTATGCTCGACAGGCAGATTTGAGAAGAACCATCCATGCCCTAGCAGATAACCGCCAACGTAAAGCACCACCAACAGCGCAACCAGGACCCCGCCACCTATGAGGAGATTACGGTTTCGCGTCTCACGACTGGCGTTGTATTGCGGAGCATTCAGCAGCGTCATCGTCTCTTCACCTCGGTACCCACCTCTATATTAGACACCGCCGCCCATAAAATGGATGTTGCGGGAATCGCCCTTCAGCCCAGCCCTTCACGCATAAGTCACTGCCACCCGAATGCTCCTTTATATACATCGAACTCGACTCGGGCAGGCTGCAGATATACCGACACGATATCGAAACGCACCGGCACCTCCCGCCGCTTCTTCTCGGGGAATGCGCGCAGATAAGCTCGAGCCATCTTTCGCAGCATCTCCTGCTTATCGGCGTTCACGGCAGACTCCGCTGGCGCCATCGGATCTCTTCCTGTCCGCGTTTTAACTTCGATAAAGCAAAGCCACTCGTCATCCCAACCAATCAGATCGACATCGCCACGCAGCTTTGCATTTTTCCAGCGGCGTGCAACGACGGTATAACCCAGCGTTCGCAGATGAAAGAGCGCCTCTCGCTCTCCACGCAGACCGGTAGCCAGATGCTCCGCAGTAGACGGTGTACGTCTAAGCTGCCTGCCCAGCGCCTCCATCCGTCGCAGCGCCCACACCTGCAAATTAATCCCGGTAGCCGTTCTCATCCTAAGCTTCTCCCGCATCTCAATGCATCCCCGGATGCATTCGCTCGACGGCCGCGGCGCGTTGCAGATCGACAATCACCGGCTTCGACGCAATGCTCTCTCCGTTTGAGTTCACTGCCGTAACTACATACTCAGACGTTCCAGCATACGGCGTAATCCCCGCAAATGCTGTTGAGACAAGTCCACTGGCGAGCAGCCGCGGTGTCCCATTGCTGCCATCCTGACTTTTGACGTTATAAGTTCTCGCTCCAGGCACCGCAACCCACGAGAGCGAGACCACGCCATCCTGCACATCGGCTCGAAGCCCCTCAGGAGTTGAAGGAACTGGCCCATCCGGCAACAACCCATACACACAAAACTGTCCAGTCCCAACATTCTCCGTGCCAAAGCTGGCAAGGTACACCTTGCCATTCGCTATGGTCGGGGGAGCCATCTTCGAATAATTGCTGCAATCGTCGCGTCCTGGGTCTTCGAGGGAGTTCCACAATTCATGTTCGATATTGTCCGCATCGTAGGCATGAAGAATTCCCGGTCTCGACTCGTGCCACGAATCCCCGGTTGCATGAATCGCCGCCCACAAAATCCCCTCTTTGCCGCCGTTCGCCGATAACGACAGCATCGCCCCCGGATGCCCCTCATTCACCTCTGGCCGCATCATCACAGGCGTCTCGCTGAGCCTGTCGCCCTTCAGTCCGTAGACGCGCGCCCGGTCCCTCTGTCCCCAGACATAGAGTAGTGAACCTTTCTTATCGCTCTTCCAGTACACAAAGCTGTGCAGATGCGATCCGCTCGCCTGAAAATGTTGCAATGCATTCTCATCGCCCAAATGCCCCAGGTGCTGTTGGTCGAGAACATACAGAACGCCCTCCTTGCCACCACCGAGCACGAGTTTTGTTCCCGGAATCAGCGTTGCTCCAGATGAGTTGATGTCAAGGTCCTTCGCATCGAGATCAAAGTGATTGGTTGGAGTGAACCAGTCCAGAACTTTCAGTTCTGGATTTAATTTGAGAAAGCTTTCGCTAAAATTCACCTTGCCGTCCCACGAACCGTTTCCTGTAACTACATAGATATTGCCTTCTGCATCCACCGCCGGAGCCTGTCCCGACTGCCAGATGCTCGCCTCTGAACCTGTCGGCGAAGTATTCAATACGGCAGTCTGACGCAGCGACTTCGCGTCGTAGCCCATCAGAAACCCGTGATACGGCTCCTTATCGCAGTGCGACGCATAGCCGACATATACCGTGCCACGCGAAAGCAGCAGCGCTGGACGCTGATTCTCCATCAATGGATCAAAATCGTGTGCCGTAATCGTCACAGGACTCTCGGGCATATCTGCGCCGGTCGCAATATCCAGAGCGTGAAGCCGTTGAATAAAACCACTCCCCGCCCGCGTCAGAGCCACTACATACAACGTGCCGCTTTGTTGATCGATGACGGGAGTTCCGACGATCCCCATGTTTCCATTGATATCCAGGCAGCCGAAATTCGCATCATGCAGGTTCGCCGGCATACCGAAATTGACATGCCATAGCGGCCTCGAAGCGCTCGCCTCATTGGCATCGAACGCATACACGCTGTTATTGACCGTCGTTACATAGACGACATCGTGAAAGCCTCCGCCCACTTTCACATGCGAGACATAAAGTGGCTGCCCATATACCTGATCATCAACCACCCGCTTGAACAGCATCCCGAACTGCTTCACGTTGACATTCTCGTGAGTCAGCACGGTCTCATGCAGATTCGCGCCCGTACGCTCCCGGTCATTGTGTTGGGTTAGCACACTGACCTGAGCTACTCCAGAATTCCCAGCCACCCACAACAAAATCGACATTCCCAGCAGCAAGCCACCAGACTTCATCGTTCCGCTCCAGCGTTTTACAAGTCTCATCCTTCGACAGTGCTTTCCAGTGTATGTCCCGCTTCCATTTTTGGTAGTACGACTGCAAATAATCATCGAAAGACCATCCGGGTTGCCTCCACGCCCCCAACCCTGCGATACTTGATTGTGCACACCGAGCACGCCCATCACGAACAATTGAAGAGGTCGCATTAATGTCAGCAAAGTACATCTTTGTTACCGGCGGAGTTGTGTCCAGCCTTGGTAAAGGTCTCGCCGCAGCCTCCATCGGCTGCCTCCTTGAGGCCCGCGGCATCAAGGTCAACCTCATGAAGTTCGATCCCTATCTCAATGTCGACCCCGGCACCATGTCGCCCTTCCAGCATGGGGAGGTCTTCGTCACCGACGACGGCGCGGAGACCGACCTCGACCTCGGCCACTACGAGCGTTTTACCCACGCCAAACTCACGCGCGACAATAACCTCACCACCGGGCGCATCTACGAGCAGATCATCACCAAGGAGCGGCGCGGCGACTATCTCGGCAAGACCGTCCAGGTAATCCCTCACGTCACCAACGAGATCAAAAACGCCATGCGAAAGGTGGCCGCCGAGACCGAAGTCACCATCGTCGAAATCGGTGGCACCGTAGGCGACATCGAATCTCTTCCCTTCCTCGAAGCCATTCGTCAAATGCGCCAGGACCTCGGCCGGGACAACACCGTCTTCGTCCATGTCACGCTTATCCCTTGGATCGCCGCCGCGCAGGAACTCAAGACCAAGCCAACGCAGCACTCCGTTAAGGAGATGCTCTCCATCGGAATTCAGCCCGATATCCTCCTCTGCCGCTCCGACCGCCCCGTCCCTCGCGAGATGCGCAGCAAGATCGCCCTCTTCTGCAACGTCGAAGAGCAGGCCGTCATCGCCGCGCGCGACGTCGCCAGCATCTATGAGGTTCCGCTGACCTTCGCCGCCGAAGGCGTAGACGCTCTTGCGCTCAAATATCTCCGCATCGACGCCAAGGCACCAGACCTCTCAAAATGGCAGGACATCGTCCACCGCGCTTACAACCCCAAGGACGAAGTCTCCATCGGCATCGTAGGCAAGTATGTCGAGTACGAAGACAGTTACAAGTCTCTCAAGGAAGCCCTCGTCCACGGCGCCCTCGCCCATAACCTCAAGCTCCGCGTCACCTGGATCGAAGCCGAAGGTCTTGAAGCCGACGATTACTCCTCGCAGCTTGAGGGCTTCGATGGCATCCTCGTCCCCGGAGGCTTTGGCAAGCGCGGCATCGAAGGCATGTTGAACGCGATCCGCTACGCCCGCGAGACAGGAACGCCGTACTTCGGCATCTGCCTCGGCATGCAGACCGCATGCATCGAATACGCCCGCAACGTCTGCGGCCTCAAGGAAGCGAACTCCGGCGAGTTCGACCCCGCGACGCCGCACCGCATTATCTATAAACTCCGCGAGCTTACCGGCGTCGAAGAGATGGGCGGCACCATGCGCCTCGGAGCCTGGGACTGCGTGATGGAACCGGGCTCGCTCGCCGCGCAGGCCTACGGCGCTACCGAAATCTCAGAGCGCCACCGCCACCGTTACGAATTCAACCGAGAGTACGAAGCCGTCCTCACTGGCGCAGGCCTCCGCCTCACCGGAACAACGCCCGACGCCACTTACGTCGAGATCGTGGAGATCCCGAGCCATCCCTTCTTCCTCGGCTGCCAGTTCCACCCCGAATTCAAATCGAAGCCCTTGGAGCCGCACCCGCTCTTCCGCGATTTCGTTGCGGCCAGCTATAAGAACCGACTGACCCAATCGAGTGCAAATGAATCAGCAGTAGCCATAAAAGGTCAATAAATTCGGCAGGGCTGGACGATTCGGTCTCTGTCTCCAGCCTGCCTATTGACTCGCACTGCAGATGCAATCACGAAACCCTTTGCTCGTAGAGTGCCGTAATGCGCATACGTATTGCGGCCACAGCGGCTTGATCAAAGACGATCTGTCGCCCACAAAAAAATCATTGATATAAGCACGACTCACGTCCATCTTCGCATTCGGATCGGCGCGAAACTCTTCAATCAACTTCTCCAGCGCTGCCGGGGTGAAGGCGGCCTGATGATAAGTCTGCCCGTAGCCGTACTCCTTCGACCATGAAGTATCGATCCCGGTCCCATTCGAAGAGGAGAAGACACTGTAATCCGTCAACGTCGCCGCGGCAGGATCGATCCGCGCCACTGTAAATGAAGGACTATTTCCATTCACAGGAGAGATCGACGCAACGACCTTGATCGCCACCTCTCCGCCCCTCGCATTGCCTTCTGGCCCCAGCAGGCGCAACTCGTCCATGTGAGTGTGCGCAAAGATGCCCAGCCGCACCAGGTCTGCATTTTCGACCAACACGTCTTCTAATTTCCCTGACGCGAGAAACATCTCCGGCTTATCGTTCGCGCAGACATTGCGCATCTTCGCGAAGGTCGAATAGATATCCACGCCTGGTGGAATGTGTCCCATCACCCACACCCGCTGTTGATAGCGTCTCGCATCGGAAAGCTCCTTCTGCAGCCACGCGATCTGAGTTGCTGCCGCCTCATCGTCGTGTCCGCCGCCGCAGGTCGCATACTTGGGCGATAGGAAAACATCATCCAGCACAATCAGCCGCGTATTCTGCATCGGCGCGGCCATCATGACGCTGTAGTTGCCTCCAGCCGTAAAGTCGGCCAGCATCTCTTTCTGATCCGTCGATTTTGGCAAACCCGCCACCACACTCCTGGCTGCCGCTGCGAGAAAAGCACCGCCGCCATCGAGCCGGTAGTCTCCGCAACCTGAGTCGTTATTACCCAATGCAACATATACCGGCACGCCAGGAAATGTTCCGCGCAACTCGGTCGTCACAAACTCGATCGTCTTTGCAGCAAACGCCGCATATTCGTTCTGCGACCTTCCCGGAATCACGGCCGCATATCTGCAACCAAAACCGTGCGCGATCAAATCGCCGCTGACCATAATAAATTTCGCGTCTGGCGCCGTGCGTTTCGCTGCATTCAAACTGGACCGCAACAACGGAAAGGGAGTATCGACACCCCGCGCGCCGCACTGATGCTGCACCGCCGCAAATGCGCTGGACTGATCTCCCGAGGCCGGTTCTGCAAGAATCGCTTCCCACACGCTCACCGGAGCGTCCGCCAATCGCCTCACCTTGGCCGGATCGTGAAACGGATCGAAGTGGATATCGCTGAGCATCAGAGCAGAAACGGTTGGCCGCTTCGCTTGCACGCGACTGGTCTGACCAGCGGCGAAATTTCCCGCGAGAACACCGCAAACTGCGATAGCGCCGCAAAAATAGGCGGCTCTCGATGCAATCTTTCCCTTCATACCGCTCTTTGGCCAATCCATGCTCGTATCACCATACCAATTTCCACCACGCTTTCGCGTTGCCGTGGCATGATGGATGCGAGCATCCAATTCCCTATGATGACCCCCTACGAGCCACGACGGAGTTCCACCGGTCCCTTCCTCGCCTTTATTCTTGCACTGCTCCTCGGTGCCTTGGCGGTGGTCTTGTTCCTCCGCCACGCCAACTCCGGGGTACTCGCTCGTATCGCCACAGCCGTCACCGGCCGTGCCTCCGTCACCTTCGACACCTCCGTCCCTGCCGTCGTTCAGAAGATCCAGCGCCTCAACCGTCTCGAAACCGTCGTCTACTCGCTCGATACTGTCATCGAAGGCTCGAAATCCAGCGCCGTCCTGCCCGATCTGCTCGGTGGCGATCGTCTTCTGATGATCGTGCACGGAGAGTCCATTGCCGGGATCGATCTCTCCAAGCTGCATCCCGAGGACGTCCGCATCGACGGCCGGTCCATCCACGTCACTCTTCCCGCCTCCGAACTCTTCGTCACCACCATCGACAACCAGCGCACCCGCGTCTACGCCCGCTCCACCGGCCTGCTGACGTCAGCCGATCAGAATCTCGAGTCTGAAACTCGTGCCCGCGCCCAGGACCAGCTCCAGAAAGATGCCCTCAGCGATGGCATCCTCGACGCCGCCCGCAAGAACGCCCGCGCCACTGTCACCACGCTGCTCTACGGCCTCGGCTTCCAGCATGTTGAAGTAATGTAACTAACTACATCCACTCCATCAACAGCCCTCTCCCATCCTTCGCAAACCTGCGATATCATCCACAATATGAAGTTCTGTTCGCACTCCCGCAGCTTCGGCAACTTTTCCGAGGGTCATCACGACTCCACGGTCGAAGACCTGCCCCAGGAAGATCAGGAATCAACCCTCTTCAGGACCATCGGCTGGATCTCCGCCGGTCTCGGCGCTGTGGCTCTGGGCCTCTTTGTAGGCCGCGAGCTTCGCCTGCGCTACAAGTTCAACCATCGCACTCCCTACGACTTCTACGCCCACGCCGGCGATGAAGAGAATGTAGACTTCGGCCTCGGCATTTAGCCAAATCCGTTTCCATCATTTGTCGACCTCCCGCCAATACCTGCCTCTCTGATCGATCGTGGCTCAGCAGATCTGCATTTCTACCCTCATTTAGATTTTCTTCCTCAATCCAATGCAAGATCGTATAATCCGTCCACTCTGTGTTGACTGATTGAGCGATGGGGTAAACGGAAGGCTATCGACAATGGCTGATGTGATTGATCTCGTAAGCTCGACTCGTGCTGGCCGTGCAGGCTTCAAGGCAGTCCGTCCAATTCTCCACCTCGTGCGGCGCATGGCGCATCCTGGCATTCCCAACGACCTCAAGATCTCCAAAGTCGCTTATCGCGACCGACAATTCTCAATCGTGCACAGACGCTGGAGCGCTAGCGACGCGCTTGCCATTAAACAATGCTTCGAGCAGCTCCAGTACGATATGCCCACCGGCGTCCACGGTAAGCTCATCGAACGCATTTATCGGGACATTCTTGACGCCGGCCAAAAGCCTCTCATCATTGACTGCGGAGCAAACATCGGTGCCAGCGTCACATGGTTCGCTAGTCGGTATCCCGCTGCTCACATCGTTGCCATTGAACCTGCGCCCGATAATTTCGCCCTGCTGGACAAAAATTGCGCCGGTTTGGACGTTGATCTTCGAAAGGCCGGGATAGGCCCGCAGGACGGCGTGGCCTACCTTCAGACCACGGGCGGAGAGATGGGTTACCGCACAAATACTGATCAGAACGGTATCCAGATCGACATGGTTTCCCTGGATACGCTTCTGGCCTCCAAGCCGCAGTCTCAATATGTCCCCTTTTTACTCAAAATAGATATTGAAGGAGCTGAAAAGACATTATTCTGCGGCGATACTTCTATCTTCAATCAGTTTCCCCTCATCATCTTCGAGCCGCACGACTGGATGTTGCCGGGACAGCTTACATCTCAGGAGTTCTTTCGCTTTCACGTCGCGGCAGGCCGGGAATTCTGCATGAACCATGAGAATATTGCGTCCATCACCCGGCATAGCAGCCTCCTTGGAATGACCCAGGATCTGAAAAATTGAACGGGTTCTACTCTCGAATCCACCGCAAATGGTTTCAGTGGAAGCATTTGCAGCACTTTCAGCACTGAGGGAACAGCTCCAGTCCGATTTTATTGACGTTTTCCTTTGGCTGCACTCTTTGACAGTCTCCTGATTTACCATTAATGGCGATGACTAAATTTGCATTTCTCTTTCCTGGCCAGGGCTCGCAATCTGTCGGCATGGGCAGAGACCTCTACGAAAACTTCCCCACGGCCCGCGCCACCTTCGACGAAGCCGATGAAGCCCTCGGATTCTCTCTCTCCAAACTCATCTTCGAGGGGCCGGAAGAGCAACTCAAGCTCACCGAGCATACCCAGCCTGCGATTCTCACCGTCTCTGTCGCCGCCGCCCGCATCCTCGCCGAAAAGGGTATCGTCCCTGGCTTTGCTGCTGGACACTCGCTCGGCGAATATTCCGCTCACGTAGCCGCCGGAACCCTATCCTTCGCCGACGCCGTCCGCACCGTCCGCAACCGCGGCCGCTACATGCAGCAGGCCGTTCCCGAAGGCGTCGGAGCCATGGCCGCCATCCTTGGCCTCTCTGCCGACCTGATCAACGACATCTGCGCCCAGGTCTCTGACGACCTTACGCCCCTGCCGACTACAAATATCACCGGCCCGCAGGCGCACGCCTTCTCGCCTAACAGCGCCGTTGTCTCCCCGGCTAACCTGAACTCTCCCGGCCAAACTGTGATATCGGGCGCAACAGACGCCGTCCATCGCGTCGCCGACCTCTGCAAGCAGGCTGGAGCCAAGCGCGCCGTGATGCTCTCGGTCAGCGCTCCCTTCCATTGCGCCCTGATGGAACCGGCGCAGAAGGCGCTCGCCATCGACCTCGAAGCGCTCGTCTTCAACGACCCTCAGTTTCCTATCGCCTGTAATGTCGATGCACGGCTCATCACACGCCGCGCAGAGGCCCGCGACTGCCTGGTCCGTCAGGTCACCGCTCCGGTCCGCTGGGTGGAGTGTATCCAGCTTCTGATCGCTCAGGGTGTCACACGCTTCATCGAGGTCGGCCCGGGCAAGGTGCTCACCGGTCTGATGCGCCAGATCGACCGCAGCCAGTACGCTTCCCACGTCGAGGATTCGGCGTCGCTTGAAAAGGCCATCGATGCGCTACTAATCGCGTCATGAGCACGCAGCAGAAAGACTATAAGCTATCCATTTAAATTCGCCAGAGGATTGCATGCAGATCAACGATAAAGTCGAAAACTTCACGCTCCAGAACCAGGATGGAGAGACCGTCAATCTTACCGATTTTTCCGATAAGCCTGTTGTTCTCTTCTTCTACCCCCGCGCCAATACCTCCGGTTGTACGATCGAAGCCTGCGGCTTCCGGGACGCCTTTCAGAAGCTCCAGCAGGCCGGAGTCGTCGTCCTCGGCATCTCACGCGACGATGTCAAGGCCCAGAAAAACTTCCACCGTAAGTACAACCTTCCCTACAACCTGCTGGCCGATCCCGACATGACTCTCATCAATCGCTACGATCTCCTCCGGCCCAAGAGCATGTACGGCAAGCTGGTAAAAGGTGTGGAACGGACCACCTTCATCATCAGCCCCGATACTGGCTCCGGCCAGCGCCTGGTGCACATCTTTCCCAAGGTGAACCCCGAGAACCACGTCGAAGAGGTCCTCGCTGTGCTCCACCTGACGCCGGCCCACGCCTGAGCCTCGTCCGGTAGAAAGACGACGGAAGATGACATCGATCCAACTGGCTACCGTCGCGGCCCTCACTACAACTGCTGTTGCGGGAGGCGCGGCCTATGCCGCACTCTGGCCGCAGTCGCAACTCTTTGGGCGTGTGCTGGTTGCGGGCTCCGATCCTGATGAGGTCGCTCTCACCTACGACGATGGCCCTAATGACGAAGCTACCGAGCGGCTGCTCGAGGTTCTTGCCCAGCATCAGGTTCATGCCACCTTTTTTCTCATCGGAGGCTTTGTCCGCCAGCGACCTGCGCTGGTGCGATCGATCGCCGCGGCTGGCCATGTGGTAGGCAATCACACCATGACTCACCCTTGGCTCTCGTGGCAGTCCGCCGCCCGCATTCGCCAGGAGCTTGCCGGGTGCAATGCTGTGCTCGAAGATGCGCTGGGCGCTCCAGTCCGTTTTTTCCGCGCTCCACACGGGGCCCGCCGCCCAGTCGTACTACGTACCGCCGGTGAACTTGGCCTGACCGCCGTCCAGTGGAACATCACGGCGTTCGACTGGAACCCCGTACCTGCCGAAAAGATCCTGGGGAATGTGGTTCGCGGCATCGAGCTGAATCGGAGCCGGAAGCGTGCCTCGAATGTTCTGCTGCATGATGGGGGCCACCTCGGCATCGGTCAGCCTCGCCTGCCGTCGGTCGAAGCCACGAGGCTACTGCTTCAAAATTACAAGCCTGCCGGGATGAAGTTCGTCACCGTCGCGGACTGGGTGTAATAGGCCGCATTCGCCGCTAAGCGAAGAAACAAAACCTTTGCATGGAAGCAAGAATAAATTCAGGTTCCAATAATTTGGATGGCTCGGAATCTTTTATTGAAATAGGACTGTTATTGTCGTATATTAAAAATCATCAAGTTAACACCAGTGTTTTTGTCATGTAGTCGTAGGGATTGGATGTAAGGGTCCAGATTCCCGCGGATAATCTCTTGGCGGAGACCGCGAGAACCTGGAAGCTGCGAGCCGTTGGATGGTTGCAGGTTGTCTGAATTATAGGGTCGGTTCACGGCCCGGGCAACTGCGGCGTCCCGCTTCGGTTTCGGTTCAACTCCCTTCAATAGAAGTAATAAGGTTTCGGGCTTTGAGGTACCTGCGGTGGCTTCGGCCATTGACGAGGGCTTTGAGGATTAGCGGTCAACGACGAGGCATGCAATTTTCGCGCCAAGTGACTGGCTGCATGGATGTAAATCGCAGGGAACGCACGCTGTTTCCGGTTTTACGAGTGCGGTCTTTTGCCAAGGCCTAAGGGTTTGATTTCAGGGGGAGAGCACGTGAAGCGGACGACGTTGAAGATGGTCAGTAAGGATAAGAAAAAGACTGGCTGGACAGCGATGGTGGGGGGCCGGCGGGGATGGCTGGCAATGGGAACGCTGGCGGCTTATGCGGTGATGGGTTCGAGCCGCGGCGCGATCGCAGCGGTGACCAACGATCCCGGAGCGGGGGCGGCGGCCCCGGCGGCGAATCTTCCGGTAAAGCGGTTTCACATCGGCGCGGGGCCTTTGGATGAGGCGATCAAAGATTATGAGCAGGTGACCGGACTGAAGGTGAACGTGACGTTGCCCTCCGGAACGCTGGCGGGATTTCAGACGCATGGTGTGAACGGACTGCATACCGAAGAAGAAGCCTTGCGGCTGCTGCTGGAGGGAACGGGACTAAGTTATACCGCGCAGGATGCGTCGACGATGGTGGTTGGGCTGCGCTACTCGGACACGGTGGATGTGACGGCTTCGGGGTTATCGGATGCGGTGTCGATGTCGAAGTTTACGGAGCCGTTGGTCGATACTCCGCAGACGGTGGCGGTGGTGCCGCAGTTTGTGCTGCACGATGAGGGCAACTCGACTCTGCGGGATGCGCTGCGCAATGTTCCGGGCATCAGCATGGCGGCGGGCGAGAGCGGCGCACAGGGTGACAATCTGACCATTCGCGGCTTTACGGCGCGCAACGATATCTTTCTGGATGGCATTCGCGACTTCGGCAGCTACTACCGCGACAGCTTCAACTTCGACCAGGTGGAAGTGCTGGAGGGACCTGCGGGCGTGCAGTTTGGACGAGGCTCTACGGGCGGCGTCATCAACCAGGAGAGCAAGGTTCCGGAGCTGCAGAAGTTTGTGAATGTGGAGACGCAGTTCGGCACAGACGCGACGCGACGGATCGCGGCGGATATCAATGAACCGCTAACGGGGATTGGGCATGGAGGCGCGGCATTTCGGCTGAATGCCGTGGCGACGGAGGGTGGCGTGGCGGGACGACCTCATGCGGAGAACCGGCGATTTGGCGTGGCTCCTTCGGTGTCGTTCGGGCTGAATTCGACGACTCCTTTTACGATCAGCTACTTCCACTTCACAGAGAGCGATACGCCCGACTATGGATTGCCGTGGTTCTTCAGCAAAGTAGCTCCGGGGCCGATTCGGCATAACTACTACGGCTTTCCCGACGAGAACTATCTGAAGACGAACGACGATATTCTGACCGCGAAGGTGAGCCATGCCTTCGGCGAGAATGTGAGCCTGCACAGCATTGCGCGATGGGCGAACTATCCGCGGCAGGCACAGATTACGGAGCCGCAGATCTGCTCGAATGCTGCGATCAGTGTGCCCGTGGGAGGTGTGGTCGCTTCCCTGCCAACGAGTGCAATCAACTCGGGACAGCCGTGCGGCTATACGCCCGCGACTGATCCGGCAACGATTGCGGTGAACCGGAACCAGTTGCAGATCAAGAGCGTCGAAGGCGATCTTTGGGATCAGACCGAGTTGACGGCAGGCTTCAAGGTTCTGGGGATGCGGAACGACTTCGATGGCGGCGTGGAAGGTGGGCAGGAAGTATCGAATCCCATCCGCACCAGCTACACGATTAATAAGGTCAATACTGTTCCTTCGACCAACCTGTTGCACCCAAATGCTGCAGACTCGTTTGGCGGCACTGGATATATCAGTTCGGTAGTGCATACGAAGTCGCAGAGCGCAGGATTGTATTTTGTCGATACCGTGCATCTTGGGAATTTGTTTGAGCTAAGCGGCGGAGTTCGCTGGGACTACTTCGATACGGTGTTCAACTCGTACCAGCCGGGCGCTCCACCAGCCGGCGGCACGGTGAGCGCGCCCATTGGGCCGATCAGCAGGCTGGATAAGCAGCCGAGCTATCGCGCGGCGTTTGTGTACAAGCCGACCAAACATGGCAGTGTCTACTTCGACTATGGGACGAGCTTCAATCCGGCTGCTGAGTCGCTGAGTTTGAGCATACCGACGGCGAGCAGCTCGTTGGGTCCGGAGAAGAACGAGACTTATGAAGCAGGTGCGAAGTACAGCTTGATGAATGAGCATCTGTTGCTGGATGGCGCCTGGTTCCGTACAGAAAAGGACAATGCGAGGGAGACCGATCCGACGAACTCGAACAACGTCGTGAACTCCGGCAACCAGTTGGTGAAGGGGGTGCAGTTCAGCATGGTGGGCAGGCTGCCGCAAGGCACCGACGTTGTGCTGGGCTATGCGTATCTCGATAGCGCTGTCATCCTTTCGAAGCTGTATCCATCTTCGGTTGGATATCCGCTGGCCAATGTGCCGAAGCAGACCTTCAATGCGTTCATCACCCACAAGTTTCCACTACGGTTGAGTGGCGGGCTGGGCGGCAACTACGTGGCCAGCCGGACGGCCAGTTCGACTGTGCCTTATGTGGCGACTGGCTATGCGGCGAATCCCAATGGACCGGGATATGTCGTCACCAGCGTAGCGATGCGGCAGGTGCCGGGATACTGGGTCTTCAACGCGATGATGCGGCGACCCGTAACCGACAGGCTGGAGTTGCAGGCGAACGTCTATAACCTGCTGAACCGTTTCTACATCGATCAACCGCATCCCAGCCACCTGATTCCCGGTGCTGGACTGAGTGCGCTGATTGGAGTGAACTTCAAGTTTTAGACTTTATGTAACGGAGAAAGACACAAATGCTGATTACAATTCCCGATGTGTTGACCGCCGTGCAGGTGCAGCAGGCGCGAGCAAAGCTCAATGCCGCCGATTGGGTAGACGGTAAGGTGACGGCCGGATATCAGGCGCAGAAGGTGAAGGAGAATCATCAACTGCCGGAGGGACATCCGGTAGCGGTGGAACTGGGCGAGATGGTGCTCGGCGGGTTGGCTCGGTCTCCGCTGTTTATGTCGGCGGCGCTTCCACTGCGGGTGTTTCCGCCGATGTTCAACCGCTATACGGGCGGTGGCCACTTTGGAACCCATGTGGATACGGCGATCCGGCAACTGGTTTCGACCGGGCAGAGGATACGGACGGATATTTCAGCCACGCTGTTTTTGACCAACCCGGAAGACTATGACGGCGGCGAGTTGATCGTCGAAGACGTCTACGGGATGCACTCGGTGAAGCTGGCTGCGGGGCATATGGTGCTATATCCTGCGACGAGCCTGCACCGGGTAGAGCCGGTGACGCGCGGAGCGCGGGTGTCGAGCTTCTTCTGGATTCAGAGCATGATTCGCAGCGATAGCGACCGGTCAATGCTGTTCGACCTGGACACAGCGATCCAGCGGCTGGCGAAGGATGTTCCGGGCCATGCTTCAGGAGTGCAACTGACCGGGGTTTATCACAACCTGCTGCGGCGCTGGGCGGAGATGTAAGTTTCGGGATTTGGAGTCGCTCGTCGGCAGACGCGTTTCCCGTGCAAGTAAAATGAAAGTATGCCAACAAAGCTTGACGAGATTCTCGCTAATACAGCGCTTCAGGTGAACACACGCAAAGCCACGGCGGATTACACGACGCTGGAGCAGAAGGCTGCCGCACACACGCCTCGCGGTTTTGTCGCCGCGTTGCGTACAGCAGCCGCGAGCGGACCTGCGATTATCTCGGAGATCAAAAAGGCCTCTCCGTCGAAGGGTTTGATTCGGGCAGACTTCCATCCGGCAACCCTGGCGCGGATGTTCGAGGCAGCCGGCGCCGCAGCGCTCTCCGTGCTGACCGATGAGAGTTTCTTTCAGGGATCGCTCGAACATCTGGAAGCAGCGTCGGCAGCAGTGCGGATTCCCTGCCTGCGCAAAGACTTTATGGTTGATCGCTTCCAGATGCTTGAAGCACGAGCATCGGGTGCGGACGCGATCCTGTTGATCGTAGCGGCGCATACGGACGAGACATTGAGCGATCTCCGCGACGAGGCACGTAGAATGGGCCTCGACATCTTGTGCGAGGTACATGACCGCGAAGAGCTGAACCGCGCCGAGCAATTGGGCTTCAATCTCATTGGAGTGAACAGCCGCGATCTGCGGACCTTTACGGTCCACCCTGAACTGGTGACCGAACTGGCTCAATGGAAGACCACCAATGCGATGATGGTGGCGGAGAGCGGTATCGGCACGGCAGCCGACATTGCGAAGTACCGCGCTGCCGGTTATGAGGCTTTTCTAGTTGGTGAAGCATTGATGAGACAACCCGACCCTGCAGCAGCATTAGCAATGCTGCTCAATTCAGAGTACTCAGTGGGGATTTAGCTATGTGGATCAAGATCTGCGCCAACACGAACCTCGACGATGCACAGATGGCCACCGAACTTGGAGCCGATGCTGTCGGGTTTGTCTTTGCACCCAGCAGGCGCCGTGTCACCGCAAAAGAGGTAGCGCAGATCACACCGCATCTGTCCGAGAGCGTGGAGCGGATCGGCGTCTTCGACTCGCGTTACGCGGAAGAGATTGCCGCAGCCGTGCGTGAGGCAGGATTGAGCGCGGTGCAGCTTCATGGCGGCGAAGAGCCTGTTCTGGCAAGGCGGCTGAACGAGATGTTTGAGGGCAAAATCGGCATTATCCAGACCGTTCATTGGGCCGTGGATGAGGGTGAGGAGAGCGCGAAGGCGGTACGGCAACGCCTCAAAGCGATAGAAGCTTCTCACGCTATCGAGCGGATACTGATTGATTCGAAGGTAGGTCAGGCCACGGGCGGGACCGGCGTTTCCTTTGACTGGGCGGCGGCGAGAGACGTTCTATCCAATGGCGACCGACGTTTAAAGATGATCGTGGCTGGCGGTCTGCATTCACAAAATGTGGCAGAGGCTATTCTCGAGCTGAATCCGTGGGGTGTGGATGTGGCGAGCGGCGTAGAAAAGGCGCCTGGCCGAAAGGACCGTGACAAACTCGCCGGGTTTATCAGGAACGCACGGGCAGCGAAAAGCATCGCTCAATAGCACCGTTTGCTGGCGAATATAAAAAAGAGAGACCACCAAAGCGATCTCTCTTTTTTGCTGCAGTGTGCTACCCGGTCTAGAAAATAATCTTGCCGGAGAGTTGCATGGTCCGGGCGTTATTGAGGAACTCCTTCTCCGGGCGATTGAAGAAGGCGTTAGTCACGGTCTGGAAGTTGAAGCTGGAGGTATAGCTGGGGTTGTTTACGTTATCGACGGTACCGGGTTGGTACTGCGGATGATTGAGGACGTTGAAGCCCTGAATTCCCACTTCCAGTGAATAGTGTTCGCGCACCGTGAGGCGTTTGTACAGGGCGACATCGAGGTTGTCGATGGGGCGAATCGGCAGCGTATTACGTTCGGCAGTCGGCGATGTGCCAAGGCCCGCCTGGATGTAATAAGCATTCGGATTAATGGCAGTGTAGCCAATCGTGTCGCCGGCTGCGTTCGTTACTGCAGTGACGCCACTACCGGTCCCTTTCACCCCGTTTGGATTGACGATGGCGCGATCGATTGCGGCCCCCGTATCACCGTTCAGGTTCGAGTTGACTCCAGAGAGTACGGTTGCATACTCAGGCGACTCGTAGGTGTAGATGGGCGCGATGACCCAGTTGCCGACGAGATTCTTGAGGAGGAAGCTGTTGGAGTGCTTGTATATCGGCACATCGTAGAGAACCTCAAGCGAGAGACGATGGGTACGATCGAGTGCCGAACGGCTGTAGTCGCAGGAGATGCATTGCGAGTTCTGCTGGCGACGCGGGGTGAGCACCGTTGAGAAGACCTCGGCCGTGGCATCATCCATCGTCTTCGACCAGGTGTAGGAAAGATTCATCTGCAGACCCTTCTCGAAGCGGCGGGTAATATTGGCGACCAGAGCGTTGTAATTGGACTGCGAGTAGGGCTGGTACGAGGTGATCTTGCTGGTGAATCCGCCCAGCCCGTCGGAGGGGAAATGCCAGGCCGGTACGATGTTCGATAGCTTCTGAATCGCAGCGAGAGTGGTGGCGGCGCTGCCAGCGGACTCGAGGACCGTCGAACCCGCAATCGTGAAAAGCTGGTTGTCAGGCGTTACTCTCGGCTGTATGTTGATCTGGTCCTGTGTCGGCAAGTGGATGCCGCGTGTCCCGATATAACCGATCTCAGCTGTATAAGAGGTCCCTAGGGTGCGCTGAATGGTAAGAGTGTAGGTCTCCGCATAAGGCAGAATCTGGTCGGGAAGAAAGGCGGACGTCTGTTGACGCTGCGTGGCGATATCGGGACTGCACGGCACGCCGGTTCCTGGTCCGGTTCCCGCCAGACAAAACTCTGTGGTGCCGCTGCCCTTCCCCGGAGGCAGACCTCCGTTCTTCAGGAAGTCAGGGCCCGCCGGAAAAGCCGCGGTGCCAACATCCTCAGTAACGGCGTACTGCGGGGGGAACGTGAGGGTACCAAGGTTGTCGAACAGCACGTCGTAGGCGATGCCGAAGCCAGCCCGTACAGAGGTCTTTTCATCGGGAGCCCAATTGATGCCGAAGCGGGGCGCGAGGGCGGTATAGGTCGGTTGCGGTGCGTGAAAACTTACAAGACCCGGAACCGACGCTAAGATGTTGAGTGCCTGTGCCCGCTCGCCGGTGGGAACGGAGGTGAATTCATAACGAAGGCCAGCGTTGATGGTAACCGTCGGGGTGACGCGCCAGGTGTCATTCCCGTAGCCGTATAGTGCGGTCTGATCACCGTAGTAGGTATGGCTTCCGCTCGATCGCTCGCCGAAAGAATCGGGGGAGAGATCGTGAAGGAATACATCGAGCGTGTTGTATTCGTAATCGCCGCGAGCACGCTGCGTGAAGCCCTGCGGCGAGATGTACTTGCGGCCATCGAAACCGATCTTGAAGGTGTGCTTGCCCTTGACGTAGGAGACGTTATCGGTCACCTGATAGAGGTTCTGGATAGTGAACTGGGGTGCATTGCCGTCTGTCCCGAGCGTGAGCTGGCCCATATCTCCGTACTGGAGATAGGGGAACATGTCCAGACCGGGATAGCTGAAGTTTCCCGCCGTGAGAGTATTCGCATAGCGATTGAATCCGACGCGGAATTCGTTGGCCAGGTTTGGCGTAAAAAGGTGGTACTCGGAGAGAGCAAAGAGGTGCCACTTGAAGGGTTCCTGGGTGAAAAAGGCTGGCAGGAGAGTCTCGCCCGACGTAGCTCCGCTGTCCGTTTGCGATTCCCAATCGTGGATATAGCGAAGCCGCAGGGAGTCGGTGCTGGAAATGGTGTAGTCGACACTGGTCGTCAGTGAGTCAAAGAGAAGAGGAGCGCCGGCGTTGATCAGATAGTTGCCGAGTGGGACCTGTGTCGATGCCGCGCCGCCGTCCGTCACGGTGATGTACTGCGGTCCCGACGTCTCGGTACCGCATGCATTGTCGTTGACAGAAGTCACCTGTGCGCCGCCAGCGAAGTTGGCTATGGGCGTGTACTTGGTGAATTGCTGGAGGTTGTTCAGGCTGAAACCGTAGCTGGGCGCCAAGTTGTTGAGCGTTGCGATACCAGCGGCGGTCGGGACGCAGATGTAGGCGCTCACGTTCTGACCAAGAGTGTTTCGCTCGAAGTTCGCAAAGAAGAATAACTTGTCCTTTCGTACTGGCCCACCGATCTGCCCGCCATATCGATTATTGTCATACTTCGGATTCGGGACTTTACCGCCTGCGATTCCGCTGGCTGCATTCAGGTTGCGGTTCTGGAAATACTCGTAGACCCTGCCGTGGACCTTGTTGGTTCCGGAGACGACAGTGGTGTTGAACTGGCCACCTGAAGAGTGGCCGAAGTCTGGCGAGAACTGGTTGGTAATGATGGTCGTGTTGCCGACAGCGTCGTTGCCGATATAGACAAGCGGACCGGTAACTGCCTTGTTATTGTTGTCAATGCCTTCAATCTCGAAGTTATTGTTGCGAGGGCGATTCCCGCCGATAGAGGGACCGACGCCGAGTCCGAGACCTCCAGTTGAGGCAACGCCGGGGCTAAGCAGCGACAGGTTCAGGACACCGCTCTGCACACCAGTCCCTGTGGCACCTCCGATAGAGGCAGTGGGAAGCAACGACGTCTCAGTGTTGGAGAATGTAGTGGTGAGGTTAGTACTGGTGGTATCAAGAACCGCTCCTGCTTCCGCAGAAACCTCCACTACGGTGGTGCCAGCGCCAACCGCGAGAGTGATATCACTCGTGGAAGTCTTGTTAAGTTCGACGCCGACTCCGCGAAGGGTGTAGGGCTTGAAGCCGGTCGCGGTGACGGCAATGTCGTACTTGCCCGGAAGGAGATTGGAGACGTGGTAATCACCGCTGGCCCCAGTCTCAACAGTCTGTGCGACGCCGGTCTCCTCATTGGTGATGACAACATTGGCCTTCACGATGACAAAGCCGCTGGGATCCTTCACGGCACCCGTAAGGTCACCACTCGTGGCCTGCCCGAAGCTTAACGTTGGGGCTCCCAGCATTAGTACGATGCCGAGATAGATTGCGAAGCGGTTGCGAAAATCAGCAACGAATGCGTTGCACTGGGTTCTCAGAGTTCTGGAATCTAAGATTGGCGTGTCGGATACCGCCGGGCGAGTAGTTATCGTTAGGAAATTCATACCAAAGCCTCCTGGGAATACTGCCGGGGGCAGGATTTGATCTTGGAATCTCTGTTCCCGACCTAAAGCGAGCCGATCACATCGCTGAGCAACGCGCTGAAAAAGCTGCAACCTCCGGGGTGCGCTTGGCACCTCGTCAGAAACTGATCTCTTTACGCGAAGGGAAGGAGCCTTAGATGGACAGAACCAGCGTTACGTGACCCGCGCTTCGTCCTCGCGTACGTGCCAGCACCATGCTAGGCCATGATGCTGGATCTCCAGATTTAGTTGCCAACTTGAAGAAAGATTAACTTTCAGGGGACCTAAATCGTTCCGCCGAGTCTGGCACGATGGAGTGACGCTTTCGCTTCCGGGCCGTTGGCAACTGAAGGACGGCTTCTCGAAACGTTGCGCTGCAACGAGAAGGTCCAATAGCGGAACGAAAAGTGGAATGGAAAAATATCTTATGAGATGATCAGATATTCGTATCTGATTGAAGAATATGGTAGGCACGAGCGGATTCGAACCGCTGACCTCTACCGTGTCAAGGTAGCGCTCTAACCAACTGAGCTACGCGCCTGTAGTACTTTCAACCAGTTACGTCTTAAAAAACTGGTTGGACCAAAATTGTATTCTTCGCCTGCCCTCTTCCATTGGATGAAACCAATTTCAGGATTTATGCCCAAGCGTACGCCTCAAGCAAAACGAAAAAGGAAATTATTAAGTAATCTCCGTTACCCAATTGTAGCAAAGATTGGATTCGTCAAAATCCCCCAAGCCCGTGCCAGCCTTGCAGGCTTTTCGCGTCCTTCGTCTGACGTGGCGGGGGAAGCGCGCTATAGCTAATTCGTGACCGTTGGCCGTTCTTTCTTCTGCCATCACGCCAAGCCTGGAAATCCACCTATACTGCAAAGGTCATGCCAGAGCTCCCCGAAGTAGAGACCATAGCCAACGGAGTCCACGACCGCACCCACGGCCAGACCATCCGCTCCGTCTGGACCAGCAACAAGCCGCAGACCTTCAAGTCCTCGCCCGACCAGATCGCCGACACCCTCACCAACAGCCGCATCGACCGCGTACACCGCGTAGGCAAAACCATCGTCGTCGACCTGAGCAAGGACCTCAGCACAGACGTCACCCGCAACCGCAAGGCCGCCCAGTTCCTCGTCCATCTCGGCATGACCGGCCGCCTGCTTGTCTCGACTCCCGAGACCCCCGTCCCCCCGCACACACACGCGATTATCTCCCTCAGTAGCGGGCGCGAACTGCGTTTCGTCGACCCCCGCCGCTTCGGCCGCCTCTCCATCGCCGACACCACCTACGAAGGCCCGGGCCTCGAACCCCTCACCATCCCGCCCGAAGACTTCATCGCCCTCTTTCACCACCGCAAAACCCCCATCAAGGCCGCACTGCTCAACCAGTCACTCCTCCACGGAGTAGGCAACATCTACGCCGATGAAAGCCTCTTCCGCGCCGGCGTCCGTCCGCGCCGCCAGGCCGGACGCCTCACCCGCGCCGAACTCACCCGCCTCCGCACGGCGTTAATCGAAGTCCTTAAACACGCAATCAAACTAGGCGGCTCCTCCGTCTCCGATTACGTAGACGCCGACGGCATAGCTGGTTTTTTCCAATTGGAACATCGCGTCTACATGCGCACCGGCCAACCCTGCACCGTCTGCGGGACGCCGATACAGCGCATCACCATAGCGGGACGCAGCACCCACTTCTGCCCTGTATGTCAGCGCTGAAGATCTGCAGTTGCGACTGCTAACAGTTTGATCAATGGCGTTGTGGTATTCGTGTCGCAGCAGCCGTCAGGCCCAGGCTCCTTTACGCCTACCGCCCTACAGCCTGCTCCGCCGAGATAGCCGCACCAATCACCCGCACCACCGGGTTGTCCTCCACGATTTCCAGCACGTAACCCTGTAGCGGACTCATCTTCACCATCTGATGCATGTAATCCCGCAGCATCGGCATATCCAGAAATCGTACATTGAATCCCGTTAGAAAGACTCGGCCCGGCCCGGACATGTGGATCGACGTCGACGTGGCCGCAGCCAGCGCCTTATGCCACATCCGTTTGAACTCCAGGCATCTTGCATCGCCTGCCTTGGCCGCTTCAAACACCTCTTCCGGCTCCATATCCAGAAACCGCAGCCGCATCGCCCGGTGTCCCATGATGCCTTCCAGATGGCCCCGGCCGCCGCAGCCGCAGAAGCTCTCCTTCTCGTCCAGAGTCACCACCGTATGCCCGCCCTCCCACACACCCGGCATAAACGGATAGCGCCCATACCCAATCCCTACTCCCAGCGTCCACACTCGGATCGTGCTGTCCAGCTTGCCATGCGCCGCCGCCAACCCTGCAGCCATGCCATCCCCGTCGTTCACCGCGGTCACTGGAATATCCAGATCATGGCTCCGCAGCTCTGCCTCCAACATCGCCTCGATCCGCGCACCCTTCAACTGCGGCAGGTTCGGCGACTCCTCCACCACGCCATTCTTGATAAATCCTGGAAGTGAAACCCCTACCGCCGAAACGCCCTTCGTCCCATCCACCGCAAGCATCACCAGCTGACAGATCGTCTTTACCAAACTCTCCGTTGGCATCTCCACCAAGGCATACTTGTCGTCTGGGTGCTCAGGAAACAGCCGCAACTCTTCGACCAGCTTATGGTCCACCACGAGCCCGGCCGACATCCGCTCCGAAACCGCTACACCAACAATCTTTGCCATGCTTCTTTCCGCCTCGTCTGGACCCATCTGGGGGCGCGCGCCTACTCGAACTTGCTTACGCGATTTAAACCATTGAAAGCTGCCACTTTATAACATTCCGCGAGCGTTGGATAGTTGAAGACCGTATCCACAAAATAATCCAGCTTTCCGCCCAGCGCCATCACGGCCTGGCCAATGTGGAGCAGTTCGCTCGCACCTTCGCCAATGATGTGAACGCCAAGAATTGCATGGGTCATTCGATGAAAGATGAGCTTCAATCGCCCCGTCGTATCACCGCGAATCTGACCACGCGCAATCTCGCGGTAGTAGGCCACGCCAACCTCGTAGGGAACGTCCTCTTCGGTCAACTGCTCCTCGGTCTTGCCGATAAAGCTGATCTCAGGAATCGTATAAATCCCGTAGGGATAAAGTCCCGGATTCGACAACACCTGGTCGTCTCCAAACGCTCGCGCCGCCGCAATCCGGCCCTGCTCCATCGAAACCGAGGCCAACGACGGAAACCCGATCACGTCGCCCCCGGCAAAGATCGTCGGCACCTTTGTCCGAAAATCCTTATCCACCGGAATGCGCCCGCGCGCGTCCGACTCCACTCCAACCGCCGCCAGGTTCAGGTCATCCACATTCCCCTGCCGTCCCACGGCATACAGCAGCGCGTCTCCCTGGACCTTCTTCTTGCTCTCCAGATTGGCAACGACCGTGCCATCCGGCATCTCTTCGACCGACTCCACCTCTTCGTTCAGCCGCATCGTCACACGCGAATCGCGCAGATGGTAGCTCAGCGCCTCGACGATCTCCTGGTCTGCAAACTCCAGCAGCCGCGGCCTCCGCTCGATCAGCGTCACACGCACTCCGAGCGCTGAAAACATGCAGGTGTACTCCACCCCAATCACGCCGCCGCCCACCACAATCAGCGTCTTCGGCAGATTCACCATCTCCAGCACAAGATCGCTGTTAATAATGCTGTGCCCATTGATCGGGACCTTGGGCGACGCGGCCGGCTTGGTCCCCGTGGCAATCAAAACATTCTTCGTTTCGTAGACGGTTGCCCCACGTGAGTTGGTCACCTTCACATGCGTCGCATCCACAAAGCTTGCCACTCCCACCAACATCTCGATGTTGTTTCTGGAGAGCTGGGCCTCGGTCACATCTACTTCGGTCTTGATGACGTGCTGCACCCGGAAGGCGAGGTCCGCCATCGTAATGCGTTCCTTCACCCGATAGTTCATTCCATAAATGGACTTGTAGTTGTAGCCGGACAGATGCAGCACCGCCTCGCGCATCGTCTTCGACGGGATAGTTCCCGTGTTGATGCAGGCCCCGCCCACAACTTCGCGCATCTCAACCAGCGCGACTTTCTTGCCCAGTTTGGCCGCATAAATAGCCGCTCGCTGCCCGGCCGGGCCAGACCCGATCACGATCAAATCGTAAACACCACTCATATGCAATGACTCATCGACAATTTCCTTACCCCAGCTTACTCAGCGATGATTAAAATCCATGCTGCGGCGTAATCCATCGTCCGGTTAGGGCCTGTAATCGCACTGTACAAGGCCGATTTTTTTCAAAAAACGCGCCATTTCCTAACCTATCACAGCAACACCATCATCCTACGCCACCCATCTCTCCACGCCACACCCAAAATCCAAATCACCTACACTTACACCGTGCGCCGCTACGCCATCACCAACCGAACTCTCTTCCCCCAAGAATCGTCGCTGCCCCATCCTCCGCAGTCTTACCGCGAACGGTGGGATCCACAACAGTCCACGCAGCTCAGCGCCCTCCTCCGCCAAACCGCTCTCTGGGCCACCGAAAGCATCGACTACATTCAGCTCCGCGAAAAAGACCTCCCCGCAGCCGCCCTGGCCAGCCTCACTCGCAGCATCCTCGAAATCCTTCACAACACACCAACCAGACTTCTCATCAACTCCCGCCTCGATGTCGCCATCGCCTCCGCCGCCCACGGGGTCCACCTCACCGCCGCCCCAGGCCAGCTCACCCCCGCCCAGGTTCGCAAACTCTATGCCGACGCCACCCTCCCACCGCCCATCATCTCCATCTCCTGCCACACGCTCGCCGAAGTAGCAGCGGCCCGCAATAACGCAGACCTCATCCTCTTCAGCCCAATCTTCCACAAATCCGTCGCTGGCGAACTCATCAACCCGGGCCAGGGCCTCGAAGCCCTCCGCGCAGCCTGCTTCGCCGCAGCTCCCACCCCCATCTACGCTCTCGGAGGCGTCACCCTCGAAAATGCCCCCGCCTGCCTCGAAGCCGGAGCCGCCGGAGTCGCCGGCATCCACCTCTTCCACACCCCCTGAACCCCCTCAGCAATCTCTTCGATCAAAGCTGCTCATGCCGTCCATTTACATAAATACCTGATTACAGAGAACATCCAAGCTTCACGCGAAAAAACCCAGTAAATCCCTTGTCAAGCCCCAAAGCCACCTAAGCCGCACAAGACAAACAAGATATACATTGCAAAAGAGTTTCACTCAACCAGCTAGAATGGAAACACTAAGAAAAAGGCCAAACAAGTCCCGGCCAAGCGCTGGGGCTAAATCGTTTAGAAACAAGACTTTACCAGCAAACTTCCTGCAATGAATACTTTGCGAAAAGCACCCAATTCAAAGTATTGATTCCAGATACTTTATAAAAAGGTACCCCGGTGGGGGGTACCCAGCAAAGGGAGAAAGGAATGAAGCCAATCCGCCATCAGTCAAGTCCCGCCAGCCACCAAAATATTCTCCCCGGCGCTCAACCCCCGGCGTATTATGGGCAATCCGGTCCCATCAGGATTCGTGCGAAAAGTGAGCATACCACCAGATCACCAGGAAAATACCGATGACAAAGATCCTCTGCCTCGCCGCCGTCCTCGCCCTGTCCGGAACCCTCGTCTCCGCGCAGACCTCATCACCCACACCCGCTCCAGTGACAACTCCCGCTGCAACGCCAACGCCAGCCGCAGCTCCATCCGCCAAACCTGACCTAACCGGAACCTGGACGCTGAACCTCGGAAAGAGCAGCTACGATCCTGTCCCAGCTCCCGAAGACGAGACCATCGTCTTCTCCAAAACCGGCTCGACCTGCACCATGGCCACAACGTCGGACAACGAACGCGGCAAGGAGGTCTACGCTCTTCCTTTCGCCACCGACGGCACCGAAACCCCAACGCCCAAGGGCGTCTTCGCCGACACCGCAACTCTCCAGTACCTCAGCACCAAAGGCGAATGGCAGGACGCTGCCCTCATCCTCACCCAGAGGATCATGTATCAAAACAGCCCGGGAACCCTGAAATCAGCCTTCAATCTCTCCGCTGACGGCAAAACCCTCACCCGCACCATGCACATCTCCGTTGATCAGGGAGAGTTCGACACTACCTCCGTCTACGAGAAGCAGTAACCAAAGGTCAAACGGCGCCGCCCCGCAAGCCCCGTTTGACCTTCACCCTCAACCTGCATACCCTTAAAGACGTGCTCATTACTCCGCTCCAACTAGTCGACGAACCTCTTGAGATAGACGAAACCATCCAACCCGGCGCCCTCGACTACACCTCCGAGCTTCGCCAGGTAGGCCCGCTTCCCGTCAAGGGCAGCGCAGATCTGCTCATCGAGCACCGCGATCAAGGCTCGCATGTCAACGACATCCGCCTCCGCGCCAGCTACCACGGGGACTTTGAAATTCTCTGCGCCCGCTGCGTCGAGCCCGTCGCCACGACTCTCGCCGGAGACTTCGACCTCCTCTTCCGCCCCGAAGAGGCCGACGCAATCGCCGGAGAACATGCCATTACCCCGGACGAGACCGAAATCGGTTATTATCAGGAGAGCGGTCTTTCGCTTGAAGATGTGGTACGTGAGCAGGTGTTACTCTCCCTGCCCGGCCGTACCCTCTGCAAAGAAGATTGCAAAGGGCTTTGCCCGCGCTGTGGCCAGAACCTGAATCTTGCAACCTGTTCCTGCGGTGAAGCTCCGGCCAACCCACAGTGGAATGCTCTTGCGGATCTGGCCTCCAAGCTCGAGCTCAAGCACTAGAAAAGTTTTGCTTCGTCATCAGCGCGTCGTTTTGCCTGACTGCCGCGGCCCATTGAAAGGGACACTGCAATGCCTAATCCAAAACGGCGCCACTCCAAGCAACGGACTGCCAAGCGCCGCAGCCACGACTTCCTTACCCCCACCGGCCTCTCCGAGTGCCCCAACTGCCACGAGCGCAAGCTGCCTCACCGTGTCTGCCGCAAGTGCGGCATGTACAAGGGCCGTGAGGTTCTCGCGGTCAAGGAAGCAAGCTAGCATTCAGATTTTGAATAATAAAGTCCCCTGCTGATGCCGATCGACATCGTTGTAGATGCAATGGGTTCTGACAAGGCCCCCGAATCCGAGATTCGCGGGGCCATCCTCGCTGCACGTCAGTACGACGTCCGCGTCCATCTCGCTGGTCCCGAACACATTATCCGTCCCATCCTCCGCCAGCATCTCCGCGGCCAGCATCTTCCTGTCTTCATTGTGCCCGCCTCCGAGTGGATCACGATGGACGACAAGGCAGCGCAGGCTGTCCGCGCCAAGCGCGACTCCTCGATGCGTGTCGGCCTCAAGATGGTTCGCGAAGGCCGTGCCGCCGGTTTCTTCACGGCAGGCAACACCGGGGCCGCGATGGCTACGGCAAAAATGGTTCTGGGGATGCTCTCTGGCGTTCACCGCCCTGCGCTCGTTACCGTTCTTCCGACGTCGCTGGGCACTCCCTCGCTTCTGCTTGACGTAGGAGCCAACGTCGACTGCGACCCCGATAATCTCGTTCAGTTTGCTGTCATGGGCCACATCTACGCGCGAAACGTCCTCAAGGTCCACAGTCCTCGCGTTGGACTCCTCTCTATCGGCGAAGAGGACTCAAAGGGCAATTCGCTCACCCGTGACACTCTTCCCCTGTTGCGCTCGCTTGTCGGTCTCAACTTCATCGGCAACGTCGAGGGCCGCGATCTCTACAACGGCCATAGTGATGTGACTGTGTGCGACGGCTTCGTCGGCAATGTGGCGCTGAAGACCAGCGAAGGCATCGTCAAGCTGGTCACCGTCACACTGCGCGAGTCGCTCAAATCCACCGTCACCTCGCAGGTAGGCGCGCTGCTCTCGCGCAAGGCGTTCGGCGAATTCAAGAAGCGCCTCGATTACTCCGAATACGGCGGCGCACCGCTGCTGGGGGTTCGCGGAGTTTGCATCGTAGGCCACGGTTCCTCAAACGAGAAAGCAATCATGAACGGCATCCGCGTTACGGCCGAGTTCGCCCAGGCTGAAGTCAACGCCAGCATCGAAGCTGCACTTGCCACTCCCTGAAGCGGCACTGACTTCAGATGGAATAAATCAGGCTAGCCATCAAGACCGCCAGCACTGTCACGCTCACTGCGACATACAATTTATCCCGCTCCAGCGCAAAGCCAACCACGGCAAAAACCACGCGGGCAACCGGAGTGGCAATCAGCAAAATCACGCCGACCTGAATCACAGCCGCCGGATCACCCGTCATCAGTAGTCGAAAGAGCCCTCTGACACTGCGCAGAGCGGCAGGCTCCCCCGCGAAGGTGCGATAGTTCACTATACTTCCAAGATGCGCCCGGATATAAAGAAAGCCCCCTGCGAGCACTACCGCCGAGGCCAGCAGCACTCCAACCTGGAGGAGCCGCCCCATGATGGTCTCCATGCGTTGGTCATCGAGCGCTAGACGATGCGCCATTACAACCTCCCCACCCAGCCGTTCACAATCATCTCCACGCCCAGCGCCAGAATCACGACGGTAAAGATGCTGCGTAGCAGCGAGACCTGCGCCCGAACCAACAGTTTTGCACCCAGCAGCGATCCGGCAAGCACTCCGAGCATTACAGGAAACGCGAGCCCCGGATCGACATAGCCGCGGTGCAGGTAGATGCCCGCGCTTGCCGCCGCCGTCACCCCGATCATGAAGTTGCTGGTCGTGGTCGAGACCTTGAAAGGGATGCGCATGATTCGATCCATTGCCAGGACCTTCACAGCGCCTGACCCGATTCCCAGCAGCCCCGAGAGTGTTCCAGCACCAAACATAGTCGCAAATCCAGCCGAGATCCGGTCGACCTTATAGCTGCACTCCCCGCCCGAGCGATCGGGATAAGACCCCGAAAGTCGCAACCGATCCGACCACGGACTCACCCTCACAGCTTCAGATTCATGGAAGCGAGTTTGCCGCCAGGACAGCCACGCAGAATAGAGCAAAACCACGCCAAAGGTAATGCCCAGCACACGCGTCGGCATTCGCGTAGCCAGAAATGCTCCAAAGATAGCGCCGATGGTGGTCGCAATTTCCAGAAACATCCCGATTCGTACGCTCGAAAAGCCTTCTCGCACGTAAGCGGCCGCAGCGCCGGAAGAGGTTGCAATTACGGAGATGAGCGATGCCCCGATTGCGTAGCGGATATCGACATGAAAGACCACTGTGAGCAGAGGCACAAGAACAACGCCGCCGCCAAGGCCGGTAAGTGCACCCAGCAGCCCAGCAGCCAGCGAGCCGGCAAATACCAGCAAAGTGAACGTCAACACCGGTAATGCAGCTAAGTGTCCTATAGCGAAGCCCGATATCCTGCGCATTTCGATGATGCCATAAAATATCGAGACAAAAGGTTGTGCCCGAAGCGGGCTCCAAACATCCAACACAGATGAGCCACTCCTGGACATCAGCAGACATTCCCTCGCAGACGGGCAAGCGCGTTCTCATCACCGGCGCGAACAGCGGTATTGGCTACCATGCAGCCTTCACCCTTGCCCGCAAAGGCGCGCACGTTATCCTCGCCTGCCGCGACCGCGCTAAGGGCAAAGCCGCCCTTAACCGCATCGTCGATGATGCGCCCGGAGCGAATATCGAGCTAGCCATCCTTGACCTGGCATCGCTCGCTTCGGTCCGCGCCTTCGCCGCTCAGCAACTCGAGCAGCGCCAACCGCTCGACATCCTCATTAACAACGCCGGAGTCATGGCTCCACCGAAACGGCTGCAGACAGCCGATGGCTTCGAGCTACAGTTCGGCACTAACGTGCTCGGCCACTTCGCCCTGACCGGTCTTCTGCTTCCAGCGCTTCGGCAAGCTGGCGAAAAATCGTCGGAGGCGCCCCGCATCGTCACCATCGCATCCATCGCCCACAAACGCGGACATCTGAACTTTGACGATCTGCAATACCAGCGGAACTACGCTCCCATGAAGACCTACCAGCAGTCCAAGCTGGCCAACCTGATGCTGGCGCTGGAGCTGGATCGGCGGCTTCGCGCTGCGGGCTCGAACATCCTGAGCGTGGCCGCGCATCCTGGCGTGGCGAACACCAACCTCTTTCAGACTGGCGACCGCTCGGCCTTTGAAAACGCTGCTCGCAAGGTGCTGGGACACGTGATCGGCGCATTCCTGAACACCGATGCGGAGGGCGCGCTTCCGACCCTCTATGCGGCCACGTCCTCTGATGTAACCGGCGGCGGCTACTATGGGCCTCAGGGATTTCAGGAGATGTCCGGCGAGGAGATCGGCCCGGCAAAGATTGCTCCGCAAGCTCGCGACAACGCTGCGGCCGCACGTCTTTGGAATATTTGCGAACAGCTCACCGGTGTAACGGTCCTCTGAATGCGACGCGCTGCAGCGTGAAATCACAATCCTCTCTGCCGCGCCGCTACTTTCGCATATACTCATCCCGACAACGGGCCATGGAGTGACAGGGACTCACAATGGAACTCAGCGAAACCCTTCTAGCCCAGCAGCAGGTCATTCGTCTGCAAGCGCTGCTGGAAGCAAGCCGTCAGATACACTCGACCATTCAGTTGGACGAGGTGCTCCGGATTGCGCTTCAGATCGTGGTTCGCGAGCTTGAACTGGGCGGCGCCTTCTTCACCGCGTTCGAGCATACCTACGGCGATGTGCCAGCCGAGCTAAAAGTGTTTCTAAGCTCCGGTGAGATTACCTCTCAGATGTCCGGCGAGTCATGGCTGCGGTTTCCTCTCTGTGACAAGCGTAAGACCCGCTTCACCGACCTCGTGGTCCTGCTGCCCGCGCGACGTGTGCTGGAACTGGATGAGATCGACTTTCTGGAGACGCTTTCGCTGCAGGCTTCTGTGGCCATTGAAAACGCCAGGTTCCATGAGCGCACCATCCAATGGCAGCGGATCGAGAGCGACCTCGAATCGGCGCGACTGGTTCAACAAAGTTTGCTTCCGCAACAGATGCCGCAGATACCGCGTTACGCACTCGCCGCGCGATCTATGACGTGTTATGAGGTGGGCGGCGACTATCTCGATATTGTCTCCATGCCCTGTGGAGATACCGTGATTGTCGTTGGCGATGTCGCCGGTAAAGGGCTCACGTCAGCGCTGGTAGGCATGTCCTTCCGATCGGCGTTTCGTGCCATGCTCCACTCCAACCTCTCCCTTGTGGAGATAGCGACGCAGATGAACCTGCTTCACTACAACGAGGGCGCCGAGTCCCGCCGTCGTTATGTCACGGCATTTCTTCTTCGGCTCAATCCCGAGACGAATACCATCGAGGTAGTGAACGCGGGGCACAACCCCGCATTTTTGATAGCAGACGATCATATCCCCTATAAGATAGGGGCCTCGGGAACCCCTATAGGGATGCTTCCCTTCTCAAGCTATGTCTCCGAGCAATATGTGCTTGGATCTTCGGCGCGGCTGCTAGTCTACACAGACGGAATGACTGAGGTGTTTCGCGGCGAAGAAGAGTTTGGAGAAGCCCGTCTTCTGCAGGCGTTCTCCGATTGCGGAGAACTCACCCCGGAGGCCACCCTGGCTTCTTTATGGAGCACCCTGGAGACCTTCTCCGACGGACAGGAGCAATGCGACGACATGACGGCGCTTGTATTGTCGAGGACCTCATAGTGGAGATTGACCTTAATGGACAATAACCCGAGCACCATCGAGCTTCATATTCCGTCCCGCCTGGGCTACGAAAAGATAGCCATGAATACCGCCGCCAGTGCTGCCCGCATCATGGGATTCACCGATGAGCGTATCGAAGATCTGAAAACCGCTGTCGCCGAGGCCTGCATCAATGCGATGGAGCATGGCAACAAGCTCGACGAATCTCTCAGCGTCGGCGTCGTTCTCTCGATGAACGCAGACTCGCTCGAAGTGAAGGTGGTCGACACCGGCGCAGGCGCACCGGGCCATGGCATGGCCCCCGATATCGATAAGAAGATGCACGAGGAAGAGAAAGCGCGGGGCATGGGAATGTTTCTTATTCAGTCCCTCGTCGACGAGGCCGAGTGGGTCAGTTCGCCGCGAACAGGCAGCTATGCACGCATGGTCATTCATCTTCATCACGCAGGCGGCTAGCCCAAAGGAGATACGCAATGCAGGAAAAAAGCACACAGGTCAAACTGGACGAAGTGCAGTGCGAGACGGGCGCTCCCATTACAGTAATCCGTTTTGCGGGCGACATCACCAGCGCCTCGGAGGCCGCGGTGCTCGGTACTTATCAGGGTCTCCCGAAAGACGCCAAGCGCGTTCTCCTCGATTTTTCGAAGGTCGAATATCTCAACTCCAGCGGCATAGCGCTCGTCATTCAGATGATGATTGCGGCCAGCAAACATGGTCAAACCATCAAGACCTTCGGCCTCACTCCCCATTTTCAGAAGGTCTTCACCATGGTCGGCATTACCAAATACACGAGCCTTCATCCCGATGAGCAAACTGCGTGTGCCGCGTTTACCACCTGACGCATAATCCAGATTGTCAGGTCTCGACCATCGCCGGTTCTAACTGCGGAACAGCCTTCGGTTCACCCCTGCGTTCAATCCTGAGCACCAAAATGTCATCCTGCTGACCGAAGTTCTGTGCCGCCGCCGCCAGTGACGCGGCGGTCATCGGCGCACGGAGCATTTGATCGATGCGGTCGAATCCGAAGAGATGGCCATGCTCATCCTGCGCCTCGGCGATGCCGTCCGACATCAACATCAGAGTATCGCCCATCTTCAACTTGAAGTACATCACCGGAAACTCCGGTTCGGCGATGACGCCCAGCGGGAGCGATCCCTCCATCTGCATCTCCCGGCCATTGAGATAAGGAGGCAGATGTCCCGCATTGACCAGCGTGACCATGCCATCGTCCGCAATCCGCAGCATCAGGCAAGTGGCGCTGGCATGTTCGCGGTCGCACAACTCCTCGTTCAGCGAATTCAGGACGAGCAACGGATCGGCGTCGTGCTGCGCTGTCGACCGGATGGCACCCACGATCAACGCGACCAGCATCCCGGCCTGCAATCCTTTCCCGGTCACGTCTCCCACTACAATCAGGACGCTGCCGTCATCCCTGTCCGGAATGATCTGGAAGAAATCTCCGCCGACTTCTCGCGCGGGGCGGTACTCGCTTTCAATGGTCAACCCTGCGACGGTGGGCAGCTTTTCTGGAATCAGCACCTGCTGTACATGCTGGGCCTGTTGAATCTCGAGCCGCCACTGCTCCTTCTTACGCTGTGCGTGCAGAAAGCGCCGCGACAGCATCACGGTCACGAGCAACAACGAAACCATTGTGGACGCGGTACCAAGAGAGATTTGAAAGCCCAAAAGCGCGAAGGCCGTCGGAACATGAATCAGGCGCAGTTCATGTTGATACTGAGAGATGGCCGCCAGCAGCACGGCGGGCAGCGCCAACCACCCCTCGGCCTCATGCCGTCGAATGCCCTGATACGTCACCCAGAACAGCAGCGCCGCCAAAGCCAGTTTTACCACCAGCAGAAACGGCACCAGATAAATTGCGGCGGCCACGGCAACCACCTGTCCATAGAGCGGAGGACGAAGCAAAGCTGTTCCTACCGCCAGTAGGGCCACCAATCCCCACACCTCTCGATGCAGCCTGCCTATCCGATTTATGCGGAACCAGTAGCCCCAAAACACGACCCACAGCCCGATCCGCACGGGTGTCAAAATATCATCTTCAAGAATGACGCTTGGCGTTTGCCCAATCCATGCCAGGAAGTTAACGAGCAGGATGATTGCATTGCCTATCAGCGTGATCAGTGAGACAAGAGCCAGCCAGAGATAGGCGGATTCTTTGCGGTCCAGCCAGAAAAGACTGGAGGCCACAATCAGCGCCAGCAGCAGAATCAATACCTCGAGAAATCCGCTGCCTACGTCGTGAGCGATGTCATCCCAACCGAGGCGGATCTGCGCCGCAATCGCCGAGGCATGGCCCAGCACAGGAGGTTCATGCAGGCCACCTGCATCGGGGCTGTTGAAGGGGGTCGCGCTATCCATCCACATGCGGATGGCGATGGTCATCGGGCCGCTGCGAAGGTTGTCGGGCAGACGAAAGGCTCGCGGAAGCGTGCTGTAGGCCGTGACGCCATGGGCCGTAAACCTGCCAAACGCCCCTATCCGCTGGCCATTGACGTATACCTGATAAGCGTCGTCGGCATTTTCGGGCATCTTGAGCGCCAGCGGATCGTTCGCTCCCTGCACATCGATCGTCAATCGATACCACGCATAACCGGAGTAGCCCGCAAAGCCGCGGTCCGTCCAGCCAGGAATGTAGCCGCTGCTGCCCAGAGTGGGGTCCGCCGTACCTTCCGGCGGCGTCATGTCCATCGCGGCCCAGCCGGAGTCATCGAAGTCCGGTCGCGCCCAGGCTAGATCGTCTCCGGTACGAAATTTCCATGGGCCGAAGAGTTCCACCGCGGCATTGCCCAGAGTGACGTGCATCGTCGCTGCTGGCTGTGCCGCAACAAGCTGGCCGCCAGTTAGCAGCAACAACAGGAGGCATAGCCAAAAGCGACGCATAAGCGGTCTTCCTGACTTCCCTGGGGATCATCCGTACCAAAAAAAGCTACGATAGGCGCGATGCACGAAGACGTTCACCGTAGAGCAGCCAACCGAACAGTAATACGCCGGTGGAAAGCAACACGATTGAGCCGGGCTCTGGCGTCGGAACTGTCGCCACCGTTGCTCTCCCCGTCGGGAAGTCCGTTGGCGGATCGACGCCATCCTCCGTAATAAAGAAGTAGCCGCCGTTGGGAATGACTCCGTCTGTATAGATCAGCGTAAACGACGAGTTGTCAGGCGAGGCCGGACAATCCACATTGCTGAAAATGTCATCGGAGACTCCTGGATCGCAATTTGCCGCCTGACCGACCAACGGTCCGACATTCGGGAAGGCAAGCTGCAGGTTGTTCCAATCAAGCCCCGAAATATTTCGCCCCGCGAAGCAGCCAGTCGCAGTGTTGCTTCCCGGCAATTCGCCGGAAACGCAGCCCGTAAAGGAGACGTCGAAAGACGTCGACGAGATGAGGAATAGCGGATAGGAGGGATCCGTCGGGGGCGGTGGGTCGAGAACGCGCATATGAAAATCGATAGGGGTGGCCCCGGCAAGCCCGGTAAAGAAGCAGATAGCTGCGATCAGACCGAGAAAACGAAGAACTCTCATGGCAGACTCCTTTGATTTATCTCAATGTTTCTCGTGAAGTCTCAACGTGAAATGAAGAGGAGAGATAGGGGCCCGGCACGGTGAGACAAGTTCTATGGCACTCACTATAGGAGCACTCTCTATACGAGTCAATGCGATTGACCGCTATCGATCACCGGAGTGACCTCTCCTTGCTCTTTCTGGCCAATCACAATCTTCCATCGGATGCTGGTAAAGTTGTCTGACGAATCTGGAGCGCTGTTTGAACCGATCCACAACTGAAGAAGTGACCACGGACCTGCGCAAACGATGGCTGTTCCTTCTGCCCGCGGTCTTCGTAACATACAGCCTTGCTTATCTCGACCGCGCCAACTATGGCTTCGGCGCGGCAGCGGGTCTTGCAGCAACACTGCACATCACCGACTCTCAGAGCGCGTTGCTTGGCTCGCTTTTCTTTCTGGGGTACTTCCTCTTCCAGGTGCCTGGCATCGCCTACGCGCGGCGAAGAAATACCAGCCGTCTGATATTTTATGCGCTGCTCGCGTGGGGAACGCTCGCGGCGCTCACCGGCGTCATTCACGCCTTCTGGCTGCTTGCCATCGACCGTCTGCTGCTCGGCGTCGCCGAAAGCCTCATCTTTCCGGCGATGCTGCTTCTTCTCACCAACTGGTTCACGCGCTCGGAACGCTCGCGCGCCAATGCAATCCTGATCCTCGGTAACCCCGGCACCATCCTCTGGATGTCGGCGATCACCGGCTTCCTCATTCGCTCCTTCGGCTGGCAGATCACCTTCGTGATCGAAGGGCTCCCATCAGTTGTGTGGGCGTTCGTCTGGCTATGGGTTGTCTACGACAAGCCTGAAAAAGCACCGTGGATGAGCCCGGAGGCCAGCGCGTATCTCAGCCGTGAACTCGCAGAGGAGCAAGTGGCGCTGCCCGCTGTGACAAGCCTGCTCAAGGCCCTGGTACGTCCCGACGTGCTTCTGCTTTCGGCGCAGTACTTCTGCTGGAGCCTCGGTCTATACGGCTTTGTCCTCTGGCTGCCTACCATGATCCGGCAGGGCAGCGCGGTTGGAATCGGAATGACTGGCCTGTTGACGGCGATACCGTATCTGCTCGCCGTCCTGATGATGCTTCTCGTGGCTTACTTATCGGACAAGACCCTTCGCCGGAGTTCGCTCGTATGGCCGTTTCTTCTACTCTCAGGCGTTGCGCTTCTGGGCTCGTTCCTGTTTGCGGCCCACGGCTTCTGGCTGGCGTACGGCTGTCTCATTCTCGCGGGCGGTGGCATGTTCGCGCCCTACGGCCCATTCTTCGCCATCGTTCCCGAGGTGATTCCGCGCAATCTCGCCGGCGAGGTGATGGCCATGGTCAATAGCTGCGGAGCGCTGGGTGCATTCTTCGGCGCCTGGATCGTAGGCCTGCTGCAGGCCCGCACCGGTAACTCGCGCGCAGGTTATCTGCTGATGGCGGTTTCGCTGATTCTCTCCGGCGCGATCATGCTCTTCGGCTTTCGCCAGCCTGCATCCCAGAGCATGCCGCAGCTTCAGACCAAATGAAAAGTGAAAGCCGTGATCGGCGCCCACGCATAAAATAATCAGAACAGGACACCGGAGAACACCATCCCGAACTTATCCATTACGTCCATCCTCGAAAGTCCCGGCTTCGATCACGGCGCGGTCAAGACCCATGCCGCCGGACCTCAGGGCACGCTACCCATCACACCCGAGATGCTGCTCACCCAGCCCTCGGGAAATCTCTTCGGCCTCACTCAGAACGCGGGCATGGGATGGGACCCGAAGCACTTGCTCGACCCTGAATTCCTCATCCTCAGCACTCACGGCGGAGTCCGCGCCGCGGACGGAACTCCGATCGCGCTTGGCTTTCATACCGGCCACTGGGAGGTCGGCCTCCTCGTTGCCGAAGCCGCGAGAGAGCTGCGCGCACATCGCTGCGTCCCCTTTGCCGGGGCCGTCACCGATCCCTGCGATGGCCGTACCCAAGGCACCGAAGGGATGCTCGACTCGCTCCCCTATCGCAACGATGCGGCCATCGTTCTCCGGCGGCTCATGCGCTCGCTGCCCACCCGCAAAGGCGTCATCGGTGTCGCCACCTGCGACAAAGGCCTACCCGCCATGATGATGGCACTGGCCTCCTCCGGCAGAACTCCCAGCATCCTTGTCCCCGGCGGGGTGACGCTTCTCCCAGAAGACGGGGAAGACGCGGGCAAGGTCCAGACCATCGGCGCCCGCTTCGCCCAGCAGCAGATCACGCTCGAATACGCCGCCGACATTGGCTGTCGTGCCTGCGCCTCGCCAGGTGGCGGCTGCCAGTTCCTCGGCACAGCCGCAACCTCGCAGGTGATAGGCGAAGCTCTAGGACTTTCGTTGCCCCACACCGCGCTCGCGCCATCGGGCCAGCCCATCTGGCTGGATGCCGCGCAGCGCTCTGCCCGAGCCATCCTGCGCATGCATCAGACCGCGATGGGCACCGCCGACATACTCACGCAGGCCTCCATCCAGAACGCCATGGTGCTGCACGCTGCCTTCGGCGGCTCTACCAATCTGCTGCTGCACCTCCCGGCCATCGCCCATGCAGCAGGATTGCGTCGACCAACCGCCGCCGACTGGGCAGAAGTGAATCGCAACACGCCCCGCCTGGTCGACGCTCTGCCCAATGGCCCTCGCCAATTCGCCACCGTGCAGGTCTTCCTTGCCGGAGGCGTCCCCGAGGTTATGCTGCACCTGCGCCGCGCCGGGCTGCTCGATACCACCGTCAAAACCGTGTCCGGAACGACCCTCGACGAGTGCCTCAACTGGTGGCAGGACAGCCCTCGCCGCAGCCAGCTTAAAGAGCAGTTACTCGCACAAGATAGAATCGACGCCGACGACGTCATCATGCCGCCGGACGTCGCCCGCGCTCGGGGTCTCACGTCCACCGTCTGCTTTCCGGTCGGCAATCTCGCACCCGAGGGCAGCGTTATCAAGAGCACTGCTATCGATCCGTCATTGATAGACGAGGCTGGCATCTATCGTCATCGCGGCCCGGCAAGGGTCTTTATTACCGAGACGGCCGCCATCGCCGCGCTCAAGACCGGAGCCATCCTCGAAGGCGACGTCATGGTGCTGATCTGCGGCGGCCCTGCCGGTGCAGGCATGCAGGAGATCTACCAGATCACCTCTGCGCTCAAGGCGCTTCCCCACTGCAAGCACGTCGCCGTACTCACCGATGCGCGCTTCAGCGGAGTCTCAACTGGCGCCTGCATCGGCCACATCTCCCCCGAGGCGCTGGCCAACGGCCCCATCGGCCGCGTTCACGATGGAGACATCATCGAGATCGTCATCGACCGCAACGCCCTCACCGGAACCGTCGATCTCATCGGCGAAAACGGAGCCCTCTTCACCGCTGACGAAGGCCGCAAACGCCTCGCCATGCGATCATCACGGCCCGACCTCGCACCTCACCCGGCACTCCCCAACGACACTCGCCTCTGGGCCGCGCTCGTACAGGCCAGCGGCGGAGTCTGGGGTGGATGTGTCTATGACACCGACATGATCCTCGCACGACTCGAAGCATCGACATCTCCCACAGGAAAGGCTTAATACGTGAGACTCTACCGCACCCAGCAGGGACCTTACCTCCTCAACGAAAATCTTTATTACCGCGTCGAAGGCACCTCATGGGACGCACTAATCACGCGCGAAGACCTGCATGATTACTGCCGCTCCATTGTCGACCGTGGAGACCGGACAAAGTGCTTTCCGTCGGACTCGATCCTCGCGCCCATCGAAAGCCAGGAGGTCTGGGCCGCCGGCGTCACCTACTACCGCAGCCGCAGCGCCCGCATCGAAGAATCGAAGGACGCGGGCGGCGGCGACTTCTACGACCGCGTCTACTCCGCCATCCGCCCCGAGCTGTTCTTCAAGGCAACCGGGCCCCGCGTAGTCGGGCCCAACGCCAAGGTCAAAATCCGCAGCGATGCAACGTGGTCCGTCCCCGAACCGGAGATGACGCTCCTCATCAGCCCCAAAGGAACCATCCTTGGCTACACCATTGGCAATGACATGAGCTCCCGCGACATCGAAGGCGAAAACCCGCTCTATCTGCCGCAGGCAAAGGTCTACGACGGAAGCTGCGCCCTCGGTCCCTGCATCTTCCTCAGTCCCGACTCGCTTCCGGCATTGACACGCATTGAAATCCAGATCGTGCGCAACGGCGAAACTGCCTTCTCCGGAAGCACTTCGCTCTCTGAGTTGAAGCGCGACCCGAAGACCCTGGTCAGTTTCCTGTTCCGCGACAACAGCTTCCCCCACGGCTGCTTTCTGATGACTGGTACCGGTGTCGTTCCGCCGGATTCTTTCACGCTCGCCAGCGGCGACGAGGTGCGCATCGTCATCGAACCTATCGGCACCCTGGCTAACGTTGTAGCCTGAACAGGTTCGCGCCAAAAGTTAGCAGGAAAGCCTGCACCGCTGCGATACTTGAAGACGTCAAATCATTTAAGCAGATGGCAATCCCGACTTCTCCCAAATCGGCCTCTTTTGAACGCACGCTGGCAAGTGCACGGTCCACCATGGTCTTCAGTGAAGTGGTGCGACTCGCAGTCGACAGTTTCCGCGCCAATAAGGTCCGATTTCTGCTGACCATGCTGGGAATGATTATCGGAGCAGCATCGATCATCCTGGTCGTCACCATCGGGAAGACGGGCAAGCAGTATGCACTCAATGAGCTCACCAGTATTGGCCCCAACAAGGTCGAGATGCAGTATGTCGGCGGCACCACCCCCGGCCCCAACAATACCACCACGCCCGATCTGATGACTTACGAAGATATGAATGCTGTCCTGGACCAGGTCCCGGACATTGTCGCTTCGTCACCCATGCTTGAGGTCCACTACAGCGTCGGTATAGGTGGTGGAGTCACCAAAGACGCCATGCTCCTCGGGGTATCGCCTCAATACAAAACAGTGCGAAATCTCGCCGTGGTTGCGGGGCGGTTTTTCGACGATCAAGATACCGCTTCGCGGACCAAGGTAGCGGTTATCGTCGAACCCTTCGCCAAGGCGTTGTTTGGCAGCACTTCGGCCGCCGTCGGCCACAATATCACCGTAGAAGGAATTCCATTCATCATCATCGGGGTCTTCAAGGAGGGTGTCACAACTTTCGGACTATCCGAGATCAGCGATCAGACGCTCCTTGTTCCCTATCCCGTTGCGCGCTATTTCACCGGCAGCGACAAGGTGAAGGAGATCTTCTTTACCATGCGAGACCCGGCAGAGGTAGTTCCTGCGTCCCGACAGATCCTTGCGATCATCAAGAGCCGTCATCGCTCGTCCTCTGTCTATCTTCCATTCATCATGACGGGCTTTCTGAGCATCATGGCAAAGATCGCTGACATGCTGACCGTTGTATTGTCTTTAGCTGCCAGCATCACGCTCATCGTAAGCGGCGTCGGCATCATGAACAGTATGCTGGCGAATGTGCAGGCCCGAATCAAGGAAATCGGCATTCGCAAAGCTCTGGGAGCGACAAGCCTTGAGATTCGACTGCAATTCCTCACCGAGGCGGTCTTTCTTTCGCTGGCTGGAGGTCTCGTCGGCACGCTGCTCGGCCTGGCGATTCCCTTGTCGGTCAGTCTGCTGACTCCCTACAAGATCCCAATCAGTCTTTGGTCCGCGGTCATTGCGCTTGGCACTTCAATGCTGGTCGGCATCCTCTTCGGAACACTCCCGGCCAACCGCGCAGCCCGGCTCGACCCAGTACAAACTCTCAAGTACGAGTAGGTTTGACCGGAGCATGATGTTCTATACCGTCGCGTCGAGGCTAACTCCGGGACAGGTCTGCAAGCAGTACCGGATTCGTGTTGCGGACCTCATGTTTGTGCATTACCCAGAGATACCAGGCTAACCATAAAGGTGCAGTCCACAGATATTTGGCTGAGTGCATAATAGGATCGCTCAAGAGCAAGCCGCCTTCGATAGCGGCGCTTGCCAGGGCGATCAGGGCTATCCAGTTTCGAGATGTGCGATACGCGCCTTGCAGCAATGCAGGAATGACCAGTGGCTGATCGGTAATCCAGGCATATGGACTCACGAGAACCGAAACCAGCATCAGCAGTGCGCCATGTTCCATCCAGTCCCAGGTATCGCGATGTTTCCTGTAGTAACCGATCGCCCAGATGCAGCCCACCGCGGCAAAAACGTACTGCAACCACATCGCATGTGGATCAACGTTGAGGCGAAACACTGTGCTCCAACAGGGGATAAACTCTTTTCCAATCCCGGCGCCACGCATCATTTGGCGGTATTGTGCCCATGCCAGCGGATCGAGGAAAAAGACCGCCAGCGAACTCACGCCCAAAGCTGCGCACAAACCCAGCAGCACTCGGTAGCTGCGAGTAAATATGATCCAGACAATCAGGACGGCCCAGAAGGGGAGAAATAGATGCGGCTTCAACGCGCAAAGCCATAAAGAAACACCGGACCAAAACTGGTGTGATCGATGCAATCGCAGAAAGAGAACCAACCCAAGCAAAGCGAACAGGCCAGTCTGCCCGCAGATCACACATACAAGTGCAGGGCCGAAGGAATAAGCCAGGAAATGCCTGCGATTTTTCGGCCGGCCATGCATGATCCAAAGCATTCTCACCGAAACAATCAGGCACCCAAGCAGCAGCGCACACCACAAAATATTTCCCACACGTAGACTCAAGAATCCAAATGGAAGCACCAAAAGCAGGGCGGGCGGCAGATTGCGCATAATCAGAGCGCGATCTTTGCGAGTGAACCCCACCGAACGCTCCAGATGCAAAATGGCATTGCCATAATAGGGATTTGCGTGGCGCCTGATCTGCTTTGCCGATGCCCAATAGGAGATGAAATCATGATCCTGAAGCTGATTGCGCGCTACAAGGGTTGTGCAGATGCCATCGACGGTAGCAACAAACGTTAGGGTGCAGACACACACAACAAGGAAGGCAATCGCGTTCTGCCACTTGAAACGAGTCCACGGAGTTTTGGCAGGGTCTGGAGCAGAATACATAGTCAAGGACAAAAATCTTTCGCAATTTCAATGAGACAGGATGCCTTTGATTGCGCTGCCTGACAAACACCCTAACACGGTGACGGAATAGGCGTCCTTCAGCACCAACAAAGCGCATCCGTCTTCACAGAAATTCGCGAAGACAGATGCGCTTTGCATAAACAATGAAACGAACTACTCGGCGGCGACTGTTTCCGCTTCCGGCTGATCGCCCTTGACCGTGACCTTGATGTGGCTGGTCACTTCGCGGTGCAGCTTGACCGGCACGTGATACTCGCCGATGGTCTTCAACGGCTCTTCAAGCGAGATCTTGCGGCGATCGATCTTGAAGCCCTTCTCCTCGAGCTGGTGCGCGATATCGCCTGAAGTAACCGAACCAAAGAGATGCTCATGCTCGCCGACCTTGCGCTCGAACACAAGCTCAATCTCATTGAGTTGCGTCGAAAGCCCCTCTGCCTCAGTCTTCTCTTTGGCAGACTTGCGGATGGCCGAACCCTTCATCTGTTCGATGACCGCCTTGTTGGCGGCAGTCGCCTCGATGGCGAGCTTGCCCGGCAGCAGATAGTTGCGCCCGTAACCGTCGGCGACTTTGACCACATCGCCGCGATGCCCGAGCTTGTTTACGTCTTCCTTCAGAATGACTTCCATTGCAGTTTCTCCGATTCCTGTCTGGCCTATCTCATAGGCCAGTCTTGCGTGGCAGGTAATCCCCGCTTGCGCAGCGATTAATTTAGAAGCGTGCGGCGAAGGCGAGCAGAGCGATGTTGCGCGACTGCTTGATCGCCAGGCTCAGGCGGCGCTGATGCCGTGTGCAGACGCCGGTCAGGCGGCGCGGAACGATCTTGCCGCGTTCAGCGACAAAGCCCTGCAACAGGCGGACATCGCGGTAGGAGATGGCGTCGATCTTCTCGGTGCAGAACTTGCAGACCTTCTTGCGCCGGAAGAACTTGCGGCCGCCGGGGCCGCCGCCGGGACGGGGCGTGCGCGGAGCGCCTGCTCCTGGACCCGAATGTGGCCCGGCGTGTGCCGGACGCGATGAAGGTGCGTGCTGCTCAGTCGATTGCGGCGTGCTGGTTTCGTCAGCCATGATGATTCCCTCTCAATTGCGTTGTGCCTTCACCCTCTCCAGACCCGCGATGGAGTCTCTGAACATTCGGCCTGGCAGGCCGAACGGAAGTGGGATCAAGCGATTCGTGGTGCGTTGCGCGATGCGGCAACAAGCAGGCATCGCAGATCTGGTAGCGCTAAAACTAAACGGCGGCTGCGTTCTCGGGAGGTGCGTCGGAGGCAACCGGCGTCTCGGGAGCGGCAACTGCGGGCACTTCTTCTGCTTCATCCGCGGACTCAGCGGCAGCAGGAGTACCGGCCTCAGCATCCGGCGTGGCGGCAGGCGCCTGCGGGGTCTGTGCGACCGGCTGTGCACTGCGCTTGACCTTGGAGTCGCGCAGAGCCTTCACCTTGGCAAGGCGCTTCTCTTCTTCGTCCATGCGCACGGTGATGAACTTGATGACCTGCTCGGAGACGCGGAGGCGACGCTCGATCTCTGTGATCAGCGAGCCTTCGGCGGCGATGTTCAGCAGGATGTAGAAACCGTCGTTGAACTTGCGAACAGTGTAGGCGAGCCGGCGACGGCCCATCTTCTCGACGCTCTTTACTTCACCGCCACCATTGGTGACGTTGGCCGAAAAGCCTTCGATGAGCTTGTCGATGTCAGCTTCTTCGACGTCCGGACGGACGATAAACATGATTTCGTAGGTACGATTCATTCGTTTACTTCTTTCTGCGAAGTTCTGCTTCGCACCGTGCTTGCGTGTCGTCTGCCAACACGGTTTGGAAAATCAACTTGTACTACTTCCCGTTCGATCCTTCCGAAGCCTTCTCAGATTCGTCCGGCCGTCGGTTGAACTCATTCATCGCAGCGCCAACACCCTTGGTCAGCACCACCTCGACAGCGCTCCGTGCGCGGTCGAGCACTTCATCCAGCACCACAAGCTCCTGCTTGCGGAATGGCGACAGCAAATAATCCTTGCCGCCAGCCTTGATCTCTCTGCCATCCTCAAGAGCCGGTTTCCCGACGCCGATGCGAATGCGCAGCCACTCTTCCGTGCCGAGCGCGCCGGAGATCGACTTCACTCCGTTATGCCCGCCCGCCGATCCACGCTCGCGAATGCGAATCGTGCCCAGCGGAATTGCCAGTTCGTCGTAAAGGACGATCAAGTCCGTTGACGGAATGGCAATATCAAGCTCACGAACCAGCGCGGCCACCGAAAGCCCGCTCAGATTCATAAACGTCTCCGGCTTGGCCAGCAGAACATCCTCTCCTGCAAGCCGCGCCTTTGCGGTAAGCGCCCGTCCCCGCCGATTGGTCAAGACCACGCCGCAATCGTCCGCGATGCGATCCACTGCCAGAAACCCGGCGTTGTGCGGCGTGAACTGATATTCGATACCGGGGTTACCGAGCCCGACAATCAGCTTCACGCGTAGCTTCCCTTCCGTCCCTTGCGATGGCGGCCTCGAAGTGTACTGCAAGCCTCAAGGCCGCCGCCACTTTACTTCTTTCCGCCCTTAGCATCGGCAGCCGGAGCAGCTTCTGTATCCGTCTTGCCCTTCTTGGCGACTTCCGGCTCGCTCGGTGCAGCGGCAATAACCTCAGCCGGAGCCTCTTCCTTCACCGCCGTCACGTGAGCAACTGTTGCGTTTTCATCGCCCAGGAACTTGATGCTGCCCGAGTGCGGCAGATCGGAGACGTGAATCGCGCCGTGAAGTTCAAGCCCGGAGACGTCGACGTCCAGGTGGCTCGGAATATCGCTCGGCAGGCACTCGACTTCGACCTCGCGCAGAACGTGGTCCAGAATGCCGCCCTGGTTCTTCACGCCGATTGCCGTACCGATCAACTGAATGGGTACGGAGACGCGCATCATCTTGTCCATCGCGATCCGCTTCAGGTCGATGTGCAGCAGCTTGCCCTTGATCGGCTCATGCTGCCAGTCGACGATCATGGCCTTTACGACAGCCGCGCCTTCGACGTTCAAATCGAAGATCGTGTTGTGGCCGGACTCAGAGTGCAGGATCTTGGTGATGACCCGAGGGTCCACCGTAACGGCAACGGCATCCTGCGCCGCGCCATAGACAACGGCTGGAATCTTGCCGGCGACGCGAACACGGCGGGCCGCATTCTTGTTGAACTTGCCTTCACGAGGTGTTGCGACTACTGCTTCAATAGGTGCTGCCATAACGAAATGTTCCTTTCGGGCACGAGGTTGAGCCTCGCTCCCTTTGCTGCTCGTTGAAATAACACTGCTAGTTGAACAGCGTACTGACGCTGGTCTCCATATGAATGCTCTCGATCGCGCGTCCAAGCAGCCCGGCAATCGAAAGCACTTTAATCTTCGGCACCCGCAACGCATCTTCGCGCAGCGGAATGGTATTCGTCACGATCAATTCTTCCAACCGTGAATTTGCAATGCGCTCAACCGCCGGCCCGGACAGCACGGCATGTGTCGCGCACGCATAAACTTTTTCCGCGCCCTGTTCCAGCAGCGCATCCACCGTCTTCACCATGGTTCCGGCGGTGTCGATAATATCGTCGAGGATCAGGCACGTCCGGCCACGCACATCGCCGATCACGTTCATCACCTCGGTCACGTTGATGTCGGTCCGCCGCTTGTCGACGATGGCCAACGGTACATCCAACTTCTTGGCGAAGAATCTCGCCCTCTCCACGCCGCCCGCATCCGGCGAAACCACCGTCAGATTCGGCAGCTCCAGCTCCCGGAAGTAGCTCACCAGCACCGGGCTGGCAAACAAATGGTCCACCGGAATATTGAAGAACCCTTGAATCTGTGCCGCGTGAAGATCGACCAGCAACGCCCGGTTCGCACCAGCCGTAGTCAGCAGATCTGCCACCAGCTTCGATGTAATTGCTACACGAGGCCGGTCCTTGCGGTCCTGTCTTGCATAGCCGTAATACGGCATCACAACCGTGATTCGCCCAGCCGATGCGCGCTTCAGCGCGTCCATCATGATCAGCAGCTCAACAAGATGCTGGTCAACAGGGAAGCATGTGGGCTGCACCAGAAAGACGTCCACGCCACGAACATTTTCGAGCAGTTGAAAATGAACCTCGCCGTCGGAGAATCTCTGCAACCTGGTCTCGCCCAGCGGCAAACCGACGAACCTGCAGATCTCCTCGCACAAGGCAGGATTAGCCGATCCGCAAAAAATCTTAATGCGCTTACTTTCATTCAGCCGTCCGGGGCGCTTTCTATCCGCGGCGGCCTTAATCTGTCCGCCCTGAGCGGCTTGCGTCGGCGCAGACTGGGAGTCAAGCTCCTCAGTCTGCCCTGAAATAGGGGAAAGAACTGCAGTCGTGTCTTGTTCGTTCACGTTGAAACCCTCCAGGCTGGTTGACCTTGGTAGTTCCTGCTGCTTTGTCTCGCGAAGCCTCGTTGCGGCCCCGTAGGTCTTTCGAAAAATCCTTGTTGCGAATACTGCGAAAGCTAAAGACCTTGTTCCTTCAAACTTCTGACGTCTTCGTCCGCTACATTGCTGCGGAACCAAAACCCATTCAACTTCTGCGGCAACTTGCTGCCGCCAAAGAACCCTAAATTTACGTCGCATCCGGCGTCGACATTTTGGTTGGGCGACTAGGATTCGAACCTAGACAAAGAGATTCAAAGTCTCTTGACCTACCGTTAGTCGATCGCCCAGTATGCCGCCGGCCTGCTATCGCCGGCGAAGCTACCCTGCGAACATTCTCTGCCAGTAAGCCGCCCTGGGCAAAGTTTCCGTCAGGAAAGTCCGAACCCCAGCTTGCGTTGCAGCCGACTGGATACGCTGTTGAGCTACTCGCGCATCTGCATCGGACCGAAAAAGTCCAAACAGAGCCGAACCCGAACCCGAAAGCGCTGCATATAATGCAGGAGCCTCAGAATCAGTACCCATCAATAAACGCTTGGTTTCACGCAGGGAGGGATAAGCCGGAAAGACGACCTGTTCAAAGTCGTTTTCAACCCCGGTGCGGACAAGCGAGAGAAGGGTATTCTCCGCGAGACCGTTCGGCACACCGCTCTGAATTTCTTCAGAGTTCCCCTGTTTTTTCTCAGGATTCAGGCTGCGAACGATACCGGAAGTGCCAGGCTCAGCATACAAAGACGCATAAGCGAGACTCAACTCCATAAGTCTATCGGCTTTAGACTCGTCCGTCAATCCACCCGGTCCCTGCCTTCCATCCCAGTCCCGAAATGCCTGCGGCGTCGAGACTCCCACATTCGGCACCGCCACCAGGCAAGCTATCCGCGGCAGATCCGGCAACGGAACCACCTGCTCCCCTCGATTCAGTCCCAAAACCGCCCCACCCAGCAGAAACAGCGGCACGTCCGATCCCACGCCCGCCGCCAACTCCAGCCGCGCGGCTCCCGGCAACGCAACCCCAAGCTCTCGCTCCAGCCCAATCAGGGCCGCTGCCGCATTCGCACTTCCCGCCCCCATCCCGCCCTGGACCGGCAGGTTCTTCTCAATCGACATCTCAACCTCGGCCGTCACCCCCAGCCGCTCCAGGCAGCGTTCCACCATCTTCCAGGCGGTGTTCCGCCCATCCACTGGAACCCGTGCATGGTTGGTAGTCAGCACCAACCGCGTCTTCGCTGCGCGCCGCGCAGAAACCGTCACCAGGTCATGCAGATCCAGAGTCTGATAGAGCGTAGTCAGCCCATGAAACCTATCGGCCCGCACCGGTCCAATCGCCAGCCCCAGATTGATCTTTGAATAAGAACGAACGCGCGTAGCCATCGCCTTCGATTCTAACCGCGCAATCTATTTGATCTCCGTAGCTGTCAGTTCCAGCTGCAACGTCCGCTTCGAAGTAACCTCGTCGGACGAGAACAGCACCGTCGGCTTTCCCAACACCACTAGCACTTGAGAGTTCCACTTGTTTTGCTGAATCATCGGCATCCCACGTGCTTCCACTGTTCCCTGCATCTTCGAATCGCTAACGCTGCTGATATCCGCGCTCACTTCCATTCCCAGCCTTCCATCCAGATCCATCACGCTTTTGCAGTCGATATTCACCCCCACATCGATGTAGGTCGCTTTACCTGGTTCGATCTCTATTGGAACCCTCGTTCCGTTTCGTATGGAACGGGTGTTGAAGTTCATGCTTTGGTGCTCCACGGTCCCGATATTCATTGCGTAGTCCCGACTGTTGATCACCTTTCCAGCCTCAAGCTCCTTCACGACAAATGCCAAATGATAGTAATGAGGCACGAACGGCGCAGCCTGTTTGGCCGAATTCAGCGTCTCCTGCCCAAAGGCCGTGGCCGACACGCAACCCAGCAGAGCGATTGCAACCAAACATCCCGAAAAAAATCCCGCTTTCTTCATTTTCATCTCCTTTTATCGACCCTGCGCTTCTTTTGCCCGCGGATCCTGTACCGGATACAGCGGGGCAATCTCAATCTTCGCGATCACAATCGGCTCAATATTTAATGCCGCAGGCGGCTTGCGCTCGGCCGCAGAATCCGCTAATCCCGGCACAATCTCTCCCGGATGCCGCTGGGACACCTCCGCTAACTCCCGCACCGGCTCCGCCACTACGCTCGGCGTCGGAAACACATCCAGCTTGGGGAAGGATTTTTCCTCATACACAACCCTGGTGTTTTCATGTCGAACCGAAGTCTTTGCCTCGGCAACTCTTCGTGGCTGGGTTCTTACCGGCTCCGCAGCCGCTCTCTCAGGCGACATCGAACCAGAGACCGCGGGTACTTCTTTCATGTGCCGGACTGGGGACACGCTCCTCGGCCAAACCAAAAGTGCAACAACACACACTGGCAAAGCCGCCGCAATCATTCCCCAAGTCACAAGCCTCCAGACAGGCCGTCGCTGCCCGTCGGTGCGAACCCGAGCCATCACCCGCGCTTCCAATCCCGTACGCGGCTGCGCGGAGGCATCCTCTCGCAAAACTCCATCCAGCAGTTCATCGAAGTCCTTCATCGCCGCACCTCCATCCCCGCAAACCTCTTCTTCAACTCCGCCCTTGCCCGCATCACTCGCGTCCGTACCGTTCCTTCGGGAATCCCCATCACCGCCGCAACTTCACGCGACGTCATCTCCTCCATCGCGCTGAGCATCAGCGGCTGCCGCAACTCCTCCGGCAAGCCATCGATCAGGCGCCTGAGCAGAACCCGCTCGTCGTCGTCCGCCGTATGACTCTCCGGCGATGCCCCACCAGCAGCCAGCTCCATTCCGGCGACATCGTCCATCCGGTCGACGGCCCTGGGAGCTCGATCGAGGGCCACCCGCCAAACCGTCCGCGCCAGAAATGCCTTTTCATCCTCTATCCGCCGCCAGGCCTCGCCCCGATACAGTTTCAGAAAAGCCTCCTGCACCGCGTCTTCGGCATCCTGCACATTCCGCAACACTCCATAAGCCACGCGAAACATGAACCGCGCCTGGCGTTCGACGATCCCCGAAAACTCCTGCTCCCGCTCCAGCGGATCATCCCGACGCAAGCTCTCGCGCCCCCTGACTTCAAGCTCCGTCCATACCGCCGGCAAGTCCATCCATCCTCGCAACGCAGCAGCCTGCCGCGTTAAATCGCTCGCCTTCATACCCTAAGACCGGCGTCAAACAAAAACTGTTCATCTTTATTTCAATTTCATTCAAGGCTGACGTTCAGAATCGACGATTCGCCGTCCCGATCAGATTGGGGAAGCTGCGAGCACAATGCACGGCTTCTTCTCCGGCTCCGCTCAGGGTCAGAATGGTATCGGCAGTCTGCCTTGGGCGATGACAGCGGCGAGCCCAATAGGAGGGTCGTGCTCAGGGTATGAACCGTGACATCTGGCTGGCATTCGTGCTGAATGACTACTGGGAAGCTGGCGGGTAGGGTTGCTCCGCCCATGGCAGAAACAGAGAGAAGATGGTCCCGTGGTGGATAGGGTGCTGAGTGCTGCGGAAGGAGAGGCGGCCCTGGTGCCGTTCCACAATTCCGGCGGATATCCAGAGGCCGAGGCCGGTTCCGTTAAGGTCTTTGGTAGTGTAAAAGGGCTCGAAGAGCCGGGCCCGCACTTCGGGTGACATTCCGTGTCCAGTGTCGGCAATGGTGATGCGGATGCCCGGGCGGCCCTTTAGATATCCATCGGATTTGCCGGTTGTGTCGTGGGCCCGAATGATGAGACGGCCACCCTGGCGCATCGCATCGATGGCATTCGCGATGAGGTTGTTGAGGACCTGACGAATGTCGTTTTCAAAACAGAGGATACGTGTTTGGGTCGTATAGGTGGTCTCGACCCTGATGTTGGAGTTGGCAAGACGGCCTTGATAGAGATTGAGAACGGCGTCCACCAGATCGGCCGCCGTGACGTTGGAGGCACGGACCGCTTGGCGATGAAAGCGGAGCGTCTGCGTGGCAATCTGGCAGACGCGTGAGAGTTCGCTCTGCGCCGTCTGAACATAGGCGCGCGCGCCGGGAGGCAGGTCGTCAGACAGGGCGATCAGATAGAGGAGATTGGTAATGGCTTCGAGTGGGTTATTGATCTCGTGTGAGATGGAGCTCGCGAGGCGTCCGACGGCGGCGAGCTTCTCGCTTTGAATGAGAGCATTTTCCGCCTTCTTTTGATGAGTGATTTCGAGTGAGACCGCAGCGATCGCTTCGACTTCGCCGTAAGGGTTATAAATGGGGGAATAGTTGACGTTCCAGAAGCGATGTACCCCGGGTCGAGTAGGAAGTTCACCTTCGAGCAGTACGTCTTTAATAGTTTGGCCGCGGGCAACCTGTTCGAACATCTCCCTGAGACCGTCAATTGGGGCGATCTCCGTGAGGGTGCGGCCAAGTATCTGCTCCTTTGGCAGCCCGACGATTTCTGCCTGTCTTTCGTTGAGACGCAAATAGCGGAACTCGACCGGATCGAAGAGCGCCAAACCGACGGGAGCTGTTTCATAGACGGTCTCCAGTTCGGCGCGCTGGCGCTCAGTCTCAATCTGCTTCTGGAGCAGTGTCTCAGCAAAGGTCTTCCGATCATCTATGTCAATAGCGACGCCGAGCCAGTGGAGGATGGCGCCGGACGGATCCCGTACCGGTTGAGCGCGGATCCACCACCAGCGCGGCTGACCGTCGCGGGCACGGATCAGGCGCGCTTCGATATCGTATTCAACACCGGTCGAGATGGAGTGGGCCCACGTGTCAAGGACGCGATCGCGGTCGGCGGGATGAAAGGCTGTAATCCAGCGGTCGCGATCGGCGGTGGTGAAGCCGAGATAATCGCTGAAGCCCTGGTTGGCATAAGTGATCCTGCCATCAGGGTCGCCCATCCAAATAGCCTGGGGGTTGAGGTCCGCGAGGACACGGTAGCGGGCTTCGCTGGTGCCAAGAGCTTCAACCGTGAGCCGGTAATCGTGGATATCGATACAGACACCCAGCCAGCGAACGCCATGTTCGGGATGATCAGGAACCGGGAGAGCGCGGCAGAGAAACCATCGGTACTCTCCGTCGGACGCCCGTCTCAGGCGGAGATGAATGTCCATCATCTCGCCGCTGCCGTGGATACGGTTCCAGGTTGTGAGCAGCAGAGATTGGTCGTCGGGGTGGATCGCTGTGAGCCAATCGACGCCCGTGGCCTGGTCGAGCGAAAGACCGAGGTAGTCGAGAAGGCGTTGGTTAGCATAAGTTACGCCGGAGCTGTCGGACGTCATCCAGATCATCTGCGGATTAAGTTCGGTGAGCAGGCGATAGCGGGCTTCGCTCTCGCGCAAGGCAGCCTCATCGTGGCGCTGCTGCGTGATATCGCGAAAAAAAACAATGATGCCGTCATCGGATGGTAGCGACAGGATGTTGAACCATCGATTGAGCGGGTCGGGATAGAAGGCCTCAAACGTACTAGGCACGCGTTCGCTCATGGTGCGTTCGTAGTTAACGTGGAAGTCAGTATCGATCGCCGCGGGAAACTCTTCCCAGATGTTTTTGCCGACCAGATCTCCATTGGGAGCGAGTATCTGGTTAGCCCGGTTGTTGGCGAAGGTAAAGCGCCAGTCGCGGTTGACTGCGAAGATGGCGTCGGTCGTGACCTCAAAGACCTGATCGAGTTGACGAGCCGCCTCTTCGCTCCGCTGCTCAGCGAGTTTGCGAAGTGTCACATCATTGAAGAAAATGATGATGCCATCTTCGTAGGGTCTGGCGAAGGCGCGATACCAGGCATTGAGGGGCTCAGGATAAAAGGCCTCGAACTCAGTCGGAATGCGCTGCTCCATCGTCTTGCGATAGTTTGAGTTGAATGGCTCCAGCGCGTTATGCGGAAATAAACGCCACAGGTTTTCACCGATCAGCGGGCCGGATGCGAGCATATCGATTGCCCGCCAGTTGGCAAAGGTGAAATCCCAGTTCTTATCCAGACAGAGGATCGCGTCAGGAGTGGCATCGAAGGCCTGCTGCAGCCGTTTGGTCGCGATGTCGCGATTCTGTTCCACCAGCTTTGCAGCGGAGATGTCCTTATAGAAGACAGCAATCCCCTCGTCGCATGGAGTGACAAGGACATCCATCCATATGCTCAGCGCCGCGTGGAAGATTTCGAACTGCCGAGGAATCCGGTCCTGCATCGTCGCCACAAAGTTTTCTTCGACGAGAGTGCCGCGCATCATCGGGCGCAAGTCCCAGTAGCTTTCTCCCATGGTGCCGGGCCCAAGCCGGCTGATACGAACCGCCTGCGGATTCGCGTAAAGGATGCGGAAATCAAGATCAAGCGCAAGAATGGCGTCTGACGAAGCATCGAGAATCGCTGCAAGGTTCAAGTCAGACACGCCGAATGAAGCTGCTGGGGCAGACTTTCTGGGTGACGCCGTATTCAATGAAGGCGTTTGCGGCATAACATGTCTCAGTCTACTGAGATTACCCTACGAGTTGGGCGGGGGGAAGAGTGTCGTCAGGATGGAGGGATTCCAGATGAGCGATGCGCTTTTCAAGCGCCATGACGGTAGATCGCATAACGATAAGTTCCTCCTGCAGATTGACGAGCAGTTCTCGCGATGAGCTTGTGTTGGCGCTCAGATTCGGGAGAGGCTGCGACGGGGTTAACAAAGCATTCGCACCGCCCAGCAGATGCATGTAGCGGGACTCGCGCGAACCGGGTTGCCTGGGCAGAATGACGGCAAGTGGGCCGGTTGCGTCGGGCGTTTCCGCGCTGTCATCCGGCTGCGGACGGGAGGCGAGCCGCTCGAGAGTGCTGTTAACGGCGGCGATGTCGTCGAAGGTGTACAGGCGGTCGGCGCGGCTGCGTAGTTCGCCTGGTGTCTGCGGGCCGCGCAGCATGAGCAGGCAGAGGACGGCAGTCTCGTCGCGACGAAGATTCAGGACCGTGCGAATGCGGTGCTCATACTTGGGCACACGGCTGTCGTAGACGGGCGCCGTGAGCTTAAGATCTTCGAGCGAATGGATGGCCTGGCGGACCTCGTCCTCCGTCAGAGTGAGCACAGGATCGCGGCTGGATCGCTGATTGCACGCATTGACCAGAGCATTGAGCGAAAGCGGATAACTTTCCGGCGTGGCAATCTCTTTTTCGATAAGCGAACCGAGCACACGGAGCTGAATGGGATCGAGCGTCATTACTCTATGGTGACATAACGGTTATAGGGCCGAAGAGGTCGAACCTCACGGAGCGGGAGGAGTGCCTTCCGGGGAACTATGACGGAAAAGTTACACGCACAGGGGGCGTATAGGTATCGGGCCACATTTGTGGCGGGTAGAATGGTAATTAGTGAATGGCGTTCAGTGAAACTCATTAGCGAGGGCCATTTTACCCAATCAAACCCCAGGAGATGTGCGGATGAAGCTTCGTTTTGACAGATGGGTGATGATCGCGATTGTCGCGGCAATGGTGTTCGCGCTGAGTGAACCAGCCAAGGCAGGCGAGATAGCTGAGACGTCCAGCCCGAGCCTGAGCACAGGCCCTGCTTACTCGCTGCATCTCTATCATCTGCATACCGGCGAAAGCCTCGACGTGGTCTACCGCGTAGGCGATACCTACATTCCGGCGGCGCTCGATGAGTTGAATCACTTTTTGCGCGACCATCGTACGGAGACGGTGAAGGCATACGATCCAAAGGAATTCGACCTGCTTCATGCACTCATGGCGAAGCTCGGACGGCCTGACGGTGTGATCGATATCGTCTGCGGCTACCGCACGCCGTGGAGCAATCACTTCTTGAGAACACGCGCTGCCAGCACTGGCGTGGCCGAGCACAGCCAGCACATGCAGGCGAAGGCAATCGACATTCGCGTGCCTGGCGTATCTACCTTGAAGCTGCGGAATACGGCTTTGAGCTTGAATGAAGGTGGAGTGGGCTACTACCCGGTGTCGCAGTTTGTGCATGTAGATGTAGGGCCGGTGCGGGAGTGGTCGTATGGCCGCGTGCACTCACGCCGGATCCGATCTCATACTCATACGCGCGCCCGAATGCGGGCTGTCGGCGAGTAAGACGATTGCTTATCTGGGTCTGTGAGTAACGGATTCTATATGAGTTTTGCGCCCTTCTGTATGTTGTGTCGCATACACAAAAGCTGAATATTCTTTTCGGAATCCGAAGTCCCACCTTTTGAATAAGGCAATATGTGATCAAAGTGAAGGTTTTGGGTTGAACCACAGGAAACGCAAGCACCCTTATCCCTTCGCCATACCGCCACTTTTACGTGAGATGGAATGAGCCTGCGCTGCTCAATTTGTCGCTGCTCTACTGATCCAAAAGACTCTTCGTCTGGAATTGAATCGAGCTTGAATTTGAAGACTCGCCGATTTCCACTAGTCTCGGTCCAACTATCTACAAGTGCAAATAACCCGTTATAAGACCAAATACCGTCCTTAATCTTTTCGTAAACACGCACTCTGGCGGCTGGCTTCTCGTTGCGAATATAGGATTGCGCAGCCTGATGAAAATGTCCATTTTGAGTTGGCCTACCCGATTTTGATGCTAGTGGCTGATCAACCTGCTTCGGATACGGAGTTTGAGATGTCTTCGGTTCATCGTGCCCTTCATAGATCAGCACGGTGCCATTCTCTTCGAGAATGTCATCGTATGGCGCTCCCGGCCGATGTGAAGATAAAACAATTGAATGCGTTTCCGCAGCGTTGAAGTTCATCCCTCGTTGAAGGGATAGACCCTCGCGTGCGCACATTTCCATATACGTGATGATTTCATTCGATTGCATAATTAGTTATGCCCCCAATAATAAAGGCCGCCTCGTCAGGCGGCCTTTATTATTCGCTTAGCTACTGCTTTTATTATTAGTCGCCGGCTACGGTCTCTTCGATGCTATTGACGACCTCGGCCTTCGCAGCGGCTGGCTTGATGCCACCGATGGAGTCGAGCGCGATGAAGCCCGGGACTTCCTTCTCGCCCAGCACTTCCTTGCGGTAGAGCTTGGCCATCTTGGCGTTCTCGGCATCCTGCTTGATCTTCGCGTCGCGCGCCCGGATCTTCTCTTCGCGAGCGTTCTTGGCGACACCGGACTTCTCGAAGGTGTCGTTGGCAGCTGCGTTGACGTGAGCATCGTTGAGCACGAGGTCGTAGCTGGACTCCTTCTCCAGACCAACCTTCTTGCCGCCGGCGAAGATCTCGTGACGGCCATGCTCCTCGTACCACTTGGTCAGCGTGGAGGTCATGTGCATCTTCTCGATGATGTTTCTCCAGCCAACGCCGGTGTTGTACGCGCAGAAGCTGATCTCACCCTCTTGTGTGGCATAGGGGATGATGCACTGCTCGGTACGGCGGAAGTCGTAGTTGAACAGGTCCTGGAACCACATGCCGGCGATGAATAGGAAGTTCCAGCGGTCGTTGCGGCGCATCTTGATGTCTTCCATCGTGCGGTCCGCGGTGACTTTTCCGTAGTTCTTGCCAGTCGCGCCGAAGCTCTTGTCGAACTTCTGCAGCAGGTCCTTGATCTTGAAGTGGGTTGGCGCCTTCTCCGGCTCGTAGTTGCGCAGCAGGGCAAGCGTAACGCCGATGATGGAGAGCCATTTGCCGCGGGCGGCGTCATTGATGCGAGCGACGTCCTTGGCGAGGCGATCTGCATTCAGGAATGCAGTGACGGGCACAGCTTCCTTGGTTTCTTTGTCGATCATCAGCGCCATGCCGATACCGCAGTTCGGGTGGCAGCCGCAGGAGAGCTGGCCCCAGTCGTGATTCGGTCCATGCACCAGGTCGGCCCAATCGGCAAAGGTGGACATGAAGCTGATGGGGAACCAGTCGCGCGTCGGCTCGCCGAGGCCGGTCTGATTCTTGACGTCGTGCGCCATGTGGCTCAGCGTGTAGCGCTGAGCCTTGCGGCGCTCGTCGGAGATATCTTCATCGCGGCCAGTGAAGCTGACGGGCTGGAAGCTGAGGAAGTTGATCTTCTTGGGGTTGTCAAGTGCGAACTCGATGATGTTGCCAACCTGCTCGTTGTTGATGCCGTTGATGATGGTCGTCACTGGAACGATGTCGACGCCAGCCTCATGCAGATTGTGGATGGCCTGGAGCTTTACATCGAATGCGTTGCCGACCTTGCGGTGCGAGTTAGCCGCGTTGCCGATACCGTCAAACTGCAGATAGGCATAGCGCAGACCGGCATCAGCCGCCGCCTTGGCGAATTCCTTCGACTTGGCAAACTCGATGCCGTTGGTCGCTGCCTGAACGCTGGTGTAACCGACCTTGCGGGCATAAGCGACAGCATCGAGGAAGTACGGCGACAGCGTCGGCTCGCCACCCGAGAACTGCACGCTCATCTGCCGCTTGGGCTTGATGGTCACGGCATTGTCGAGCATGGTCTTGATCTCGTCCCACGTCAGTTCGTGGACGAAGCCGACCTGGTTGGCGTCCATAAAGCAGGGATCGCACATCATGTTGCAGCGGTTGGTCAGGTCGATGGTCAGCACCGAACCGCGACCGTGTGTAACTGTGGACGTGCCGTGATTGTGCAGCTTCTCGTCATTGTGGGCGCGGATGTCGCGGCCCGGGAAGACCTCTTCGAGGTGTTTAAAGAAGGCGGTGTCGATCGACATGACATCTTCAAAGTGGCCATGGATGGGGCAATCCTTCACCATCAGAATCTGGCCGTCGCGCTCGATGATCTGCGCCTTGATCTCGCCGACCTTTTCGTTGAGCAGAATCTCGTGGGGCAGCTTGCCGTCGACGATCTGCTGCCGGATCTCGGGGATGCACTTGGGACAGAGCGAGTCCGTCGTACGCGGCCAACCGAGTGGCGGCTTCTCTTTCTGATAGCTCTTCAGAAGGGGCTTGTCGCTCCACTTGGGTGTGAAGCTCGCATTGGGACTGATCGAGTTCAGCTTGTTGAACACAACCCAGCCGGCTTTTGCTGCCCGTGTGAGAGATTTTTCGAAAAACTTCGATGGCTTATTTGACATTATCTGTCTCCTGACAGTGCGGCCTGAAGCGGAAATTGTGCGTCGCTTCTTCCGGCGTATTCAACTCTTATGTCTTTCAACATAATCGACTCTTCTTTGGATGAGGAAGTACACATCCAGGTGCCTCGGTTGTGCCTTTTTCCTAACGGGCACAATAGGTTACGACGCTTTCAAGCGTACGGGTTTGTCTGCCGACTTTGAACATTTGTGCGTCGATTGGCGAGAATTTACATTGAATGGCGAATTTCAGCAGTGGGATCAAGCTCTAAAATCGAGAGAGACGATTCGCCTCCGTAAATTGATGTACCGTGGGCGGGCAATGCGTGAAATAAAATATTCAGTAACCAGGAATTGGGGTTGAGCCTGTCAATCGCTATCGATCCCGAAGACCAGCATGATCGGCAAGAGTCATTCGCGCCAGTTCCGCCCGCGTGGGTTACAGGGCTGGCATGGCTTCCCTTTGGAATTGTCGTCGGTTTCACCATTACGGCACTTCCATTTCTCGTTACAAGAATGGGCGTCAGTCTCGACCGCGCCGCCGCCATGAGTGCGACGGTGATGACGCCTACCTTCTGGGGATTTCTGCTCAATCCGATCCTCGACGTTGGGCTCACGCGGCGAGCCTATTGCTGGCTGACTGCCCTGGTTGCTGCTGGCTGCATGGCGTCGGGACTGTGGGTGCTTTCGCCAGCGCACCTTGGAGCAGCGACAATACTGCTGTTGCTCGGAGAGCTATCGATTGTGCTGTTTGGGTCGGCGCTCGGCGGCTGGCAGACGGAGTTTGTTCCTGAGCGAATGCGCGGCATGGTCGGCGGATGGACGAACGTCGCCAATCTCGGCGGCGGTGCGCTTGGCTCTCTGGTCGTCATGTGGCTGGCAACACGCATCGACATGCGGACCGATGCCCGCTGGATAGGCCTGGGACTGATGGCATCGATCTTGGCCGGACTTCTGCCTGCGCTCTGGTTTCCTTTACCGCACAAATCGAGGTTCAAGCTGAAGCAGATCTTTGCCGACACCATGAAGGCCACCTGGCAGGCGTGCAAACAGAGGGAATGTCTTGTGGGCTTCGCGCTCTTTATCGCGCCCGCGAGCGCCCTTGCCGCCATCAATCTCTTCTCCGGCATTGGCAGAGACTTTCACGCCAGCGATCACACCGTCATTCTAGTTACAGGAGCAGGCTGCGCCATTAGCGCATCCATCGGCTCGCTTCTCGGTGGCTGGGCTTCGCACCGATTCAATCGCGGCTATGTCTATCTTCTGTCGGGCATCGTCGGAGCCCTTTGTGCGCTCATCGTGGCCTTCCTTCCCCATGTGCCGGAAAACTTTGTCTGGCTGGCTTTGGCCTATAACGGTATCGCCGGAGTCAGTTATGCGGCGTTCACCTCGCTGTCCCTGCAGCTCGTCGGGCACGCCAGTCCGGTAGCGAGCACACAGCTTGGCCTTTTTTCCGCCTCCACCAATGGAGCGATCGTATTTATGACGGCGGCAGATGGCCTGGGCTACCGGCACTTCGGCGTGCGCGGTCTGCTGCTTACCGATGGACTGGCAAGTCTCACTGCTGCTATACCGCTTTTGTTCCTGGTACGGCGCTATTTGGGCCGCGCGCCTGAGCATTACCTCATTGACGATGCAGTACCGATCGAGCAACTGAACTAGAAGGGACCGGACTGCTGCTCGCTGGCAACCTGGTTGAGGATCCGCTGCACGAAGATGATGCGGATGCTGATGTGTTTCGCCACATCGGGCAGAAACTCTGTGATGAGATTGTTCGCGGGATCGGTCGCAAGCCCGGTTGCAACTCGCGCTATGGTGGACGACGGATCTGCATGAATGCCCGGCACATAAAGGTTGCTGAGCTCGGCACTGATGGGATAGCCCAACAGGTTAGCGTAGTTCGGCATGAGATTGCCTTCGTCACTACTTGCGACGAAGGTGCGGGCGACCGCGTGAGCAAATCGCCGCGGAATGCTGGCCCGGGGCATGCGGTAATAGCGCGGATCCTGGTGGGTAAGCGAAGGGATTAGAAATGCCCCGAAGAATTCTCCCGTTGCATCCTGCAGCAGGCTGACGCCGGTATTTTTGCCAAAGCCTTTCCAGCCCGGCCCATACGCCGTATGCGAGTCGACTCCGATGGTGAAGCCGGAGACAGCCACAATCGTCATCAAGTTGGCTGGCGTTGTCAGGTCGTGAATCGCAAGATATCCCTTCTGCTTCGATGTCAGCGGAATGATGACGCTCGTGTCTAGAAATCTCTGATAGGGATTGACCAGTTCGCTGCATGGGACACGGACCGGCTTGATCGTTTTGGACCGGGACGGGATATCGAGCATTGCGCGCCGCAGAGTGCATGGTTCCACACCGCTTCCACTGGTGCTTAACGAGGCTTCTGCCAGGGCAACTACATCCTGCTGCTGAATCCGGACCGCTCCCGGCGCATCCGGAAGGGCAGCCTCGATGGCATCGCTTTGGGCCCACGCCGCGGCGCCGGAGAGCGCAAACGCCAGAACCAGGAGAGATCGAATCACCGTTTGCCCCATCCGCAATCTTCTATAACCCCGGCGACGCGCGAATTACTCGCTCTTTTTGAGATGGGCCAGCTGTAGCGCGTCATTGAGAAATTCGCTAACTCCGAAACCAAGTGCAGACCCGCCCAGAGAGCCGCCAAAGATCTTCAACGTCTGGCTGGCTCCATGATTGAGCGTGGGATAGTAGGCATTCGACAGCGCTGCGCCCTCAAGATTTCCCAGAATCAATGACAGGTTCGGTGTCGCTTTGCCGCTGTCCGTCTTTGTAATCAGTACGCGAGTCGCGGCGTAGACGACTCGTCTCCCGATACTGTGGCCTCGACCCATCTGGTAATAGCGGGGGTCTTCATGAAAAACAGGAGCCATTACAGAAGTGCTGAGGAAATCCTCGGTACTATCGAGAATGGCAGCCGCTCCCAGTCGCTGTCCAAACGCTCCTCTGTCAGTGCCAAAGTTCGGAGGGCCATTGGTCAGATGCGAGTAGCCGGCCGCAGAGAACCATCCAGCTATGGCGAATGGAGTGACCATACCCCTTGCGCCCATCAAGAACTTATCCTTGGCAGTAAGTGAGGGTGCCTGCTCGGTGGGCAAAATAATGCTATCCAGACGAGATGCCATCCGCCTTTGTCCTGCCTTCTGCTGTGCAGAGGTGGGATCGAAGGAAGCGTCAGCGGAAGTGGAATAGTTTGCAGCCGCATCAACGCTACCGCCTAGCACTGCGCCAGGCGCATCAGGCAAAGTCAGCATTGCAGTCTGCGACGCGGCCTGGGCTAACGCGATGTGGGTCCCTACGACTGAAAAGCCAAGCGCGAGAAGCAATATGGACGAGCGTGCCTTGAAAGACTTTGAAAGACGTTTGTTGCGCAAAAGAAATAACCTCGAAGTCTCTCGGAAAGCAATTCGGAAAGTGGATGGACCAAAGGGACCGCATAGCGAAGCTAGATACCCCTGACTTAACAGACGCAATTGAGACTCAACAAGTTGCACCCGCAACGTGCTTGAACCCTGCGATATGGTGCCGTTACCACATCGGCACTATGCTGCGAATACCTGCAATCGCAGTTGACCATGCATTTTCATCGTCCGCATAATTACAGGAAGTGAGGTACGCGTATGTCTTTTGAAAACCCGACAGCCCACAAGCGACCCTGGGAGCAGCGCCTGCACGAGGCGGGAACCCGCGTCGAAGAAGACCTTCGCCGCTTTGTCACCTACTTCAACGATGAGATTGTGCCCGACGTCCGTCGCAACGGTTCGGAGGCCCTCCGCTCCGCGGCGGCGGAGTTGAACCGGTTGGCCCAGCGCATGGATGACCACGCCCCAAAAACACCGCCGCCACCTCCACCTCCGCCGCCGGGTGAGCCAAAGTCTTGACGCGCTCGCGTCTCGTCTCCGCCGCGATGCTGGCAGCTCTTTCGCTGTTGGCCGTGGGCTGTCACCGAGAGACGCAGCGAGCCTATCGACAGCCACCCCCACCTCCTTCCGTGGACACAACTACTGGTACCCGCTCCAGCAAAGGGCCCACCCGCAATCGAGATACAGAGACGACGCGCACTGCGCCACTACCTGACACTCATGGCAGAGCGGTTTTGAGCGAGGTCGGACTGGCAAGCTGGTACGGTCCGCCCTACGCCGGACGCAAAGGAGCCGACGGCACGGTCTACGACCAGAATGCGATGACCGCCGCTCACCTGACGCTGCCTCTCGGCACCGTCGTCCGCGTCACCAACCTCAGCACCAACCAGTCCGCTATCGTCCGCATCACCGACCGCGGCCCCTTCGTTCGCGGTCGCATCATCGACCTCTCACTTGCTGCAGCCAAGGCTATTGGCGTCTATCGCGCCGGGGTCGCCCGGGTGCGAGTTGAGGCATTCGCGTCAGCCACTCCTGAGGTGGCGGGGCGCTGGTGTGTTCAGGTCGGGGCCTTCTCCCGCGAGAAGGATGCAGTCAAGCTGAAGGACCAACTGAGCCGCCGTTACACCACCGCCAAAGTCATCGAGTTCGCCGGACCCACCGGCCATTGGGTCCGCATCAACCCGCTCCTGCCCGATAGAGCGCATGCCAACGAAGTCGCTGAGAGTATTCGCACGCCTGACCCCGCAGCACTGCCTTACGTTGTCAGAACCAACTAAACTCCCTGCAATGGTTGTCACTCAAGAGCAGGAAATAAACTTCAGCAACCGTAACGAAGGATCAAAACTTTCAATGACATTCTCAAAGGCGAACCCCGTCTTCCGTATCGTTCCCGTCTTCCTGTTGCTCTGCATGTCTGTACCGATGCTTGCCGCTTCCTCCGGGTCCAGCAAGTCCGCCCGCGCCCACGCCCATAAAGCAGTGGATGTGCTGCAACAGTGGTACACGCCCGAGAACGGTCTGTACCGCACGACCGGCTGGTGGAACTCCGCCAATGCAATTACCGCGCTCGCGAACTACAGCCGCATGACCCATTCAAAAAAATACCTGCCAATCTTCGCGAATACGCTGCACGTCGCGCAGACTGCGCACGGCGGTTTTCCGGGGTTCATCAACGACTACTACGACGACGAAGGCTGGTGGGCGCTGGCCTGGATCGATGTCTATGACCTGACAGGAAAAGCAGAGTACCTTCAGGCCGCGGGATCAATCTTCGACGACATGCAAAAAGGGTGGGATACGAAGAGTTGCGGCGGAGGCTTATGGTGGAGCAAGAAGACCCACGGAAAGAACGCAATCGAAAATGAACTCTTCCTCACTGTGGCAGCTTCGCTGGCCAATCGCTCGTCGACGCCAGAGCAGCGACAGAAATATCTCGCCTGGGCGCAGAAGGAATGGGTGTGGTTTCACGACTCCGGCATGATCAACGGCCAACACCTCATCAATGATGGACTGAATCTTTCAGACCCGGCGCATTGCACCAACAACGGCGCGAATACCTGGACCTACAATCAGGGAGTAATTCTTGGCGCTCTGGTTGAGTTGAATAAGGCCGCACCCGATCCGGTTCTTCCTGAAACCGCCTCGTCGATCGCACTTTCTGCAATCGACCATCTTAGCGATACTCAAGGCGTGCTGCACGAGCTGAATAAAGCACACACCGGCGGCGACGTTCCGCAGTTCAAAGGCGTATTCAGCCGCAATCTCATGCTTCTCAACAGCGCATTTCCCAACGACCGTTACCAGGCCTTCGCCAGAACCAACGCAGAGAGCATCTGGAATAAAGATAGAGATGCGGCTGATCATCTCGGTTTCTGGTGGGCAGGCCCTTTCGACTTAGCGGATGCATCCCGCCAGAGTTCGGCGCTGGATGCGTTAGTAGCTGCTGGTGTTCTCAATTCCAAACAGCATCGCTGAAACATTACTTCCCGATGTACTACTTACCATCGAGAGCAGGCGGCGGATAGTACGGCAGCTTCTGCTGCTCCTCGACACCTCGCTTGATGCCAACATCGTCGAATAGCAGACTCGGGGCAATGATCGTCTGCGGTATTGGGCCCAGTGAGTTCGATACATAAGGATCGTTACCCACCGCCACAATATCTGAGCGCAGGCTGCGGTTGTCCAGCTCATCGAACACCGCCCCGCGCATCAGCTCCCTGGTGCCGTCCGCATGCACGCGGTACAGCAAACGAGGTTCAAGCGGGCCGCCGAGCGTCTCGACGGCATACATATCGCGGCCCTGCTCCTTTGCCATCGCCAACAACCGCTTGTTCAGTTCGCTGACCGGAACCGCTTCACTCGACTTGACGATCAGCACACCGACACGCGAATGCGCAACCTGCCCCGGCGCGGACCGTCCATGCCCATTCGAAGCCGGAAAGTCCCTCACCGGTTCGCGTCCAATCAGATAATTCTCCAGAACGCCCTTCTCCACCACGTCGACCGACTGCGCGGGCACTCCCTCATCATCCACCGCATATGCCCCCAACACTGTCTTACCGGCGAACTTCGTCATCAGTGGATCATCCGTCACGTTCAATATGGCCGGCAGCACGCGCGACTTGTAGCTTGACGCATACGCGCCCGTCGCCCTCGCCGTTGTGCCCATCGCCGGACGGTCTGCCTCTATATTAGGCACGAAGAGATGCATCATCACATCCGAAACCGCATCACCGCTGAACAGGATCGGGCCGTGATAATCCTCTGCCGGAACCACGGGAGCCGCCTGCAGCGCCGACAAACTCTTCAGATCGTCGATCACGCGCTTGCGAAACAACGGCCACGTCTCCAGATCTTTCGCATCCGCAGCGGTCGTTCCGTTATCCCGGTCCAGCTGCATTCCATCCGGGGCCTGCCCGCCCACGCTGATGCCGGCGGCATAGCCTGTATATCCCTGCCTCACCACTGTTCCTTCGGTATTCACCAGATACCGGTTCACCGCCACAGCGCGCAGATTCGCAGTCGAATACTGCACCTGCTCTGCCGAAGCACGCACCTCCGGAGCGGTTTCGAATAGTCCGCTCGCTTCGATAATCCGCCGCTTCCATTCCTTGCGGTCGAGGTTCATCGCCACCAGCGGAGCCACATGCACTTCTGGTTTCGCTTCTGCGAAATCATGCTCCATCCGCGGAGCTTGAAACTGCTTCAGCGCAGCCTGCTTGGCGGCATACGATTGCAGAGCATTCTTATACGCCGTATCAGTCGCAATCCAAAGGGCATACCGCAGTGCCTCCGGATTGTTATCGCTGGGTGCAAGCGCGATCGTGCCGTCTCCCCGGCTGGTACTGCTGTCGATCACATAGTTTCCCACCCGAACGGACACACGCACTACGCGCTGGTGGTTCGACTCCTCACGAGTGAGCGCTCCGTAGTTGGCAATCGCCTCATAGCTGGTCAAATCGTCGAGCTGATATTCGATGAAGTAGGGCCGCTGCATTCCCGGCAGCACCAGCTGCGCCTTCTCGCGGGCCAGCTCGGTCTGCATCGCCCTCAACATCGGGTCGTCATTTGGCTTCTGGGCAACACTAAGCGTCGTAGAAAAAATGCACAGGCAGGATGCTGCCGCGAGCAGCCGGTATTTATGTAACCGTGATGAGAGCAAATAGTTCACTGTCCACCAACCTTTCCAACAGCATCCGCGCTGTTACCCGCGGTTGGCGGCGGCAGAATCGGCGGCCGGGCGTTCCCCTGCGCCTGCTTCTGCGTCTCGATTTCGCTCACCAGCATCGCCGGAGCGACCGCACTCACCGGAATGCTGCCCGACTCTGCGCCGCAAATCCCGTTGAATACCTCGGCCTTATCGCCAGTTGCTACAATCCGCGCCAACGCGGCCTGCGGCGTCCCTACAATACTCACTCCGCGTACCAGTTCATCCGGACGTCCATCCACGTAAACGCGATAGACCACCAGCGGAATCACCTGGAACGCCTGTGGCGAACGCCGCGTGGTTACGGCGAATCCAGACGAGATGTCCTCGAAATAAAGCCCGTAGGCTTTGCCCTGCTTCTTCGCCTCGGCGATCAACATTTGCCGCAGTTCAGCATCGTTGACCGTCTTCGAGGACGTGACGATCAGATTTCCCTGACGACCCGTCGGCATGCGTCCCACCTCGGCGCGGCCGTGTCCATTGCTGTTGGCAAAACCGGCAACGGGCTGCCGCGACATCAAAAAAGTCTCCAGCACACCATCTTTGATCAGATCGACCCGCCGAGCCTGCTGGCCCTCGTCGTCATAGTCATAGTGTCCGCTCAGCCAGGTCCCGTCGAACTTCGTTAACGTCGGATCATCTGAGACGCTCATAAAGCTGGGAAGAATCTGCTTGCCCATCAGCTTCGTAAAAGTCTGGCCCTCCTCGTCGCCCCGTTGCCGCTGCCCTTCCAGGCGATGCCCCAGCACTTCGTGAAAGAACACCGCCGCAGCCCTTCCGCTCAAGATCGCCGGCCCGTTATATGGATCGGTCACTGGAGCGACGCGAAGCGCCTCAAGACTCTTGCCCATCTCCGTGACCTTCGCCGCAAGCACCTTCTGACCGGGCAGATGGCCCGCCTCATCGGCCTCGAACGTCTCCGCCCGGAACATGTCCATTCCATCCGCCGCGCGGGTTCGACCCAGAACGATCAGACGGGCAACGTGGTTCGGCGTAGCAATTTTCGCGCCTTCCGAGGAGACAAAGTAGTCCGTCTCCGAACTCGCCTCAAGCGCCACCGTGTTGTAAAAGACGTCGGGATACTGCTTGAACAGCCCCGAGAGCTCGCGCAGCCGCGTCTCCCACTCAGTTCGATCGATCTTCAGCGGAGGCGCGAGTGGCAACAGCGCAACCTTCTCCTTCTCCCTCGAGAAATCCGGCGAGCCATCCTCTTCCTTCGCCCGAACCTCCTGATCCGTCTTCACCTTAAGATAGCCGTCCAGCGCCTTACCGTAGCCGCGGTTTGTCGCAAACCAGAGGCTCCGCGCAATCGCCGCACCATCGTCGGTCAGCGGTAGTGGAATGGTAGTAAGCGCGCTGTTGCGGTGATCTCCGTGGGTGTTGTCCTCGGCAGGCGTGCCGATGCGGATCCGCACATCGGCAAACCGGCGATGGCTTGCGTTCGAACTTGTGATTGCCCCAAACTGAGCCCCAATGCTGGCCTGTTCGGCGTCGGAGACCACATAGCTCATGAAATAGGGTTTCGGCTGCTGCCCCGCATTATCCGTGCTGCCCAGCGAATTCATCGCACGGTGTAACTCCGACTCCATCGTATCCACCAGCGCGCTGGAAGCCTGCGCCGCCTCCGTATGGGCTTCTGCCGCTGCAACCACCTGCCCGGGCAAACCCATTCCCAGCATCACAAGACCGGCAAGTCCAGCACCGGCAGTCACTACTCTGTGTCTCTTCATTGGAAAGAAAACTCGATTCACACGCAAAATTCAACTGAAGCAGAGTGTAGCGGAAATGAGTCCACTTCGGCTTCCATCGATTGATCACGCTTCTGCGTAGCACCCCAAGCGGGTTGTAATCACCCCACCTAACCGACTCTTTCACGGTCTTTTGTCCCTCTTGCACGCCGGATAGACACGTCCGCATTGCGTCCATGAAGTTCGCAAAAAAATAAATCTTTGCCAACCTAACCGCTGCCCAAACCTGTTGTCTAATCGGGCAATGAACGAAGGCGATGCAGAAGCGATTCAGCAGATACTGGCTGGCAACAGAGACGCCTACCGCGTTCTCATGGATCGCCACTTCTGCACCGTCCATCGCATCACCTTCCGAATTACCGGCAATCAAGCCGACGCGGAAGAGGCAGCGCAGGAGGCGTTCCTCCGCGCTTACAACAAGCTCCCCGGCTTCCGTCACGACGCTTCCTTCTCCACCTGGATCACGAGAATTGCCATGAATACCGCCCTCAATCTCGTCGAACGCCGCAACCGCGACCTCTCACACTACGGTCCTCGTATCGACGACATACCTTGCCCCACTGAGCAAACCGTTCAACTGGTCGACTCTCATCCCGGTCCTGAACGGCAGCTCCTCGACCGTGAAGCCGCCACTCTTCGCAACGACGCACTCGCCACTCTTACCCCCATGGAACGGACCGCCTTCACGCTTCGTCACATGGAAGACCTTCCCATCGCCGAGATAGCTACTGCGCTCAACGTCCCCGCCAACTCGGCCAAGCAGGCTGTCTTCCGTGCCGTCGCCAAGCTTCGGCGCTCCCTCGCTCCCCTCGCAGGAGGCCTGTCATGACCCACTTCTCCGAAGAAGACCTCATCGCCTATCAGCTCCACGAAAGCTCCAACGAGGCCGTCATTCAGCGGCATCTTGAATACTGTCCCGAGTGCGCAGCTATTTCGGACTCCATCGCCGAAACCCTGCGTATCTTCTCCTCCGATCCGGTTCCCGCTCCCGATCTCGATCGCAACTGGCAGCGTCTCCGCGGCAACCTCTCGGTCCTTACACCCGAACCGCGCCGCCGGTTCTTCCCTCGATTTACGCTCTGGCCGGCTGCGGGTCTCGCTGCTGTGGCGCTGCTTGTATTTGTCTTCGTTGGCATTCATGTGACTCGCGACCGTGACCACATCGCCGCTCTGCTGCCCGCGATCGACCGCGTCAACCATCCCAGCACAGCGATCAACGGGCACGGCCCTCTGACGACCGAGCCTACGGACCCGGCCATTGCCAACCATCTTGACGCCGCCGAGCGTCTTCTCACCGAGGTCAACCACGACTCCGGCTCGCTCGACCCTGCAACCCGTGCCGAAGCCCACAACCTGCGGCTTAGCAATGCTGTCTATGTCCGCACCGCACGCGACCACGGAGACCTCGCTCAGGCCGCGGTCCTTGACGATCTTGGCCGTGTCCTGACCACGCTCGACAACGAGCCTCCCGCGCACCACACTTTGCAGCTTCGCCTGGAGATGAACACCTCCGGCCTGCTGCTCGACATTCGCATTCTCCGCCAGAACGACAACCTTCAATAAGGAACCGCCATGACCCCCGCAATCATCACGACAAAAAGAATCAGCATCAATCTTCTCTCCCCAGCGCTTCTGCTTGCCTTCGCAGTGGCACAGCCGTTGCATGGAATGGTCTTCTCGCCCGCGCCTCTTCCCGCAACCGCGGCCAATGACAACAGCCCCTACGCCATCGGAACACGCGCCATGAACGAACATCGCTGGCAGGAGGCCATCCGTGCGTTCGACAAAGTGATCGCCGCAAAGGATAAGCGTTCCGATGCCGCGCTTTATTGGAAGGCCTATTCGCTCAACAAGCTCCAGCACAGCTCCGATGCCGCGGCAATCTGCAACACGCTCCACGCGCAATACCCCAATAGCTCATGGAACAAAGACTGCGATGTTCTTTCCATCGACAACAACGACATCCGCATCAATCTCAACGACAAGATCACGCAGGACATGAACATTCATGTCCATCCTGATATTCACATCGACCCTATCGTCATCCCCGACATCAATGTTGATATAAAGGACAACCCGGACATCAAGATCCTCGCTCTCAACTCGCTGCTCAATCAGGACCCCGCCAAGGCGATCCCGGCACTCCGCAATATCCTCAACGGCGATCAGCCCATCGGGGTCAAGAAGCATGCCATCTTCGTGCTCGCCCAAAGCAAATCTCCCGAGGCCCAGGCCATGCTCCACGACGCCGTCACCGGCAAGATGGACCCCGAACTCCAGCGTCAGGCAATTATGATGATGGCGGTCTTTCAAGGGAAGCGGGACAACGATACCCTCGCTGAGGTCTACCACACCACTTCAGACCGTCAAACCAAGCGATCCATCATCTCCGCCCTCTTCATCACACAGGATGCGCCGCACCTTGTAGAGCTGGCCCGGAGCGAGAAAGACCTCGATCTCAAGCGCTCCATCGTCTCGCAACTGGCCATCATGCATGACAAGGCAGCGACAGACTACATGATGGAACTCCTCAGCAAATGACCCGGTCCGCCTCCGCCCTACTTGTCCTCCAGCGGCTTTCGGGCGAAGTAGTAAAGGCTGAACGCCAGCAGTGCAAACATAATCACGCTGACCCAGTCGTGGTACAGCGGGTTATGGTCGCTGAAGCGTGGGATGGTCTTGTCGGTGGCTGCTTCGTAGAGCCGAGCCGCCACACCCATAAGGCCGACGATGCCGCCCGCCGCGATCAGGCCTGAAGCGTAGAGCGAACCGGAGCTGATCTCAGATTCGGAGTCGAGGGCGGGAGTAACACTGGTGGGAACAGGCAGGCCGGTGTCAGGGTCGATCTCTTCGGGATTAGTGGCGGCCCGTTTTTCGAGAGCGCGGTCTACCATCCAGCGCATCACGCCGCCGACGAAGATGGCAAGCGTAGTAGCGATGGAGAGATAGGCACCTACGGCAAAGGTCAGACTGCGAATGCCGAGCAATTCGATGCAGATGACCAGCGCTACCCCCAAGAGGACCAGTCCCCACGGAAGTTTGCGCGTGAGGATGCCGTTGATGACCGTCGCCATGAGACGGCCTTGCGGCGCGGCGGCTTTTTCGCTGCCGATACCCTGAATCCACTGGATTTCAATCTGATGGGTCTGCGGGTTGTAAAGATATTTTCCGTCCTCAAGCGTAGAGGAACCGATGGCGTTGAGCAGGATGAACTGGTGGGCGTTGGAAACGTCTTCGCGCGTAGGGTTGTCGGTGTTATGCGACGTGAGCGAGAGGTGGTCGCGCTTGAAGTTACCTTCATTCTGAACGCCGTCGGGTAGGGCATTGAGCGAGAAGACGATGGGTTTCTGCATGCGCTGGAAGGTTTCAAGTCCGGTGTTCATCGCCTTAAGCGTGGTCCCGATTGAAAACAGGGAGACGATGACGCCGATCATGATCGCAAGTTGCTGCTTCCACGGAGTCGCACCGATGAGGAAGCCAGTCTTGAGGTCCTGCGAGGTATCGCCGGCATTCGAGGCGGCGATGCAGACGATGCCGCCAATGGTGATGGCAAGCGCCCCAAAGGCGGGAGCAGTCCAGCCACGGACGAGGAAGATGGCCGCAGTGGCCATCAAAGTGGCAATCGTCATGCCAGAGACCGGCGAAGCACTGCTGCCTACAATGCCGACGATGCGGGCGGAGACGGTGACGAATAAAAATCCGAAGACGATGACGAGGACGGCGGCGGAGAGGTTGGCCAATGCTCCGACCTGCGCGCCGGGGACAGGGTGGAACTGGAGGAACGCCCACATCAGGATCACCAGCAGCGCACTGCCTCCGAGGACGACGGGCATGGGGATGTCGCGCTCGGTGCGGATGGCTTTGGCAGTAGCTAAGCCGGATTTATTGCCAGCGCGGTTTTTGCCCATGCTGCCGAGACCTTCGGTCAGCGCGGAGACGATGGTTGGCGCTGTGCGAAGCAGAGTAATGAGTCCGGAGGCCGCAACGGCCCCTGCTCCCATGGGGCGGACGTAGGTGCTCCAAAGGTCCGAGGGCGTCATGTTGCTGATTAGCGTGGTGCCTGGGTAGATGGGGCTGGTGAGGTGCGAGCCGAAGAAGTAGATCGCGGGCATCAGGACCAGCCAGGAGAAGACTCCGCCGGCCAGCATAACTGCGGAGACGCGCAGGCCGATGATATAGCCGACGCCGAGATACTCGGACGTGCAGTCTGCGCGGATAGCCGAGCCTTTAAGCAGATGCTGGGCGCCGAGGTTGGGCTGGTAGTCGGGCTGCGAGGGCCAGAGTGAGAAGAGGTTGTCATTCTGGAACAGGGTGTAGAGGCCGCCGAGACCCAGGCCGAGAAAGACCCGGCTGGCGAAGGAGCCACCACGTTCACCGGCTTCGAGGACGTCGGCGCAGGCGGTGCCTTCGGGATAGGTGAGGCTTCCGTGCTCCTCAACGATAAGCTGGCGGCGGAGCGGAATCATGAACAGAACACCGAGCCAGCCTCCGAAGAGGGCAAGGGCGAAGATCCTTGTACTCTCCAGATCAAAACCTAAAAAAATCAACGCGGGAAGCGTGAAGATGACTCCCGAGGCGATGGACTGGCCTGCATTTCCGGTGGTCTGGACGATGTTGTTTTCAAGGATGCTGGAACGTCCGAAGGCGCGCAGGATGCTGATGGAGAGAACCGAGATGGGGATCGACGCCGCAACGGTGAGCCCGGCGCGAAGGCCGACGTAGACGGTAACCGCTCCAAAGAGGACACCGAAGAGACCGCCCAGGATGAGGGCGCGGGGGGTAAGCTCGCGGGGAGATTCGCTGGCGGGAACGAAGGGTTGGTAAGTGGTTTTAGTGATGGTCGGTGTTGCCATTCTGTGATTATCCCCGCTGGTAAAACAATGTGTCCGGCTGGATGGGAGTTTATCAGTGGGGACGAGATGGTGGGCGGGTCAAGATACCTCACATAAAGCGCAGAGCGTTTTCTGGCACGGGACACTTGTTCACAAGGAATTGATTGGCGTGATGCCAGACTCGGGACTATACTGCGGGCATGGCGCGGTCCGAGGGACCTGGAGCGCCGGCGAGTGAGGTGCGTCTTCAGCGAATGCTTGAATGACAATGCGCTCGAAAGCCGTACCGGGGGTCCACCCGGTGAGCCGCTTGGTTCTCAAACCAGGGTGGCGTTCGATGGAAATGTGATGTCGCGATTGCTTCAACGGCCGGGACGGGTGGTTCGGGCTGTCCTCGATGATTTCGTAACGACTGTATTTCCTGCTGATTGCAAGGTTTGTGATGGACCGCTGCTTCGAGCGGGAATGACGCCTGTTTGCGATGATTGCCTGGGTGGAGTGGCGGCGCAAACGGCGACGCTTTGCGGACGTTGTGGGGAAGCCCTTGATCTGGAAGGTGTTCGGTTTGCCGGACAGTTCCCTGCCGAGGGACTGCTTTGCTCGCCTTGCCGAATGGTGCCTCCGGAGTTCGAACGGGCGGTGGCCTATGGGATCTATCAGGATGGATTGCGCGAGATGGTGCATCTGCTGAAGTACGAGCGGATGAGCGCTGCGGCGGGTCCGCTTGGGGGAATGCTGGCGCGGGCAGTGGAGATGCTGGAGAGCGAGTCCGCCAGAGAGTTGATGGTCGTTGCGGTGCCTCTGTTTCCTTCTAAGGAGCGTCAGCGTGGATACAACCAGGCCATGCTGCTGGCAGATGCGGCAATAGCTGAGCTAAAGAAGACCCGGCCAGAGTGGAGGCTGCGGGCGGCACATGGCGTGATTCAGCGTGTGCGCGATACGGAGAGCCAGTTTGCGCTGACTCCGCGTGGCCGCAGACGCAATCTGCAAGGGGCATTTGCGGTGCGGAATAACGCGCCGGTCGCGGGACGCGAGGTTCTCCTGATCGATGACATTTATACGACCGGAGCGACAGCACGGGAGTGTGCGCGAGTCCTGCGGCGAGCGGGAGCGGCGAAGGTCTGGGTCGCAACGCTGGCTCGGGCACAGCGGGAGATGGTCGAGCTTTGGGATACGAAGTCATGATGACTTGAACCGGAGGGCAGGAAGATGCAATCGGCGAAGACACGGAAGCAAAGATTGACGGGAAACCGGCATGCCGGACATGGAAGCTCCCATGCCAGCGGACGGCTGGTGTCGGATGTGGATGTGCGGATCGGCGTCTTCCGACAGCCGGCGATGCAGACTCCGGTGCTGGTGCTGAATGCAAGCTACGAACCAATCAATATCTGCGGAGCGCGGCGGGCACTGGTGCTGGTGCTGAAGGGAGTGGCGCGCACGGAGGAAGAGCAGGGCGCGATTCTGCACGCGGCGCGGGTGAATATAGCCATGCCGAGCGTGATACGGCTCCTGGAATATAGGCGGATTCCGCACCAGACGCGGGCTTTGAGCCGCAAGAATATTCTGCTGCGAGACCGCAATAGCTGCCAGTACTGCTCGGCTGTGCTGACGGCTGGCGAGTTAACGCTGGACCATGTGATTCCGCGTTCGCGGGGCGGTCTTTCAACGTGGGAAAATTTAGTCGCCTGCTGCCATGACTGCAACCGCAGGAAAGGCAACCAGTTGCTGCATGAATTAACAGACATGAAGTTGCAACGCGAGCCTCGGCCGTTCAGTCTGCATACTTCGCGGCACATCATGCGGATGATCGGCAGCGCGGATGCCGCGTGGCGGAAGTATCTATACTTTGAGGCGGGTGACGCGGCTTAGGGCTTTTTCCGTTTACATATTGCGGATGCTTCGGGCCTGTTTCTGAGGTACCCCCACCCTGTACTTAAGGTTCTAAAGTCTTCTATCTAAAGAAGATAATCTGTAAGGTCTTGCATCTAGAAGGGTTAGCGTAAACCATTGATTTTGAAATGGTTAAGATGCCCTTTTTCGGGTTGAAGGTGCGGTCGATCTGAACCCCGGTCAAGCTTTGTGAATCAGAAATCATTGGGTTGCTTCCACTGTTTTCAGTGTAATGAATCGGGTGGAACTCTTTTGCACTTTGTAGAGTTTTATTTTTCGGTGTAAGCCTCTATTTTTCTTTCGTTTGCGAGGAGCAGCCAAGATTGTGGGACTTGACACATCAGGCTGCGCCGTTGGCACCTTGAGGGATGCAGACTCCACAGAAGGCCACAAGTTTGGAGATTATCTCCTAAGTTTTTAGTTGACAAGCGACTTGACTCCGGCATAATGTCCTAACTCATTAGGAGATGGGCCATGGGCGAGCAGGATAAAGAGGGTTTGACGAAGCTGGAGTTGCAGATCATGCAGGTGATCTGGAGGCGGGGCACGAGCAATGTTGGCGAGGTGCAGGAGGGGCTGGAGCAGCGGCTGGCCTATACGACCGTGCAGACGATGCTGAACATTCTGCACCGCAAGGGCAAGCTGAAACGCAGCTTGCAGGGGCGGGCCTATGAGTACAGCGCGACCGTGACCGAGGCCAGGGCGGTGAGCCATGCGCTGCGCGACATGGTGGACCGGATGTTCGGTGGATCGAGCGAAGAACTGGTGATGAGCCTGATCAAGAGCAAGCAGCTCGACGCGAAGAAGATCGCCGAGTTAAGCCGCAGGTTGGAAGAGATCGAAGAAGGCGGAGACGGAGAAGGGGGTGAGCGATGAGAGGCCTCGAGGAGTTTGTGCTGGGGTATCTGGTGAACTCGCTGTGGCAGATCCCGTTGATCTGTCTGGCAGGCTATGGCTGCGCTCGCCTAGTGCGGCGCATGGGGCCGCAGGCGGAGCAGTGGGTCTGGGTGACCTCGCTGCTGATCGCGGCTGTTCTTCCGGCGTGTGGTGTTCCCGGAGTCTGGATGCGGCATGGCTTTGGCGCCAGCGGAACGGCGACGGGAACAGTTCAGGTGGAGGTGGGGAGATTCACGCAGAGCACCGGGACAGCCCTGCATCTGCCGCCGGGACTGCGCCATGGAGCGACGATCGTTTATCTGGGGTTTGTGCTGTTCTTCTGCGGACGGCTTATCTGGGGACTGGTGCAGAGCGAAGGTCTGCGGCGCGGTTCGCGGAGGCTTTCGCTGACCGGCGATTCGCAGGTCACCTGGGAGCGCTGTTGCCGAATCTTCGATCTGCGCGATGTGGAGATTGCGAGTACGCCGCTGATTGCAGGTCCTCTGACGCTGGGCTTTCGACGGCGAACGCTGCTGGTTCCTCCTGACTTTATGGAGACAGCGGAGGCGAGCGATGTGGAGGCCGCGCTGGGGCATGAGCTCGCTCACATGCAGAGGCGCGACTTCCTGAAGAACATGCTTTACGAGCTGATTTCGCTGCCGCTGAGCTATCACCCGATGACGCGGTGGCTGAAGGCGCAGATACGGCAGAGCCGCGAGCTGGTGTGCGATGCGATGGCCGCGGAATTTGTAACCACAAAGGAACGCTATGCACGGTCGCTGCTGCGGCTGGCTTCACTGATGCTGAAGCAGCCGCAGACCATCAACATTCACGCCATCGGAATCTTCGATGCCAACATTCTGGAGAGGAGAGTTATGAGCCTGATGACGAAACAAAGAGAGACAAGAGGGCTGCTGCGGGCGGGTTTCGCAGCGGTATGCGTTCTGATTGGAGTGGCGACCTGCGGTTCGGCGCTCGCGCTGAGGCTGGATGTGAATGAACCGCCGCCTGCTGCGACTGCGGCTAACGCGCCCGTGAATGTGAAGGGGGCAATCATGGCTGGAAGTAGAATTGGCGGCGAAAATCCTGTGTATCCCGCGCAGGCAAAGGCCAACAAGGATACCGTGGATGGCACCTGTAGCCTGAAGGCGATCATCAATAAAGACGGAGTCGTCAGCAATCTGCAAGTGATAAAGAGCCTGCGAAGTGACTACGATGAAGCCGCGATGAAGGCGGTGAAAACGTGGCATTACAAGCCGTTCCTGCTGAATGGAGAACCAACAGCGGTAGAGACGACGATTAATGTCACGTTTACCTTGGGGAGTTGATGGGTGAACAAGGTGAGGAACATGGGCTGGCCGGCGAGAGAATTACTTGCCGGCCAGTTGTCTTTACGGAATGTCCGCCTTGACTTCCTGCTTGCTGACATCGCGGACAGGTTTGAAGAGTGTGCTCCCATTTTGACTATGAAGCTTGAGGAACTCTTTCATGGCGGCTTCCTGCTGCGCCTTATCGCCCAGCGCACGTTCGACCTGTGACAGGCGATACCAGGAAGCTTCGTCCGTAGGATCACTCGCTACCGCCGCCTTCAGGTATGGGAGCGCCTGGGCGGGTTTATCGAGCGATGCAAGAACGGTTCCCAGTCCGACGTTTGCTTCGGGGAAGTCTGGATAGATTTTGAGCGCGGCCTCGAAATAAGTCTTTGCGGGCTCCGGTTCTCCGGCCAGACGATGCAGTTCCCCTATCTCGTATGCGGCGTTTGCATTCTGCGGATTGAGCTTCAGCTCCTGCTGAAACTCCGCCATCGCGCTGACCAAGTCTTCCGGATGATGCGTGTGCCGTTCGCGCTCCCGGAGGCACCGCCCAATCCGGTAATGAATTCCGCGGTGGTTCGGATCGAGCGTGAGGATTTGGCGATACGCCGCAATCGCCTCATCGAACGAGCCCTGACTCTCGTAAGCTTCGGCGGCCGCCTGCTGCCGCCAGATCGAGTCCGGCGCCACCTCGACGAGTTTTTGGACGGTGAGATATGCGAAGTTTCCGAAGATGCGCTCATTGTGATACAGCACCTCGGGATCGGAGGGGAAGAGCTGTTGCAACTCCAGCGCCACCTTCACTGCATCGCTATCCCGCCGCAACGCTGTGTACGCGCGTTCGAGTTGCAAGCCGCTCATGCGCTTCACCGGTTCGTCGGTTGCTGTGGCGAAGGTCTCCTCCAACTTTGAAAGCGCCTCCTTGAATTGTCCCAGTTCGGCCTGCGACATCGCGATCAGGCCGTCGAGCCTGGGCAGCCCCGGCTTGAGGCGTTTTGCCTCGTCAAGCTGCTTCAATGCGCCGGTGTAGTCACCCTTTTGAAAACGAATGACGCCGATGGTGGCATGGATCTCCGCGATCTCTGGATTCGCGTGGCTCAGCTTCTCGAACATGCTCAGCGCGCGATCGACATCTCCCGCGGCCAGCGACTGTTGTGCCGCGGCATACTCACGCTGCATCTCTGTCTGCTGTGCGGGAATGCGGACAGGAAGCAGCGCTAACCCAAGAACGGCTATACCCACTACGCGAAGCTTCATTCGGATTTTCTGGCCTCCTGCGCGTGCTCTTCCCGCACGACTCGCACTGGCCCGATTAATCCGGAAGCCTGGAGCGGCGACGTCGCTTTGTACGGATTATGCACTGTGAAAGTGTACTGCTTCGCGTTGGGCTGCTGATCTCCGATGAGCCGATTGACCCACAGATTCACGACCTTTACCTGTAGCATGTTGTCGCCGGGACGAAGAGCACTGGTTGCGTCGACACGATAGGGTGACTTCCAGGCAATCCCAAGCGGCTTGCCATTCACCGTCACCTCGGCCAGATTGTCTACTGTGCCGAGATCGATCCATAGCTCGTCCCCGCTCTTGAAGGACGATGCCGGGAGATTGATGTGTTTGGTGTAAGTGCCATGACCGGAGAAATAACGGATGCCGGGATCGGTGCTGTCGGACCATGAAGTGAGTTGGTCGAGTTTGATCGAATCCGGCGCGCCTTTATTCTTTTCAAAGCTCAGGTCCCATGCGCCGTCGAGCGACGCGACAGTGGTCTCATGCACATCTGGAAGTTGGCGAGAGAGCTTTTGCGTGGCATGACGAAAGACTACAAACACCGTGCCATAGGGATCGAGCTTAAGCGGTACGGTCGTGCGGCCCTCCGCAATGGTGTAAGACGCTGGTTCAATTTTGCCGGTGTCGGCGTGCCACAGTTCTGCGGCCTTGCCTGTCACCGCAAAACCGGCGTCGATAGACTCCGCCTGGTCGGTTCGATTGTCAATGTAATAGAGATCCGCAGTCAGGGTCTTGCGATGAACGAACAATACATTGCTCTCAGGTCGGGGCTTGGTGAACGTAAAGTCTGGGGCGACCTTCGCTTCCTCCAACGCCTCGGCCACGCTGCCCTGCTGTAATACTCGTCCCTTTCCCGCAGTGCGGTTCTCCTCTGTGTTACCCCAGAGGTCATCCACAATCGCGTGGAAAGCAGCCTGATCATCCGCAAGGCTTGGAGTATCGACGGGCCGCTTGCCAATGACGGTTGCGCCGTCATGCACCAGAGTCTGCAGTCTGCGCAGGACCGGAAGCGACATATGTTCGCTGTAGGGATCGAGCACGAGGACGCGATAGCGCATTCCACTCTCAGTCACCAGTGCACCGTCGCGCACCGTGAGTTTATGCTCCAGAGCGTCCGCGTTGACAAAGTCAAAGTTATAGCCGGAAGGTACGTCCGGATTCTTGCTGCCGAAGATCGCCGTCACGTTGCTGTCTTCGCCATAGAAGTAGGCAATGTCGGCAACAAATTTTCCCTGCTGCAGCAGATAGGAGTTGCGGGCGAGATAGGTGATCCAGGGCTGTGCCTGGTCTGCCCATGATTCATTTCGGGTGAACCACTGGCCGAAGGGTCCCAGTGCGAGTCCCGGCGCTTTTCCAACCAGCGGCTGGTGCACCGAGGTGTGGATCACAAAGCGATTCAGCCCCTCGGCCAGCTCCTTGTCTGCGGTGGGTTTCAGCGTATTCGGGCACCACCCCCACGGATTGCTGGCGGCGGTCATCGATTCGGCAGCCACCAGATTTTTTCCCCAAATGTGCGCGACTGAGGCCGACTCCCGGATATCGGCGTTGTAGCCGGGCTGGTCGGCATTCACCCCGGGATGCTGTACCCACATCGCAGCCATGGGCACATCGTCGTAGCGCTTCATCTCCATGCCGTCGCCGATGGTGGCGCGGCCTTCTTCGTGCGACTCGCCGTACTGGCCCATGCCGCGGGCGTGCAGTTCCGCCGACAGCGTGCCGTAATGGTTCTCGGCGAGAAGTTCTGCGAGCGTCCTACGGAAGTCCCACAGAAAGCGATCGCTGTCTGCGGCGCTCCCGACAATGCGTCCGGTGAGTACGGGCAACCATGGCGCGGGATTGTAGCCGCGACGCTTGATGAACTCCGGAATCATATCGTTGGTCCAGTTCTCTGTTCCGGCCTCCCAGCTATCGTTGATGACATATTGCAGACCGCGCTTTCCCATCATTCCGCCAGTGGCGGACTTGTATTGGTCGAGATAGTTGTCGAAATAATCCTTCACGTATCCGGCGTTCAACTTGTCGACTTCGGGCCCTGTCGCCTCGGGCGAGGCTGGGTGATTGGTGATGCCAGTCAGCGAATAGCCCATGCGCAGAACTGTCCATCGGCCAGGCGGAGGGGTCCAATCCAGCGTGCCGTCCTTCTGCATCTTGCTGGTCAGGTCGATTACTTCAGCCACTGGAATCGCAGATGCGGCGGAAGTCTTCGGAGTAGCTGCCGCATAATTGTCGAGCAGTGCGGCAAATGCCGCCTTCTCTTCAAATCGATTCACCCGCGCACCCGTGTGCAATTCAAGCTCCGCGATGCGGCGCATAGCAGGACCCGTCGGAGGCTTCCCGCCAAACTCACTTAGATCGATATCCCCCAGTCCTGCTTTGGCAGGCTCCTTCTCAAGAAAACTCAGTCTGAAGAACCGCGCACTTACCGGCTGAAACGACATGGTGTGCTGCACCGCGCCCGCAGTAGGCATACGAACAATCTCTTCAAAGGTGACGCCATCGTCGCTCTTCTCCAGTACTGGCCCCTGACCGGTCTCGCCCTGGAACTGCGCCAGCGGATCGCCGGGGCCACCCATTGCAAAAGTGACTGCCTGAATGGACTGCGGCTTTGCAAACTCAAACTGAACCCAGCTTTTCTGTCCCGGTGCCGCTGCAAGAAACTCAATCGAGTGATTCAGATCGCCGTCCCACAATAACGAGGCGTCGGCCACGCTGCCCGCGCTGGTTGTGACCTTCGGCTTCAACTCCGTCATTGAGATTTCGTCGGCAGGTATGCGATATGCAATCACCACGCTGTCCGCTCCAAAATCCACCGGCGGAGGAGGGGCGTCGGCTCCGCCCATTGCCCCCATCAGATCAGCCTGCGCCAAGTCGCCAAATGGTCCCGTTTGCTTCGGCGGGGGAGGAAGCACTCCATGAAAGGGCTGGCCACCTTCCACTACGGTTTCGCTCCAGACCACCTTCTTCATGGCCTGATACGGCTTAACCCACGGACCGCCGCTCTCACTCCATCCGGGCGATCCCGCGATTGCCATCTCGAGGCCGAGTGCGTCGGCCTTGTGCGTCGTAAACAGAAACGCATCCTTCCACTCAGGAGTCATGTAGACAAGACGCTTCTGAACGACCTGAGGAGTGCCTAGCGCGGCATCGAAATTCTGAAAGCCGCCAATGCCGATCCGCTTCATCCAGTCGAGATCGAGATTGATTCCGTCCTTGGTGATATTGCCATTCATCCAATGCCACCAGACCCGCGGCCGCGCGCTCTCAGGAGGGCTTTGGAAACCCTGCTGCAGATCCGGGGAAGCCTGTTGCCCAAAAATCATCTGCCCACACGCCAGTAATGCAATCGCGGCGAATCCGCCAGCTCTTATGGATTGAAAACTTGTCTTCATGGAATCTCCAGGATTGTTTCCTGCAAGCTGCGGTAACCGCATGAAATCCGGCGATGACTTTCAGCGATTTAGTTTTGACAGAGATAAAGCGCAAGAGAAGCCCGCTGCATTGCGCAGTGGGCTTCTCTCAACTGCTCCAGCTATCGGCTCAGAACGTCAGCTTTCCACTCAACTGAATGACGCGGCCAGGCGATGAGCTTGTAATTTTTCCTGCAAGCGAATCAGTCAGGCCATTGTCGATTGCGGAACCGCCCCCTGATCCTCCAGTTGCCAGTCCGCCAACGTTAATCGCGTATTGATGATGGTTGAACGTGTTGAACGTATCAACACGGAAAGCAACTCTCATTTGTTCCGTTATAGCTATGCTCTTTGCCAAGCCGATGTCGAAGTTGTTGATGCCTGGCTGGCGCAGGAAGTTACGGCCGGTATTGCCGAATACCCCCGGCGCCGATTGATAGAAGCAGGACATATTCAACCGCTGGAACTGCGCGGTCAAACCACTATGAATATTGCAACCCGGGATATAGCTGGCCCGGGGTGCAATACTTCCGGTATAACCAAGCGGGTCTGCCGAATTGATTCCGAATGGGAATCCAGTCTGGAGCGTTGTAATGCCGGTTAGCTCCCAACCGCCCACCAATACGTCGGTAGCGCGATTAACCTGTCCCAGCACTTTCTTGCCGCGACCAATGGGCAGGTCGTAGACATAGCTCGTGACGAAACGCTGATTCACGTCGAAGTCTGACGGGCCATAATCTAAATTCGGGTTGTGGTTGTCCATAAAGCCCTGATAGCCTGCGCCGCTGGCGCCAACGCCGGCTGCCGCCGACTTGTCGTCCATGCTCTTCGCCCAGGTGTAGATTGCCGTAACCGCCAGCGAACTGGTGCGATGCTCAAACTTTGTATTGAACGAGTTGTAGTTTGAATACCCGTGCCAGTCACTGTTGATGTAGATATTGGTGAAGTTCGGATAGGGCAGCCGGGAGTTAGGCGTACATGGAGCAACTCCTGAATTGATGTATTTGCCGTTAGCATCCTGGGTATCGCAAAATGCCAACTCGTTTGCAGGAATCGCATTTGGCTGAGCGATATCGTGCCGAGTCAGAAGATGGGTTCCCTTGGACCCGATGTAGTTCAGTTCGAGCGTCGTATTTCTCGAAAGCGACCGCTGTGTTGAAAGCGACCATTGCTGCACGTATGGATTCAGCGGATTATCCGACTCGATCACAGCAAGGAAGGTCAATGTTGATACCGGGAAAGGTCCGAGGGTTCCGAAACTGGGGAACAAGTTATTCGTCAGCTTAGGAGCCGCGGGGTTTGTAGCGGGGCTGAGAGAGTTGCGGATGGCGTAAGGATAGATGTCGCCCGAGTCGTCGATCTCACGGCCCTCAGACGAATCCCAGAAGATGCCGTAGCCGCCGCGGATGACGGTCTTCTCTCCCATATTGTATGCGAACCCGAACCGCGGAGCGAAGGGAGTCTTCGAACCTGGGTGAGGGACATTCGATCCGCAATATCGCAGAATCGGCGTCACCCCGTCTAAGCCAACTCCACTCGCCACGCCGTTTGTTCCCAAGGTCTTATCGGCATAGCACAGGCCACCCTGCTTGTTCTGATCATCCAGCCAGAAGAAATGGTTCTTCTCCTCATAGGGAGCGGCACGATAATCCCAGCGAAGGCCAACATTCAAGGTCAATCTCTGGGTTACCTTGATGTCGTCCTGCGCATAAGGCGCAAAGTAGCTGAAGATGTGCGTTTGGGGATTGCCCGCCTGGTCGGTGGGACTAAGTGGGCCCGGGACATAACCGGCTGCATTGCTGTAATAACCGAGAAGCATGTCGGCAACCGCGTTTCCAGTACCGCAGTCTCCGGTGCTGTTGCTGCAGCCAACTTTATTGTTGCCAATGGTAGCGGAACTGAAACCATAGTCGCCAAGGAAGTCATCATCCAGATTGCGAATCAGCCTCCAACGCCGATAGTCGCCACCAAATCCAAAGGTGTTTCTTCCCTTCACCCAGCTATAAGAATCCGCAAACTCCCATGCGGGTTGATCGGATCCGGTATAGGCATTCACCGGGCCACCTGTCCCGGCATACTGGCTCAGGCCGATGTTGGGATAAGTCAACTGAAGAGGGCCATATTTTTGAAAAATTCCACTAAGGCCGAGCGAGGTGACAAAGGACTGCGGAGGTGTTGTGGCGCCCTGCGGAGCCGAAGCGTCCAGATAGCCGAAGCGGAAGTTGTTGGTGCTGTGGGTGCCTAAGCTGATGGTATGTGAGATCTCCCAGTTCTTCTGCTTCTCGTATTGGGTTTCGAGCCCATAGACGAGCGAAGCTGAGTTGAGGCTGCTGTTCTGATACGTCGAATAGGTGTAACGGCCAAAGATGAGACCGAACTTTCCTAATGTCTGATCCACGCGATAGGTCTGCTGGTTCGTGACCAGGGGCAATCCGACGGATTTCACAAAGTTGACGGTGCCGGGAGCCGCATTGGTCGCTCCCGCGTTGGGAGTCGGCCAGAATCCTGCGCCAATGGCAGCGGTTGCCAGCCGGGAGGTAATGCGATCGGAAGGGATCTTATTCCCCGGAAAAGGCTGACCGGTGAGCGGATCCACGGGGAGGCAATTCAAACTGGAGGCCAGATTCTTGGTGCAGGCTGCGGTTCCATATGCCGGCAAATTCTCCGCGGAAAAATCGCCCCCTAAAACTGCCGGGTTGGGAACAGACGCCTTCTCAACAATTCCGTTGATGATGCGCCAGCCTTCGTAGTTCGCCATCCAGAACGTCTTGTTGCGTCCGTCGTATAGCTTAGGAAGGTAAACAGGGCCGTCCGCGACAAAGCCAAACTGGTTCTGACGTAACTTGGGGTTTCCAGTGTTGATGCCCGACTGGTAGTCGGCGGCAGTGGGGAAAGGGCTCGCGTCGAATACATTGTTCCGGTTGAACTCGAACACCGTACCGTGAATTTTATTTGTGCCGCTCTTGCTGACGAGATTGATCTGGTTGGCGCTGAAGCCAAACTCTGCAGGATAGCTTCCACTCTCGACCTTGAACTCCTGGATCGCATCCTGCGACAGAATGACCGCCGGGGTAACGAGTGCTGTGTCCGTATTGATCAAGCCATCAAGTGTGTAGTTATTCGACTCAGGTCGCGCGCCGTTGATGCTGATCGCGTTGCCTGAACCCTGTCTCATCGTTCCCTGCTCTCCGCCTACCGTTACCGCACCCGCCCCCAGCAGCAGCAACTGCATGAAGTTGCGTCCATTCAACGGGAGCTCCTCCACTTGTTTCTGACTCACTAGCTGGCCGATAGCGGAACTGTCCGTATCCAGGGCCAGAGCTTGTGCCATGACTTCCACAGTCTCAGTCACGGCCCCAGTCTTTAGAGCCACATTGACACGAATCCTCTGGTCGACCGCCAGCGTGAACGAGCTGGTCACGGATTTCTGGAACCCGGCCATCTCTGCCGACACGGAATAGGTTCCCGGGTTGAGTGACGAGGCCTGATAGTCGCCGGAAGAACTGGTCGTCATGCGAACTACAGCGCCCGTTGCGGTGTTGGTCACGGTCACATTCGCGTTCGGGACCATGGCGCCTGTGCTGTCGCTTACAGTTCCCAGAATTGTGCCTGTCGCTCCCGCCTGAGCATAGAGCCTGCCGGAAGCTGCAATCAGGGTGAATAGGAAAAGCATCATCCACATAGGACTTAGGAATAATTTTGATTTGGTCGATCTGACCTGTTGAATCGTCGCGCGGTCTTGCATGGTGGACCTCCTCAATGTTTCGAGCTGAGTTACTAAGAACGATAGAGCCATCAGACATTTCAACTAAGTTCTATGCAGCGAATCCTTCTGTACAGAATTGCCCACGCAGCGTACTGGCAACCCTCTCGACAGACTGCCGATGCTGCTCCGATTTAGCTCTGCCGCAGTGCCCCTTGGAATAGCTGGATATAAAACCGAAAGACTACGTTTGGCCCGTTCTTTATCCCTCCGGTAACCAGGCGGAGAGCCAATCAAAGCGAAATTTCTTCCGCCGGATACTGTCTATCGTTTAGGAACGCCGCAACAGTACCTCCAGCCAAATAGCGATGTCAAGGTTTAAAAATAGTTTTTCTATTGACCGTGGCTCCAAATGCCTCGTCTAACCCAGTCCGGTCAGCACGGCAACTCTACCGGGAGAGAAAGCTGTCATACCATTTGTGGGACTGACTTCCCGATTGATTCGCCGTAGCTCCCTGTGCAATCGGGTTTGCGACCGCCGCTGATTGCCTGCGGATGCAACCACATGAAATCCAACCTCTTGCAAAAGTGTCCAGTCGTTTTATCCAACGAGAGCTGGCCGCCGCAGCGCACCTATGGCGTTGAGGTAGGACCACACAAAGGCAAAGAGAACCGTCAATAGGTAAACTATTTTATTTTGTTGACACGACAGATTTGGCACCCTACTGTAGCTGTCGTTCCAGTCTTCTTATATAAAGGCATTCCAGAGTGGCGACGCGCGAGCGGAACGAAATTGTTGACCAGGGAGAAAAGAATGGGGTTGTCCTCGAAGAATGTTCTATCGGCAATTGTTGCGGTCTTGTTGTGCGGCCTCACAGCAGCGGCACAAGAGGCAGCAAAACCTGAAGAGGTTACGGTCGATTGGGCAAAGGTGATCAGGGTCTCGCAATCGACACCGACGTTACAGGTAGTGGTGAATCCGCAACTCCTTCGCGGTGCCAAGCTGCATGACTCCTCCTTTGCGGCGTTGCATATGCTGGGTGCCGACTACGTGCGGTACGTTCCGTGGCTGCCATATCCGCGCCAGGCCGTAGCGGAGTTGAGTGCGCCCGCCGACGGCAAGACGTCGTGGGACTTCGCCCACATCGACCCAACACTGGACGACTTTATGAAGGCGACCGAAGGCCATTCGGTCATCCTGAACTTTAGTACGATTCCGGCATGGATGTATAAGACCGAAAAGCCTGTCACCTTTCCTGACGACCCGAATCAGGTCTTCTGGAATTACACGCAGGGTACTGAGTTGCGTGATCCTTCCATGAAGGAGGTCTCGGAGTACTTTGCGCGGCTGCTGAGCTGGTATACCAAGGGCGGTTTCACGGATGAATATGGCAAGCGACATGAGTCTGGCCATCACTACAAGGTGCCTTACTGGGAGGTGCTGAATGAGATCGATTTCGAGCACCATTGGACCCCGCAGGAATATACGAAGTTCTATGACTCAGTGACAGCGGCGATGCTGAAGGTCGATCCGGACATCAAATTCGTTGGGCTGGCGCTGGCCGCACCGAGCAAAGATCCGGAGATGTTCGAGTACTTTCTGAATCCGGCCAATCACAGGAAGGGCGCTCCGTTGGACTTCATCAGCTATCACTTTTATGCAACACCGACGGCGGACCAGAATCTCGATGACTGGCAGTACACGTTCTTCGATCAGGCTGAAGGTTTTCTGAATACTGTCCGCTATGTGGAGCAGATTCGCAAACGCTACTCGCCCTCGACAAAGACGGACCTTGATGAGCTTGGTGTCATTTTGACAGAGGACGATAAGGAAATCCGTCAACTTGGATATGTGGGCAAGCCCGCGCCGAAGAGCTACTGGAACCTCGCTGGCGCGATGTATGCGCACATCTATGTGGAGACAGCGAAGATGGGAATCGATGTGCTCGGCGAATCCCAGCTAGTCGGCTATCCCTCGCAGTTTCCCAGCGTGAGCATGATGGACTACGAAACCACGGAACCCAATGCGCGCTTTTGGGTGCTGAAGCTACTGAAGGATAACTTCGGCCCAGGTGACAAGCTCGTGGAGACCACGAATCCCAATGGGGCTCTTACGGTACAGGCTTTCGAAACCAACCATGGCAAAGTTCTGCTGGCGATCAATAAACGTAATCGCGCAGAACAGATATCTTTGCCGACAGAAGCCGATGGTGCAACAGTAAATTTGGTCGCGCCCACCACCGAGGATCACGCCGCAACACAAGAGACTCTGCAAGGCCATATTCTTTCCTTACAGCCGTTTGAGGTTGCTGTAGTGCAGTACAAATAGTTTTTCAAAGGGAGAAGTACTGTGGAACGAATCGCCTTCCAGTTGCGGATCAAGGCCGACAAGGTGGAGGAGTATGACGAAGAGCACCGACATGTGTGGCCCGAATTGCTGAGGGAGCTGGAATCGTTTGGCGTCTCCGAGTACTCGATCTTCCGGCGCGACCAGCAGTTGTTTCTGTACATGCACGTGCCCGACTTTCAAAAATTGACGTCGCAACTTGCCGCCAGCGATGTGAATCGGCGCTGGCAGGAAAAGATGGCTCCTTTGTTTGAGCCGGTCCCCGGCCTGCGGCCAGGCGAGACCCTCGCGATGATGTCTGAGGTCTTCTTTATGAAAGGAAGATCCTGAACCATAGAAGAGGCATCTTTATCCGCCGACCACGAGCCGGACTTTGAAGATATGAAGTTTGAAATATGAGAGGCCCCATGAATAGGTTGCAGTCTGTGGGCGAAAGCCACTGGATCATCCGGGCGGTTGTCGTCGTCTTTGTCTTTTCTTCCATTGCATATGCGGCCTCCACTGCCGACACGCGGCCCACCGGCCTGAAGTGCGATTCGCTGGTAAGGCCGCTTGGGATCGATACCGCCAACCCTCTCCTCTCGTGGCAGTTACAAGACAAGGCGTGGGGTGCGAAGCAGACGGCTTACGAGATCATGGTTTCGAGCAAGCCGGATGCCAGTGCGAAGGCAGATGTATGGGACAGCGGCCGGGTTAGTTCCGAGCAATCCGTGGACGTACCTTACGCTGGGCCACGTCTGGAAGCTGAAAAGCGTTATTACTGGCGAGTAAAGGTATGGGGCAAGGATGGCAAGCCTTATCCCGCGAGCGCGACAAGCTGGTGGGAGATGGGACTGCTTACCCAAGACGCATGGAAGGGGAAATGGATCAGCTATGAAGCGCCGGAACTGCATAGCATTCGTGAGGCGGGAGCAATCTGGATTACTAACCCTGCGGTCCCGAACTTTACGTCGCCAGGGGACACCCATCACGACTTCCGGTTCAGTTTCGATCTGAGGCAAACGATAAAGCGTGCCGTGCTCTATACGACCGGACAAGATACAGCGGCAGCCTGGGTTAATGGAGAGCAGGTTCTGGAAGCAAAGCCGTTGACGCCATGGAAGCAGATGCCATGGGGTACTTACGTTAGCAAGGAGATCACGTCGAATCTGCATCAAGGGAAGAACCAGCTCGCCATTGGGATCACGCACTTCAACTTACAAGGCGGACGAGCGATACAGACGGAAACTCAAACTCCAATGAGTATGTGTCTTTATCTTGTGATGGCGGACGGCTCTGTAAATGTACTTACCAGCGCGTCTTCCGGCTGGAAGGCAGCATTAGATGCGCGAGGGGACTGGTTTTCAACGCAGTTCGACGACTCATCCTGGAAGAGCGCGGAACCGTTCACGCCGAAGTCTGCGGAGGCCGGTGGCAGTCCGTTGGGCGATCCATGGCCCACTGGGCCTGTGACGCTGCTTCGCCGTGCGTTTGCTGTGTCAAAGCCAATCGCTTCGGCACGCCTCTATGCCACGGCATTGGGTGCTTACAAATTTCACATCAACGGCAAGCCTGTCGGGGATCAGATTCTTGCTCCAGGATGGATGGACTTTCGCGAGCATGTGCCCTATCAGGTCTATGACGTGACCTCGCAGATAGTGGCCGGGAAAAACGCCATTGCAGCGTATCTTGCTCCTGGCTGGTACAGCACACCGTTGATGTGGTTCCGGCAGGGAAATAACTATGGATCCACACCTCCTGCACTGAAGGCCCAACTGCGTATTGAACATAACGATGGCTCAGTCGAGTGGATCAGCACTGACGATAGTTGGAAGGCGGACCTATCCGCAATTCTCAGCGCGGAGATCTATGACGGCGAGACCTACGATGCACGTCTGGTGCAGCCTGGCTGGGATACAGCGTCGTTCGCGGATGCAAGATGGAAGCCTGTCACTCTCGTCACGCCGAAAGAGCCGCAGATCGTTGCTCAGTATTTCCAGCCGATCCGTGAAGAGAAGGTGATGATCGCCAAGAGCATCAGCAGCCCTGCTCCCGGCGTGTATATCTACGACTTTGGTCAGAACCTTTCCGGTGTACCGCGCGTGCGCATCAAGGGACGCCGCGGCCAGGACATCAAGCTGCGATTTGCCGAAGTACTCAATCCCGATGGAACGATGTATGTCGAGAACCTGCGCACTGCGAAGGCGACAGATCACTTCATCCTCGCTGGCACTGGCGGGGAGAGTGGAGAGACCTACCAGCCGCAGTTCACCTACCATGGCTTTCGATATCTGGAAGTGACAGGGCTCGATGCGAAACCCGCGCTCGATGCTATAAAGACTGTCGTCTTCCATACCGATGCGCCGTTCACCTCTCGGTTTGAGACCGGGAACAAGATGGTCAATCAACTGTGGGCCAATATCCTCTGGGGGCAGCGGTCAAACTTCATCGGAGTTCCAACAGATTGTCCGCAGCGTGACGAACGACTCGGCTGGTCCGCTGACGCGCAGGTATTCTGGCGCACAGCGGCGTACAACATGGATCTTGATGCCTTCACCCAGAAGTACGCCAGTGATCTGCGAGGGACGCAGGTAGGCACACCGATGTATGGAATCTTTGCGCCGGGAACAATTACGCCTAATCCTGGCTTCGGGACAGGCTGGAGCGACGCCGGCGTCATCATTCCCTGGACCGGCTGGATACAGAGCGGCGACAAACGCATCATCGAACAGAACTGGGACGCAATGGAGAAATATCTCGCCGCAATCCAGAAGCAAAATCCCGATTATCTTTGGAGAAACGGATTCGGCACTCCCTTTGGCGACTGGCTAACGCCGACGCAGACGACACCTGAAGATCTGATTGCTACGGCATATTGGGCATACGACGTCTCGTTGATGAAAGACATGGCCACCGCTTCGGGACGCTCTGCCGAGGCAGCAAAATATGGCGATCTTTTTGAACAGATCAAGGCGGCCTTTGCCAAGGCCTATGTTCGCTCCGATGGTTTTGTCGGAACGGTCGACCACTATCCAAGCATTCCTCCGCCGACGATCTCTTCCGATGTGCAAAGCGATAAGACAAAGTCAATTGTTGAGACGCAGACAGGGTACGTTCTCGCTCTCCACATGAATTTAATTCCGGACGAGTTACGTGCCGCAGCCGCGGAGAAGCTGGTAAAAAAAATACAGGACAATCATTGGTTGCTGGGAACAGGCTTTCTGGGAACTCCTTATCTGCTTGAGGTACTTTCAGACACCGGCCATAGCGATGTAGCGTACCGATTGCTGCTCAATACAAGTTATCCCTCATGGGGCTATCTCATAGAACATGGCGCAACAACGATGTGGGAGCGTTGGAATGGCGATCAGATGCGGGGAGATCCGAGCATGAACTCCTACAACCACTACGCGTATGGAGCTGTCGCCGAATGGATGTACCGTTATGCAGCAGGCATCGATACAGTTGCGAGCGATCCGGGCTTCCACACAATATATCTCCACCCGAACTTCGATGCGCGGATCGGCAACCTGAACTTCGCCTACGATTCACCCTATGGAACAGTCAGCTCAAACTGGAAGATAAATGGCGCTGACGCCGTGTGGAATGTGACGATACCACCGAACGCGACCGCTGTTCTGCCTCTCACCTCGACGAAGATGTATTCGATGATGCTCGATGGAAAACCACTTGCGAGCAACGATAAGATCCATTTGGAAGAGAATGCCTATAGGCTGCCCTCGGGAACCTATTCCTTCAAAATATCGATGAATGCTTTCAATGGTTCAGTTCCGAACTAGAAAATTCTGAATGTTCGGTAACAGATAATCCCCTGCGCAGCGCCAGATTTACTGGGCGTTACGCAGGGGGAGAGACCTCTCTGTCTCTTTCATCGAAATCTGAAGAGCGAGACCACCATCATCATCAATTCTTGAACGTTAGATATCCAGGTTCTTTACATCCAGCGCATTTTCTTCAATGAACTTGCGCCGGCTCTCGACATCTTCGCCCATCAGCGTGGTGAAGATCTCCTCGCAGGCAGCAATATCCTCGAGTTTGACTTGAAGCAGCGTGCGCCGTTCCGGGTCCATCGTCGTGTCCCAAAGCTGCGGAGCCGTCATCTCGCCCAGTCCCTTATACCGTTGGACCTGATACTCTTTCCGGCCTTGCTCGATAACGTATTCAAACACCTCGCGCGCCGTCTTCTTCTCAACCGGATCATGCGAAGCCTTGCTCACCCGCTTGCCCGGCTTGGCCTCGAGCGCCGTGCCAGGTGCTGATGCAGTCTCCGCTACTCCCTCTTCCGACGCTGCTTCTTCAGCCTCTTCGACAGCGGCCTCCGCCTTGGTCTTCGTCGAGTATTCGATGAAGAACGGTCCCTTCAACTCCTCGCGAATCTGAGCATGTTTGCCGAGCATCTGGCGACTCTCCGCGGTTGAAGCCAGCGTCCAGTCGATCGATCGCACTGCGCCCTGCGCGTCGGTGAAGTTCACCGAATACACCCGATGCTCTTCGTCGAGCACCACATCGCTCACGTGCTTGAACTGATAGGTCTTCGCCACAGCTTGCAGCCGTTCGCGCATGGCCTCCAGCTTCGCTGGCGACTCGAAGTCCACACGCCGCGCCGAATCCTTGCCTTCCTGCGCGAAGATCTCGGCAAACGCCTGCGTCACTTCCTCATTGCGCAACCGCTTCAGCACCTTGTCGAAGAAGCCGAGATAGTCGTTCAACTGGGTCATGTACTTCGTCAGTGCCGAGCCTTCGAGCTTCGCGCCGCCATCGCCATAGCGAATCACCATGCCATCGGAGGCGCGCTTCACCATGACGCTCACATACTCGCGATCGTCCTTGATGTACTGCTCAAACTTGCCCTTCTTGATGCGATAGAGCGGTGGCTGCGCGATATAGACATGACCGCGCTTGATCAACTCCGTCATATGCCGGAAGAAGAAGGTCAGCAGCAGCGTACGAATGTGCGATCCGTCGACGTCGGCGTCGGTCATCAGAATCAGCTTGCCGTAGCGCAGTTTGGTCGCGTCGAAGTCGTCCTTGCCAATGCCGCAGCCAAGCGCCGTAATCATGGCGCGAATTTCTTCATGCCCCAGCATCTTGTCGTAGCGTGCCTTCTCGACGTTCAGAATCTTACCCTTCAGCGGAAGAATCGCCTGAAACTTGCGGTCGCGGCCTTGTTTGGCCGTGCCACCGGCGCTCTCTCCCTCGACGAGGTAGAGTTCGCAACGATCCGGCTGTCGCTCCGAGCAGTCGGCCAGCTTGCCCGGCAGGCCGCCGCCATCCAAAGCGCCCTTGCGCCGAGTCAGGTCACGAGCCTTGCGCGCAGCCTCACGGGCACGCGCGGCGTCAATCGCCTTATTGATGATCTTCTTGGCCACCGACGGGTTCTGCTCCAGAAAACCGCCCAGCCGCTCGTTCACGAACGCCTGCACCGTTCCGGCGATGTCGGAGTTCAGCTTGCCCTTCGTCTGCCCTTCAAACTGCGGCTGGCTCAGCTTCACGCTGATGACGACGACCAGACCTTCGCGCACGTCATCGCCGCTCAGGTTCTCCTTTACGTCCTTGAATAGCCCAAGCGACTGCCCCGCCGCATTGATGGTCCTGGTCAGCGCCGTCTTGAAGCCCGAAAGATGCGTTCCGCCGTCGACCGTGTTGATGTTGTTCGCAAACGTGAATACGGTCTCGGAGTAAGCGTCGTTGTACTGGAGTGCGATCTCCATGGCGACGTTGTCGCGCTCGGCCTCCATGTAGATCGGCTTCTCGTGGAGTACCGCCTTGCCCTTGTTCAGATGCTTGATGAACTCTGCGATGCCGCCGACGTATTTGAACTCCTGGTGCTTGCTCTCGCCCGTCTTCGTGTCGGTGGTGCGTTCATCCGTCAGGTGGATCTCCAGCCCTTTGTTCAGGAAGGCAAGCTCACGCAGCCGTTGAGCCAGCGTGTCGTAGCTGAACTCGGTGACGGTAAAGATGCTCTTGTCCGGAAGAAAGTGGACCTTCGTTCCCTTGCGCTTGCTCGGCCCCATCTTGCGCAGCTTGCTGATCGGCGCACCCTTGGAATAGTCCTGCTCCCAGGCGAAACCGTCGCGCCAGATCTCGACGTCGAACTCTTCGGAGAGCGCGTTCACGCAGCTCACGCCGACGCCATGCAATCCACCCGAAACCTTATAGTTGGAGGCATCGAACTTGCCACCTGCATGGAGCATGGTTAAAACCACCTGCACCGCAGGCATCTTCTCTCCGTTGATGACCTTATCGTCCACCGGAATACCGCGCCCATCATCGACCACGGTAATCGAGTTATCGACATGGATAGTAACGTCAATCCGGGTCGCATGGCCGCCGAGCGCCTCGTCCACGGAGTTATCGACTACCTCATATACAAGATGGTGCAGCCCCTGCTCTCCGGTCGAGCCGATATACATGGCCGGGCGCAGACGCACCGCCGCCAATCCTTCCAGAACCGTAATGTTTTCAGCAGAATACCCGCCACCCTCTTTCCTGGGCGCCTCGGCTGCTGTATCTGCTTGCTGTGTCAAAAGGTCGGTCTCGGTGGGGATAGCCGTCGTTGCCATGTAGCTCCATGCAGCCGTAGCTGAAATGCTCGGGAAAATGCTCGGAAACCCACTCGGAACGGTGCTGCTTCTAAATTCGCAAAAGCCGCGTCAATCCAGCACTTTGCTCACGTCCAGCCGTAGTTTTCGATATCTCAAGTATACCACGCCGGAAGGCCTTTCTCAGCGTTTTCAGAGTCGCATCGAGACAGTAATCTTGATCGCCTAACAACAGCATTTTGTTGACCTTACAGCCGCCACGCCGGAGCGCAAGGAAGGCGTAGAAGAATGTTCGCCATAGCCATTAAAAAGAAGTCCCCCGAGAGGAGCGCCAGCGACGCTAAAAGAGACCCTAAAGGCGATGGCAGAACGCGATTCTATCTGGCTTACTGCAGATGTTGCTTGCTGAGATCCTCGTTCCGCTTTTCAATTTCTTCCTGAGCCTGAGGCGTCAGGCTGCGGAGAACCTCCAGCAGCTTCGCCGGATCGAATGACTCCAATAGATGATCTGCCCCGGGGCACTGAGGAGAAGACGGTCCGATAATGACAATCACAGGGAGGTCCGGCTGAAGCTGCTTAATCGCCTTTGTGACCTCCGCACAACTGATGTCTTCGAGCCCGCTATCGAGCACCACGCCGTGGACGGCCGGAAACCTTTTGAAAGTTTCCAACGCTTCCGCACCGCTGTAGGCCGTCAATACATTGAACTTGGCTGTCTCGATTACGAGCTTGCGGGTAGAGATGCTTCCTGGAAACTCTCGATCAATGACGAGAAAACAGGGTCTGATCATGGATAATTATTTCATGCCAGGAAATGGCCGCCAAGTTACGGTATACGCTCGAATACATCGATAATCGCGCAGTTTGCATATTTTTTGGTTGTAAGCATGTCTAACCCAATGTGCCGCAAAACTGACTTACCTATGACAACGCCGCCCGGCGGGCGTAAGAGGCTTTCTTCGAATGTGGATCGTAAAATTAGCCCTTAATCGGCCCTACACCTTCATCGTGCTGGCGATCCTCATCCTTATCGCGGCCCCGGTAGTCATTCTGCGTACGCCCACAGACATCTTTCCCAACATTGATATTCCGGTCGTCTCCGTGGCATGGAGCTACACCGGCCTCAACCCCGAGGAACTCGAAGGCCGCGTGACCACGCCGTTTGAGAAGGCCGTCACTGCTCTGGTCGACAACGTTCAACACATTGAATCCACCACCGTCCGCGGCTGGGTCGTTGTTAAAATCTATCTCCAGCCTGGCGCCAGTGTCGACACCGCCAACGCCCAGGTAAGCGCCGTCTCGGAATTCGAGCTCAAGTCGCTGCCTCCTGGCATCCTGCCACCTGAAATCATCAACTTCAGCGCCTCCAGCGTGCCCATCCTCCAGCTTGGCCTCTCCGGCAGAGGACTGTCGGAGCAGCAGCTAAACGATCTAGGCCTCAACTTTGTCCGCCCCCAGCTCATCACGATTCCCGGCGCCATCGTGCCGAACGTCTATGGAGGCAAACAACGCTCCGTCATGATCGACCTCAACCCCAAGCTTCTACAAGCCAAGGGGTTGTCGCCTATCGACGTGCTTAATGCCATGTCCCAGCAGAATGTCGTCCAGCCGGGCGGGACGGCAAAGATCGGCAGGGACGAATACGACATTGTGCTCAACTCATCGCCGCTAACCATCGAAGGGATCAGCAATCTGCCCGTCCGCCAGGTGAACGGGTCAACCGTCTACATCCGCGATGTGGCTACCGTGAACGACGGCAGCATTCCGCAGACTAATATCGTCCGTCAGGACGGCCACCGCGGCGTTCTGCTTAGCGTCCTCAAATCGGGCAAGGCCTCGACCCTCAGCGTGGTCGGCGGAATCCGCGACCTGCTGCCACGTCTCAAAACAACGTTGCCGCCGGAGCTCAACATCCGGCCTATTGGCGACCAGTCGCTCTTCGTCCGTGCCTCCATCCAGGGGGTCATCCGCGAAGCCATCATCGCCGCCGTGCTGACCGGGCTGATGATTCTGCTCTTCCTCGGCAGTTGGCGGAGCACCGTCATCATCGCCGTTTCCATCCCGCTGTCGATCCTCACCTCGATCATCGTTCTCAGCTTCCTCGGCGAGACAATCAATATCATGACGCTCGGCGGTCTCGCCCTCGCCGTCGGTATCCTCGTCGACGACGCCACCGTCACCATCGAAAATATCGAGCGCTATCTCGAAGAAGGGCAGGGCCTCCACGAGGCCATCCTCAACGGCGCCTCTCAGATCGCCGTTCCCGCTCTCGTCTCCACGCTCTGCATCTGCATCGTCTTCCTGCCGATGTTCTTCCTGAGCGGCGTCTCCCGCTTCCTCTTCGTCCCACTTGCCGAAGCCGTCGTCTTCGCCATGCTCGCCTCCTATGTCCTGTCGCGGACCCTGGTGCCCACCATGGCGATGTACCTGCTCAAAGCACATGCCCACGTCGCCGTTCCCTCACGCAATATCTTCTCTCGTTTCCAGCGTGGCTTCGAGCGCGGCTTTGAAGGCATCCGCAGCACCTATCAGGATGTCCTTGGACGCCTCGTTGAGGCTCGACTACTCTTCGTTCCGTTGTTTCTCGTCCTTTGTCTCTGCGCATTCATTCTTCTGCCGTTCCTTGGGCAGAACTTCTTCCCCAGCACCGATAACGGTTCCTTCATCCTGCATGTCCGCGCTAAGAGCGGAACCCGCATCGAAGAGACAGCGCGACTTTGCGATCTGGTCGAACAGTCGATCCGCAGGACAGTCCCCTCGTCGGAGCTGGACAATATCCTCGATAACATCGGCCTTCCCTACAGCCCGATGAACTTCCAGCACGCCACCTCCGGGCTCATCGGCTCAGGGGATGCCGACATCCTCGTCTCGCTCAAAGAGAAACACCATCCGACAGACGACTACGTCCGCTCGCTGAGGGACAAGCTCTCCGGCGAATTTCCCGGCACCATCTTCTACTTCCTGCCATCGGACATCGTTACGCAGATCCTCAACTTCGGTCTGCCGTCCCCCATCGACGTGCAGGTGGAAGGTGCCGACATCACCGGCAACCGCAAAGTCGCCAACGAACTTCTGCGCCAGTTCCGCCAGGTCCCGGGTCTCGTCGATCTGCGCATCCAGCAGCCCGACGACTACCCCACCCTCAGGATCAACGTCGACCGCACCAAGGCCTCGCAGGGCGGCTACACCGAGCGCGATGTCGGCGGCAGTATCGTCAACATCCTCAGCGGAAGCTCGCAGCTTAGCCCTATGTTCTTCCTGAATGCGAAGAACGGAGTCAACTACAGCATCGTCGCCCAGACCCCGGAGTACGACATTCAGTCGCTCAGCGATCTGCGCAACATCCCCATCTCCTCAGCTGGCATGAAGACGCCCGAGATCCTCGCCGACGTCGCCAGCATCCAGCGCGGGACCGAGATGGCTGTGGTGAATCACTACAATCTTCGCCGTGTGCTGGACATCTACGGCAACGTGCAGGACCGTGACCTCGGCTCCATCGCCCGCCAGATCGACAAGATCGTCGCCTCTAGCGAGAAGTCGCTGCCCCGCGGCAGCTTCCTTCGAGTGCGCGGCCAGATCGAAACCATGCGAACCTCCTACATCGGCCTGCTCTCCGGCCTCGGTTTCGCCATCGTTCTGGTCTACCTGCTGATCGTCGTCAACTTTCAGTCCTGGCTCGATCCCTTCATCATCATCACTGCCCTGCCTGCGGCCCTCGCCGGAATCGTCCTCTTCCTCTTCATCACGCATACGACGCTTAGCGTTCCCGCATTGATGGGTGCGATCATGTGCATGGGCGTGGCCACAGCCAACAGCATCCTCGTCGTCTCCTTCGCAAAGGAGCGGCTCGAATACCACGGAGAGGCAATCACCGCCGCGCTCGAAGCTGGAGCCACCCGCTTCCGCCCCGTCATTATGACCGCGCTCGCCATGATCATCGGCATGATTCCCATGGCCCTCGGTCTCGGCGAAGGCGGCGAGCAGAACGCGCCTCTGGGCCGTGCCGTCATCGGTGGCCTCACTTGCGCCACCGTCGCCACGCTGATCTTCGTCCCCGCAGTCTTCGCACTCCTTCATGGCCGACACAAACGCAACCCGGAGCCAGTACCCGGACAGGAATTTCAGGAGCTGGTATGAGTACCGAAATAAATACCGAAACGACCGCCCCATCACACTATCGGCCGACAACGCCCAACCCCACGCCTGAAAAGCGAGGCTTCTCCGCCGGCGTATGGATCACTCTGGCCATCGTCGCCATTGCCCTTGTGGTCGTGATCATTTTCGGCATCGTCTCCCGCTCTTCCGCCGAACACAATCTCGAGAAGCGCACCCAGGCCTCGGCCATCCCGACGGTCAACATCATCCACCCCTCCGCCGCGCCCCTTTCGCCCGAGATCTCCCTTCCGGGAAACACTCAGGCCTACATGGACACTCCCATTTACGCCCGAACCAGCGGCTACCTCAAGCACTGGTACTTCGATATCGGAGCCCATGTTCGCAAAGGTCAGTTGATGGCCGTCATCGAGACCCCTGAACTCGACCAGCAGCTACAGGTCGCCGAGGCCGACCTCAAGAGCACGCAAGCCAACCTCGATCTCGCCAATACCACCGCTGCCCGCTATATCAATCTGCTCAAGACCAACTCCGTCTCCAAACAGGAGACCGACCAGGCGACCGGCGATGAGGCCGCAAAAAAGGCTGCCGTCGACGCCGCTATGGCCAACGTCCGCCGGCTCCAGCAGTTGCAGTCGTTTGAGAAGGTCTACGCCCCCTTCGATGGCATCGTCACCGTCCGCAACACCGATGTCGGCGCTCTGATTGACGCCGGGTCAAGCTCCACGCCTAAAGAGCTCTTCCACCTCGCGGCCATCGACAAGATTCGCGTCTACGTTCCCGTGCCCGAGGCCTATGCGGGTGACATCAAGAATGGTGGTAAGGCTACACTCACGCTCGACCAGTATCCGGGCCAGAAATTTGAAGGAACCATCACTCGCAACTCCAACATGATCGACGCCGCCTCCCGCACCCTTAATGTCGAGGTCGACGTCGACAATCCCAAAGGCCTGCTCCTTCCCGGCGCCTACGTCTTCGTCCACTTCAAAGTGCCAGAACGCATCGCCAACCTCACCATCCCCTCAAACACGCTCCTCTTCCGCAGCGAGGGCCTGCGCGTCGGTGTCGTCCGCGACGGTAAGGTCGATCTCGTGCCGATCACGATCACGCACGACGCGGGTCAGGTCGTCGAAGTCGCCGCCTCCGACCTCAAGCCAACCGACGAGGTCATTCTCGATCCCTCCGACTCCCTCATCGACGGCCAGCAGGTCCACGTCAGTCAGCAGAAACAGGCGGGTGAATAATGACCCGATCCGCCATCGCGACCTCCAGCCTCGCTTTATTTGGTTCAGCCGCGCTGCTGCTCTCCGGCTGCATGGTCGGCCCCAAGTACGTCAAGCCGACAGTGCCACTTGCACCCACGTACAAGGAAGCCTCGCCCACTTCCAGCAACTTCAAAGAAGACGCCAACTGGCATCCTGCCCAGCCCGCCGACACTGTTCTCCGCGGAGACTGGTGGACGATCTTCGGCGACGACCAACTCAACCAGCTTGAGCCAAAGATCGCCACGGAAAATCAAAACCTCAAGGCAGCCGAAGCCCGTTTCCGCCAGGCTCGCGCGCTCATTCAGTACAACCGCTCCAGCCTCTCCCCCACCCTCGGCGTCTCGCCCTTTGCAGGCGGTCTGCGCGACTCCAGCAATCGTCCCTATTTCAACGCCGCTAACGGCAATAACAACGCCGCCGACCTTCAGCTCCCTCTCGACCTCAACTACGAGATCGACCTGTGGGGCCGCATCCGCCATGGCGTCAACGCCTCCCGCGAAGAGGCTCAGGCCAGTGCCGCCGACATGCAGACGGCACTCCTCAGCTTGCAGGCCGAACTCGCCATCGACTACTTCGAGGCGCGCACTGCCGACGCCGAAGAAAAACTCCTCAATGACACCGTCAAGGATTACGAAGATGCCTACCGCATCACCAATAACCGCTTCGTAGGCGGCGTCGCTCCGCAATCCGACGTCGATCAGGCCCGCACCCAACTTGAAGCAGCTCGCGTCGAAGCCAGCGACGTAACTCTGCTACGCGCGCAGTACGAGCACGCTATCGCCGTCCTGCTCGGCCAGGCCCCGGCGACGTTCACCCTCGCCGCAACCCCGCTCCACGCCCGCCCTCCTGCAATTCCCGTGGGCCTTCCCTCCGAGCTTCTTGAGCGCCGACCCGATATCGCCGCCGCCGAACGCCGCGTCGCCGAGGCCAACGACCGCATCGGCATCGCCCGCGCAGCCTACTTTCCCACGCTTTCGCTCAACGCCGCCGCCGGTTACGAATCCACCGCGCTCACCAGCCTGCTCAGCCGCTCCAGCTTCCTCTGGGCCGTCGGACCAACGCTGTCGCAGACCCTCTTCGACGCAGGCCGCCGCCGTTCTGTCTCCGAGCAGGCCAACGCAGCCTACGACGAAACCGTCGCCAACTATCGGCAAACATCGCTCACCGCCTTCCAGCAGGTCGAAGACAACCTCACCGCTCTTCGCGTCCTCAACCGGGAGGCGGCACACCAGCGCCAGGCCACGCAATCGGCACAGAGCGCACAGCAGATCTTCAACAATCGCTACGTCGGCGGCATCGACACCTATCTTCAGGTCGTCACTGCGCAAACCACCGCCCTCGTCAACGAGCGCAACGACATCGACATCATGCGCCGTCAGATGGACGCCAGCGTCCTGCTCATCAAAGCCCTCGGCGGGGGCTGGAACACCACGAATTTACCCAAGCTCTGATAAGAATCTCGGCGAACCCCTTTCTGGTCAGACCACTTTTCTGCTAGCATTGCTGGCCTATGGACTCCTTCAACTCTGCCCGTCGCGATCTCCTCAAGTTTGGCGGAATGGGCCTGGCCGCAGCCGCAGCCACCATGCCTGCCTCTGCCTATGCCGCACCCCAGCCATCGTCCCACTCCACGCCTGGCATCTTTGACGTTCGCACCTATGGGGCCACAGGCGATGGCAAAATCGTCGACACCCCGGCCATTAATCGAGCGATCGAAGCCGCCGCAGCAGCAGGAGGAGGCACAGTTCTCTTCCCTGCCGGAACCTACCTCTGCTTCTCCATTCACCTGAAGAGCTACGTCGACCTTTTTCTCTCGCAGGGCTGCACCATCCTCGCGGCGGCCTCGCCGCTTCCCGGAGAGAGCACCGGCTACAACGGCGGCACCTACGATGCAGCCGAGCCCAACACCAGCTACGACGCCTATCAGGACTACGGGCACAACCACTGGCACAACTCTCTCATATGGGGCGAAGGCATCCACGACTTCAGCATTACCGGCCCGGGTCTCATCTATGGCAAGGGCCTCAGCTTCGGCGCTCGTCGCGTAGCTCGCGGCAACTATCCCATCTACATCGCCGAGCAAGCTGGCGTCGGCAACAAATCCATCTCCCTCAAAAATTGCCGCAACGTCATCCTCCGCGACTTCTCTATTCTCAAGGGCGGTCACTTTGGCCTGCTCCTCACCGGAGTCGACAACCTCACCATCGACAACCTCAAGATCGACACCGATCGCGATGGCATGGACATCGACTGCTGCAAGAACGTTCACGTCTCCAACTGCACCGTCAACTCTCCGTGGGACGACGGCATCTGCCCCAAGTCCAGCTTCGCACTTGGCTACAACCGCGCCACCGAAAACCTCACCATCACCAACTGCTATGTCACCGGAACCTACGAGTTGGGCACCGTGCTCGACGGCACGTTCAAGAAGTTCGCTCCCGGCACGAAGGGCGTAGGTTTCACTGGCCGCATCAAGTGTGGCACCGAATCGAACGGCGGCTTCAAGAACATCACCATCTCAAACTGCGTCTTTGAAGGTTGCCACGGTCTCGCGCTCGAGTCCGAAGACGGCGCCCTTTGCGAAGACATCACTATCTCCAACATCACCCAGCGCGACGTCGTCGAGTCACCCATCTTCTTCCGCCTCGGCGCCCGCCTTCGCGGCCCCAAGGGAACGGGGGACCAAAGCACCGTCGTCGGCACCTTGCAGCGCATCCTCGTCGACAACTTCGTCAGCTTCAACAACAACTCCCGCGTCTGCTCTATCCTCAGCGGCATCCCGGGCTATGCGATCAAGGACATCAAACTCTCGAACATCTACATCCAGCACCAGGGCGGAGATTACGCCGACCTCGTCAACGTCGTCCCGCCCGAAAACGTAGAAAAATACCCCGACCCAGGTATGTTTGGCCCCATGCCCGCGCAGGGGTTCTTCTTCCGCCACGTCAACAACCTCGAGCTAAGCCACGTCGAAGTCGCTCCGATAAAAGCCGACCCGCGCCCATCCTTTTATCTTCAGGACGTCAACCGCGCCGACTTCATCGCTGTCACCGCTCCCACTAATCCTGCTGCCTTCCGCCTCAACAAAGTGACCGACCTGCGCATCCTGCTCAGCAGGGCCGCAAAGGACACTCAGATGGAAAGCGCCGACAACAAGACGCTCTAGCCACAGCAATTTCCAATATCCTGTGAAGCGAAAGAGCACTTCCTCTCGCGAGCACAGCGGGCACTTCGGATTAAAAACTGCAGAAAAAAGACGTATCCAGTTTCAGTGGATACGTCTTTTTATGTCTCGGTAATTCCCTAAGCTTTGCGCCTATTTTGCCGGAGCAGGCTGGCCTACCTTCCGTACGGCCTCGTCGACTACAGCATAGAGAAGCTGGTCGTGATCGGCTTTAGCCTTGGTTTTGATCTCTTCACCAACCTGTTGACCTGCGGCCTGAGACTCAGGGAGAGTGAGATTGCGATTCTGAGCGGAGATCGCAGCCAATTGCTGAACGATGTCGAAGAAGGTGTCCTCGCTCTTGTTAGCAAGGTGCCAGCACTGCGAGACGGTGCACGTGAGAATTTGCTGGTCGGTCCAGGAGTGGGACTCGGGAGCTTCGTTGGCGGCAGGGGTGACGGAGACCGGTGATTGGCCTGGAACAGCGCTTTCGCTCGAAGCCGCTGGAGTAGTAGTGGTTGGGGATGGCGTTTTGGGATTGCAGCCGGCCGTAACCAGAAGAAACGCGGCGAGCGTAAGGGAGGTCAAGCAGGCGGGGAGCGGCTTCGAGATGATCGTTGTCATATTGTTCGGAGTCTTCATAAATCGAGTTCCCTTTCTTTCAGAAGATGGGGTTAGCGGCGTCGATGGTCGTCATAACGATAGTCATTATTGTTGCGCTCGTTGTCCTGGTGGGCCTTGCCCACAACCGCGCCGATGCCAGCGCCAGCCGCGCCGCCGATGAGGGTTCCTTTCAAGCCGCCGCCGAAAAGCGCGCCGAGGAGGGCTCCGCCACCTGCTCCGATGAGCGCTCCCTTGCCGGGTCCGATGCCACCGTGATTACGGTTGCGGTCGTCATAGCGTCGGTTGTCGTTGTACTGGCCACCGCGACCGCCATTCCGTACTCCGTTATAGAAGTTGGAATTCCTGTTGGTCTGGTAGTTCTGACTCCTGTTGTTTTGATCCCTGTTGGTCTGGTAATTTCGATTCTGACCGCTGAGAGGAAGGACCATCGTCAGCATGAGGGGGGCGATGAGTATAGCGTTGCGTATCTTCATCATCCGCAGTTAGATGCTGCTTTCGGTGACCACGGAAAGAGATTTTTTTGAGAACGCTGGCGCCCACCAATTCTTCGATTCGTGGAGAACTCGGGCCAGCTTCCAGGGCACTTCGTCTGGAACAGATCCAGCGAAGTTCTGTTGCAGGACAAGAGTGGCCCACCCCTTAGTCTTCGCGGTACGGGTGGGCCAGTTGCTGATCAGGCATTTATCCGCGACTCGGCTTTCGAGGATTCAACCTGCGGAGCCATTGTGACTCCGAGCTGCTCCATCATCGACATCAGGTTCCAGTGCGCCCATGTTTCGGTAATCCTGGAGTTTTCGATCCGGAAGATGGAAGTGCCGGAGACTGTGGCCTTCCGGTTGGTCGGCGGCATGCCGAGGAATGTTCCGGTGTGAGTTCCGCGGGCTGTCCAGTGAATTACGACCTCGTTTCGTTCGGCGATGGTGTCGTCAATGGCGAACTTGAGGTCGGGGAAGCCCCTGCGGCAGGTCTCGATGTGGGCTTTGATGTTCTCCGCTCCTGAGGTAAGAGAAGGGAACACAGGATCGTGGAAACGACATTTGTCTGCGACAAGTTCGTGGATGCTGTCGAGCTTTCCATGACTCCAGCACTCGTCCATGAACCTGCGTACGATTTGCTTGTTATCGGGTGGTTGCTTGTTGTGTGAGGACATTCGGAATCCCCCTTTCCATGGCTTGGAATTATAGGCCGGTTAGATTCCGGTTTACAGAGGGGGGCTAAAGCTATTGTGGCGTCAGATTTGGGCCACTTGATTGGCAGAATTTCCACAGCAGTGATCTGGCCGTGGGGTTGGAGCCGGTTCGTGGGCAGCACGAAGACCCACCCCACGACGATGAAGCCAGCGTGAAGATGGGTCTTTTGGGTTTTTCCGGGGTTAATTGTGGGTTAGGTTGACTTGTGCTGGTTGAGGGCAGCGCGGACCTTCTCGACGTGGGTGCCGTGGACGCGAATGGCTTCGTGGAGCTGGTCGCCGGTGACTCCGAACTCTTTGGCCCAGTAGGCGATGTCGGAGGACATCTTGGGGTTGATCTCTTTGGGATCGTGGGGGCCCTCGGTGTGTTCTTCGTGGATGGCGTGGGGTTCGTGGACTTTGGGTGCGTCGTGATGCTCAGACATGGGGTGCTTCCTCTTTTCGGTTCTCTTAGGTGGATGAGAAAGCTGATATCGGGGATGTACCCACGGGTCAGTTTCGCGTCCGGTCTCGCCAGCTCCTTGCCTGTGAGAGGTACCCCCTCCCCGTACTCAAGTCTCAAAGCATTCGAATCATGGCACTTAGGCTTGGACTTTGAACGAAAGTCTCGATTTTCCTTGTGCAATTCCGCTAAAGTCCTGATTCCAGGTGAGAAGCTCGGCCTATTCCGGCGTCTCCCCGGTTTTAGCCCTGATTTAATTGTAACGAATGGAGAGGAACTGTTTTGCAATAGCTATGTTGCTGAGGGTCATGGGTTTAGGAGAGATTGGGGCTTGACAGATTTCTTCAGAGGGGATTCTGGAGAAGGGAAAGGGTTCGGATTGCCGGTTGGAAAGGGGCATTCGCACTTTGCGCGAATGCCCACATCTCAAAGCCGAGATATGGGGGCTCCGCCGACGTACCGCTATGCCCCCGCGCCGAAACTTTTAAGTAGAGTTGCAATTTCGCCTTCTATCTCATTTGCCTCATAGAATGAGGCGAGTTTTGGCCCATCAGTTACTTTCTTAAATCTAACCCCAAATTGCTGGCAGGTTTTGTCAAGGAGTATGTCTCCTAATACCAAGTTGATCCACTGACTCTTCCAGTTCCCATCCACAAAGCGTCTCGACTGTTCTAGGACTGGACCGATGGCTGCTTCCTGAGCAGTTAGCTGCTCCCGGAGTCTCACGATTTCGCCTAGAATCTTTCCTTGAGCTTGATCCAGAACATCTTCTGCTGTCCACTCTACCGCTACATGAATACTATTGAGAATGCTATGGGTAGCCCTCTTCATTGTGGAAAGAGGCCTCAGTTGGTCAGCGCTTCTAAGTAGCGCTGCGGTAACTACTTCATCAGTGATCTCAGCATCTGGTTTAATGCCAGAGACAGCTCTTTTGAAGATGATGAATTCCTTGAGCGGTCGTGACTTCACCATGAAGTTTTCGAGTTCACGTCTAGAAAGCATGTGCAGGGAGGCTCGCTCTCCAAGACTCGCTTTCATCTTCAAAATCTCCGCGTCATCACGTTCGTCTTTGTCCAAAACAAACGTGCTTTTCACTTGACGCTTTGAAAGGAAAGAAAATGTTGCTTCGTTGGCAAAATATGAAAAATTTCGTGAGCCACCTATATGTATGAATCCGACATTTGCTTGACTCAAGTCGATTTTGAGACGAGCTGCAAATTCTCTCAGGACCAGCTCGTCACTTAGACCTTCTACAAAAACAAGACGGTCAAACATGAATAGAGAGCTGAGGCGAATGCCTAAGTCTTCTGGAATTTGACGCTCCGCCTCTCCAATTTCAAGCAGTTTTATTTCGCTGGCGGAGGTTTTTTTCGAGACAAAATACACATTTTGTGTACCGGCAAGATCTAAGAAATTAGTCGAGTGAGTAGAAACGAAAACCTGACAAGACTGACTCACCTCCCGGAGATAACGCATCATGTTTGTCTCAAGTGCAGGGTGAAGATGCACCTCCGGTTCTTCAACAAGCAGCAATGTCGGTTTTTTCAGTTCTACATCGAGGATTAAACGTAGAGCTTCCTTTACGCCAGAGCCATTGACCTCTAGCAAAAAATTGTCTACGTCCATTTCTGCTGTTCGCTCGTTCGATTCGTTTGCTCTGCTTTCAAATGCGTCTACTTTGACACCCAGCAGGCCTTCAATCTTCTGTTGAATGTCCTTTAGTGTTTCGGGTCCGCCTCGGGTGACTTTATAGTCTAACAATTGTTTTGCTTCAACTCTGCCAACGGGTTCACGTCTCTCTGCGAGGAACAAACGGCGTGTATTAACGACTCTGTGAAGCAAATCAAGGGCATAGGTTGGAGCAGTCGATTGTTCTCCAGAGAAGGTCTGAAGAAAATTTTTTAGCGGTTCACTTGCATTCTTCTTTGATTCGGAAACCAACTGATTGCGATAGGCAGTTGCAGTTGTCCGAAATTGCAAATAGGAATCAGAGCTTCTGAGTATTTGTTCTATTTCTTGCAAACTACGGGATGACATTTCTATAAGTGAACGCCTCCCAGCCACTCGAAATCTCAAGAAAGCTCTAGTGTCATCCTCATCCTTTTTGATTCGAGTGAAATCATCAGAGTCAAAAGTTTCCAGGAATCTAGATATATCGTTGACGCTCTGATTTGACGCGCTTATCGCACGTTGGCGTGCAACCAACTCCTGTGCCGCTACTGCATTTACATTCAATAGCGTGCGACTAGGTTCGGCGGCAGAGCCTTCTGTCCCAGAAAATTTGATTGACTTTACATACGCATAATTATCAGGCAGCGCAGTAACTGCAACTGAAATTTCAATCAACAGGGAAGAATCGATGGCATCGATCACGTTTTTCAACTGCGGAGCTTCTCTTGCGATCTCCTGCAGCAGGATCCTCCGTTCTTCTTCATCAAGAGCAAAAGCTAATGAAATGATTATCGGTTGATCGAGAATTTGTTTATAGAAATCAATCTTTCTGCCGAAAGGAGGAGCTAAAGAGACTAAACCTTCGCCACCTAGGCATTGAAAGAAGGCTTCTATTGCAAAGAGAGCAGTGGATTTTCCAGAATTATTTTTCCCAATTAGAACATTGAAATCATTGACATTCTTAAGCTGTACCAATTCCGCGCTTCGAAATCTTTCGATTCTCACATCCTGAATATTCATGATTAACCAACCGCAGAAAAAGCGGCCTAAGCATTAAATTTAGAAACAGTTGTTCAGTTGAACCATACTACTGCAGCAGCGTTCCCTCTTCCGGCAGGATTTTGGCTTCTTCCGGAGGGATGACTACGGCGGCGGCTACTTTGTCCTGGTCTTCGAGGTCGAGTAGCTTGACGCCCATCGTGCTGCGGCCTGCGGCTCGGATGCTCTTGGTGTCGATGCGGATGATCTTGCCGAACTGGCTGATGACCATGAGCTCGCTGGTCTCGTCGACGAGGTTGATCTCCGTGACCTTGCCGTTCTTCGTCGATGTCTTGACGTTGATGACGCCCTTGCCGCCGCGGGTCTGGAGGCGGTACTGGTCGACGTCGGTGCGCTTGCCGTAGCCGTTCTCGGTGACCGAGAGGATGAGGCAGGGGGTGAGGCCCAGTTCCTTGTCGAGCTTGTCGAGCTTTGCGGATTTGGCTGCCTCGGCTACGTCTTCGGGGTTGCCGGAGAGGTCGAGCGGAGTGGCGGCTGCGTCGTCGATGGCGGCTTCGAGAGCGTCGGCGAGGCCCTTCTTCTCGGCGAGCTTGCGGCGCTCGGCGTGACGGGCTTCGTTGGAAGGCGTGACCGCTGCTCCGATGACGTAGTCGCCCTTTTTGAGGGAGATGCCGCGGTTACCGGTGGCGGCGCGGCCCATGGGGCGGAGGTCAGTCTCGTTGAAGCGGATGGCCATGCCGTCGTGGGTGGCGAGGAAGATGACCTGCTGGCCGTCGGTGACGCGAGCGGTGATGAGCTCGTCGTCCTTGTCGATGTTGATGGAGATGATGCCGCGGGCCATCACGTTGGAGAAGTCCTTGAGTGCGGTCTTCTTCACCGTCCCATTTCTGGTCGCGAAGAGGATGTACTTGCCCTCTTCCGTGAGGTTGCGGACGGGGAGGATGGTGACGACTTTTTCGCCGGGCTGGAGTGCGACGAGCGAGGCCATGGCCTTGCCCTTGCCTGCGGCGCCGATGTCGGGGACTTCGTACACCTTGAGCCAGTAGACGCGGCCAGTGTTGGTGAAGCAGAGGAGATAGGCGTGCGTCGAGTCGATGATGAGCTGGGCGACGAAGTCCTCTTCGCGGGTCTTCATGCCGAGGCGGCCGGTGCCTCCGCGACGCTGCTGTCTATAGATAGAGATGGGCGTGCGCTTGAGGTAGCCGGTGTTGGAGACGGTGACGGCGACCTGCTCGTCGGCGATGAGGTCTTCGAGCTGAAGCTCGGTGGTCTCGTCGACGATCTGGGTGCGGCGGGGATCGCCGTACTTGTCGCGGATGTCTTCGAGCTCCTTGACGATGACCTTGCGGAGCTTCTTTTCGCTGGCGAGGATGGACTCGAACTCGGCGATATTGCTGCGGACCTCGCCAAGCTCTTTGAGGAGTTCGTCGATGGAGAGCTGGGTGAGGCGATAGAGTTGCAGCTCGAGGATGGCGTCGACCTGTCGGTAGCTGAGGATCAGCGTGCCGGTGGTCGAGAAGGTCATGTCGACGTTGTACTTTGCGGGGTCGAGGGTGACGCCGGCGAGCTCGGTGCCGCGCAGGTTGATCGACTTGCCGCTGAAGTATTGGAAGAGGCGCTCGCGAGCTTCGGGGCGGCTGCCGGACTGGCGGATGATCTTGATGACGTTATCGAGGTGGTCGAGCGCGATCTGGTAGCCGAGCAGGATGTGCTCGCGGTCGCGGGCCTTGCCGAGGAGGAAGGCAGTCCGGCGGCGGACGACTTCGACGCGGTGGTCGAGGAAGGCGCGGATGGCCTGGTCGAGCGGCATGACCTTCGGCTGGCCGTTGTGGACGGCGAGGAAGATCATGGAGAAGCTCTCCTGCATTTGAGTGTGCTTGTAGAGCTGATTGAGTACGATCTGCGACTCGGCTCCGCGCTTGAGGCCGATGTGGATGCGCATGCCGTCGCGGTCGGACTCGTCGCGGAACTCGTCGCGGGCGATCTCGGTGATGACGCCGTCGTTGACCAGTTCGGCGATGCGCTCGATGAGCTTGGACTTGTTGACCTGGTAGGGGATCTCGGTGACGATGATAGCCTGACGTCCGCCGGAGATGTTCTCGATGCTGCACTTGGCGCGCATGATGAAGCGGCCACGGCCAGTCTTGTAGGTCTGCGCGATGCCGGTGCGGCCGTAGAGATAGCCGCCGGTTGGGAAGTCAGGGCCTTTGACGTGCTCAAGCACGGCGTCGATGCCGGCGTGGGGATCGTTGAGCAGGGTGATGCAGGCGTTGACGACTTCGGTGAGGTTATGCGGCGGGATGTTGGTCGCCATGCCGACGGCGATGCCACCCGACCCGTTGACGATGAGGTTGGGGATGCGTGCGGGCAGGACGGTCGGCTCGAGCGTGGACTCGTCGTAGTTGGGGGTGAAGTCTACGGTGTCGGAGTCGATGTCGGCGAGCATCTCGCCAGCGATGCGGGTCATGCGCGACTCGGTGTAACGCATGGCGGCGGGCGGGTCACCGTCGACGGAGCCGAAGTTGCCCTGGCCATCGACCAGCGGGTAGCGGAGGGCGAAGGGCTGGGCCATGCGGACCATGGTGTCGTAGATGGAGGCGTCGCCGTGGGGATGGTAGTTACCCATGACGTGGCCGACGACCTTGGCCGACTTGGTGTACTTTTTGTTGAACTGGAGGCCCATCTCCTGCATGCCGTAGAGGACGCGGCGATGGACGGGCTTGAGGCCGTCACGGACGTCGGGCAGGGCGCGGCCGATGATGACCGACATCGAGTAGTCGAGGTACGAGCGGCGCATCTCGTCTTCGATATTGATCGAGAGCATGAAAGCGGCACCGCGTCCCTGGACGGTGCTGGGGGGAGGACCATCGGGGGGAGTGCTGGGGGAGTCGGAGTTGGGGCCTAGCGGGAGCTGGGGATTCTGATCATCTGCCATGGTTTATCTCTCTATTATAGAGGGTTTGGCGAGTGGGCGACAGGTGTCCGTATAGCGCGGGATCGAAGGCAGAGTCGGGGTTTTGGCATTTCCGAACGATTTAGGACAAAACACAATGGATCGCCTAATGAGCCCCTCTAGCCTCGATAGGCCGCAAACGAACTAAGCATATCGAAACAAAGGAGATAATCACTTGAACGCAGTTCCCAATTAGCTTTGCAAGAAATATTGAGGATGCGCCCCTTTTGAACTATCCGGCAAATGCCTTTTGAGCGGCTGCCAGAGCCAGATCGACTTCTGCCTGTCCATGCGCCATCGACACAAAGGCTGCTTCAAATTGTGACGGTGGCAACCAGATGCCGGACTCCATCATGGAGCGGTGGAAGCGGCCAAAGGCTTCGGTGTCAGAGGTTGCGGCGGAGGTGAAATCCGTCACCGGGTTGGAGGTAAAGAACCAGGTGAACATCGATCCGACCCGGTTGACCGTGAGAGGAACGCCTGCTTGCCGGGCAATCCGGGCGACACCGTCGGCGATTGCGGCGGTGGTTTTTTCGAGCGCGGGATAGATGGTTCCCTTTTTTGCGATCAGTTCGCGCAGGGTTGCGATCCCTGCGGCCATCGCGAGGGGGTTTCCGCTGAGGGTGCCTGCCTGATAGACCGGGCCGAGCGGCGCGAGGAAGTCCATCACGTCGGCCCGCCCGCCGAAGGCGCCGCAGGGCAGGCCTCCGCCGATGATCTTGCCCAGCGTGGTCAGGTCGGGGGTGACGCCATAGAGCTGCTGCGCTCCGCCGAGCGAGAGTCGGAAGCCAGTCATCACCTCGTCGAGGATGAGGAGAGCGCCGTGCTCCTTTGTCAGCGCCCGCAGGCCTTCGAGATAGCCTGCTGCTGGCTGGATGGTTCCAGCGTTGCCTACGACTGGCTCCACAATGATGCAGGCGATTGCGCCGGGGTAGGCCGCGAACGCCGCCTCGACCGCTGCCAGATCGTTGAAGGGGAGAGCCAGCGTGTGCTGTGCCGTCTCCGCCGGGACGCCTGCCGAACCGGGAATGCCCAGCGTCGCAACACCGGAGCCAGCCTTGACCAGCATGGCGTCGGAGTGACCGTGATAGCAGCCCTCGAACTTGATGATGAAATTGCGCCCGGTAAAGCCGCGCGCCAGCCGGATGGCGGACATGCAGGCCTCGGTGCCGGAGCTGACGAAGCGCAGCTTTTCGACCGAGGGAAAGCACTGCGTAACCAGTTCGGCCAGGTCGGCCTCTGCCGCCGTGGATGCGCCAAAGCTGGCTCCCCGCGCTGCCGCCTGCTGAATGGCTTCGACCACAGGCGGAAAGGCGTGGCCGAGGATCATCGGGCCCCACGAACCGAAGAAGTCGAGGTAGCGGTTGCCGTCGGCGTCGAAAAGGTATGCGCCTTCAGCATGAGTCACGAATGGAGGTTCGCCGCCGACGGCGCGAAAGGCGCGGACTGGGGAGTCGACGCCTCCGGGAAGGAGTTTTTCGGCGCGTTGTTGCAGCTGGCGGGAGCGGGTGTGAAGTTGAGGCATCTGGTTCAGTATAAAAGCGCTGGCGCCGGCTGCGATCTATTGCCAGACAAGAGCAATCCTCGACGCCGCGAAGAAAGGCGTTTCTACAAGCAATTATCCTCATCCTGCTAGACTGAAATTCTTCTTATTCAAGCGATAATTAACTTTGGAGCATGACCTTGCCGGATGAGACCTTCCCCACGCACGCCACAACCCTAGCGGATGCCACCGCCCCAAGCCAACGGCCGACGGAGCAGACATTGTCTGAATCCCCTGCGCAAAAGAAAGCGGCCAAAGTAGCGGAGGCAGCCGGTAAACGCACTTCGACGGCGAAAAATAGCATAAGCTACGCCGATGCGGGCGTCGACATTACCAGCGCCGAGCGCAGCAAGCAGCGCATCAAAATGCTGGCGCGCAAGACCTTCAACCGGCAGGTGCTCAGCGAGATCGGCGGCTTTGGCGGCCTGTTCGCGCTGGACCTCGAAAAGTTTCCCAATCCTGTGCTGGTCTCTTCTGCCGACGGCGTTGGCACCAAGCTCAAGGTGGCTTTTGAGCTGGGCATCCACCATACGGTGGGTCAGGACCTCGTGAATCACTGCGTCAACGACATTGCAGTTCAGGGTGCCACACCGCTGTTTTTTCTGGATTACCTTGCCACCGGCAGGCTGGACAATTCGATCATCGAGACAGTAGTGCAGGGCATCAGCGAGGCCTGCCGCGCCAATGGCTGCGCACTGATTGGCGGCGAGACGGCGCAGATGCCGGGCTTTTATGCCGACGGCGAGTATGACCTTGCCGGAACCATCATCGGCGCGGTGAACCGGGACAAGATCATTAGCGGCGAGACGATTGAGGTAGGGGATGTGCTGGTCGGCCTGCCGTCGAATGGGTTGCATACAAACGGATACTCGCTGGCGCGCAAGCTGCTGTTTGAAGTGGCGAAGTACAGCCCCGACCACTACGTCAATGAGTTGAAGGACAAGGCTGGAGCGGCTTTGATGCGCACGCATCGCAGCTATCTTGCCATCATCAAGAAACTGACCGGGGCCGAGGTGGTGAGCGGCATGGCCCACATCACCGGTGGTGGCATTACAGAGAATCTGCCGCGCATTCTGCCCAAGGGGATGGGCGCGCTGGTCGATCTCGCATCGTGGCAAGTGCCACCTCTCTTCGAGCACCTTCAAGCGCTGGGGAATGTCGAGCAGGATGAAATGCTGCGTACCTTCAACATGGGTATTGGCTTGATTGCCGTGGTTCCGGCGGAAAAGATTAAGAAGGCGAAGGCCATTCTTAATCGCGCCAACGAGCGCCATGTCATCATCGGGCGCGTCGTTCGCGGCGAGCGTAAGGTCAGCTACAACTAGGCTAGTGTAGCTTCCGCATGATGGGCGGCGTCCAACAAGAAGAAGCGTGGCGTTTGCCGCGCAATGCGTTTTTACTCAGCGCAACCAAACTAAAAGGGGCATGGAGTGAAGCGGCTTGGAATCTTGCTATCGGGACGCGGGTCGAACTTTCTGGCGATTGCCAAGGCGATCCGCGAACAGCAGCTGCTGGGTGCTGAGATCGCCGTCGTGCTCTCGAACCGCGAAGATGCGGGCGGTCTGGAAGCGGCGCGGGAACTGAACATACCGGCCTTCTGCGTGCCTTCGTCCGGACGGAAACGCGCCGAGCACGACGCCGAGATGATTGCCCGGCTGCATCAGCATCGCGTCGATCTGGTGTGCCTGGCAGGCTATATGCGCGTGCTCACGCCAGACTTTGTGCGGGCCTTTCCTGAGCGGATTCTCAATGTCCACCCGTCGCTGCTGCCCGCATTTCCCGGCCTGGATGCGCAGCGGCAGGCGCTGGAGTATGGCGCGAAGGTTGCCGGTTGTACCGTGCACTTCGTAGACGAGGCGGTCGATCACGGCGTCATCATTCTGCAAAAGGCTGTCCAGGTGAAAGAGGATGACACCGCCGAGACCCTATCCGCGCGTGTGCTGCAGCAGGAACACGCCGCGTACCCTGAGGCGATTGGCCGCGTGCTCAGCGGACAATATGTAATTAGTGGGCGGCGCTACCTTCGCCGCGACAAGTAGACGCTGCCTTAGGTTTGCTCTCCCGATTGGCTCTGCTGGTCTTTCGCGTCGCTCAAAGTCACCTTCACATCCATGCGCTTCTGGCCGCGGAATATGGTCAGCGTGACCACATCGCCAGCGTGATGAGAGTTCATGGCGGCGGAAAGGTCCTGCGCGTTGGCGATGTCCTGACCATCGAGCGCGACGATTAAATCACCGCCGACCATCACCGGGATGTTGCCCATATAGGCTCGCTGGTTGCCACCACGGAGCCCGGCGCGAGCAGCCGCACCGCCCGGCAATACATGGTCGATGAGGATACCGTAGTCCGCCGGAAGGCCGAGTTGCTGCGCAATATCGGGGCCGATCGGCAGGGTAACGATGTCGAGCGAAGGCCGCCGCACGTAGCCATATTTTTCAAAGTCGCTTAGAACGGCCTTCGCCGTATCGATGGGAATCGCAAAACCTACGCCGGAGCTCTGGTCCGCGCCATTGCTGGCGATCATGGTGGTAATGCCGATGACCTCGCCGCGTGAGTTCAGCAGCGGACCGCCCGAGTTTCCGGGATTGACGGAAGCGTCGGTCTGGATGGCGTCTTCGATGGGGTTCTGCTCCGGGCCGCGAATAGAGCGGATGGCGGAGATGATTCCCCGAGTCATGGTGCCCTGCAAACCGAACGGATTGCCGATGGCATAGACTCTCTGGCCTACGACAAGCCCCTGCGAGGAAGCGAGCGTTACCGGGACAAGGTTTGGCACATTGTCGATCTTCAGCAGCGCCAGATCATGGCCCTTGTCCACAGCAAGAACTCTGGCCTTGTAGGTGTGTTTGTTCGAGAGCTTTACTTCGACGCGTTGAGCGTTATTGATGACGTGGTTGTTGGTAAGAATGAGGCCGTCTTTGTTGAGGATGAAGCCTGAGCCCTGACCTTGTTGCGGCACCGGACCATAAAAGAAGTCGTAGGCAACCGCAGTCGAAGTAATGTTGACGACCGACGGGAGAGCCTTCTTGTAGACGGCAATGTTCTGCTGCTCTTCGATGTCGAAGGCAGGAGCGGCTGCGGCCTCGGTCAGCTCGAGCGTCCCCATAGGCCCTCTCACCGTGGCGGGGCTTACATCAGGCGCGGCGGCCCGAGTAAAGACGTGATGCACCCAGGGTGCGAAGGTCCCGGTCGGCGCAAGATGCGTCGTCAGATAGTAGAAACCGGAAAGCAACAGAATGACCAGAAGAACGGGGCGCAGTTTCATCATGGAGACCCTTGATTCCTTTAAGCCGAGCAGATCGGACGTCTACCGTAATTGTAGCGAGATCAGGCCGCCGCGGTACAAATTGGCACGGTGCGATACATTTTTGTATCTTTTATCGTCCTGTCTCTTTTATCTGGCCGCTATTCGCAAAATCGGCCATAGTTGATCGACCTGCCATTCGAGCTCGGTCACGGCGCCATCATTCGTAAGAACGTAATCGCATAGAGGCATCTTCTGGTCGTCGGGCATCTGACGCGCCAGCCGACGGGCTGCTTCTGCCTCAAGCTCTTCTCGCTGTGCTTCCGTCAGTTTCCTGTCGTCGGCACATCGCCGGACGAAGCGGGCAATCTTCATCTCTTCAGGCGCGGTCACCAGAATAATGCGGTCGAACCGCTGCTGCCATTGGGCGCCATCGCCGTGCGCTGCCTCAAAGATCAAGGCGGACTCAACCATCACCACCGCTGCGGGATTACGCAGGGCGATGTCTTCGATGAGGTCTTTCTGGCGCGCGATCACCGCGGGATGGATGATCGCGTTCAACTCCTCAACGCGGCCCTCAGCAAAGGCGATGCGGGCGAGCGCGGAACGGTCTAGCTGGCCGTCCGGCAGCACGACCTCGTTGCCAAAGTGGGCAACGATTCTGGCATGAACGTCCTGCCCCGGCTCCATCAGCTCGCGACCGATGGCGTCGGACTGGAGCACATGCGCGCCATGGGCAGCAAATAGCCCGGCCACGGTGGACTTACCGCTACCCAACCCGCCTGTGAGGCCGACGCGCAGCATACCGCTAGTCCTTTTCCGTGGAGAGGCCGCGCCGCAACTTCGCCGCAGTCACCGTATTTTTCATCAGCATAGCGATCGTCAGCGCTCCTACACCGCCCGGGACGGGCGTATACGCGCCGGAGACCGCAAAGGCTGCGGGGTGGATGTCGCCCACAACCACTGAGCTGCGTTTAGCGAAGGTGGCTGCCCGCGCTGCATCGCCGGGAAAGAAGCCTTCGACCTCGGCGGCGTCTGTCACGCGGTTGATGCCTACGTCGATCAACGTTGCTCCGGGCTTCACCATATCCGCCGTCACAAACCCCGGACGGCCAATCGCTGCGACCAGCAGGTCAGCTTCGCGGGTGAACCTGGCCAGGTCTTTCGTCTTGCTGTGGCAGACCGTCACTGTCGCCGAAGCGTTGAGGAGCATCATGGCTGCTGGTTTGCCTACGATGTCCGAACGGCCCACGACTACGGCATTCTGGCCTGCAATGGGCAGATTGCTGCGCTTCAAAATCTCGATGATTCCAGCGGGCGTGCAGGGAGCAAGGCCGGGCTGGCCGCTTTGTAGACGGCCCACATTTACCGGGTGAAACCCATCGACGTCCTTATCGGGCGAGACCGCTTCGAGCAGCCGCTTGGTGTCTACGTGCCTGGGCAAGGGCAACTGGATGAGGATTCCGTCGATGTCCTCACGGGCGTTCAGATCGGCCACCAGGGCCAGCATCTCCTCGGTTGTGATGCTCTCTGGAGGTGTCAGCATTTCGCTGTAGATTCCCAATTCGCCGCAGGTTTTGACCTTGCTGCGAACGTAGATCTGGGAGGCTGGCACCTCGCCTACGAGAATTACTGCCAGCCCGGGAGTGATTCCGCGGACTGCAAGTTCTTTGACTTCACCTGCGACCTCAGCCTTGATCTCGGCGGCGATCGCGACGCCATCTAGAATTCGTGGAGTATTTGTCATCTGCTTCATGGTACCGTGGCAGGCGAATAGCTCCTAAATCTGAGGCAAATCGCTAAGATGGAAAGATGAGCACAAGGCCAATGACACCCGAGGATCTCCGCTGGATCGTCTGTCCCGTCTGCCACCATCCGCTGGAACCTGGGCCCGACAGCGTCCTGTGCACAGGCTGTGGGCGTCGTTATCCTTTCATCGACGGCATCCCTGTGCTGCTTGCGGATCGTGCTCTCTAACCCTAGGACTGGCGGAACTTTGCCCTTCTCCGCTGCGTAGAAATAAAAGCGGCGGCGGACGCGCATTGATGAATAAAGTTATTTATAAAGGTTGGGCTGCAACATTCGGCGACTTTTCGCATCATATATATAGCGAACCGTCAAATGGATGGCCGCGCGGAGATGAGGAAAGGGATCATGACAGGCAGTCAGAAAAACCAGATCGAACAGTTCCACATAGCAGACCTTAATGGCCTGCGCGAAGAGTTACGGAAATCCAGCCTCGATTCCTGGCAGTCTGCCGACCTCATCAGTAACTTCCTTGCGGGACGCGGTTACGGCGTTTCTACAGATGCGGCGCGGATCGCAGCGTCGCGTATCGAATCGGTTGCCTCGCTGCAATTGATGCAGGAAGAACTTGAGAAACTTGCGCTGGTAATGTAACGAAGTCAGGATTGCTAAGGCTAGAAGCGCCCATTGAGGGCGCTTTTTATTTCTTCCCATAACGACAACTCGACTCTTTTTCCAGGCAAAAATGCCCGGCGGCCCGTTGTGACAAGCAGTCTTCCCAGCAAGGGCGCGCGATTGATTTATGGTTGAAGTATGCCGTCCCTTTGGACTCCTCCCAACTGGCCTCAACGTCTTGCCGAACTCCAGGCACCGACTGGGGATCTGAAAGAAGCACCTCTCCGCCGCGATGTTCGCTCGCTTGGCATCCTGCTTGGAAGCGTTCTGCGCGAGCAGGCTGGCGACCCACTGTACGACGCCGTCGAAGCCCTTCGCCGCACCGCCATCGCCCGTCGAGAAGCCGATGCGAAGGAGGAAACCGAAGCCGCTGCCTCGCATCTGCAACAGGCGCTTTGCCGGGTCGGCGCGCTGGAACTCTCGGCTGCCTATCAGCTTGCCCGCGCCTTTGGGTTTTATTTCGAGTTGATCAATCTCGCCGAAACCAATCACCGCAAGCGTCGCCGGCTGGCCATCCAGCTTGACCAGAACGCCGCACCTCAGCGCGGCGATCTTCGCGGGACGCTGCGCCGCCTGCGCGAGGCCGGTGTCGATGCGGCTCAGGCCCACGAGTTGCTGAAGCGCATCTGCATTACGCCTGTCTTCACCGCGCATCCTACTGAAGTCGCGCGGCGCTCGGTCATGTTCAAGCGGAGGCGCATCTCTGACCTGCTTGAACAGCTTGACCGCATTCCTGTACCCACTCCCCACCTGGAGTCTCTGGAGCGGGACCTTACCGCCGAGATTACCGCTCTGTGGCAGACCGACGACGTTCGCAGCGCGCGGCCTACGGTGCGCGATGAGATCCGCATGGCACTCGATTATTACGAGACCAGCCTGTTCGATACGCTCCCCGTCCTCTACTCGGAGGTAGCGGCTGCTCTGGCCGCCGAATACCCTCAACCGAATGCGGATTCGCAGCCAGTTGCAATCTCCGAGCTGCCGCAGCTGGTCAGCTTTGGCTCGTGGATTGGGGGCGACCGCGATGGCAATCCCTTCGTCGTTCCCGAGGTTACGCGGGAAGCGCTCGCCATGGCGCACACCTTGCTGCTGAACCACTATCGCCGGCGCCTGCAGAACGTCTTTGAACAGCTTGGCAGCTCTATCCAGCAGGTGCCTGTCTCCGCCGAGGTCACTGCCCTGCTCGACCACTATCTCGGCAAGCTTCGTGCTGCCGGACAGACAGCGGTGGAACAGCGCTTCCACTACGAACATCTGCGGCTGCTGATCGCGTGCATCATGATGCGGCTTGGAGCAACGCCGCAGTCGGGCCTGCCGCTGCCTGCCGATCCGGCGCTTACGCCCTACACCCGCGCCGCTGATCTGCTCTCCGACCTCACCATTCTCCGCGCCAGCCTCGCCGAGAATCACGGCCACCGTCTGGCGCAGATGCTCATCGACCCGTTGCTGCTGGAGGTCCGTACTTACGGACTGCATTTGCAGACGCTCGATATTCGGCAGCACGCGCGGGTGCATGCCGCTGCCGTGACCGAGATCTCCGCATGGCAAGCGCCGTCGGGCGCGACTTCGCTGACGTCGGAACTTCATCTTCCTCCGGCGCTTTCGCCCCAGACACAGGAAGTTCTGGACACCTTCCGCACCATTGCCGAGCTGAAGCAGACCTATGCGCCTGAGTCCATCCGGCAATACGTTATCAGCGGAGCTACGAGCTCAGAAGATGTGTTGCACGTGCTGTGGCTGGCGCGTCTGGGGGGCGTCAAGGTGGAGGCCGACGAGGCGACGCACGATCCTGGGTTGCAGCCGGTTCCGCTGTTTGAGTCCATCGAAGATCTGCAGAATGCTCCTGCTGTCTGCCGCCAGCTTTGGACCAGCGAGGTCTATCGGCCGCTGCTCAAAAGCTGGAAGCACCGTCAGGAGGTCATGCTCGGCTACTCCGACTCAAACAAAGACGGCGGCATGATTACCAGCACATGGGAGATCTATAAAGCCCACCGTGCGCTGCATGAAGTGGCCCGTGAGTGCGGGGTTACTCTGCAACTTTTCCATGGCCGTGGAGGGACAGTGGGACGCGGCGGCGGACCTACGCATCGCGCCATCTTCGCCCAGCCTATCGACAGCTTTACCGGGGAGCTTCGACTTACCGAGCAGGGCGAGGTGCTCAACTGGAAGTACTCCGACGTTGTGCTTGCCGAGCGCAATCTTGAGTTGATGATTGCGGCCAGCCTGGATGCGCTTGCCCGGCCCGATGCCATCCTGCAACAGGGCACGATGCCTCCGCACCTTACGGGCGAGATTCTGCCGGAGTGGGAGGCCGCGTTTGACCAGCTCTCGGCCACGTCGTATGAGTTCTACCGCGAGCATATCGTGGACAATCCGGAAACCTTCACATATTTCGAGCAGGCCACGCCGGTGGCTGAGCTTGAGCATGCCCGGCTTGGCTCCCGTCCAGCCAAGCGTGGCGGCAAGAAGTCCATGGCCGACCTACGAGCCATTCCGTGGGTCTTTGGCTGGATGCAGTCGCGGCAGCTTGTGCCTGCCTTCTTTGGCGTGGGTCATGCGCTTGACCGTTTCGTGAAGGAGAATCCCGGAGGGCTTGCGCTGCTTCAGACCATGGCGCGGGACTTCCCGCTGTTCCTCGACATCATTCGCAATGTGGAGATGGCGCTCGCCAAGGCCGACTTCGGCATCGCGCGGCTCTATGCCTCATTGGTGGAAGACGAAGCCCTGCGCGACCGTGTCTTTGCCACGCTGGAGGCGGAGTTCAATCTTACTCACCGCATGCTCCTCGAGATTACCCAGCAGAAGGCGCTGTTGGAGAACAATCCTGTGCTGGAGCGTTCGATTCGGCTGCGCAATCCGTATGTCGACCCCATGTCGCTGATTCAGGTGGAGCTGATCCGGCGCAAGCGCGCCGCGATTGCGGAAGGCAAGCCGGATTCACCGGAGCTGAACCGTGCTATTTCGGCCACAATCAATGGCATCAGCGCGGGATTGCGCAATACGGGTTGATCGGGCTGGTTCGGCTGCCTTCCCTTCGCTGCAAGCCAGAGATGGCGGCGAGGGGCCTGTAAGTGTTAGAATTTTCTCTAACGCATTCTGACACGGTAGAGAGTAAGCGGATTCGGTTCCGCTCGTGCCTACCACCTCTGTGAGCCGCTCAGTTCGTCAGACTCGAACTGTTGAAATCCAGAAGTCTCTGCGAATCAAGATTGGGAGCATCAGTCATGGCACAAAAATGTGATCTTTGCGGCAAAGGCCCGCAGTTCGGTAATAACATCTCGCACGCCCACAACACCACGCGGCGTCGTTGGAACGTAAACCTGCAGCCCGTCAAGGCTAAGACCGTCGGCGGCAGCAAGCGTATGCGCGTGTGCACCAGCTGCATCAAGACCGGCAAAGTCGTCAAAGGCTAAGCCCGACAGAGTTTTCAAGAGTTAAGGTTTAAAAAGCATTTAGAAATAGAACGCCCCAGCCGTGCAATAGGCGGCTGGGGCTTTTCCTGTTTTTCTACTGCTTCGTAGATCCGCTCTACTGTTTTGAAAAGCCCAGCGAGGCACTGTTGATGCAATAGCGCATGCCGGTTGGCCGGGGGCCGTCCGGGAATAGATGGCCAAGGTGGGCTCCGCAGCGGGCGCAGGTCACTTCCACCCGCTTCATCCCCAGCGTGTTGTCCTCGTGCGCTTCAATCGCCTCGGCAGATACCGGCAACCAGAAGCTGGGCCAGCCGCTGCCCGACTCGAACTTTTTGTCCGAGGTGAACAGAGGCGCATTGCAGGCGGCGCAGTGATAGACCCCCTCTTCATGATTATTCAGCAGAGCTCCGGTAAATGGGGCTTCGGTACCCTTCTCACGTGTTACATGAAACTGCTCGGGCGTCAGCAGTTCGCGCCACTCCGCTTCGGTCTTATGAATTTTCTCGATCTTCTCTGTCTCAGCCATGAAATTAGTCCTCTCTTTATGAGACGCTCGCCGACGGTTTAAGCTCCAACCGTTCCCTTTACGATCACTTCGACCTCCACCAGAGCGTCTTTGGGGAGGCCTGCGACGGCAACCGTAGACCGCGCCGGAGGCACTACGCCGGACGGAGCAAGATATTGTGCGTAGATCTCGTTCATCGCGGCGAAGTCGCTCATGTTTTTCAGGAAGACCGTCGTTTTGACGACCTGGGACAGATCGACTCCCGCCGCGCCCAAAACGGCTTTGATGTTCTCAAAAACCTGCCTGGTCTGCTCAACGATTCCGCCGTCGACGATCTGACCGGTGGCGGGATCGAGGCCCACCTGGCCGGAGGCAAACAACATGTCACCAACCCGCACTGCCTGCGAGTATGGGCCAATAGCGGCGGGTGCATCCTTGGTTGAAATTACAGTCTTGATTTGGTCGCTCATCGTGCCTCAAGTCTATCGCCATATTGATCCGACGCAAATTCAATCCAACTAGCGCGACAAGCGACGTGAATAGCTGATAAAACCAATCGCACACAGAAGGCTTGGCAACAAGATCCATCTGATTTCGCATTGAGGTGCGTTATGGGTATTTTGGACTCGATCCAGTCTCTGGCTGGACAGGTTGGACAGAACTCTCAAAGCGACCAGGCCAAGGTGGCCGGCGGCTTCATCCAGGCGTTGACACAGCATCCCGAAGGTATTCAGGGCATATTGAACAGCTTCAGCCAGAATGGAATGGCGCAGCATGTTGAAGCTTGGAGTAATGGCCAGAATGCGACCGCAACCCCCGATCAGGTACAACAAGGACTTGCCGGAACCGGTCTCATCGAGAAGACGGCCGAGCACGCCGGAGTCTCGCCGCAAGTGGTGCAGGCTGCACTGACGACTGTTCTTCCGATGATCATTCAGCACTTCGCGCCCGGTGGTCAGGCAGCGCCGCAAAGCTCACTGGGTGGATTGGCAACACAATTCCTGGGCCGCTTCGCATAGGCAGTCGAACGGCATCGCGACCTCATAAACACAGAGGTTTTCAGGATATCTGCGTCATCAGCATTCGGAGTGCGCCCCGTTTCCCAGCAATGATGTGAGTGCCATCTGCGGTTTTCGAAGCGACCCCGTTGACTACAAGTACGCTGTAGTCGAAGTTGCGGAAGCGATAGTTCAGCCGATCAGCAAACACTTCTGTCAACGCACTGCGCTCGGCCACCCATTCAAACATCAGGCCGAGTCGTACATGCGACGGTGCTCCCATCAGGCTGAACGCGATCTCTCGCTCGTGAAACGCGCATATGAGCTTCCCGCCGCCCGATAGAGGCACAGTGGTCTGTAGCATCGAACCCGTCTCACTGACGGTGGGTAGACCAGCCATGGCGAGCGGCGTGCTCCCGCCATCTTCTCCAATCAAAACAAACCGGCCCATGGCGCGGACACCACTGCGGCCTGCGCGCACTTCGTCGTCGCTCCAGTGATATCCATCGAGCACGGCAAGCAAGCGCTGCTCAATGCCATGCTGGCGCACAGGCTCCGTCAGATAAGGCTGCGGAAACCGATCGTTGTAAACATGAAGATCGCGCAGATAAAACTGGTTGTCACGAAAATGCAGATTCGCACGGAAGTACTTGCTTTGATACCAGACGGTCCGCTGTGGCGCATGAGCCTTGCCAAATGGATCCTTCAGCATCACCTGCGCCTGCGTTGGTGTCGATTTGAAGGATCGCTTAAAGCGCCGCCCAGTCTCGCCCATCGTTTCGACGACCAGACCTCCCTCGCTAAGCGCCTGTGCAAGCTTATCCATCTGCATCGGGTAAGCTTTGCGCATCGTCGGCCAACCGAAACTGTTTTCCTGCCCGAGTTGGCCGTAGGCAAGAGATTGGGTTGGAGCGTGAGCGATCATATTGAGGAAGCTGTCGACGAACGTCTCCGATTGACCCGACGGCCAGACGGGCTCCATCGTGTCTGGATAGGGAACCTGATTGTCGTAGTAGTAGACCGGGTCCTGCCCCAACAGACGAAACATTGGAGTCGATATCTGATTCTTCTCCTCTACCGCAGGACTCCACGCGTTCTCGCGATTTGGATAGTAAGCGGCGATAGGCGCGCCCCAGATAGTGAAACCATCTGTAGCCAACTGATCGCGGCAATTGCCGAAGGCGTCGATGCCATAGTGGTCGGAGAGGTGCCCGATGGTGACCGCATCCAGGTTCCACGAAGCTACGGTTTTGGCATCGTGCCCAAAGATGCGTCTGAAGGTCGCCATGGCAGTATCGGCGAGTTTGCGTCGCTCATCGGGCGTGTAGCCGATCGCATAGGCGACCGGCACGTGGTAATCCCACTCCCACTTCGGATTGCCGCGCCAGGCAATTCCGGCATCGTTACAGATCTTCCGATTCATCTCGAACCAGATACCGGTCTCGTGATCCGGAGGCATTTCAGTCTTAAGGAACTCAACAAACGGCCCCTCGACCAGCGCATCGTACTGCAGCAGCCAAGTGGCTGGAAATTTATGCTTCTTGATCAGCGCCATCTGCTCGCGCACTGGCTGGAAGAGGTCCATGCTTTCGCGCGGCTCCTCCGCGCGGATGAAATTCATGATGTTGATGGCCCGCCTGGAGGCGCCTGGTGTGAACGCCTCTGCCGACAGGGAAGGCAGTACGCTCGAAACAACCACCGTCTTCAAGGCGCCGATCATTATTTCTCGTCGCGTCAGAGTTTTCTGCTTATGCTTTGCGGATATCTTCGTCATGTACCATCCCATTTTTTCGCTCGCTGAAGACTAAGGAGTCCACAACGCAGGTTCCTATTATGAATGGGAAGCTGGGGAGAAGACGAAGGGTTGAGTTGCGCGGGCTGAGCGAGTCCCTGCGGCGGCTGGACCTCGGGCTGGCGGTACCGAAGGGGTCGCACGCGCTGCTGCTGCGGAGCGGGGTGCTATTTTGTTCGACCGGGGTTACGCGCCACAAAGAAGCCATGGAGGTCGAATTGACCACCGCGATTGAGCACACTTTCACTGTTCCGGTTGCGGCGGGGGCTCATCGGGTGGCGCCGTGCTATGCAGATCAATAGCCATCATTACTGAATTTGCTATCGAAGTCAGCATGTCTTTCTGCTGTTCTGATATCTGTCGCGGTCGCGTATCCAGCACGCACAGCGATCCGATAATCTCTCCATCGTGTGCCTTCAGCGGAGCTCCTGCATAAAACCTTATCCCCTTCGCCTTCAGAAAGGGGTCATTCGCAAACTGTTCCTCCTCCGCCGTGTCTGCGATCACAAGGCTCGCATCGGAAAACACGATTCTGCTGCAGATCGAAAGGTCCTGTTCGCGCTCGGTCATTGTCAGCGTGTCCTCCGGGAAGCCACACTGGGCCTCCCAGAAGCGCCTTTGCCCATTCGCCACAGTAATCAATGCAATAGGCGCGTCAAACGACCTCGCCAGATTGGTGGCAAGCCGGTTGAAGACATCCTCCTCGGGGCCATCCAAAACATCTGTCTGTTGTATCTCCTGCACCGTCTCGCTGATCGCATCGCTCGACTTTGTGTCCCTCTCAGGCGCAGCAGGCTCTTCCGCGAGAAGCGCTTCGGGATGCAGCAGCGACGTTAGGTATTCCTTCATCAACAGCAGCGAGCACACCACGTGCTGCGCATCGTCCATAGGTATCCGGCTCCGCAGGTTCGAGAGGTCGCCTTCCTTCCTCAGCACACATGCCACCACGACAGCATCGGGAAAGCGTGCGCGAATCTGGTGACATCGCAATCGTATATGCCGTATCGCACTTGGCGGAACGCCAACCACGCAAATTACGTCGGCCTTTCCATTCTCGAGCGATTGCAGCAGGTCCTGTGTGGAAGTATCCGCGGAGATCACCCGCGTCGAAGCTGTCTCCGCAAGGACTTGCAGGGCCAGTTGGCAGGCCACTTCATCGGCAAAGTCTCTTGCAGGCACACATGCCACACGCTTGGCTGGCTTCACCTCTGCGACCGTCGCCGCTCTGCTGGTTACATCTTCGGCCAGTTCCTCGACCGCCTGTAACACCTGCTCCGCGCGCGCTCCTGTCATGTTCTCGGCGTGCCGTGCTTCTTCGATCATCGAAAGTGCCGGCACCAGGACGCAATCGTAGACCTCCTCCCTCGACTTCGTCTTCAACATTTCTTCAAGCAACATCCTCGCCTCGATAACATGCGAGGAAAGCATCCGCTGATAGAACCGCTCTGGAGGAGGCAGTGCCGCCTCCTCCCCAAACAGCACATCCAGATAGTAAAGATGCGGCACCTGCCGTCCGATCACGACCAGGCACACCGTCAGTGGAGTCGACAGCAGCAGCCCCGGCAATCCCCACAGCAGGGTCCAGAAAATCGCCGCAATCAGAATCGCGATGGCAGAGATTCCCGTCGAAGCACCATAGAGCATCGGCTCGACGAAGTTACCCGTTATCAGCTCAAGCACGAGATACATCACCGTGATCCAGATCAACTGGTTCCAGTGCGGCGAAACCGCAATCGAGAGCATCAGCGGTCCCGCCGCCGCCATCAGAATTCCGATATACGGCACAAAGCGCAGCAGACACGTCAGTACCCCCCACAACAGCGGATTGGGAATTCCAATCCACCACAGCAGCAGGCCGACGACCACTCCGTAACAAAGGTTCACCACCAGTTGCATCTGCAGATAGCGGCTCACGCGACGACTGGCATCTTCGATCGCTGTCGTCGTCAGATGCATTCGCCCGCTCCCCGCAAGCCTGAGGCCACGGTCGCGCAGACCCTCTCGGCCCAGCAGCATAAACACGAGAAAGATCACCACGATGAATGTCGTCGTCAGTGGATGCACGAGCGGGATCATCGTCCGTCCTGCTACCGCCAGCATCGACTGCTCAGGCTCCTCAACCCGCACTACCACCGGCTGCGCAGTCTTGTTTGTCACGGGGCTAGGGACGGAGTGACTGGAAGCCCGCCTGCGCGGTGTCACCGATACGATCGGGGGCGCCTCCGTCCCGCCTTGGATTTGCTTGCCCACACTCGCCAGCATCGCCACCGTGCTGGTCAGCCTTCCCGCCGAGTTGAGATGCAGTGTCTCGATCTTTCCCGTAAGATTCTGCTGATACTGCGGCAGTTCCACCGCAAGGTTATAGATCTGTCCCAGCATCACCCAGCCCAGAACGCCCGCTCCTGTAAGGGACAGAAAAATTACCAGCAGAGCGGCTGGCGCTCTTTTTACTCCCCATCGCTCTAGCCGTACCGCCGCCGGTGCCATCAAAAATGCCAGCAGTCCCGCCAGCGCCAGAGGAACAAATACCTCACGCGCAAAGTACAGTACCGCGATAACGAGAATTCCTGTCACCAGCCCACTGTTTCTTTCGCTCAAGTTGTCGCGGGCTTCATTCAACACTCTGGCACCCACCGTCAATCCTATCTTTTGATTTGTCCATCGCAGCGAGAAATAATACGCCCCGGAAGCACCGCAGGGCACCCCTGCTAAGAAGGTCCGAGCGATGCATCTCAGTACGATGCCGAAATCTGTCGAACCAGCTAACCGCCGCTCTTATCGGAAATCATTGGCCTCCACTTTACTTGCCGATGCAAAAGGTGCTGAATATCAGGTGGGGAATGTTTTCGGGGGGTCGTAGCGCCGGTGAGGGTATCAAGCGATCGCAGCGATTCGTAGAGATCGAGCGGGAGCAACTCGTGGGGAACGACTGCACTCACGGCTCGATGCGCCCGGTAAGAGCTATTTTTTCCGTAGCAACGGGCGCAAAACTGCGCTTACCATTGCTCATTTTGATGTGGAGATGGAGTCGGACTTCCATGCCGGCCTCAAAGGTAGATACCGTTTGGGCAAGGCTGACCGCCGGGATCAGTAAACAGGTTAGTGAACAAGCCTGTAAGTGATTGAAAAGGATGGTCGGGGCGGAGGGATTCGAACCCCCGACCCTCTGGTCCCAAACCAGATGCGCTACCAGACTGCGCTACGCCCCGACTCGTTTTAGTTTAGCGCATCCGCTCCGCCGCGGCCCGCACTACCTTGCAAACAGTCCATGCATGTCTGTGCCAATCGATCTCAGTACATGGCCGGTCAGCCACGCGAACAGCAACATCGGCAACAGTACCAGGCCGGAAAGCAGGACGCAGAGCCCGATCAGAAATATCCAACTTTGGATCGTATGTTTTCGCGGCTCCGCCAGGCTGCCCGCCAGCAGCGCGTAATTGCGACGGTTCGCTCGCCACGCGATGTCAAACATATCTCCAACAATGGGGATTGATCCCACCACTACCTCGATGCCGACATTGGCCACCATGCGCGCCACCGTCACGTACGGCACGCCGCGCATCCAGGCCGCGACGATGATGATGCATGAAGCGATGCCGCCAATGAGATCGCCGATTCCCGGGATCACGCCGACGATTCCATCGAGGCCAAAGCGAATCGAGGTTCCGGGAATCTTCAGAAAGTCGTCGAGAATATGCGACAGCAGATCAAGGTTCTCGTCATCGAAGAGTTTTCCGCCCAGCTTTCCACCGCGCTTCCGGCGTGGGGGCAGAACCTCGGGCTTTACAGTAAATTCCATCGCGCTTTCCCGTCCGGTGCTATAATTCTGAGTATACGGCGGCTATAGTTCAGTGGCAGAACGCCGCTCTGTGGCAGCGGATGTCGTGGGTTCGAAACCCACTAGCCGCCCCAAAATCTTCTCTTCCTGAAAACGTAACTCCTGGTTCCCGATCCGTCGTGGTTTCCGTCCAAGCCCAAACTCGCATCTACGCCGGAACCTCCGGCTGGGCTTACCCTACCTGGAAACCGGAATTTTATCCTGCCGGTACGGCAGCGAAGAAATTCCTGGAGTTTTACGCCTCTCAACTCACCTCGGTCGAGGTCAATTACACCTTCCGCGCATTGCCCACGGCAAAGATGCTCGAAGGTTGGCTCGCGGCCACTCCTCCCCACTTCCGCTTCAGCTTCAAGGCCCCGCAGCGCATCACGCACTTCAAGCGCCTCCGCGACTGCGACGCAGATGTGGCCCAGTTCATCGCCGCGCTCGAACCGGTTCGGCATGCCAACAAGCTCGGCCTCCTGCTCTTTCAACTCCCGCCAAACTTCAAGGCGGATGGTGGACTGCTCACGGCATTCCTCACCACGCCCGCATTGCAGACGCCGAACGCCCTCCGAATAGCGTTTGAGTTCCGCCATGACTCCTGGTTCAGCGAAGAAATTTATACCGTCCTGCGCCAACACGAAGCCGCGCTTTGTATCGCAGAAAGCGAAGACCTGCTTACGCCGGAGATCCATACGGCTGCCGGATTCACCTGTTTCCGCTTGCGCCGCAGCGGCGGCTACTCGACCGTCGAACTCGACTCCTTTGCCAAACGCTTCACCGCACTCGCGCAGAAGCGCGATGTGTACGCTTACTTCAAGCACGAGGACGAACCCACCGGCGCACTGAATGCCAAGGCCTTCCTTGACCGCACCTTTGCTATCGAGGATAAGGACTGATGGCCCCGGCGACTCACAATAAAAATGCCGTTCAATCCGCCGACTTTCATCCCCGGCGTTTATTGCGCAGCGGGCACCTGCAAACTGTCTTCGGCAACTATCTGCCGCGTGCCAACAGCTTACCGCCCGCGGAAGAGCAACTCGTCGAAGTCTCGCCTGCGACGGAACATCAAATCTCCAGCCAGGTGCTCTGCCACTGCCACTGGCAACCTGAAGACGTCCGCGCCGCACGGCCCACCGTCATCATCGTGCATGGACTCGAAGGTTCATCCGGATCGCAGTACGTCATCGGCAACTCCGACAAGCTATGGCAGGCCGGCTGCAATATCGTTCGCATGAACATGCGTAACTGCTGTGGGACCGAGGCGCTTACCCCAACGCTCTATCACTCCGGCCTCTCGGGAGACGTAGACGCCGTCATGCGCTTCTTCGTGGACCTGCACCATTTGCAATCGATCGCTCTGATCGGCTACTCCATGGGCGGCAACCTCGTCCTCAAACTCACGGGCGAACTGGGCAAAGACCCGCCGCCGCAACTCCGTTCCGTTGTCGGCGTCTCCCCGGTCATCGACCTTGCACCGTCGTCTGCCGCTCTTCATCTGCTGCAAAACCGCGTCTACGAGATGAAGTTTGTCCGGGCGATGCTTCGCCGTTTTCGCCGCAAGGCATCCCTCTTTCCTCGTGCATTCGATCCGAACCGCGCCATTGGAATCAGCTCGCTCCGCGACTTCGATGAGCGCATCATCGCACTCTATTCGGGCTTCGCGGGTGCGGAGGACTACTACTATCGAGTAGCTGCAGCTCGCGTCATCGACGAAATCACCGTTCCGACACTCATTCTGAACTCTCTTGACGATCCCTTCATCCGGCTCGCCCCGGACACGCGCGACAAGATCATCGCGAACCCGAATATCACCTTCCTCGAAACCGCCCAGGGTGGGCACTGCGCCTTCCTCGCGCAGCCTGACCCGGCCACGGGATACGACGGCTATTGGGCCGAACACACTCTCGTCCGTTTCATTCTTGCCAACAGTAAAGCCGCTCCTGAACGCGTTGCCGCTAAGATAGACATTGATGCTCGCTGAATGGTCCGTCGAATCGTCCGCAGAAGATCCCGTCCTGGTCATTCCCTGGTCTGACCCCTCAGACCCTACGGGCAACCGCCGTTTCGTCGACCTGCGCGAAAATCCCTACGACCTCGACCATCTTCCTGAAGCCGAGCTTTATCCCCCGTTGATGCACGCTCTGCGCGCCCTCAACGCGCCGCGTTCGCCTGTGTTCACCGCTAAATGCGATGCGTGGCGGCTCAGCCCCAAAGAAGATGCGGACGAGCTGGAACAGCTCCGCCTCAACCTCGATATCTTCGATGACGCCTCCAGCGATGCCTCTCACGGCTTTGTCAGCTACATCGACATTCTCTGGCGCGAGCGTTCCATCTTCACCTCGTTTCACCAGCATGAGCAGCTGCTCCATCGCCTCACCCGGCACGCAGCTCCACTCAGCTATCCGTATGCGATTCTGGACTGCGTTCTGCGGCCTGCCCTCGTCGACCTTACCGGCCCACAGGAGGGCTTCGCACTCAGTCTCTACATCAAGGCGCTTGGCCACGACCCGCAATCTGCTGAAGAGAACTGGGCCACCGCACTCGATGCCGTCGTGGGTCTGGTCCGCAGCAAGGATCTCTCCTTCGCCTGACTGTTTTTCCGGTTCGCGGTCTCGGCTTTTCCGGTTCGCCGTCCCACCCGCTACAATCAAGTCTGAGACGTGCACGGGCGAGTAGCTCAATGGATAGAGCATCAGCCTTCTAAGCTGACGGTTGCAGGTTCGAGCCCTGCCTCGCTCACCACCCCGCGCGTTTTACCTTTGCAGGCCGGACGACTCCGGCGGCAGATGAAAGTGGGCCGCCAGGATTTCAGCGGCCCTCAAATTCTTCGTTTGCACTTCAATTACTTTTGAGCAAGAACTTTGGCGTGAGTCTTCGCCTTGTTGTCGATAAAGGCCTGCTGCGCTTCGAGGACTTTGTCGCGGGCAAAAGAGGCATCGCGCCAGCCTTTGACCTCGACTCGTTTTCCCTCGAGATCCTTGTAAATGGCGAAGAAGTGCGTGATCTCCTTGAGCATATGAGGGTAGATCTCGGAGTAGTTCCAGACGTCCTGATAGCGGGGATTGTTTTTGCCCACGCAGAGAACCTTCTCATCGGCTACGCCCTGGTCGAGCATTTCAAGCACGCCGATGGGACGAACCTCCTGAACGCAGCCGGAAAAACTAGGCGTATCGACAAGCACCAGCACGTCCAGCGGGTCACCGTCGGCCGCGAGCGTGCTGGGGATAAAGCCATAGTCGCCGGGATAGTGGACGGGCGAGTAAAGATTGCGGTCTAGCCGGAAGACATGCAGTTTCTTGTCATACTCATACTTGTTGATGCCTTCAGAGGGAATCTCAATAACGGCATTGATTACCTCAGGGGCCTTTTCTCCGATGGGTAGCTCAAGATAGTTCGGCATAAAGTCTGGAATCTCTTCTCGTGTGCGAAATTTTGCGGCGTATGGCGTGCGATCGTAGCTGCCCTGGGCGATGCTTCCTGTCCGTTTTTAGGAAGGAAAGCGGTACCTTGTCTATAATCAGGCAGAATGAAGGCTCATGTCTATGTCACGCTGAAACGAACGGTACTGGATGCCCAGGGGCAGACAGTCGCGGATGCACTGCGGCGAATGGAATATCGCGGAATTGCTGACGTGCGGCAGGGAAAGTACTTCCTGCTGACTCTGGAAGATGGAATAGATCAGAACGCGGCGCAGGCCGAGGTGGAACGGATCGCGCGCGAGGTGCTGACCAATCCGGTAATCGAAGAGTTTACCTTCCGGCTGGAGCCTTAAACCCGTCGGTTTGACGGTTTTGCGTCAAAATCGATCGCGGCGGCTGGAAGCGGTTGGCGGCTGGTGCTAGGCTCAGAAGCATAGCAATGGAGAACCCTTTGAGCCCTGCGTCCGTGGAGCAAGTAAAGGCGATTCAGCCTACAGGAACAGCGACAGCCGGAAGCAGATTTGTCCGCGCATGCCTTCGTCAGCCGGTCGACCGCACCCCAGTCTGGCTTCTGCGCCAGGCCGGACGATACATGCCCGAATATATGGCGGTGCGCAAGCACCATTCCCTATTGGACATCTGCCGCACTCCCGATATCGCCGCTGAAGTGACCATCACTGCCGCCGAACGTCTGGGTGTCGACGCCGCAATTATCTTTGCGGACCTGCTGCTTCCGTTTACACCGATGGGGTTGGATTTCGAATTCCTCGCCGGCGAGGGACCAGTAGTGCATGTGCCCGTGCGTACCGTGGAACAGGTTCGCGCTCTGCGTACCGATCGCATCGACGAGCTAAGCTATGTGGCGCGCGCGATCGAGAAAGTAACCGCTCACTTCTCTGCCCCGCGGGCGGATGGCGATCAGCTTGGCATCATCGGCTTCTGCGGCGCACCATTTACGCTGGCCAGTTACATGATCGAAGGCGGCTCTTCGCGGAATTACATCGAGACCAAAAAGCTGATGTACGGAGACGACATCGCCTGGCCGATGCTGATGGAAAAACTGGTGACAGTGCTCGTCGGTTATGCGCAGCAGCAGGTCGAGGCCGGAGCCGACGTTATTCAGATATTCGATAGCTGGGTTGGCGCCCTGGGCGTGACCGACTACCGCCGCTACTGCCTGCCCTCAGTGACGGAGCTTGTCCGGCGAATTCAGTCGCTGGGCGTTCCGGTCATTTATTTTGGCGTGGACACTGCCTCCCTGCTGTCGGCCATGAGCGAGACGAAAGCCGATGTTATCGGGCTCGACTGGCGCATTCCTCTGGACGAAGGATGGAAGGCCGTCGGTGCGGGCTGTGCCGTGCAGGGTAACCTCGACCCCATCACCCTGTTTGCCCCCCAAGATGTGCTGAAGGATCGAGTACGCGAGGTACTGGCTGCAGCGGGCGGCCGTCCCGGACACATCTTCAACCTGGGCCATGGCATCGTACCCGGCACTCCTGTCGAAAACGTCATCAAGGTCATCGAGTGGGTAAAGGAGTACGGAGCGCAATGATCGAAAAGACAGGCCGAAGCGCTGTTCTGCTGCTTGCGCACGGAACCCCGGACGTGCTCGGCGAGATGGCCGAATATCTCAACAAAGTGACGGGTGGGCGGGCGCTTCCGCAGGAAGTTGTGGAAGAGTTGCAGCATCGGTATCGAGAGATCGGCCTCGGCGAGACGCCGGGAACGCTGGCTCCGCCGCTGACCAGGTGGACTCTCATTCAAGCGCATCTGCTCGAGCGTGCCCTGGATCGGCTGGGGGATTCCGACACCAGAGTTTATGTGGGAATGCGAAACTGGCATCCGTATATCGCGGAGACTGTCGCGCGGATGCGGCTCGATGGTGTAACCCACATCAAGGCGATTTGCCTCGCTCCGCAAAACTCGCGAACAAGCGTTGGGCTCTATCGCAAAGCTGTTCTGGCCGCCTCTGCTGGGATGGAGGTGGATTTTGTCGCCGGATGGGCTGAACATCCACTGTTGGCGCAGGCATTTGCCGAACGTCTGTGGCCGGTATGGGCGCTGGCATGTGCGCAGTCGGGGCGGCGGGTTCCGGTGTTGTTTACAGCGCACAGCGTTCCCTGCCGAACGATCATGACAAGTGGAACTCCGGTTCAATCCTCTCCAGATACCTATCCGGTGGAAGCCAAGCGTACGGCGGAGCTAGTGGCCCAGCGTCTGGCCGTCGTCGGGCTTGGGAATGATGACTGGTACTTCGCCTTCCAGAGTCAGGGCGTCAGCGGCGGACCATGGATTGGCCCAACGGTAGAAGACACGCTGAAGGCCATCAAGGAAGCAGGTCATGTCGGCGTCGTGATGCAGCCGATTGGATTTCTCTGCGACCACGTCGAGATCCTGTACGACATCGACATTGCCTTTGCCGAAAAAGCGCGTGAGCTTGGCCTGAAGCTGTGGCGAGCAGAGAGCCTGAACGATTCGGACGTACTGATAAAGGCGTTGGCGGAGATCGCATCGGGCCAATATATCGCCGATGGCGATGAAGCAACTGTTTTAGCGCCGGTTTAGGCTTTCGTAGGCGGAGCGGACGCGGAGGTCTGGCTCTCCGCATTCTTATTTGGAGACTGGATGAAACGAATAGCGATCGTCGGGGGTGGCATCGCAGGGTTGACGGCCGCGTATGAGTTGTCGCGCCTGGCGAGCAGCGGAGTCGCAGTAGAAGCGACGCTCTTCGAGGCCTCGCCGCGGCTGGGAGGGATTGTCGAAACCGTGCGCGAAGGCGGCTTCGTCATCGAGTGCGGCCCTGATGCCTGGGTGACAGAAAAACCCTGGGCTCGTGAGCTTGCAGAAGAACTCGGCCTGGGCGATGAGATCATGCCGTCTAACGATGCGACGCGGAAGACCTATGTCCTGATGGACCGCCAGCTCAAAGCGATGCCGGACGGAATGAGGATGATGGTCCCGTCCAATCTCGCTGCTCTCGACCATTCAGACTTATTCAGCGCAGAGGCCAAGCGGGCTTACCACGATGAGGTAAATCGAGCAGCAGAACTAAAGGCCAGTCCACCCCAACAAGACGAGAGCGTTGCGGAGTTTGTGCAGCGGCATTTTGGCACCGAGGTACTTGAAAAAATCGGCGCACCGTTGCTGCGCGGTGTCTTTGGCGGAGACGTGGCGAAGCTGAGCGTAAATGCGGTCATGGCTCCCTTCGTCGCGATGGAGCGCGAGCACGGAAGCTTGATCTCCGCGATGCAGATTCGTGCCGCTGCAAAAGAAAGCAATGAGGATGCAGTATTCACCACGCTCCAGAGTGGATTGGGAACGCTCGTGGATCGTATGATCGCAGCTATTCCGAAGGCTTGGATTCACCTGGGAACCGCAATCCATTCCATCGCGCGCGACGGCGATAGCTGGAACGTAAAGACGTCCAGTACTCAGGAAGCATTCGATGCCATCCTTATAGCTGCGCCCGTACATGTAGCGCGCACGCTGCTACAGCCGACCGATGCGCGTGCCGCAGAACTCATGGAGATGGATGCAAGCTCCGCAGTCATCGTAGCCTTTGGATTTCCAGAAGCTACAGAGTTTTCCACTCCCCCGGGCTTCGGCTTTCTTGTGCCCCAGGATTCCGGGAGCCGCCTGCTGGCGTGTACCTTCGTGGATCAAAAGTTTGCAAGCCGCGTGCCGAAGAATGGGAAGCTGGTTCGCGCCTTCTTCGGCGGAGACGCCGCCGAGCGCTTGATGCGCTGCGGAAATGATGAAGTTGCCTCCGTGGCGCGGCTCGAACTGGCACCTATCCTCGGCCCACTGCCTGAACCGCAGGTCACTGTGGTCCGGCGTTGGCCAAAGAGCCTTCCGCAGTACGCCGTCGGCCATATCGAGCGGATGAAGGAACTGGATGAGCGGCTGCTGAAGATCCCTGGATTATCGTTGCTGGGCAATGGATATCGCGGCGTCGGGCTACCCGATTTAATCAGAGACGCTCGGACTGCTGCGCGCCAGATCGCATAACCGGAGCGCATAACCCGTCGCATAAAAGGAGCAACCGATGAGCATCGCAACAACCCATGGTGATAGCGGACAGACGGGTCTGGCCGGCGGGGTACGCGTCTCCAAAGCAGACCTGCGTGTAGAGGCTTACGGCTCCGTCGATGAGTTGAATACGGTGCTCGGCTTCGCCCGCAGCATCTGCCACCACAAGGAAATCTGTGCCTGGACCGAAGATATTCAGCGGACGCTCTTCCGTGTGGGGGGTGCGCTCGCTACGCCTCCCGAGAACCGGAAGAATGCTCCTGTCATCTCACTCGACGATGTCGATGCGCTGACAAAACTCGTTCATCAGATCGAAGCAACCGAAGGCATCCTCTCCGATTGGTCGCTGCCCGGAGCGCACACTGAATCGGCAGCCTACGAAATTGCTCGCACCGTGTGCCGCCGCGCCGAGCGCAACGCCGTCCGGCTCGCGGAGAGCGGCGTGGAGGTCGCGCCTGAGATCATCGCCTACCTCAACCGGCTCTCCGACCTCATCTGGCTCTTCGGTCGGTTGATCGAATTAACCGCCGGCATCGACGCTCGCCTCCGCACCGGTGAGACCGAGGGGCCCCAATGGTCTCGCGCATGGAAATAAGAAAATAAGGTTCCCGGTTTATCATCCGTCTGCGGCCGCCTGCCATAATGGCTTTCATGACACTATTTTCCTCTGGATGTCCGAAGCCGAATCTGCAACAAAATTCCTCCTGCTTACCTGCCCGGCTTGTGACCCTTGCCGTCATAATCTTTCTCATCGCCGGCGGAGCTTCCTCCACCTGCTTCGCGCAGAAGAGTTCTTCCGACCTGGATCTGCACGGGACCATCACCTATGCCAATCGCCAGACCTACGTTGAGGTTCCGTTTGAAGTACCCAAAGATGTAACTCGCGTGACAGTGAAGTTCTCTTATACCGAGCGCGATAAGCACACCGCCATCGACCTGGGCATGTTCGACGGCGAACACTTTCGCGGATGGAGTGGAGGCAATAAGTCGACCTTTACCGTCTCCGCCACCGACGCAACCCCATCCTATCTTCCCGGTCCTATACGTCCAGGAAAGTGGAAGTTGATACTGGGAGTTCCCAGCATCAGAGAAGGCGTGCGTTCCGAGTACGAAGCGAAGATCCATTTCTCGCGCGCCGGAGACAGGCCAGCCGTTTCCACCTTTAGCGAGGCTCCTTTGCGTAGCGGCCCAGCATGGTATCGCGGCGACCTGCACATGCACGACGCACACAGCGACGGCTCATGCCTCAGCCAGTCCGGCAAGAAAGTTCCCTGCCCTCTCTATAAGACCGTCGAGACCGCAGCGGACCGGGGCCTCGACTTCATCGCCATCAGCGACCACAACACCATCTCGCAGTATGACGATATGCGCGAGCTACAACCCTACTTCGATCGTCTGCTCCTGATCCCCGGACGCGAGATCACTACTTTCCAGGGACACGCCAACGTATTCGGGCCCACGGACTTCATCGATTTTCGTTTGACCAGTCCGCACGTCCCCAACTTCAATCGTCTACTTGACGAAGTTCAAAGCCTGCACGGCATACTTTCCATCAACCATCCCGGCATCCCGTCCGGCGAATCCTGTATGGGCTGTGGCTGGACAGTTCCCGATACTGACTTCAGCAGAGTAACTGCCATTGAAGTGATCAACGGAGGGGCCGCAGGCGGGCCGCACTCCGGAATCCCGCTATGGCAGCAGCAGTTGAACAATGGCTTTCGACTTACTGCGCTCGGTGGCAGCGACAATCACAACGCAGATATCAAAGCTCAAACTTCTTCAGCCATCGGTCATCCCACAACAGTGATCTATGCGGATAACTTATCCGAGAACGCCATCCTCGATGCGATTCGCGCGGGACACGTCTTTGTCGATGCTGAGGGTTCAAAAGATCGGATCATCGAATTCACAGCGAAGACGACCACGGGCGCGGCATCCATGGGAGATGAAATTCAATCTCCCGCAGGCCAGCAAGTACACTTCACGCTCAAGATGATCGCGCTCGCTGGCGACCACCCGGAGGTTATTCTGGATGGCCAGCCAAGCACGTTACTGGATGCCTCAGCAATAAAGCAGAGCGAAGAAACAAGAGATTTCGACTATCAAAGCGATGGAAAGAGACATTGGCTCCGTGTGAACATCCGGTCACAGAGTGGTGCTCTTCTCATTGTGGGAAATCCTGTTTACTTGAATTTCGCCAAACGATAATAGCAAGCCTCCTGTCAGCGTGCGCTGATAGGAGGCGCCAACAATTTATCCACGCAGCCAGCAGGTTTTGTCACGGGGTTGCATCTCGCTACAAGGCCATTGGGAAGCTCAACAACATACTTCGTCCACCGCGAAGGCTCCGACGCCGGATAGTCCGTGCTGATCATCTGCGCGCCACTTGAAAGCGCAAGATCGCGTCTCGTCGTATCATCCGTGCGCGCCTGATCCGTGCTCTCATCCGAACGCGTCCGCACAAGATAGCCCTGCTTCACGAGCGCATCAATCTCTGCAAGAGAACCGTCATTTTCTTCCGTGAACGCCGCATCGGGAGCGCCCGGCTCAGCATTCGTAAAGAGCACTCGCCCACGCAGCGATGGATGCCCTTCGGTATAGATAGGTTCCACATGTCTCTGGTCCATCAGAAAGATGACCTTGCCGCGAGCCTCGGCCAGAGTTGGCCATTTGCCTGCGTGCACAGCTTCTACCAGAGTTGCCGAATTGCCCCGCACATCATCCGGCGTAATCATCTCCTTCGGCTTGAAGACCGATCGGATCTCCTTATCCAGGGCATCGAACACAGGCGCAGTAAATGGCTCCGGAGTCGTTGACGTTGGAAGCTCAGGCTTTCCTTCTTTCGTCTCAATCAAAATAAAAATTGGAAGATGCTGAGGATGTTGCTTCGACCAGCTACGAACATCAGTAAGGCAGGCAATCAGCGTCATACAGGTGCTGCGCACATCGATATCCTGCACGTGCAGCACCTTGAATCCGGGCTTGTCCATCACATGATGAGGATCGAACTCCGGGTCCGCCGGCAATCCCGCCTTTGCCACCATGTTCAGAATTGCCGGATGCGCGTAGCGGCCTCCCTTGGTATCGGCGTATACGTCGATCTCTATCTGCCGCACCCCGCCCGATAGTTGATCGGCCAGCGGAGCATGCTGATAGTCGAGGCCGTGTAGTCCCTTGGGATTCTTCATCTCCATCAGCTTTCTTGCGCTCGGCGGAAAGCCCGCGTGATAGCTGTTATGCGAACCAATCACCTGAATCTCATTCACGTGGACTCGCTGGTCCTGCTGGGCTGCCGTCATTTGCTGTGCCAACGCTGATCCACCCATGGCGAAAAGCGCCAAGGCTAAGGAGATTCCGGTTACCTTACTGATGGTCATAATTGTCCCGTGTTCCAATCTGAATTTTATTGTTCAACGAGCCCAGCCTATCGCTGAGGCGGATTGAAACAACCACACGGCGCTGATCGAGAGGACTCAGCGCCGTGTAGTTGCCGTACTTGGGTAACTTCGACGCGTCTTGAGCTCCACTAAAAGATAATCTTAGCGGCTAACTGTAGCTGACGCGCAGGAAAGGCAGACGTGATGGAACCATAGGTCGAATTACTGACATTCCCGTCCGGCGCCTGGTAGTTGACCTTGTTGAGAACGTTGAACGCCTCAGCACGGAAGTCAAAGGTTGAACCCTCTCTCCAGAGCGGAAACGCTTTATGCAGGCCGAGGTCCGCCTGATAGAAAGCCGGCGACATCACCATATTGCGTTGCGCATTGCCGAAAGGATTACCCGTAGTAGGAACATAAGCGCCAGCAACTCCCGGCCCGGTCGACTTCAACAGGTAGCCCGTAAGAGCGGTCTTTGTCTTCGTACGATTCGATGATGGAGCTACCGGATTTCCGATCACATTCGGCCTATATGTATAAAGATCGGTCACATTCGTGCCAGTTGATGTGCTGTTGGAGTAATTGAGATTCGTCGGAAGACCACTGGTCATGCTGTTGATAAGAGTTACCTGCCACCCACCCAGCAGGGCGTCCATCAAATACGAGGAACTGCCCCCGAAGTGACGGCCGCGTCCATACGGCAGATCGTAGATGACGGCAGTGGTGTTATTCAGCGGCTGGTCATAGTTCGACCGGCCATAATCGCTGCTTGGATTGGCAAAGTTCACACGCGAGTTATCGCCGTTGCTCGTCTCCAGGTGCCCGGCGGACAAGTCAAAGGTGCGACCCCACGTAAAGGAGTTCAGAAGATACAAACCATTGCCGTAGCGCTTCTCGACCTTGAACTGCAACGCGTTGTAGTTCGAGGTTCCCCCGCCGTACGCAATCTCGATATCGCCAAAGGTTGAGACAGGACGCCGAGACGCCAGGGAAGCTTTGCAGTTCGTCGCCAATGCTTGAGTGCATATTGATGCCTGGTTGTAGTCTGCAAGAATCTGAAGATGTCTGCCTGCGTTGCCGACATATGCCACATCCATTACAACTTGGCCAGGAAGCTGATGCTGTATCGAAAGATGGTAGCTCTGCACATATCCGGTCTTGGTGTTCTTCGGTATGTAGCGCGACGTCACCAACGCCGGATTGAATGCAGAAGGAGCAGTCAGGTTGACCGAATAGCCTTGCTGCGTCTGCCGGAAGCATTTCGTCTGGTCCTGCGTGTCATTCTGGCAGAGCGTTGTCGGGCTCGGCGCAAAGTTGTTGATCGTTGCGTTCACAACATTAGGACCATTGTAAGTGAGGTTGTTCTCTCCGCCCGCGCGATTGAACTGCGTATAGCTGATTCCATAGCCTGAACGAATGACCGTATTCGGTGTCGCACTATAGGAGAGTCCGAAACGCGGCCCAACGTTAGTTAACGGCATGTTGACGAGAGCACGGTTGTAAATCGAACCGTCCTTTGCCTGAATCAACGATTTGGTCGTCGGATCGAAGTTAGCCAGCTTGTTGTGCGCTTCATACTGCGGGGTCGCCAGTTCGTAACGCACGCCCGCGTTGATCGTCAGGTTCGGCATCAGCTTGATGTCGTCCTGAAAGTACATGAAGTTCATCCGCTGACGCACAGAGGCGATAAAGAAGTTAGTAAGTGAATAAGAGCTGCGGTTCCCTAATAGAAAGTCCGCGAGGTTGTGCGCTTCCTGTAGTTGGCCAAAGGCGTCCGCTGGAGTGTTTGGAGCAGTGGAATACTGTCCAGCGTAATTATCCTGTCCATAGCTCGGGTTGTAGTCATTGATCTGTGTGTTGATCGCCTGGTACTCATAGCCGAGCTTCATCGATTGCTTGCCGTGGACCAGCGTGTAGTTCACCTTCGGGTTCAGAACAGAAGGGTTCTGGAACTGAGGACTCGCCGACTGGGTTCCGAACTGCGAGAACCCTGTAACGCTCTGCGCATTCAGGCTGCGCACGATAATAGGATCGGTCGGAATTCCATCCGTGATTCCATTCGCCGTCAGCAGGCTTGGGTTGCCAAGGCCATAGGGCGACTTACCGCCTTCGTTGTGGCCGATGCCAATGCGGAAATCCAATAGCGACGCCGGTGTAACCACCCATGTCGTACCAAGAGCAATCTGGCGATTGTAGAGATGGACATTGGCATTTGCATTGCCACCAGCTGCTCCGCCAAACGTCGGCGGATCGAAGATGGCCGTCTGATGCTGGCTGTATACGCCAAAGATACTGAGTTTCTGGTTAAAGGTATGGTCGATACGAATATCGCCCTTGTCATCATTAATGGTGCCGCGAGGAAATGCAGAGAAGTTATTGGCATACGCCGCGGCAGTATTCAGCGTAGCCCCATTGTTTGCCTGCGGCAGCGCCGCCATCACAGCCCGCGCGAATGGCGTCTGATCTGCCGTAGGAATAACTCCGTCGGCATAGACCTTTCCAGTAATCGGATTCTGCAAAGGAATAGGTGAGGTCGAACCGTTGGCATTGTGCAGCAGGAAGGTGCCAACGCGCTGCTCCGTCGTCGGCAAGGTCGCAGTTCCGTACGAGAGCGCAATTTGACGAACGCCTTCATAGTCCATAAAGAAGAACGTGTGGTCGCGCCAGATTGGGCCTCCGAAGGTGCCACCAAATTGATTGCGGATGAAGCTGGGCTTCACTCCCGAGGCAGGCGCGAACGGCCCAATGGCATTGAATACAGTATTGCGGTTATAGTCCCAGGCGCGCCCATGAAACTGATTCGTTCCGCGGCGAATACTTGCGTTAATCACCGCACCGGATGCCCGACCATACTCCGCGCTGTAGTTGTCCGTCTCCAGCCGAAACTCCGAGACCGCATCCGGCGATGGAGGAATATTTTCGTTCGCAAATCCCTGGTTCGACGTCCCGTAAGAGTTGTTGTCCAAACCATCCAGCAGGAAGTTGTTGAACGCGCTTCGCTGCCCATTCACGTTGAACGATGCTTCGCGGCTTGTCGTGGACTGGTTCTCCAGAAACGACTTCCGCACACCCGGAGCAAGCAGCGCAAGATCGGCATACGACCGGCCGTTGAGTGGTAGATTCTCAATCTCCCGCGTGCCGACGACCTGACCGCGAGAACTCGTCTCCGTCTCCAGCACCGACGGTGCGGCCGATACCGTCACCGCCTCCGTCACCGATCCCGGCTTCAATGCAACATCGACGCGCTGACGAGAGGCCGTCGTCAGAGTAAAAGGCTCCGTCTCCGACCGCTGGAAGCCAGTAGCTTCCGTAGCGACGCGATAACGTCCGATGGGCACACTCGAAAATTCATAGCGGCCATCTGCATCCGTCGTCGCCGTCTGCTTGATGCTCGTCGCAACATTGGTAAGCGTCACCGTGCTGTTGGGGATTGCAGCGTTCGTCGTGTCCCTGACATAACCCAGCACCGAGGCCGACTCGAACTGCCCGTAGCATTGAAGCGCCGGCAGAAGCAGCAGAATCGCCAGCACCAAACGCAGCCATGCGAATCCGGGACCAGCAATCAAGGCCTCTGAATGAGCGGCTTTTCCCGCTTGTATGTTTTGCATCATCTGAACTGTCCCCTCGAAAAATTGAACTTCACTTGATACAGCGCGGCGGCATCATCCGCATTTGCGCTTCACAACTCTGCTGTATGTACGGACGCAAAGAACACTACGCATCCCCAAGTGTGCCTGTCAATCAAAAAGTCGCTAACGGCACCGCTAACGTAAATTACCCTATGCATAGTGCATGACGCTGTATGCAAAGGGTTTACATAAATTGAACTCCAATATTTAGCGAAAACGGAAACGACCAGAAAAACAGGACCACGAAAGGCACAGCATCATCATGCTGTCCTTCTATGAATTCAAGGTAAACAACCAGTGACGCCCCCATAAACATCGGCGGCCGTTAGCTCTGGGGCCATCTCAAACCAGCCTGAACGTGACTAGGACAGCACTGCTTAAGCGAATCGAGCGTCGACCGTCACCACGCCCCACTGGCGATCCACCACCTCGCGATGCGCAGCCATAATCCACACAAAATTCAGCGTACTACCCGGAATCGCCACATTCGGATGATAGCCTTCGGGCAACAACACCGCGTCGCCATCGCGCACCACCTCCACGTCGGCCGCCGTGATCCCGTCCGTATAAACCAGTTGCAGACCAAATGCAGGCTCCGGCATATCAAAGAAGACATAGATCTCTTCGAGCATCGCCGCATGCTCATGCGGAGGCCAGCTCGTCCAGTTGCCCGGCAGAGAACTCGTTACCCCCACCACCAGCCGCCCCGCCTTTACATTGGTCCCCAGCATAATATTGATCTCACGCTTCGAACTCTCGTTGCCCGCAACGAAGTGCAGCTTCTCATCTGCCCGCACGCTAGCATATGGGACGAACTGCACAGGATACTCCCCGTCCACCCCGGCAGAGCACTCCACCAGATCAACCTCCCCCGAAGTCTCAACCGTAACCGGCAGCCCCTTCGAAACATACAGCGAGTCTTTAGCCTGCAGCGCAAACCGCTCCTCCCCTACCGTGACCGTTGCCATACCACTCAGGCAGACCAGTCCCGTCTCCTGCCCCTCATTGGTAAAGCTCACACGCCGCAACTCTGCACCGAGCCGAATCCGACCATAGCTCATCTCACGCATCGAACTATTGCCCGGATGAATGAAGATATTCCGCCCCTGCAACTCCGCTGTACCGCGGATTAAACGCTTCGACATTTGCCTCTCCCTGTCCGGCTTTCGCCTCGTATCAGATCAAAAAAAATAGCCCCGAAAAAGCTCTCGCAATCTCGGGGCTGCTCAGTGGAAACTCTTGGAAGGCCGTCCGCTACCAGGCAATCTTCGCCGGAAAGAACTCGGCAAACAGATCGTCGTAGTAGGGCTTCAGCTCCTTCAAATTTGGCTTCGTATGTCCCTTCGAGTACAGGTCATATACGTTGAACTTGTTCACCCACTCCAGCATCTCGACATCGTGATCGCTCATCAGGTGCCGGTAAGCTCCATGCCGGTGCGCCGAGTAGAACGAGTGATATCGCAGCATGTACAGCGACTCTTCCGGCATGTAATTCTTCATCACCTCACCGATATAGCCGTCATGTCCAAACGACATGTGCACCTTGCTCAGCCCACAGTTCGGCTCGTAGATGCCGTACTTCGTCTGGTACAGCGGATTGTTGATATCGGGATTCGCCTTGAAGTACTGCGGAAAAACGATCTGGTCGGAGTAAGCGCAACCGACGGGGAACGTATCACCTACTACGCCCCACTGAGGCTCGCCCCACAGGCATAGCACCTTGCCCAGGTCGTGAATAAACCCGGTCAACACAAACCATCGCGGATGCCCGTCCTTGCGGATCGCCTCCGAGGTCTGCAACAGATGTTCAATCTGGGTCAGGTCCGTATCCGGATCGCTGTCATCGACCAGCGTGTTGAGAAACTCGGCCGCCTCCCAGATGCTCTTCTCGCCCTTGTCGAGGCCAAAGTATTGCTTCTCCTTCGCCATCACGTAGTCGTAGGTCTGGTACTGGTGGTTCAGGCGATAAAACTCTGCGACCCCGGGAGTCGCCTCTTCGTCATACTGCCGGAACTGCTCCTGGCTCTTGCCTTCCTGGTAGCGTCCAGTCAAAAACTCATCCCACTCATCCATGTCCTTCAGTGGGGCATCTGTCGAAGTTACTGTCGTTGCCATCGGAATTTCTCCTTCGGCGCGAAAATTCACGGCTCGCGTTACCGCTAACTATACTAGACCTTGAAATGCCACCATGGCAAGTGACATACTTCGCCCTATTTCACAGCGGCAGCGCCGACCGTCGACTGCCGCACCACCAAAGTCGATTCCAGCAGAACACTGCGCGGCGGTTGCTCCGGGTTCGAACATAGATCGAGGGCAAACTCTCCCGCGATCCGTCCCAGTTCCGCCGTCCCATGGTCGATCGAGCTCAGCGGGACCCGCAGATAATCCGCATAGCGGAGGTTTCCGCAGCCGATAAAGGCAATATCCTCGGGCACCCTCAGGCCCGCCCGCAGGGTCGCTTCCATCGCGCCAATGGCCGTCAAGTCGTTGTAGCAGAACACCGCATCAGGCCGCGGATCCAGCCGCAGCAACTCCTGCATCGCCTGAAACCCTGCGGCATCTCCCGCCTCTTCAACGCGTTCCCGTACCAGCACATAACTCTCCGGTACGGCCAGGCCATGTTCCGCCATGACACCCCGGTAACCACGTAAGCGATCAAAGGACGGGCTGGTGTTCTTCCCGCCGATATGGGCAATCCGCTTTCGGCCAATCTCGATCAAATGCCGAGTGGCCATCTCGCCAACTTTCACATCGTCCGTTCCCACAAAATGCGCCGCCAGATGGGGAAAGTTCCGATCAAAGAGCAAATAGGGGGTCCGCACATCGCCCAGCTCATAGAAGTTGCGCAGGCTCGCCTGGCACGAAGCAATCAGCAGAACATCGATCCCCCGGCTCAGCAACGTTCGGATCTCCTGCTGCTCTACCTCGGGGTCTTCCTCCGACGAAGCCAGAATCAGCGCGCGCTTACTCGTCCGCAGTACTCCGCTCAGCGATTTGGCAAACTCGGCAAAAAATGGATGCACCAGGTCCGGCACTACCAACCCCACCGTGTAAGTGCGTCCGCTGGCCAGCCCGCGCGCCATCATGTTGGGCTGATAGTTCAACTCCTTCATTCGCTTCAGCACCCGCCGCCGCGTCTCTTCTCCTATATCGGTATTGCCCCGCAACACCTTCGACACAGTTACGACAGACACACCAAGATCACGCGCAATATCTTTCAGTCTTACAGCCATGTCCGCTCCTCAAACTACCCGCATCTGAAGCATACCCAAACTCAATCATCTCCGTTGCCTCTGCCTTTGCTGTCATCCTTCTGCGAAGCGAGCGGACCTGCCATTCCGTTGCCTGGTGCAAACTACGAGAACCGTGTCCGCCGCCACAAACTCCAGGTCCCCGCCACCAGACTCAGCAGCAAAACTCCACCCAGCGCAGCAATCCAGCGAACATTCATCGCCAGCGGAGGAACCACCGCCCGCACTCCAAGCCAGATGAACACTCCCGTAGCGGCAGCAATAATCGCGTAGTCCCACCACCGCCGCCGTTCGTTTCGCGTGCCAAACTCATCGCCGGCCATCGCCATCAACGTGCGGTTGTAATCGAGCCCATATCGCTCACACTCCCGCAGCACCGCCTCATTGGTCGAGGTCTGCTCCTTCGATGACGCCACCGCCGTACTGATCGCCAACGCTCCCAGAATCATCACTACCGACCCCGTCACCACCAGCAGCTTATGGCGATGGTCCGCCGCCGCCAGTTCACCAAACACCAGCGCGCCCCACGCCAGTCCCCAGAGCTGATTCGTATTCGAGAGCGGAATTCCCCGCCCAATCCCGACGTACTTCGTAGCAAACTGCTGAAACAAATCGCCGATCACCCATACGAACCCGCCGAGAAACAGCCAGAACACCATTCCTCTCAGGTGGAACAACTGAAACGAAGGCGAATGCAGACCGCCATCCAGCGCCAGCGTCAGCGCAAACACCGTACTCAGCTCGCCCACCGTAAAGGCCGTAACAAACGACAGCGGGTTCATACCGCTCAAGTAAGCCTTCCGGTATGGAACATACATCGTCCCCCACATCAAACTCGCCCCAGCCGCCGCCAGTATGCCGCCCACGGCATGGTGGGTCGTGGCCGTCCCTCCGTGCAGCGTACTGAAACCCAGCATCACCGCCGCAGACACAATGGCCACCGTTCCCAATACCACCTTGCCAATGTTCTTTGCGCTGGCCCCTTCCAGCTCACGGAATAGCAGCCGTCCCCACAGAAGTCCAATCAGTGAATTCGTATTCCAAAGCGGAAACGCCACCGCCAGTCCGACGTCGCGAATCGCAAACACCGTCAGCGTATTCGCCACCGCCCAAAGCGCCCCCGCCAGCAGTGCCCACACAATTAAATGCTTCTTATCAAAAAGATCAGCGAAGACATAGCTCGTGCCCTTCAGCAGCGTCGGAAAGGTCCACCGCGCCGTAAACACTCCCGCCACCATGCACAACGAAATCGCAAACGGAGAGAAACCCGCGTTCACCAGCTTCGTTGGTGCCTCTGCGGCCCCCAGCCAGACGCCCGCTGTCAGCCCGCAAACCACGCCCAGGCGATGCAGCGACATCCCCTCTTTCTGCCGATTGGTAACCGCGCTTCCCACAATTTTCTCCACGCTCGAAACGAGCAATTCTTAAGAATTAGTGCAAGGCGACCAGAAGGGCAATCCCCGCGATCAGCACAAAAAACGGCACCAGAAAATGACTGTCTGTGACAATCGTCCTCACGCCACGCAGAAAATCCATCTCAACCTCCCGAAAGCTTCCCTTACGCACAACCGCACATCATCTCGACCGAACTCTGAGCGCAGTTGAAGAGACCCCTGCATTGTCTACCGTGTAATGGCTGCCCTAGTAAGCGGTTACGTTGCAGCAACCGTACATGCCGCCGCAAAGGCCTGTCAACAGTTCACCACCGGCTGAGGCGATCCCGACCCTCGCAAAAAAGCCCCGGAGATTCCCAGGGCCTTCTGAGATTCGTTTCGTTTGAGCCTAGAACGGATTGAGCTTATCAAGCCCCTTCTTCTTCTTGTGCTTGCTAGACGATTCATCCGACTTGTCGAACCCAGGATTCGTCTTCTTGCCCTTCGGATTCGGAGCCTGTGCCGCCGGCTCGGTGCCCGGCTTCACGTCATTCACCGCGTCCGGAGCATCGCCAGCCTTCTCCACCGGAGGGAGAGGCGCAGTGTTTTCCGGCCCCACAGCCTTCAACCCATTCGTGCCGCTGTCTTTTGGAGTAGCCGACGAAGGCGAGACAATCTCAACACCCATCGAATTCGTAGCCGCTCCGGACGACGTATCGCTCGTCGTGCTCGTCGCTCCCGGAACGCTTGTCTGCACCGCCGAGCCATTATCGACACCGCTCGTCGCCGTAGGCACATCATGGAACGCCAGAGGAGCCGCAGGTGCCGCAGGCGCAGCCTCAGCCGGTGCTTCCGCCGTCGTCGTCGCCGATGCGGGCTTTGCCGCTGTCGTCTTCGCCGCCGTCTCCGGATGCATGGAGGTATTGAAGTCCGAAATAATCTTCCGCGTAACATCGGGAGCCAGCGTCGGCTTCGGGTCGCTCAGCGACGGATCGCCCACATGGGCCGCCATCACCGTGTCCGGCCTATGCATCACCAGCAGCATCGCCCTGTCCTTCAGGTTGTATCCCGAACGGCTGTTCTCCAACGCCTCGCTCGCCGCCACCTGCTCAGCCGTAGGCTTCGGAATCGGCAGGTCCATCGCCGCCAGCCGGTCTCGCGCGTCTTCTACGTGCGGCGAGGCCGAGTGCTCCAGCACTACCTTGCGGTACGCATCCGCCGCCTGGTCGTCATAGATATGTTCCAGCCGAGCCTTCGCCGCCTCCGGCAACCGGATCGAGCGGACATACCGCGCCTCCGCCTCGTAAGCATCCCCCAGCCCTACCAGCACATCATCCATGTGGCTGTACTCGGGATACGTATCCACCACAGTCTGCAGCCGCGCAATCGTCGCCGGCCAGTTATTGTGGGTGGCATAGAAGTCGCCGATCTCCGCCTCGCGCGCAGCCAGCACCTCCTGCACCTCGCGCAGCCGCTGCTTGGCCTGTGGCACCAGCGACGACTCCGGGAACTGTTGCAGCATCAACCGGTACTCTTCCTCAGCATGAGTGGCTTTCGTGTAGTCCCGGTCGGGCTTGTCCATCTGCCGGAAGTAGATATCGCCCACACGCATCTGCGCCTCGGCTGCCTCAGGAGCGTTCGGGAAGAAGGTAATAAAGTCCTTGTACTCGCTCTCGGCCTGCATCAACGCAGCCGTGCCGCCCTCTTTGTACCAGCTCTCGGCAATCGCCAGCTTTGCCCGCATCTGAAACTGTGAATCGGGATAAGTATTCAGCAACGTCTGCAGATCCAGCCGCGCTACGTCGAAGTGACCCTTTTTGGTTGCCAGAACAGCCTTGTCGTAAAGCTCCTTATCGGGCAGCTTGGCATCCTGTTCGGCGATGGGGGTGAGGGTCTTCTCCTTCCGCATCTCTTTCTTGGTGTCCTTCGACTGGATCACCTTTTCCTTTTTCTCCTTGTGCTTCTTGCCGGAAGTCGACAGCGTGACGCTCTCCTGCTGCTGTCCATTGGCATCGGTCGTCGTCTGCGACGAGCCCGTCACCTGTGCCCCAGCTATCATCGAAGACGTCAGCAAAACCGCTACTGCCACGCCGGCCAGCGCACTGGCCTTCAAACTTGGAAAAAAGGAACGCTCACTCATCCTGCCGTGTACCCCATAAGCCTCGCGCATCGGCGCACAGGCTGGCTTCCATTCTAGTCTTTCCTGCCCGCGTTGTCCTCGGAGAACTTGGCTACTTCTCGTCGGACGCGGCGGCACGTGCAGTCTTCAAAAACTCCTGCGCGTTCTGCTCCGTCCTGCCAGGGCTGAAGATGGCCGAGCCGGCAACCAGCATATCCGCTCCTGCTTCGACCACGCTACCCACCGTATCGTGAGCAACGCCACCGTCCACCTCGATGCGGAAATTCAATCCCATTTCCTCCCGCAACTCGGCCAGATACGCGATCTTCTCGAGCGCAAGCGGCAGAAACTTCTGCCCGCCAAATCCCGGATTCACACTCATCACCAGCACATAATGCACCATCGGAAGCACTTCGATCAGCGTATCTACTGGCGTCCCCGGATTTATCACGACACCGGGCAGCATCCCATGCTGCTCAATCAACTGGAGCGTTCGGTGCAGGTGTCGGCAAACCTCCTGCTGCACGCTCAGCATGTCCGCTCCGGCCTCGGCAAACGCCGGAATAAACGCATCGGGATTCTCGACCATCAGATGGCAGTCCAGCGGCAGCTTTGTCACCGGACGCAGCGCCTTGACCATGGGCGGACCGAACGTAATATTCGGCACAAAATGCCCATCCATCACGTCCACGTGGACGATCGTCCCACCACCGCGCTCCGCCGCTGCTACTTCATCGGCCAGATGCGCGAAGTCCGACGCCAGTATCGAAAATGCCAGTTCAATCAAGTGAAATTCACCCCTGCCAGCAAGTTTACCAGCGCCGCCAAACTTGGCTGCTTCTCTTCGCCCTTCAAAATTCACATCATCCCACCGAAGCGAAGTGGAGAGACCCCTGTATTGCCTTTGGTCGAAGGAAAACCGAAATGCCCTGCCGTAGCTCGATCCCGCCTACCGCGACAACACTAATCGAGCTTCTCTCTCTTATCAGCCACCACAACCACCCGCTCGACGTCAGGCCTGCCTTCATGCAGAATCTTCGTCTTCGCGCCCTTCGCGGCCTCCCGCTGCGTCTCCGCCATCTTCTTCGGCTCGCCCAGCGCCGCTCTCGCGGCTCCACGCAGAATTCGCCGCATCGGCCAGCCTCCATCGGCGTTCGGCAGAAACACCTCGCCCGTCCGCTGCTTCTCCGGCCTGTAATACCACCGCTTGAACAGCGACAGATGATCGCTCAACAGCGCCAGATCGTTCACTTTCCCCACCCTGGCCTCAAGCACTGCCAGCACCGCCGCAGCCCTCACCTCAGGCGAGTCCGCAGGCGTACCCGCCTCTCCCTCCAGCGGCACCGCCTGCAACATCAATGGCTGCGCAAACAATGAGCTGCCCACGCTCGTCTGCTCCTTCACCGCCCTTACCCCCAGTGTCGAAAGCCGCTCCGGCCCGGCAATGCATCCACCCTCCAGCAAAAACAGCGCTGCCTGCTCCGGCCGCTCTCTATCCTCGGCGGCTGCCTGCACGATCAACGCTCGCAGCTTCGGAATCGGCTGCACCATCTCGTCCGCCAGCGCCGCCGCGGCCTTTACCTTCTGCCACAGACCATGCAGCGCCGCCGCCTTCTCAAACTCCATCTCCGCCGAAGCCTGTTCGCGCTCCTGCTCGATCACCGCCAGCCTGCTCTCGCCGTGCGTGTCGAAGAACGCCTCCACCGCCCGCGCCTCCGCCGCATACTCCTCCGGTGTGCAAGCCTGCTTGCAGGGCTCCATGCACTTCTTCATCTCGCCATAGACGCACCCGGGATGTCCCGGATATGGCTCCAGGTCCTCCCAGCACCGGCGCAGCTTAAAGAGATCGAGCACCGCATCGCAGTACCGTTCCGCAGCCGCACGCGAAGGAAACGGCCCATACAGATGTGGCAGCCCACGCTTGCTGAGACGGTTGGTCGAGTACACCCGCGGATACGCATTCTCCATCGTCAACCGCAAAAAATAAGGAGTATGCAGCTTCAGCCTGCGCCGAGCCTCCGTATAGCCGAACAAAGCTACCGCCGCCTGATACAGCACCAGCGACGACTCAAACTCCGATCCGGTAACGCAATACTCGATCCGCGCCACCTTCTCCCGCAGATTCAGTCGCTTCGACTGCGACTCCGGAGGATCGAGCAGCCGCCGCATGCGCCGCCGCAAGTCCGCCGTGCGCGTCAGATAAGGCTCATCGCCCTCTCGCGCGCCACATAACGCAAAGACCCCGGGAAGCGCAGGAACCGCACGCAGAATCTCTTCGGCGCGCTCTGGCTCAAAGGGTACGATATGGTCGAAATGGAAGGTCAATCCCACACTCGGATTGTAGATTCTTCCAGCCGTTCACGGCTCTTCATCCTCACATTTGCCGTGAACGCCATCACATGCGTTTCAGCCAGATCGCGTCGCCGCAGAAACGTTCATTTGCACAACAGCTTCCGGTCAAGCGAAGTTGCCGAAATTTCCGCGAAAATCTTTCGCCAATACGAAGAAGACAACCTTCCAGCGCAAGGCTGTCTAGCTAGCGGCGCAGAATGAGGTATAGCGAGACTTTGGACACACCATACTTGAGGAATCACGGGCGGGGTGTGCGATGATTGTCCGTCGTCACTCCGGGGTGGTGTCCCCTATTCGACTTGCTGAAATTTAACGCTCACGATTTCGTCACGATAGCGCGAAAAATATCATGGATCGAAACGATGGCAGAACAGTTCCGATCAGATCGTTCCGAAAGAATGCATCTGGTCGTCCCCGATGAAATCTTTCAAGAGGCGGTTTCATCGGGCGCGTTTACGGAGCTGAGGGATAGTTTCCACGTCCTTTTATTAGATTCCGCCGAGGATCAGATGAATCGGCTGATAAAGATGTTCGCCTCCAAGCCAACAATAGAACAAGTAGCTAGCGGCTTGACCGAACTGCAAAACAGAGTGGATGACCAACTTGCCCGGCGTTCGTTTTATCAACTTAGGCCGGAGACAGCGGACTTCTTTGAAGTCCAAAATCCGTTTGGAGAAAGCGTAGCTGTTTGCTTTCCTAGTGCCTCTCACGATATAGCGGAAGCGTGTAAGTGTTTTGCGTGTGACCGATTCGATGCGACCATTTATCACCTGATGCGGGCAATGGAGGTAGCTTTATGCTGCTTAGCGAAGAGAGTACGTGTCCGCTACTCCCCGAGTTGGATGACGTATCTCGACCAGATTGATAAAGTCCTCAGATCAAAGGTTAAGAAAAGCGCATCTAGAAAAGCTCGATTGCGATTCTTGAGTAACGCATCGGCGCTTTTGCGCGCCGTAAAGGAAGCGTGGCGAGATGACACGATGCACATTGCAGGAAAGTATGGATCAGACCAGACTCGCGATATTCTGCTGTCTGTAAAAGCGTTCATGATTCACCTCTCCTTAGAATTATCAGAAAAGAAGGGGGATATGGTGAAATCTAATCGAATAAGACAACTTCAATAAGACTATGGCGAAACCACTGATTTATTTCCTTTATTTTCGATCCATTCCGACGAAAGCAAAGTATTGAATCAAAATACTTACTCCGAGATACATTTAGGGGGGCGACCCTCTCGAACGGAGTATCACCGGTAGCTCTATAGGCGAAGGTCAAGAAATAAGTTAGGCTCCAGCGATGGTCATGCCTTCGATGCGAATGGTCGGCGCAGCACTCGATCCGCGGAAGACAAGGTCGTTGCCAATTGCAACGATGTTCTTGTACATGTCCTTGAGATTGCCCGCGATGGTAATCTCCTCAACCGGATAAGCCAGCTCGCCGTTCTCAATCCACATGCCACTCGCCCCCTGCGAGTAGTCGCCAGTGACAAGGTTCACGCCGAATCCCATGGTCTCAGTAACGTAAAGGCCGTTCTTCACATCGCCGATCAGTTGCTCGGGAGTCAGCGTGCCGGGCTCGAGATAGAAGTTCCCCGCACCGATGCCCGGATTTCCCGCAAGCCCCCGTGAGGCGTTGCCGGTGGACTTCATGCCCAGCTTCCTGGCAGTGTAGGTGTTCAAAACGTAGTTCTTCAGAATGCCGTTTTCGATCAGGACAGTTCTCCGCGTCGGCAAACCCTCACCATCAAACGGAGATGTTCCGAAGCCGCCGATACCATCAAAGATCATGGTGCCGTCATCGACGACAGTAATGTTCTCCCCCGCAACCTGCTGCCCAAGCTGATCGCAAAAGAAGCTGGCATTGCGATAGATGGAGTCGCCATTCGCCGCCTCGAAGATATTGCCGATGATCGACCGCGCAATCTCCGGCGAAAACACCACAGGGGCCTTCTGCGTCTTCACCTGCCGCGCACCGAGCCGGGCAAGAGTCCGCCGAGCAGCCTCGTGGCCGATCTCTTCCGGAGATTCGAGCTTGCGCGTCGTCCGCGCAGCCGAGTACCAGTAATTCCGCTGCATCCCGCCCTTCTCATCGACCGCGATGGGCATCGCCGAGAAGCCGCAGTACGACCGGCGGTACTCGCCAACGAAGCCCCGCGAGTTGACGAGAATCTTGTGCGAGGTCGCGGTGTCGAAGTCGCCGCCGCCGGAGTTCTGAATGCGGGTGTCATAATCCATCGCCGCGGCCTCAACCCGGCGCGCTGTCTCGATCCGCTCTGCCGGAGGCATCTCGTTGACGTCTTCAAAATAAAGACCCTGATCGCCCTCGACCTGGCCGAATTCATCGGCCTCAGGCAGTCCCGCAAATGGATCTTCGCTGGTGATCTTCGCCAGCGTGATGGCTCCATCAACCAGCCGCTTAATGGACTCTGCGGAGAAATCTGACGACGATGTGCTCGCCGTTCTCTGGCCAACAAAGACGCGCAGCCCAATGGCACGCGAGCCCGATTCCTTCAGCGTCTCGACCTGCCCCAGACGTACCAGCGCAGAGAACTCGTCGCCCTCGTAGACGACAGCTTCAGCGTCGGTCGCCCCGGCTTTGAGGGCCTTGGCGAGAACGTGGGAGGCGAGGACTTTCAGGTCGGAAGCAATTTGTTCAGCGTGCAATGTTGGGTCCCTTTAGTAGCTATGGTGACGCAGAAAAACCCGTGCCCGAAGATCGGACGCGGGGCCCCCTGTTTGGTTAAGCCCCGTGTCTGCTCCCATTCAACTTAATGCACAGGAGACTGCGAAGGTCGTGCCTCGCGGCCATCCGTGGCCTTAAGGAAGTGCATCCCGGCAGCGCAGTATTCCGAGTCGCTCTTCAGCTTGTGCTCGACGTGCGGAGGCGGCGCATTCTCTATGTTGCGACGAAACACCTTCAACGGACCACCGCAGCTCTTGCAGCGGAACTCGGTATCGTTGTCGACCAGCGCATCGGCAATCATCTTTACCTTCCAGAACGGCTCGTAGCCGCCGGTGGCCTTTACACGCCGACGCTTCACTTCACACTCATAAAATTTTTCGCGTTCGACTGCCATGATTTACCTCGATGTAGTGCCTGGTGCGGTGCGCATGGGTTCGATTCCATGAGTTTGGGGCCCGAAAAATTATCCGCCAGTGCCGCCGACCGTCATGCGGTCGAGCTTTACGGTGGGCATGCCTACGCCGACCGGGACGCTTTGGCCATTCTTGCCGCAGGTGCCGATACCTTCATCCAGGGCAAGATCATTGCCGACCATCGACACATACTTCAGTGCCTCGGGGCCGTTGCCGATCAGCGTCGCGCCTTTGACCGGCTGCGTTACCTTGCCGTCTTCGATGAGGTACGCTTCGCTGGCCGAGAAGACGAACTTGCCGTTGGTGATGTCCACCTGGCCGCCGCCGAAGTTGACCGCATAAAGACCGCGCTTCACGCTCTTGATGATGTCCTCGGGCATGTCGTCGCCATTGAGCATGTAGGTGTTGGTCATGCGCGGCATGGTGATCGCCTGATAGCTCTCGCGGCGTCCGCTGCCTGTGCTCTTCGTGCCCATCAGCCGGGCGCTGAGCTTGTCGGTCAGGTACCCCTTGAGGATGCCGTTTTCGATCAGCACATTCTCCTGCGTCGGCGTGCCTTCGTCATCTACATTCAAAGACCCGCGACGGTTCGGCATGGTGCCGTTATCGACCACCGTCACCTTAGACGACGCGACCTGCTGGCCGATGAGACCGCTAAAGGCGGATGTTCCTTTGCGGTTGAAGTCGGCTTCGAGTCCATGACCTACGGCTTCATGCAGTAAAACGCCGGGCCAGCCGGGACCGAGAACAACTTCCATCTCGCCTGCGGGCGCGTCCACTGCTCCAAGCTGAAGCATCGCGGTACGGGCAGCCTCGCGGGCAAAAAACTCGGGGCTCTTTTTGCCTTCAAAGAAATCAAGGGCGACGCGTCCTCCGCCACCGCTGGTACCTCGTGCGGTATTAACTCCATCTTTCGCGATCACAAAGACGTTAAGACGAGCAAGAGGCTGAGTGTCGCTGGCAAAGGTGCCGTCGGAGGCAGCAACAAGGATGCGGCGCAGCTCGTCGTTGAAGCCGGCGCGGACCTGGACGATGCGCGAGTCGTACGCGCGGGCGGCCTTGTCGGCGCGCTGGATCAGCTTGAGCTTCTCGGAGATCTCCGCGTCGGAGGTGGCTCCGGCAACAGGGTAGAGCGTAGGCGTCTCGGTGTGCGTGAAACCGTGCGCAAGTTGTTTTGCCGGGCCGCTGGCGATGAGGGCCGCGGTGCGGGCAGCTTTAAGCAGACGCTCGCTCGAAAGGTCGTCGGTGTAGGCGAAGCCGGTGCGCTCGCCTGAGAGGACTCGGATGCCGCAGCCTACACTAATGCCTTGGCTGGCGGACTTGACAAGCGACTCGTCTATGCCCAGAGATGTTGAGGTAACTGACTCAAAATAAAGGTCTGCGTACTCTCCCCCCGCAGAGAGAGCCTCCCCCAGGCAGCGTTCCATCAGGCGTTCGGAGATGCCCAGCTTTTCGATGAAGTAGCGCTTGTGATCTGGAGTGGGGGTTGTCATCATATTCCATTATAGGCTTCACGGGAGAACGCACCGGAAATTGAGCAGTATCCTGCCCCGTCCACGATGCTTCGAAGCGCATCATTTCGACCGGCGTTGCGCAGTGGCATGCCTGTATTTGTCGTTGCCGCCCCTACTTTCTCCCAACGAAACTTCACGCAGATTCGCGGCCTTCAACGACCGTGCGATGGATCAGGTGAAGCGGAGGTGTTGAGATCGATGAAGAGACCGGGCAGGCCCGGAGCATGACAATTACCGTCAGCAGCATAGCTCTGGGCGCAGGCTGCGGTGATGGAGTTGCGGCGGGGAGACTGGGCATATTGCCAGACCATGGCCTCCGGCGTTCCGCTGGCTGCCAGCGGCGGGGGTTGCAGGGTGCAGCCGTTCGATGGCGGGCAGGCATCCTGCGCAACCCAGAGAGCTATCTCGTGGAGATGCTGAGTGGCGACGTGGCTGCGGATGTCCTGAGCAGTGGTGATGGTGTGGCCATGGCCCTCGTTGACTGCCTGGCCGCTGGCGTAGACGCCAGGACGGAAGCCCGAGTGAGCCACAGCCTCAGTCCAGGCGAAGAGATAGTCCGCCTGCTCCGCCAGCAGGCGACCGCCTTCTTCCTGATCGAGGAAGAGGATGGCTCCGCTGGGGAAACGTTCGCGATGAGCCGCAGCAATAGCAGCAATGGCGTCGTTTTTTCCTAGAGCCGCAGGGGCTGTGCCTGCCTTCTGCGCTTTCACGATCTCCGCATCGAGCCGTCCGTTGAAGAGCACAAGGAAACCGAAGCCTTGACGCAGGAGCGCTTCACGCTTGCCTTGCCACGGGTTCTGCTGCTCGCCGGGTGGATTGTTGAGCCAGTATCCGGCGAAGGCAAAGTGCTGCCTCAGCGTGGGTAGAGCTTCATCACCGGGGTAGTTGTTGAGATCGAAGCCGAGATAAGTATGCGTCGCGCGCGGCGGCTGCGCGGCTGCGGGCGTATGGGCTCCGACGAGAGCAGCGAGGGCCAGGATAGCGAGATTACTTATCAGAGGTCGCATATAAAAAATCAACAGTGGCAGCATCCCCAAATGCCGGTCTTCGTGAAGTCTTAACTGAGGATATACAAAGACGTATGCTACCTTGCAATTCATGAGTTTTGAAGACCGGGAGGAGCGTCGCATGTCCCAGAGTGAGCTTGATCCGAGATATCCGATTGGCAAATTTGTGAAGCCGCCGGCCATCACACCGGATGACCGGCTGGACGCGATCAGGACACTCGCGGAGTTGCCGGAGATGTTGCGCAACGCTGTGGACGGCCTCGATACCGCGCAACTGAGCACCCCGTATCGCGAAGGCGGATGGCTGGTGCGTCAGGTGGTACACCATGTCGCGGACAGCCACATGAACGCATTTACCCGGCTGCGGCTGGCTCTGACCGAGGACTGGCCCACGATAAAGCCTTATGACCAAAATGCCTGGGCAAAGTTGCGCGACTATGCTGCCCCCACGGAGTGGTCGCTCGAACTGGTGGAGAGCCTTCATGCGCGATGGGTAATGCTGCTGCAATCGCTGGGCGAGGAGCAGTGGCAACGCGGATTCCGGCATCCGGAAAATGGCCCCATGACGGTCGAAGTCATGACGCTGTTGTATGCGTGGCACTCGATGCATCATGTGGCACACATTACGCATCTGCGGGCGAAGGAAGGCTGGTAGACGTCGGCATGAAGGCGTCGCGCGCGGCAACCGCAGAGCCGGAACAGACAGTAGAGCAGGTTGCCGCCGCGCTGGAAGGTTTTCTCGCCGAACATCTGAAGACCGTCGTGCTCGAAGATGGCAAGGTGCTCTTCGACATGCGCGAGGCGAAGTATTCGCTGGCGACTGAGCATGGCCGATGCACTCTCCACCTTTGGGGAGAAGACCGCAATCTCGTGCGCAGAGTCAGCGGAACGGTGTTGCGCAATGGCGTGCTGCGACTGACCACGCATCGCTTTGGGCAGACCAAACCACAGACTTTGGAGCTTGCAGCGGATAAGGACCGGCGCACGCCTTCGACACGCGAGGCGACCCGGGTGAAGTATCTTCGGGTGCTGGAGCGGGTGCTAAAACGGAACTTCGAGGACTTGCAGCCGGAGGGGTTTCGTACCGCAATGGACCTCGAAAAGAGCTTTGGGCCAGCCTATGCGCGAGGCTCGTTGGTGCAGGGGCAAAAGGCGTGGGCCGTCATCGCCGTGAATGAAGAAGAGGCACAGGCTACCGTCGACGGAATTTTGACGTTGGGGATCTTATGGCTGCATCACTGTCGAGAATCTGGAAGCGGACGAAGATTGTACCACGGATTGATGTTGATTGTTCCACGTGGAACATCCCTGGTAACCCTGTCGCGGTTGGCATGGCTCAATACCGACGCTGCTAAATGGGAGCTTTGGGAGCTGAATCAGGCCACGGAGGAGCTGGAACAGCGCGATGCAGCCGATCATGGCAATCTGACGACGCGGCTGATTCACGCGCCGGATGTAGCGGCGGCGCAGGAACGGTTCAGTGACTCGGCAGCACGTGTGATGGCGCTGGTGCCGGAGTCGATGGGTGAAATGGTTGAGCAAAGGATTCGCAGTGGAACGGAGATGGCCTTCCTGCTGCATGGTCTGGAGTTTGCGCGAGTGCGAATGGGATATGCGGGCAGCTCCTTCAACCGGGAGCAGGAGATTACATTCGGCGCGGGCGCCAATGAGACTCCGCTGACGAACGAGAATGAAGAGGAACTGCGAGGTCTGGTGGCGCGGCTGTTTGCGCGGCGGGCGGCAGGTGGGGATAAGCGCGATCCGCTATACAGAATGCAGCCGGAACGGTGGCTGGAGAGCGTCTTGCGGCGCGACGTCGGGCCCCTCGATGCGCATCTGAATGCGGCGCATGTTTATACCCAGGTGCCGGCGTTCGCGGCGGCAGACCGTGGGATGCTCGATCTGCTGGGCGTGACCGATGAGGGGCGGCTGGCAGTCATTGAATTGAAGGCCGATGAAGACCTGCATCTGGCGCTGCAGGGGCTGGATTATTGGGTGCGCGTGCGCTGGCATCATCTGCAAAACCCCGACCAGATGACCGGGCTCGGGGAGTTTCAGCGGCATGGATACTTCGGCGGGATTCGATTGTCCACCGAGGCGCCGAAGCTTTACCTCGTGGCTCCTGCGCTGCGGGTGCATCCGGCTACGGAGGTGGTGCTGCGATATCTGTCGCCACGAGTGGAGTGGACGCTGGTGGCGCTCGATGAGCGATGGCGGGCGAAGGTGAAGGCAGTCTGGAGGAAGCGAAGTAGCGTACTTGAAAAGTAGTTACAATGTATGTACAGTATTCCGAGGTGGAGTTCACCTGTCGAAGCAAAACAGAATCAAAAAACAAAATTTGCGGCAGGTGATGAATGGCATTCGATTGGGATCAAGGGAATTTGACGCACATTGCAGCGCACGGAATTAAGCCGGAGGAAGCAGAAGAAGCCATTCTTGACGATCCGATCGATGTCCTCGAACAAGAGCATGAGGATGAAGTTCGGCTGATGCAGATCGGTATAACAAAGCGAATGCGAGTACTGATCATCGTGACGACATGGCGAGACGATCTTCTTCGAGTTGTTACAGCTTACGATGCCCCACCAAATATGCGCGATTACTTCTTTGCGGAGAGGAGAGACCATCATGGTTGAGAAAGAGATCGGTCGCCCCCGATTCAGTAGCGAAAAAGAGGAAGCTGAGTGGTGGGACAAAAACCCGGAGTACATCCTGCAACAGTTTAAACGTGCAGCAGGGGAAGGCCGGCTGGGCCACGGGACGGCGATGCGCGAGATGGCAGCGAGACAAGCGGCGAAGAGCACAACGATTCGGCTTGACCCGGATGACCTGTTGCTGGCGAAGGCTCAAGCGGAAAAGAAGGGATTGCGCTATCAGACCTACCTGAAGATGCTGATTCACGAAGCGCTCGGCAAAGAAGCACACACGGGCCGATGACGATGGGTCTGGAGCGAGGCTATAAAATAGAGTTGTACCTGGACAGATAGGAAACGACTGCGCAATGCCGCTCTACGAATACGAATGCACTGCCTGCCATCGCCGCACCGAGAAAATACAGAAGTTTTCCGATCCCGAGATCACCGTCTGCCCCTACTGCAATGGGCATCTGGAGCGCGTCATCTCCGCGCCTGCCGTCTCCTTCAAGGGTGGCGGATGGTATGCCGATGGCTACGGCAACGCGAAGCCCAAATCGAACGGCGAAAGCAAAGGCGGCTCGGATGGAAAGTCATCTGACTCCGCCAGCAAGCCAGCCTCTGATTCGGGCGCGGCGGCTAAAAGCAGCCCTGCCCCCGCAGCCGCTGTGCCTGCACCGGCATCGTCGGCCCCGGCCTCTTCGGCATCGGGGAGCAATGGTAAATAGCGCGAAGCTATAAACGAAATAGCCCGGGACTTCCGCTCAGCTCTTCTTCTTCGGAACCTTTGCGCCGGACTTGCGCGCTTCGGACAAGCCGATGGCGATGGCCTGTTTTGGGTTCGTGACCTTCTTGCCGCTGCGGCCGCTCTTGAGCTTGCCCTGCTTCATGGCTTTCATCTCGCGCTCGACGCTCTTGCCGGCTGCTGGTCCATATTTCCGACGGGAGCTGCTCTTTTTGGCGGACGACTTTTTGCTTGCACTCTTTTTTGTTGCAGCTTTTTTCGTACTGGTCTTCTTACTTGCAGTCTTCTTGCTCGGTGTCTTCTTGCTTGCGGTTTTCTTGGAAGCGGTTTTCTTGCTGGGGGCTTTCTTCGCTGCTGACTTTTTAGTCGCCGATTTCTTAGCTGCCTTTTTCGTTGCCATAAGAATTCTCCCTGGTAGTAGGAGTCTCGAATCGCTTTGATAAGTTGCATCACGAGTGATGCAACTTTCGGAGTCAGACTATCTCGGTCGCCTGCGGCGCACCACAACAATTCCGATCGCGAGTATCGCGGCGGATACCCCTACCAATCTTGCGGTCATCTTCTGCGTCCACGAGTGTGTGCGCTCGAGCGTGCCGTCGTGCCATGCGGTTTGCACGGCGACAAGATCAGCAGTGAGACCGGGGATTGTGATGGCATCCATGTTCGTCGTCGGCAGTGATCCGAAGATCCTCTCCGGCTCGGGCGGTCTTCCGTTGCGGTCCTTCGGGATTGCCTCGATCAGCGCGTTGACTTCTGCATCGCGTGGATCGTCGAAGAGCGCGCCATCGGCGGTGTTGGGAAACAACGTCGCCTTGCCCGTCATCTTCTTTTCAATCGCGGCGACGCTATCCTGACAGACGCCCAGTGCATAGTAGCCGCCAAAGGGAAGCGTGGGTCGCGCACTGTGTTGATGCATGTATGCGACGGACATTCTGCCCACCAGACGGGTTACTTCGACGGCATCGGCTCCGCGATATTCGTGCGCGTGGCGGTCGAGCACCCAGGACTGGTCGAGCGTATCCATGGTACGAAACTCGGCCTTGCCATCGATGCCGAAGTACCAACTGATGTTGGCGTTGATCCTGGGCCCGCGAATCTGCCACTCGTACTCGGCGTGGCTTACGGGCACGAGCAGTGTTCGCTTGGTGCCGGGAATTTTGATCTCGGAGCTTACCCAGAAGGGCATCATTACGTCATGGCCCTTGTAGTGAAAGTGGCCGAAGTTCGCAAAGTAGCGCGCGTCAGACACCGTCACCGTGTGTCCTGAATCCATCAGGGCCTGCACCAGCGCCTCGGGCGTGGTGGAATGCTTTCCTGCAATCTGGGCGGTCGCGGTAGGCGCGCCGTCGAGCGCGTTGAGACTTAGCCGGTTGAGCACATCGGCGATGCGTTGGCTCTCGGAGTGGAGCGGCGCGAGCTTCGGGTTGGCGTCGTCTCCGCGAACCACGCCCGTGCCGAGGTCAGTCACCAGATCGTTGCGGCGGAAGCCGGGCAACTGCGATGGCTTATTCAGATTTATCTTCTCGGCATGCTCGAGCGAGTACGGGCCGAGATCGATGAAGGGCTTTGCCTGCGCGGTCGACATGCTGCCCTTCGGTGTGCTGCCCGTCGGGGTTCCGGGATGACTCGCGGCCAAACCTTCGAGTGCTTCGCTTTTTCCTGCGACGTGTCCGGCGACACGAACCGTGGGATTGATCTCCTGCATGGTCCAGCCGGGGAAGCGGTCGAGGCGCTGCCAGTCCTTGCCCAGAATCAGCTCGCGCAGCCGATGCATCAGAGCCGGGGTCATCAGAGCCGGGCCTTTCTTTCCGTTTTTGTCGAGCTCCGCCAGCAGCGCGTCGGTGAAGCCGGGCGTCGCTGAAAGCTCCCGCATCATCTGCGACAACATCACGGTGTTAGCTGGCATCGGCTCCTCCGGCACGATATAGGGCGCGTCGCTTCTACAGCCGATCAATGCGGCCAGCACGATGGCGCAGGAGATGCGGCTAAGCTTCGGATATACAGGTGTAGGCATCTGCCCATAGAGAATTTTCACTGTTAATATAGGCATTTCCCGTCAAACGAAAGCGAAATACAGAGGTCTTTCCACTGCACTTCGCTTGGGTCGAGATGACGTTATAGTTTGGTCCGGCGAGATGAAGTGCATTTGGTGGAAGGGTTCTCCACCTTCGACGTGCAAACACTAGCTGTCGAGCTTCTTTACGACGAGTTCATTGAGCAGTACGGGATTGGCTTGTCCCTTAGACAGGCGCATGACCTGGCCAACGAAGAACGCAGAGACTGTCTTCTTGCCACCGCGATACTGCTCTACCTGCTTGGGATTTGCGGCGATTACCTCGTCGATCATCTTTTCGATGGCCGAGGCGTCGGAGATCTGCTGCGGCTTCTCGCGGTCATAGACGGCGGCGAAGTCTTCGTTCTTTTCAAAGCAGGTATCGAGAAGCTGCTTAAGCATCTTGCTCGACAGTTCACCTGACTCAGCGAGATCGGCCGCCATGACAACTCCGTCCATGGAGACGGGAGACTGATCGAGTTCGAGGTTGGCTAGACGGAGGCGCATAGTCAGCTCGCTGGTCAGCAGAGCCGCTACGCGCTTGGGGCTCTTCGCTTTCTTTGCTGCTGTCTCGAACCGGTCGGCGAAGGCGCGGGTTGCGGTGAGGGTTGCGGCATCCTGATCGCTGATCTCGTACTCGGCGATCATGCGCGCGCGGCGGGCCTCGGGCAGCTCCGGCAGGGACTTCAGAATTTCGGCTTGCCACTCTGCGCCTACGACCAGCGGCGGCAGGTCCGGCTCAGGAAAGTAACGGTAGTCGTGGGCCTGCTCCTTCGAGCGCATCGAGAACGTTCGACCTTCGGCGCTGTTCCAGAGGCGCGACTCCTGCACGACGCGGCCGCCGTCTTCGATCACGCCGATCTGGCGCTCGATCTCGTACTCCACCGCCGCGCGAATGTAGCGGAAGCTGTTGACGTTCTTGACCTCGGCCTTGGTGCCGAACTCCTTCGCGCCCTTGAGCATGACGCTCACGTTCGCATCGCAGCGGAGCGAGCCTTCTTCCATGTTGCAGTCGCTCACGCCGGTGTAGAGGAGAATCTCCTTCAGCTTCGTCAGGTACTCGAAGACCTCGTCGGCGGTGCGCAGGTCGGGCTCGCTGACGATTTCCACCAGCGGCGTACCGCAGCGGTTCAGGTCGATGTAGGTCTTCGACACTGAATCGGCGAAGCCGTCATGCACGCTCTTTCCGGCATCCTCTTCCATGTGCAGGCGGGTCACGCCGATGCGCTTCGACGCGCCGCTCGCATCGGGAACATCGATCCAGCCATGTTCGGCGATAGGCTTGTCGAACTGTGAGATCTGGTAGCCCTTTGGAGAATCAGGATAGAAGTAGTTCTTTCGCGAGAAGATGCTGGTCTCGCGAATCTCGCAGTTGATCGCCTTGGCTGCGAGCACGGCGAACTCTACCGCCTTGCGATTAAGCACCGGAAGCGCACCGGGGAGCCCCAGGCAGGTGGGGCAGACGTGAGCATTGGGGTCGCCGCCATATTGATTCACGCAGCCGCAGAAGGCCTTCGAGGCGGTCAGAAGCTGAACGTGGACCTCCAGCCCGATGACGGGCTGATACTTGGCGAGAATCTCTGGCGAAAGTGCGGTGGCGGTAGGCATAATCAAGTTGATTCTAACAAGCAGGTCGCAGCGTCCGGCATTTTTGCATCTCACAGTGCAACTCTCCACAACCAAGGACGCCTATGCCCTTTCGCTTACGCCCTCACCAGCCTGAACCTGCAGCCGCTCCCAATGAAGCGCAAAAGAACCTCGAGCGGCCCAGCGCGCAGGACATCTACGAGCAGGTGGCGAACAATGCGCGCCAGGAACTGGGCCGCTCCAGCGTGGCGCTTGCCATCTCCGGGCTGGCGGGCGGCATCTTCATGGGGCTGTCGGGACTTGGGAATGCGATCGTCATCGCGCTGCTGACTACTCCGGGCGCCGCACCGACGAATGCCACGCTGTTTATAGCGAAGATGTTTTACCCGCTGGGGTTCATCGTGGTGATCCTCGGGCGCTCGCAGCTTTTTACAGAAAACACTCTCTACCCCGTCGCTCTTGTGCTGGCTGAGAAGAAGCACTTCTGGAAGACGATGCGGCTCTGGGGCGTGGTGCTTCCCTCAAACGTGTTGGGAGCATTGGCCTTCGCCGCCATCGCCGGGCTTACGGGCGCGCTTCGTGCCGATATGGTCAGCGCATTGGCTCAGCTAGGCGTTGAAGCGCTGCACCATCCGGCGCAGACCATCTTCTGGAGCGGCGTAATGGGCGGCTGGATCATCGCCACCGTAGCGTGGCTGGTCTCCGGATCGCACTCGATCACCGGCTCGGTGATGATTATCTGGATGCTGGCCTTTGTGGTTGGTCTCGGCAACTTCGCTCACTGCATCGCGGCCAGCGGCGAGATTCTTACCGCTGTGCTCACCGGGCACGCGTCTTTGACCGCTTTTCTGAGCTGGCTTGGACTGGCGGTGGCGGGCAATATCTGCGGCGGCGTGGGCATGGTGACGCTGCTCGAATATGGCCAGGTAATCTATGGCAAAGATGCCGAGTCCGAGGCGCTTCCACCCGAACCAGAGGCTCCCACATCCACATCGGTGACGAAATAATTCGTGACGTCCTGATTTATGTCCTGCAATTGATCGACGTGCCGCCTACTGGGACCCCATCTTTTTGGTCCTGTCTACAAGAGTGTCCACGTTGGTTTTATCGATAAGCGATACTCCCGTGTCGATGAACGCCGGAAAGGGAGAGAAGGGGTCTAGCCAATAGTCTCCGGTCAGCGGCTTGACTGGATAGTGGTGAACGTCGTCCAGCCCTTTCAATCCGAGAAAGGCCATCGTGTAGGGCTTCTGGGAGATGGTCGAGTCGATCGTTCCATCCTTCACCAAGTCCAGCGTAGCGCTGTCCACGTCCATCGCGACCAGCAGGCGATCTTTTGCGTTGGCCCGCTTGTAGGCCTCACCGACGTCTTTGCCTGCCGAAGCCTCCAGGCAGATCATCGCGTCAATCTTGTCTTTGCCTGTCTTGGCGAGGTATTCCTGCGCCTTGTCCATGGCCAGGCCGGAGTTGCCCTTCATGTCGAAGACGTCGACAATCTTGATTCCGGGAGAGCTTGCGAACACATCTTTGTAGCCCTTCAGCCGCTCTTCGAGGTTCGGCTGGTCGGCGATGGTGAAGAAGACCACATTCCCTTTGCCGTTTAGTTGTGCCGTGACCCGCGCACCGCCCAAGCGGCCAGCCTCCAGATTGTTGGTCCCGATAAAGTACAGCCGGTGGCTGGCGGGCGCGTCCGAATCGACAGTGATCACTGGGATTCCTGCGGTAATCGCCGCATCGATCTCAGGTTGCATTAAGGCCGCATTGGCGACGGAGACCAGTATCCCCGCGGGCTTTCGGGCCGCCACCGTGTGAAATTCAGTTACCTCGTCTTGAGGATCGAACGTGGTTGGCCCCCAGACCTCGGCTGTAACACCATATTGAAGCGCGGCCGCCTGAAACCCGTCTGCCGCCGTCTTCCAGTAGGGCAGGTTGATGTTGGTTGCTACCAGGTAGTAATGCTCCTTCTTGCTGTGCCTGGTGCATCCCGTAAGCAGAGGAAATGCCGCCACGAAAAGTGCCAAAAAAATCCGCTTCCCCCAAGTATCCATGCTCTTCCTCCGGAAACATCGGTTGTCCAAAGCATCGCGGGACCCTTTAAGTCATGCACACCGCAGGCTGTCTTGCCTGTGGGTGCAAGATAGTACTCCAATAGCACAACACCTGAAAACACCCGTTCTACAATTTTTCCGGAGGACGTGCAGGGTATGAAACTTTCTTCCAGCGACGTGAATCCAATCGCCACACAGGAGGCATTGATGTCCGCAGAAATCGGCAAGACCGCAAAGATCGTCCGGTTCCATCAGACCGGGGGAGCTGAAGTTCTCCAGCTTGATGAGCTCGCCGTACCTGAACCCGGTGAAGGCGAGGTCCGTCTCCGCGTCAAAGCCATCGGACTGAACCGCGCCGAGGTGATGTACCGGAAGGGCCAATATCTCTACGAGCCAAAGCTCCCCGCCAAACTAGGCTACGAGGCTTCCGGCGTTGTCGAAGCCATCGGTGCAGGCGTCGATCGCGCGTGGCTGAACAAGACCGCCAGCACCGTTCCCTCTTTCGAACTTACCCGATACGGCGTCTATGGTGAGGTCGCCATCGTTCCCGCGGCCGCACTCGCCGAGTATCCCTCCACGCTCTCCTATGAGGAAGGGACCTCGATCTGGATGCAGTACATCACCGCCTATGGCGCGCTCGTCCACTTCGGCAGAATCACTCGCGGCGACTTCGTTCTGCTCACTGCGGCCAGCAGCAGCGTTGGCCTCGCCGCTATTGAAATAGTGAAGGCCGAAGGCGCCATCAGCATCGCTGCCACCCGCACCGCAGCCAAGAAAGCCGAGTTGCTCGCGCTCGGCGCGGACCACGTCATCGTCACCGGCGAAGAAGATCTTGTCACGCGCGTGAATGAGATCACCGGCGGCAAAGGCGCGCGCATTGTCTTCGATCCTGTTGCCGGGCCAGGACTGGAGGTTCTCGCTAAAATCACCGCCATCGGCGGAACCATCTTCGAGTATGGAGGCCTTGATCCGAAGCCGACACCTTACCCGCTGTTTACTGCCCTGGGCCGCGGTCTGACCATCAAGGGATACACACTGTTCGAGGTCATCACCAACCCCGAAGCCTTTCCCAGGGCCAAGCAGTATATCTTCGATCACATCGCGGCGGGAGACTTCAAACCGCGTATCGACAAGGTCTTTCCTCTTAGCGAAATAGTCGCCGCCCACCGCTACATGGAGTCCAACGCGCAGATCGGCAAGATCGTCGTTACTGTCTGATCTGTCGCAAACCGCCGGAGCCCGCGATTCAGGCTCTGGCGGTTTGTCCGCTAGAATCGAACCAGCATGGTTTTGCCTTTCGTCCGCGAACTGCTTGCGGACCTTGAACACTCTGAGGCTTTTGAGCGTGTACGCCGCCACCTGGGCGGAGGCACGGGGCGCCGACGTGTGTCTGGCCTGACGGCTACGGCGCGCGCACTCTATCTGCCACTGTTCGTCCGCGCAGCCAATGCTCCCTGCGTGATTATCGTCTCGGATAATAAAGCTGCGGAGACACTTCATGCAGCGGTGCTCTCAGCCTGCGAGTTGACCGCAGCGCTGGATCCGAGCCATGTTCTCCGGCTCCCGGCCCATGATGTTCTGCCATTTGAGAATCTTTCGCCACATCCCGAGATTCAGGAGACGCGCGCCGCTACGCTTTGGAAGATTGCCACAGGAACGGCGCGGCTGGTCATCGCACCGGTCGAAGCCGCCTGCATGAAGCTCTTTGCCCGCGACTTCTACAAGGCGCTTGCGTTGTATCTGAAAGTCGGCGAAGAGTACATGCCCGACATGCTGATCGAGCATCTTCTGTCGGTCGGCTATAGCCGCGTCGATGTGGTCGAGATGCCGGGACAGGTCACGCTGCGCGGCGGCATCATCGATGTTTACTCGCCCGAGATGGACCGCCCGGTGCGCATCGACTTCTTCGGCGACGAGATTGAGTCCATTCGCAAGTTCGACCCTGAGACACAGCGCAGCAGCAGCCCGCTCGATGAGGCACTGCTGCTGCCGCTCACCGAAATTCCGGTCACTGAGAAAATTCTTACCGCCATCAACGCAAGGCTCACTCGCAGCGGACTCGCCGGTGCGAACCTTGAAGGCGGGGAAGAGCCTGTCGAACTTCAGACTCACGTCGCCACGCGCACCGGCGAGGCCACTGTCTTTCCGGGTTGGGAATTTTTTGCGCCAGTCGCCGGAGCTACACATACTCTGCTCGATCTCCTGAACGCCAGCGGACCTACGCCGCGGGTCTTTATCGAAGAGCCTGCGATGGTTAAAAATCAGGGTGAGCGCTGGTGGAACAAAGTCGAGCAGCGGCACGATCGCTCCGGCATCGGCAACCTGATTCGCCCCGAGGACATTTATCTCTCGCCGTGGGACCTGGACGACCGGCTGCATAAATTCTGCGGCTGCGAACTCGACCAGCTCGGCCTGGTGGATATCCTCGATGCCGACCGCAGCGACCTCTCCGAGGTGGACTTCGCTACCCGGCCCACGCAGCGTTTCCACGGCAGCATTCCGGCGCTCATCGATCAGCTTAATTTATTGATGAAGCAGGACGCGCGCATTTTGCTGACCGCGCCCAATCAGGGCGAGGTAGAACGTCTCGCAGGACTTTTGCAGGAGTATCAGGTTCCCTACCGCCTGGGCTCGCGCACCGAGCAGCATGGCAGCTCCACTGTTTACTCCGAGTCGAGTTATCTGGCGGGAGACCTGCGCACTCCGGTCATCGTGAAGACCACCATCGCGGCGGGAGTGCAGATACTCGATCTTGATCGGACGACTGCGCGACAGGTTGTCATCTTTGGCGCACAGGATCTCTCGGACGACGCCGACGTGACGGTGCGGACGGTACGGCGTGGCAAATCGAAGACTGCTGCCTTCATCTCTGATTTTCGCGATCTTGCTGTTGGCGACTATGTGGTCCACGTCGAGCACGGTATCGCTCAGTATTGCGGCTTGCGTGTTATCGAAGAAAACGATGCGCCTCCGCTGGAGCTGATGATTCTCGAGTTTGCCGACGAGGCGAAACTCTACGTTCCGCTCACACGGCTCGATCTGATTCAGAAGTACCGCAGCACCGACACCGGTCCTGCTCCGCAGCTTAACAAGCTGGGCACGCAGGGCTGGCAAAAGACCAAGGCCCGCGTCAAAAAAGCAATGGCCGACATGGCCGCCGAGTTGCTGAAACTCTATGCCCAGCGCGAGTCCATTCAGGGCACTCCGTTTTCTCCTGATACGAACATGCAGCGGGAGTTCGAGGACGCATTCGACTTCAACGAGACCGACGATCAGCTCAACGCCATCGCCGATATCAAGCGCGATATGGAATCGACGCAGCCGATGGACCGCCTGCTCTGCGGCGACGTTGGCTACGGCAAGACCGAGGTCGCCATGCGCGCGGCGTTCAAGGCGGTCCAGGACTCGAAGCAGGTTGCCGTGCTGACTCCGACGACCGTGCTCAGCTTCCAGCACTACGAGACGTTCAAGCGGCGCTTTGCCAACTTCCCTGTCAACATCGAGATGATTTCGCGCTTTCGCACACCGAAGGAACAGAAAATAATTCTCGAAAAGGTCGAGCAGGGGAAGGTCGACATTCTCATCGGCACGCATCGCATTCTGTCGAAGGACCTGAAGTTTCAGGACCTCGGCCTGCTGATTGTCGACGAAGAGCAGCGTTTCGGTGTTCGCCATAAGGAGCGCCTCAAGCAGATGCGAACTGCTATCGACGTGCTGGCCATGTCGGCTACGCCGATTCCGCGCACGCTGCATATGTCACTGATCGGGCTGCGCGATATGAGCGTCATTGAGACGCCGCCTAAAGACCGCATGGCCATCCAGACCATCGTCGCCAAGTTCGACGAGAAGCTTGTGCGCACCGCCATCGAGATGGAACTGGAGCGCGGCGGCCAGACTTACTTCGTCCACAATCGCGTTGAATCGATCTACGAACTGGCGGCGAAGATTCGTGAGCTGGTGCCGCAGGCCCGCGTCGTCATCGGCCATGGGCAGCTTCCCGAGGCAGAGCTGGAGCGCGTGATGCTTGCCTTCATGAACCATGAGTACGACGTGCTTCTTGCCACCAGCATTATTGAGAACGGCCTCGACATTCCACTCGCCAACACCATCATCATTAATCGCGCCGACCGGCATGGCTTAAGCGAGCTATATCAGCTACGGGGCCGTGTCGGCCGTAGCAATCGCCGCGCGTACTCGTACCTGCTCATCCCGCCCGAGAAGGAGCTTACCGAGATATCCCGGCGCAGGCTGGCGGCATTGAAAGAGTTCTCGGACCTTGGCGCAGGCTTCAAGATCGCCGCGCTCGACCTTGAGCTGCGCGGCGCAGGCAACATGCTCGGCGGCGAGCAGTCCGGCCACATCGAGGCCATCGGCTTCGAGATGTACACCACCATGCTCGAAGAGGCTGTGCGCAAGATGAAGGGCGAGGAAGACAAGCCTGCCCATGCCAATACGGTCATCAATCTCGGCATCAGCGTGCGCATCGACAGCGATTACATTCCTGAAGAGAATCAGCGGCTGCGCATGTACAAACGCATTGCCGGAGCGGAAGACTATGCCACGCTCGCGGATGTTCGCGCCGAGTTGCAGGACCGCTACGGCACGCCACCGGAGACTGTGCTCAATTTACTCGCAGCAGGTGAGATCCGCTTGCAATGCGAGCAGCTTGGCATCGCCCAACTCGACCGCAAACGCACTCAGATCGAACAGGGCAAGACCAAAACATTTGTTGAGATGCTGCATTTGAAGTTTGCAGAGCGGCTATCGGGGGGAGCGCCTGCGACGGCTCCGGGCGTGGCTCCAGCGCGAGAACGCAGCGTCGATCCGGGAGTGCTGATGAAGCTCGTCAGCCGCAACACCAAACGCGGAGCGCAGTTCACGCCGCAGGGCATCCTGCGCTGGCCGCTCACCAGTGCCAAAGCCGAAGAGGTAATCGCCGAAACCCGTGCGCTGCTGGATGCGCTCGATGCCCATTAGCACGACCGCGGGCTGCGCGGAGAGACGCGGATAGAGACTTGCTTTATGCTCATCCATGTTTATCTGTTTTGATCCGTGGCCGAATTGAAATTCATCCTTTTTTAGTCAGGACCAGGAAAGCATGCAAAAACTTCTCACGTCTCTCGCTCTCGCCATCGGGACCACTATCCTCATGCCTATTTCATCCTTAGCGCAACACGTCTCTGCGGACGGCGCACCGCAGACCTTTCAGTTCGTCTCTGACCAATACTTCAGCGACGTGTACTTCCACTTCTCTCCCACTGCTGGAACCGCTGCCGGGTTGCATCAATACGACACACAGCTTGAGGACTACTCAGCCGCATCGATCCAGAAAGAGATCGCCGCACTTCACGAGTACGAGAAGAAGGTCGAAGCCGTCGACCCCAGCGCGCTCGATGCCAGCGTCGTCGGCGACCGCGAGATTTTGCTCAACAATATTCGGTCGCAACTGCTGACGCTCGAAGTCATCCGACCGTGGGAGAAGAATCCCGACATCTACTCCTCCGGCGTCACCAACTCCATCTTCGTCATCATGGAGCGCCCCTACGCGCCAGCCGATACGCGCCTGCACGCTGTTGTCGAACGCGAGAAGCTTATTCCGCAGGTTCTTCAAGAAGCACGCAAGAACCTTAAGAATCCGCCGCACATCTATACAGAGATCGCTCTCGAACAGATCGACGGGCTGGTCAGTTTCTTTCAGAACGACGTGCCCAGCGCGTTCTCTTCCGTCACCGATCCCGATACCAAGGCCGCCTTCGCACAATCCAATGGGGCTGTCATTGAAGCGCTTAAATCCTATGGCGCGTGGATGAAGACTGACCTACTTCCCCGTTCCAATGGCGACTACCGGCTCGGTGCCGACACGTTCCGTAAGAAGCTGGCCTACGACGAGATGGTGGACATTCCGCTCGACAAACTTCTCCAGATCGCATTCGCCGACCTGCACAAAAATCAGGCTGAGTTCGCTCGCGTGGCCAAGGAAGTCGATCCAACTAAGACGCCACAGGAAGTTCTCGCGGAGCTCGCTACGATTCATCCCGCGCCCGATAAGCTGCTTCCTGCATTCCACAACACCTTTGACTCGCTCATCAGCTTTATCAATACACACCACATCATCACGATTCCGAGCACGGTGCAGCCCACGCTTGAAGAGACGCCACCCTTTATGCGCGCCACGACTTTTGCTTCGATGGACCCTCCAGGCCCCTTCGAGACACATTCCACCAAGGCGTACTTCAACGTGACGCTGCCGGAGAAGGACTGGACCCAGCAGCACGTGGCCGAACACATGGCGAGCTTCAACGTGGGCACCATCATCAGCACCAGCGTCCACGAAGCTTACCCCGGCCACTACGTGCAGTTTTTGTGGATGCCTGAGTTTCCCAGCAAAATCCGCAAGGTGCTCGGTGCCAACACCAACATCGAAGGATGGGCCCACTACTGCGAGCAGATGATGCTCGACCAGGGCTACGACGCGCCCGGCCCCAACGCCACCGCCGCCGAGATTCGCGAGTCGCGGCTGGTCCGTCTTGGCCAGTTGCAGGATGCTCTGCTGCGCGATGCCCGCTTCGTCAACAGCATCAAGCTGCACACCGGCGAAGGCGAGCCCGGCGGCAAATGGACGATTGACCAGGCCGTGGACTTCTTCGTCAAACAGGGTTACCAGTCGCCGTCGGTCGGCCTCGTCGAGACCAAGCGCGGCACCTCGGACCCGACGTATCTCTACTACACGCTGGGCAAGCTTGAGATCATGCAACTCCGCGCCGACATGATGAAGAAAGAGGGTGCGGCCTTCAATATCGAGACCTTCCACAATAACTTCATGCGGCAGGGTTTTGCTCCCATCAAGATCATTCGCAAAGCCATGCTGCACAATGATTCGCCGGTGCTGTAGCTGACTGACGAACCTGTCACGACAAAAACATAACTATGCTGTAACTGCTCCTTGCTAGGATCTTCCACAGCGAAATTGCATCCAAGGAATTTATGACCCAAAAGACCCCTCAGAAGATCCGTAAGGCCGTCTTCCCAGCCGCTGGCATGGGCACCCGTTTTCTTCCTGCGACCAAGACATTGCCCAAGGAGATGCTTTGCCTCGTCGACAAGCCGCTCATTCAGTACGGCGTCGAAGAGGCCGTGGCCGCTGGCTGCACCGAGATCATCATCATCACCAGCCGTGGCAAGACAATCATGGAAGATCACTTCGACCGCAGCCCGGAACTTGAGGCTTCGCTCGAGGCTAAGAATAAGACGGCGCTCCTCGAGATCGCACGCAGCGTCTCCAAACTCGCCAAGATCACCTTTACACGGCAGTCCGAACCGCTCGGCCTCGGCCATGCCGTTCTTCAGGCCAAGGAGATCGTCGGCGACGAGCCCTTTGCGGTGCTGCTGCCCGACGACATCGTTGACGCCACAATTCCCTGCATGAAGCAGATGGTCGAAGCCTTTAACGAGACCCAATGCAGCATCCTCGGGTCTGAAGTGGTGGAGGGCGCAGCGATCTCCGCTTACGGTTGCCTCGACTGCACGCCTGATCCGAAGAACCCGCGCCTGCTCGCCGTAAAAAACATGGTCGAGAAGCCAAGGCCAGAAGACGCCCCATCGCAAAACGCCATTATTGGCCGCTATATTCTTACGCCACGCATCTTCGAGCTGCTCGAGACCATCACCCCCGGCGCGGGCGGAGAACTGCAGCTCACCGACGGCATCAAGGCTCTCCTCAAATACGAGAAGGTCTACGGCTTCAGCTACGAAGGCAAGCGACACGATGCCGGCGACAAGCTGGGTTTCCTCAAAGCCACCGTCGAATTCGCCCTGAAGCGCGACGACCTGGGTCCCCCGTTCCGTGCCTGGCTCCAATCCTTTCCCATCTGAGCACAGGGGCTGGGGCGTCAAGCGAATCGCAGCTGTTTCACACTAAGCACCGTTATTGCACTTCGTACATCCAATCTCCTATGCGCCTTCGACATAGAAGGACGCCAAGGAGTAATTGATGCCCAGCCTTCTCGATCCGATCCAGGTCGGCGATCTGCACCTGCCCAACCGCGTTTTCATGGCACCGCTCACACGCCTGCGCGGCACGCAGGATCACGTTCCCACTCCGATGATGATTGAGTACTACACGCAGCGCGCCAGCGCCGGCCTCATCATCTCCGAGGGCACACCCGTCGATCCGATGGGGGTCGGTTACGCCAATGTTCCCGGCATCTGGTCGCAGCAACAAGTGGAAGCGTGGAAGCCTGTCACCGCCGCTGTTCATAACGCCGGTGGCCACATCTTCGCGCAGATCTGGCACGTCGGCCGCATCTCCGACCCCGCGTTCCTCAACGGGCAGCTGCCGGTCGGCCCCAGCGCGATCGCGGCATCAGGTACTGTCAGCCTGCTGCGTCCGCAGCGCCAGTTCGTCACGCCACGAGCCCTTGAAACGGGCGAAGTCAAAGATGTCGTTGAAGCCTTTCGGCGCGGCGCGCAAAACGCCCAGGCTGCAGGGTTTGACGGCGTCGAGCTTCATGGCGCCAACGGCTACCTGCTTGACCAGTTTCTCCAGGACGGCTCCAACCATCGCACCGACGAGTACGGCGGCCCCATCGAGAACCGCGCGCGCCTTATGCTCGAAGCCGCCGATGCCGCCATCTCTGTCTTCGGCGCGGGCCGCGTCGGCATGCACCTCGCCCCCCGCGGCGACTCCCACGGCATCTCCGACTCCAACCTCACCGCCACCTTCAGCTACGTCGCTGCGGAACTGGGCCGCCGCAAGATTGCTTTCATTGCAGCGCGCGAGCATGTCGGCCCCGACAGCATCGGGCCGCAGCTCAAGCAGCTCTTTGGTGGCACCTTTGTAGCCAATGAAGCCATCGACCAGAAGACCGGCCAGCAGCTTCTCGATGAGGGCAAAGCCGACGCCGTGGCCTTCGGCAAACTGTTCATCGCCAACCCTGACCTACCAGTTCGCTTTGCAAAGCACGCGCCGCTCAATCGGCCTGAACCCAACACCTTCTACGCTCCCGGCCCTCACGGATATATCGACTACCCGGCCCTCGGGGCTTGATTCCGCAGAACCGAGAATAACCCCTACGGCGATAATATTTTCATCGATCGCCGCCACTTTGCGGATATCGCAAAAACGTGGCCGACGGTTCCTGCATCTTACTCAGTAACAACAGTCACCGAAATACGGAGAAGAAATGTCGACCGAAAAAGCAAGTGCTGCCAAAACCTCCATCACCCGCAAACAGCTCATCGACGCTCTCAACGAGGATCTCGCCCGCGAATATCAGGCTGTCATCGCCTACGTCAATTATTCCCAGGTCCTCAAGGGTGCGCAGTATATGAATATCGCCGCGGAACTTGCCGTTCACGCCGGCGAAGAGCTTGCCCACGCCATTACGATCGCCAACCAGATCGACTATCTGGGCGGAATGCCATGTGTCACACCCAAACCGGTCAAAACATCCGAAAAAGCGGAAGACATGCTTCGTTTTGATCTCGACAACGAGAACGAAACCATCCGCCAGTATCGCCGCCGGGTCAAACAGTGCGACGAATTGGGAGAGTTCGCCACCGCGGAGCACATCCGTGACATTCTGCTGCAGGAGCAGGATCACCAGATCTCTCTGGCCACCGCTCTCGGCGTTGATGTTCCTGATGTAGGCATCGCAGACTAACTGGTCTACCCATTAAACAAGTGCCGCCGCCGACTGATTTCGGTGGCGGCGCTTGTCTTTGAATCTTTCACAAAGGCTATCGTTCTTTTCGCATTTATACAGAGACTCTTCACTAACCAGCGCACGATGAACTGTGCGTTACTTCGGTGGAGATGACGTGCTCCTTTGTGCGACGGCGACACTCAAGATGGCATATAGCCAGAACAGTCTGTTTATTTTTTCGTCGGTGACTTCTTGCGAAGCTCCTTCATGGTGCCTCGCGGAAATCCGGTCGACTCCCGCACGACGAGATCGGTCTGGATGTTGTACTCGTGCTTCTGCGGAGAAGTCTCCGTGCCCTCGACACAAGCGCGCAGCGCATTCACTGCAGCGCGAGCCAGGTCGAAGCGCGACATCTGCACCGTCGTCAATGGCGGAATCGTTACCTCAGCGATGTGAATGTTATCGAAGCCGATGACTGAAAGATCATCCGGCACGCGCAGGCCAGCGCGATACATCGAATGCAGCACGCCAATGGCGGTCATATCGTTGGAGCACATCACTGCGGTCGGCATGTCCTTCCCCGCGAGCAGTTGCTGCATGGCCGCCATGCCGCCTTCGAGGGTGTGCTCTCCCTGAAGAATCCACTCCGGTTTGGGGGGAATTCCGCACTCACGCATCGATTCCGAAAATGCATCCAGCCGCGATTGGGCCGAGTGCAACGCCAGCGGCCCGCGCAGGAAAGCAATCTTCCTGTGCCCCAGCGCGGCTAGATGTTGCACTCCCTGCCGAATGCCGTGACGGTAGTCCACCTTCAACACGCTGATGTTCGGGCCATCTGGTCCCACATCGACAAAAACCAGCGGAATTTTGCGCTGGGCCAACTGCTCCAGCAGCGGAGCTTCAATCCCGAAGGTCATCACCGCGACGCCGTCCACCTTGCGTTCCAGCATGCGGCGAATGCAATGCGACATGCGCTTGGGATCGTGGTTGGTCGAGCTTACAAGAATCTCGTAGCCATGCTCGACAGCAATATCTTCAAAGCCCTGAATCAGCTCCGGAAAGAAGGGATTGGTGATCTCGGAGACGATCAGGCCGAGGATCCAGCTACGGCCCGACACCAGGGCGCGTGCCTGGGTATTAGGAAAGTAGTCCAGTTCTTCGATCACCTCCCACACCCGTTTGGCGATCTTGGGGTTCACCGTCGGTATACGGTTAATCGTTCGCGAGACAGTTGCGATCGAAACGTTCGCCAGACGCGCAATCGTGCGGATGTCCATGCGCTCCGGACTCGCGGTCTTGCGCTTCTTCTTGGTTCCCTGCCCGAGGTCTGCCATAGAGGTATAGGAATGCGTTTACAGAATAGCCTACCCAGCTAAAACGATTCTGGTTGGATCGTATTCCAGCCTGCGGCTACATTTCGGCCGACAAACACAGGTAATTCCGGCCATCGAGAGGAATGTAGACCTCTTCTCTGTTTTTCTGAATGGCGATGAAAACGTTTGCGATATAAATTGGAGTGGCTGATCACAGGAACCATTTTGACCTCATGCATTTGTTACGAAGGAGCCCCTTGTGGACCGTAGAAAATTCTTGCAGGCATCCTCGCTCGCCGGAGCGGCAATCGCATTTGGCGCTCGCCCCGCATGGAGCGCGACAGTAGACGCGCATGTAGAAATTCTGCTCGACGAAAGCATCGGCATCATCGCGCCCGAAATCTATGGCCAGTTTACCGAGCAGCTTGGCGGCGTTATTTACGACGGGGTGTGGGTAGGCGAAGGCTCATCCACCCCTAACGTCCACGGCATACGCAAAGAGATCGTTGACTGCCTGAAGCAGATCCACGTCCCCGTCATACGCTGGCCCGGCGGCTGCTTCGCCGATAGCTACGACTGGCGTGATGGCATCGGGCCGCGCAAGGACCGTCCCACGCGCACCAATTTCTGGGCAGACGACCCTGACGCCAGGCGCCTGAGCGGCAACGCCGTCCAGCTCTATGAGAACAACGCCTTCGGCACCGACGAGTTCATCCGTTTCTGCCATCTCAGCGGCGCGCAGCCTTACCTGGCCAGCAACCTTCGCAGCCTGCCCGCAATGGAGTTCTCCCGCTGGGTCGAGTACTGCAACTCCCCTGCAGGCTCAACGACACTGGCAAAGCAGCGTGCGGCTAACGGCTCTGCCGAGCCGTATAACGTGAAGTATTGGGGTGTCGGCAATGAGAGTTGGGGCTGTGGCGGCAACTTCGAGCCGGGCGAATACGCCGAAGAGTTCCGACGCTTTACTACCTGGGTGCCGCATTACGGCGTTCCGCTCTCCTACGTCGGCTCCGGCCCCAACGACAACAATCTCGAGTGGACGAACGGTTTCTTTGAAGCGCTTCGCAGAAAGAACTACATGCCCCGCGAGCTTCGCGGCTGGAGCGTTCACTACTACACCTGGAACCTGAGCATGGGGCAGACCAATGACTGGGTTGCAGGCAAGCGCGATGCTCTCGACTTTGATGAGACCGGCTGGTATGAGCTTTTCCTTCAAGGCCTCTACATGGAAGACATCGTGCGAGCGCAATGGGGACTGCTCGGTGAGTTTGACCCCAGCCGCAACATCAAGCTGGTCGTCGATGAATACGGCGCATGGTATAAGCCCGGCACCCAACTCGACCCCACACACATGCTCGGTCAGCAGGTAACGCTTCGCGATGCGCTGCTGACTGCCATGACGCTCGACATCTTCAATCGCCATGCGGAAAAAGTCGGCATGGCCGCCTGCGCGCAACTCATCAATAACCTCAACGCTCTCTTCTTTTCGCACGAGGATAAGTTCATCACCACGCCGGTCTTTCATGTCTTCGACATGTACGCCGCGCATCAGGGCGGCCAGTCGCTGCGCGCAAACTTCTCATCGCCCGAGGTCCACTACCAGCGCAACGGCAAAACAGCATCACTCGCGGGACTCCTCGGCTCTGCTTCTCTCACCGGCAAGACCGTCACCCTCACCGCGACCAATCCCGACCTGAAAGAGCCAAGGGTAACGGAGATCGTTCTCCGCGGTTCAGCAAAGATCGCATCCGCTGAAGCATCGGTACTGACCAACACCGACATGCACGCCCACAATACCTTCGAGATGCCCAATACCGTGCAACTGAAAAAGCACGCGATCGAAGTTCAGGGAGACGGCCTGACCATAACCATTCCGGCGGCCTCAGTCTCTCGCATTGCGATTCAACTGGCTTGATGATCTCTGGAAGGCCCTATGACGCGATGAATCTGCGGAATGGGGCCTCCTCTCAATCTTTGATTGACATCGATGGATCGACGAATATAGGGTGTTAGGAAATGGTAAACGTTTTCTCAACGTGAGACCGCTTTACACTGGTTTCTCCTACTTTTGAAATGCTATGGACTGCTCTCTTATGCGCGCTATGAAATGCCAGCCAACCGGGGCTGCCACCGTGCCCTTGCAAAATCAAAGCTTCTATACAAAGCGGGCAGCAGCCTGCGGGCTGGGACAATAAGACCATGGCAATTGTTGCAGGAGTAGATTTCGGAACCCTCAGCGTACGCGTCACCCTTCTCGACAGCGAGCGCGGCCCGCTCGGAACCGCGGTAGCGGAGTATCCTCTGCACCGCAAACGCGAAGACCCCGACTACGCCACCCAGTCCCACGAAGACCACATGCGCGGCCTGATCAAGGCGATGCATGATGTGCTTGCAAAATGCGGCATCCCTGGAAACAAGGTTGAGGCCATCGCTCTCGACACCACCGGCTCCAGCGTCATTCCTGTCGATAGAGATCTCAAACCCCTCGACGAGTACTACCTCTGGTGCGATCACCGGGCCAAACGCGAGGCACGCGAGATCACCGAGGCCTGTCACCGCGATGGCATTGAGGCCATCGAGTGGTGCGGCGGCGTCTACTCGCACGAGTGGGGCTTCGCCAAGTTGCTGCATTGGCTTCGCAACAATCCCGATAAGCGGGACCGCTTCGCCAGCGCGCTTGAACACTGCGACATGGTGGCCGCAACCCTCTGCGGCATCACCGATCCGCGTCATGTTAAACGCAGCATCTGCGCGATGGGTCACAAATGGCTGTGGAACCCTGAATGGGGCGGCTTCCCACCACAGGCTTTCCTTTCGAAGCTCGATCCCCTGCTGGATGGCGTCGTTGACAAGCTCTCCGGCGATTACCTTACCTCCGACCATCTCGCTGGTCATCTCGCCGCCGAGTGGGCTGGCCAGCTCGGATTGCGCATGGGCATCCCCATCCCGGTCGGGGCCTTCGATGCCCATTGGGACGCCATCGGCGCGGGCTGTCGCACCGGCGACGTCGTCAACGTCATCGGCACCTCCACCTGCATCATCGCCATGCAGCCAGAGATCAGCCTCATCCCCGGTGTCTGCGGTGTCGTTCCAGGCAGCGTGCATCCCAATTATGCGGGTGTCGAGGCTGGTCTCTCCGCCACTGGCGACATCTTTGAAGCCATCGCCCGCCGCGCCGGAACCACGGTGAAATCGCTGGCCGAGGGCATCGAAAAAAATAACCCCGGCCAGACCGGCCTACTCCGCCTCACCTGGGACAACGGCGACCGCACCGTTCTCGTCAACGCAGACCTCGCAGGCATCACCATTGGCTGGAACCTGCTCACGACCGCGCAGGACGAGCTCTTCGCGGCCATCGAAGGCACCGCCTTCCACACTCGCATCATCCTCGAGCGCATGGCCGAGCACGGCGTCCCGGTGGAGCGCGTCGTCAACGCGGGCGGTATCCCGCAGAACAACGCAACCCTCAACCAGATCTATGCGAACGTCCTCAACAAGCCGGTCGTCGTCCCCGACGGCATCCCCACCAGCCTTGGCTCAGGAATCTTCGCCATGCTTGCGGCGGGTATCTTCAAGACAGTCGAGGAGGCCCAGGACACGCTCTGCCTCAAATATCGAACTTACAATCCCGAACCCGCCGCAGTGGCCGTCTACGATAAGCTCTATCGCCACTACCGCGCACACTACTTCAACTTTGGCGAAGGCGCACCCGCATCGGTAACGATGCTGGAGACCTTCCGCCAGTTGCGCGAGATTTCGCACCAGAGCCACGCAACGCCGCAAGAGGCTCTACTGAAAGCGTAAGAAATTTTCAACAAGGCAGCGCGAGCAGCCTCAAAACAAACGAAACACGGAGATGTGATGGCGAAGCAGATGACGATGGGCGTAATTGTAGGCAACCGTGGATTTTTTCCGAGCCACCTGGCGACCAGCGGACGGCTGGAGATGATTGCGGCACTCGAGGCAGCGGGTATCAAGCCGATCGTGCTGACACCGGAGGAGACGGCGCACGGCGCGGTCGAGACCTACGAGGACGCGAAGAAGTGTGCTGCGCTGTTCAAGAAGCACGCCGCCGAAATTGACGGCATTATCATCACGCTGCCCAACTTCGGCGAAGAACGCGGCCTGGCCGATACACTGCGCCTCGCCAATCTCCAGGTTCCGGTACTGATTCAAGCCACGCCCGACCACGCCGGAAAGATGACCATCGCCTTCCGCCGCGACAGCTTCTGCGGCAAGATGTCGATCGCGAATAACCTGCGCCAGTACGGCATTCCCTACTCGCTGACGCGGCTGCACACCGAGGCTCCCGACTCACCTGAGTTCAAGGCCGACCTTGAGTGGTTCTCCGCCGTCTGCCGCGTCGTCGGTGGCATGAAGAATCTGCGCATCGGCGCCATCGGCGCGCGTCCCACGGCCTTCAACACGGTGCGCTACTCCGAGAAGCTGCTCGAGAAGAGTGGCATCACCGTCGAGACGCTCGACCTCAGTGAGATCTTTGGACGCATCGAACGCACCAAAGATAACGACGATGCGGTTCAGCAAAAACTGGCCACCATCAAAAAGTACATCTCGACCAACAACGTCCCTGAGGCCGCGCTGCTCAAGATGTCCAAGCTCGGCACCGTAATCGACGGCTGGATGAAGGCGAGCGAGTTGACCGTCAGTTCCGTGCAGTGCTGGACTTCGATGGAGGAGTACTTCGGCGTCGTTCCCTGCACCGTGATGAGCATGATGAGCGAGAACCTGTTGCCCAGCGCCTGCGAGACCGACACCATGGGCACGCTGAGCATGTACGCGCTCACGCTGGCCAGCGAGACGCCCTCCGCCCTGCTCGACTGGAACAACAACTACGGCGACAACCCGGACAAGGCGGTCTGCTTCCACTGCTCCAACCTGCCCAAGCACTTCTTCAAGGAAGTGAAGATGGACTTCCAACAGATCATCGCTGGCACGGTGGGCAAGGAGAATACCTACGGCACGCTCGACGGCACGGTGAAGGCTGGCGCGATGAGCTTCGCCCGCTTCTCCACCGACGACTTCGAGGGCACCATCAAGGGTTATGTCGGCGAGGGCAACTTCACCAACGACCCACTGAACACCTTTGGCGGCGCAGGCGTAGTCGAGATCCCCAACATGCAGCAACTGCTGCGCTTCATCTGCGAGCACGGCTTCGAGCACCACGTCGCTGCCAACTTCGCTACCGTCGCATCGCCGATCCACGAAGCCAGCACCAAGTACCTTGGATGGCCTACCCACTGGCATAAGTAAGACTCATTACAACGAAGACTGCAAGGTGTACTTATGATGCAAAAGAGCCGACGTAACTGGTCGCACTTATTCGCAGCAGGATTGCTCCTTGCAGTCTCCGCATTCTCCGTCGCAGCCCACGCGCAAAAAGCCTTCATCCTTAGTGGCGATGTTCCTGGCACGCACGATCCTTCCATCATGAAGGAAGGCAATACCTGGTATGTCTTCGCCACAGGCAAGGCGCCCGGCGGCGGACAGTTCGAAGTTCGCTGCTCTACCGATCTCCATCAATGGAAGGCATGCGGCCAGGTCTTCGACGAAATTCCCGTATGGATTCAGCAGCGCAGCCCCGGCACCAAAGAGCTATGGGCACCTGATATCTCCTTCGTCAACGGAGAATACCGCCTCTACTACGCTTATTCGCTCTTCGGCAAAAACACCTCGGGCATCGCGCTGGCCACCAACAAGACACTCGACTTCAGCAGCCCGAATTACCGCTGGATGGATCAGGGTCTTGTCCTCGAATCTAAAGCCAGCGACAACTTCAACGCCATCGACCCTAACTTCGTGCGCGACGAAAGCGGGCATGATTGGCTCTCCTTCGGCAGCTTCTGGGACGGCATCAAGATGCGCCGTCTCAACGGCAAAACCGGCAAGCTCTCCGCCACGGACACCAAACTCTACTCACTCGCCCGCCGCGCCAAACCGATCGACGCCGCCCCCGCGCCTCCGAACATGCCGCCCAACTGGGAGGCCGTGGAAGCCCCCTTCATCGTTCTTCACAATCATTATTACTATCTCTTCACTTCATGGGACCTCTGCTGCCGGGGCACCAAGAGCACTTACAAAACCATGGTAGGCCGGGCAAAATCCGTCACTGGCCCATATGTCGATAAAACCGGCAAGCCACTCAGCGAAGGCGGCGGCAGCGAACTGCTCGTCGCGAACTCCCGCTGGCTTGGCCCAGGCGGTGAAAGCATCCTGATGAACCCCAACGGCGACGACCTCATCGTCTTCCACGCCTACGACGCCAAGACGGGCAAGCCCTCCATGCAACTCTCCACCATTGACTGGACGGGTGACTGGCCGCACGCCCAGCTCGGCCAAGAGTAATCGGCGCTGATCGGCGTTAACCCTTCACCTACTGGATCGGTCCACCCGCGAAGATCAACTGCGCCTCGGCCGCAATCACCCGGTACAAGACAAACTGCCGCGAACTCTGCGCCCGCAGTTCAAACAACAGACTGGCTCTGTTGCTAGCGTCTGCATCAACGACATCGACAAACTTCATCTCCGGCGTTCTATCCAGATGCGCTTCGTCAGTCACGCTCTGTAATGCCCGCTTCAGTTCTCCCAGATCATCAGCCTGTGCCACGACCAGGACGTAACGTAGTGCCGCTCCCGTTCCCGCCGTGTGCGCCGCAAATATATAAGTCGGCGCGCCGCCATAACTGAGGGTATAGCCATTCAACTGCTCATCGAGCAACGCCACCCCAGGCGGCGCGGTATAGGCAGCAGTCTTATGCCGTACCCTGCCGTGTACCGTCTTCTGACTCGCGGAGATAGGAGCAGCAGCAACAGGAGCAGCAGTGCCATAGCCTGCCAGTGCCGCCTGCGCCATCGTCTCCATTTTCTGCAATACTGCCGCACGCTCCGCTGCACTCTCCCATGGACGCGTAAAGTCATGAGGATCGCGATCCACCGCGTCCGACACTGCGACCATCTGGTGCAGATTCACTGGCATTCCCACCAGCTTCGGCAACTCTGTCTCCGTCAACGCGCCCGTCGGTCGCCCATAGTGCAGGTTCGGACGATCGGGATCGTTATTCAAAGATTCCACCGCTCCCGTACCCGACGTCTCCGCTTCGGCCTTGGCCTTCTTCGCCTCCTCTGGGCTTCGTCGCTTCAAAGTTGGACGGTCGGGATCATCCTCGGGATTATTCTCCGTTGCGCTCGCCGTACTGGGCGTCGTGCTCTCTGTATCAGGCGTCCGCCGCTTCATCGTGGGCCGGTCAGCATCATCGGCCGTCGTAGTCCCCGCATCCGGCTTCGCAGCCGTGCCTGCGTCCTTCGTGCCCGCATCTTTGGTACCGCCAGCAGAAGCGGCCGTCCCCCCCGCCTTGCCGAAATGCGGCCGCGAATCGTCTCCCGAGCTCACAATCACCGGCAGCGTCTTCGACGCCCGCAGCACGGGCCCCTTCTTCGCCGCAGCCACCGCCTTGAACTTTCCATAGCCAAACCAGCCGCCCCCATCTCCATCCGCCGTTTGGATCTTCCGTGCAAACTCCAGATCAATCTCACCGTCGCTGATCCCGGCCTTCTCCAGCTCATAGACATTCCCCGTCTCCAGCGCAAACGGAACCGGCCGAGCCAGATACTCCCCCGCATCCTGCAGACTTCCATTGATCGCGAGCGATACCGGGATCAATCGACTGGCCGTAGGCTTGGCCATATCGCCCGTCCACTCATACACCCCCACCGCCCGCACCACCTCCTGCGGCTTGGCAACCTTATGCATCTGCCCCCACCCAGAGGAAGTCACCACCACACTGCTCAACACAACGCCAAGCCACGGATTCTTCATAAGCCCCATTCGCCCCTTTAGACGTTCGCAGTGGCCCCAAAGTCCCACCTGCCACTCCCGTCAAAGTACAGTTCAGAAACCAACCATTACTGCACAAAAGCGACGCAATGGACATTTAACCACGTCAATCTCGCTACCATACAGCAATGGACTCCGCGCCACTGCTCGACGTTCGCAACCTCACCGTAACCTTCGGCCAACAACCCGCCGTCAAGGGGATCTCTTTTCATATCAATGCCGGCGAAACTCTTGGCTTGGTAGGCGAGTCCGGCTCCGGCAAGTCCGCTACTTCGCTCTCTCTTCTGCGCCTCCTCCCTCCGACCGCACAGGTGACCGGAAGCATCGCCTTTGCCGGCGAATCGCTCCTTTCCCTTCCTGAAGAGTCCATGCGTCGCCACCGAGGTCACAGCATCGCCATGATCTTTCAGGAACCAATGACCGCCCTTAACCCCTCCATGCGTATCGGAGCCCAGATCGGCGAAGCTCTTCAGGCCCACCACCCCGAAATTTCCGGCAATGCCCTCAAACAAAAAGTCCTGGCCGCCATGCACGAGGTCGGCCTCACCGATCCGGAACGCCGAATCGCCGACTACCCTCACCAGTTTTCGGGTGGCCAGCGCCAGCGCATTCTGATCGCCATGGCCCTTATCAATCGTCCCCGCCTGCTCATCGCCGATGAGCCCACCACCGCGCTCGATGTAACGGTGCAGGCGCAAATTCTTCAGCTTCTCAATGACTTGCGCCGAACGCACAACCTCTCTATGCTCTTCATCTCCCACGATCTCGCCGTCGTCTCGCAGGTAGCCGACCGTGTAGCCGTCATGCAGCATGGCCAGATCGTCGAAGAGGCTCCTACTCTGACTCTCTTCCGCCACCCGCAGCACGCTTACACTCGCAGCCTGCTCGCCGCTGCGCCGACCATGCAGACCGACCGCAATCAGCCGTTAGCGTCTAGCCTAAACAGCTTGAAATAAAGTACGTAAGAGAGGCGTCGTCCGTGCGGCACAGTAATGAGCTAAACTGATCAACTCCGACAAAATGCGCGCCCTCATCCTCTCCGACATTCACGCGAACCTCGAAGCTCTGAAGGCTGTCCTCGACGCCGCAGGGCCCTTCGATACCCTTTGGAACCTTGGCGACATCGTCGGCTACGGAGCCAGTCCCAACCAGGTGATTGAGTTAATCCGCCCGAAATCCCAGCTTACCGTCCGCGGCAACCACGACCGCGTCTGTTGCGGGCTCACCTCTTCCCTCGGATTCAACCCGGTGGCTCGCGCCGCCGCCCTCTGGACACACGACGAGCTCACCGCAGACAACCGCAGCTGGCTCAAAGGTTTACCCCAAGGACCGCTTCAACCCGCAGAGGCTAACGTCACCTGCGCCCACGGCTCTCCCCTCAATGAAGACCAGTACATCCTCAACATGCGCGATGCCTGGGCGCCTCTTCAGCAGATGTCGAACCAGATCACCTTCTTTGGCCATACCCACATTCAGGGCGGCTTCTCGCAGAAGGATCATGACTGGCATGAAGTACGCCCACAGTACTACCGGGGCAACGAAGCCGATTCCTGGGTAATGCCGATCCCACCCGGCACCCGCCACCTCATCAATCCCGGCTCCGTCGGCCAGCCCCGCGACTGCGACTGGCGCGCCGCCTTCGCCATCTATGATTCCGAAGCGGCAACCATCACCTTCCACCGCGTCCCTTATGACATCATGGCCTCGCAGGGAAAGATCCTCATGGCCGGGCTTCCCGAGCGCCTTGCCGCCCGTCTGACCGAAGGCCGCTAAGCGATAGTCTGCTCCTCAAGCGTCATGGCCAGCTCTTCCCACTCGGCCAGCCTCTTCGTTCGCTCGACGCGCAAACCCTCTAACTCTGCCGCAGTTCGCTGCGACTCCTCCGCCGAAGTAAAGACACCCATCTTCTCCTCGGCCGCCGCAATCGCACCTTCCAACCGCGGAATCTCCTCCTCGGCAAACCGAAGCTTATCCTCCAACTGCCGCAGCTTGATCGGATTCAGCCGCTTAACCGCAGCCTGGGGTGCTTCCACCACCTTCGGAGCCTCAACCACGGCCACCGGCTCAGGTGCCTTTGTTATCGAAGCAATCACCTTCTCCGGGCCGCCCTGTTTGCGCCACAGATAGTCCTCATAGTTTCCCGGATAGATATGAACGCGCTTGTCCTCTACCTCGAACACCCGTGTCGCTAATCCATCGATGAAATAGCGGTCATGCGAAACAAACAGCACCGTCCCGGTGAAGTTGCGGATCGCGTCCAGAAGAACGTCCTTCGCGCGTAGATCGAGATGGTTCGTCGGCTCGTCCAGCAGAAGCATATTCGCAGGCGAGACCAGCATCTTCGCCATCGCATAGCGGTTGCGCTCTCCGCCCGAGAGCACCCCCAGCGGCTTAAAAACATCCTCGCCCGAAAACATGAAACAGCCCAGCAGGCTGCGCAGTTCGACCACCGGAACCTTCGGCGCAATCCCGGCAATGTCGTCAAGCATCTTCGCGTTCGGGTCGAGCACCTTGTACTGGTCCTGCGCAAAGTAATCGGCGAGCACGTTATGCCCCAGCTTGATCTCGCCGCTGGTCGGAGGCTCCAGCCCGGCCAGCATTCGGATCAGCGTCGATTTGCCCGCTCCATTCGCGCCCACCAGCGCAATGCGGTCGCCGCGGTCGATGGTGAAGCTCACATCCTCGAGCACGTGCTTCGGCTCATAGTGCTTGCTCAGATGAGAGACATCGATGACCGTTCGGCCCGAAGCAGGTGGTTGCGGAATGGTGAAGTGAATTGTCGCTTCCTCTTCCGGCACCTCGATCCGTTCGATCTTCTCCAGTTCCTTAATCCGCGACTGCACTTGCTTGGCCTTGGTAGCCTGCGCGCGAAACCGGTTAATGAATGCCTCCAACGCTTCGATGCGATCGCGCTGATTTTTGAACGCAGACATCAACTGGGTGCGGCGCTCTTCTTTTTGAGCGATGTACTTCTCGTAGTTGCCGTGATACGTCTGCATCCGCTTGTTCCAGATCTCGACCGTCTTGTTGACGGTGACGTCGAGGAAGTAACGGTCGTGCGAGATGAGAATAAAGGCGTTCGGATAGTCGTGGAGATAGTTCTCCAGCCAGTTGCGCGATTCAAGATCGAGATGGTTCGTAGGCTCGTCCAGCAGCAGCAATGAGGGCTTCTGCAGCAACAGCTTGGCCAGAGCAATTCGCATCTGCCAGCCGCCGGAGAACTCCTCAGTCTTGCGCTCCCAGTCTTCCTTGGTGAATCCCAGCCCGCCAAGAACTGCCCCTACCTGCGAGTCGAGCGTGTAGATATCGTGCACGTGAAGCTGGTCGGCGATGTCGGAGTAGCGGTCTGCAGCGGTGGCGTACTCGCGGGACTTCGGATCGGCCTCCGAAAGCGTGTGGGTCAACGCAAGTGACTCTGCCTCCAACACATGCAGGTGATCGAAGACAGAAAGACATTCAGCGAAGACCGTCTTACCGCGCAGCGCCAGGCCATCCTGTGGAAGGTAGCCGAGGGTCATGCCTTTGACGCGGGTGAGCGCGCCATAGTCGAGCGACTCCACCCCGGCCAGGATCTTCAGCAACGTAGATTTGCCGGTGCCATTGCCGCCCACAAGGCCGGTGCGCTCATCCGGCGTAATCAGCCAGTTGGCGTCTTCAAAGAGGAGTTTGGGACCGAATCGTTTACCGGCAGCGGAAAGTTGAAGCATCCCTTCTATCTTCTCATCTTGCGTGGCCTGCAGCTTCAGGCGTCGAGCTTCGCCAGAGCGGCGCGCATCTCTCCCGCATCGTTCCAGGCCATCCGCAAGCCGCCCGACAGCGGCGCCGCGCCCATCATCCGCACTGCGCTCAGCAGGCTCCGGATATACAGTGGGGCGTGTCCCGCGATCCAAAGCTGCGAGAGAGGCTGCATGACGCCCCGGCTGTCGGGGTGATACACCCGCTCGTCCCAGCGGCGGGAACCCTCCGGAAAGTGCGGATAGTCGCGTATCGCATCGAGGGTCGATTGCAGAATCCGGTGCTTCCACGGCTCGGCATACTGCGGCATGAACAGCACATGGCTCTGCCGGTCGCGCCGCACCTCATGGACAAACTCGGTGAAGCTGGCGGCGCGTGTCAGGTTGACGTTCGCGTTGGGCTCGATGCCGTGCCGGTCGCCGCCGCTGATGACAAGCTGGTTCCACCTTCCTGCCAGATCAGAGACTTCGCGATTCTCCTTCCAGTCACGAAGGCCGTTCAGTTCAAGTGCATGGATGTACTGCCCATTGACGGCGAGGAACTCGTTGACCAGCACGTTATGCCGCTCGTTGCCGATGCGGTAAAGGTCCCAGACGGGGTGATTGAAGACAATCAACACCCCGGGCAGCTCATCGAGTTCAGCCAACATCTCGTTCAGTAGTCGGGGCTTCCGCGTCTCTACTGGAGTCGCCGTGAACGCCCGCAGCCTCTCCATCCATGCCGCACCTGTAGCGCTCGGCAGGTTATGAATGCCTAGATGGAACGCGGTTTTGCCGAAGGGCACCGTCCACTCCACCGAGACCGGAATGTGGCGCGAAGAGGGTACCGAGCGCAGCAGCATTGGAGCTTGAATGTCGTCATGATCGGTGAGCGAGACCAGACCGGGCATCTGCAGGCGGTTCTCGATCTGGCTGCGCTCCAGATCGAAGGCGAGGCTTGGCGTCAGCGGCGGCGTCCAGTAGCTGCGAGCGTAATCCGGCTGGATCCCGGTGAGACGGTGGCATCGGCCTTCGCACCATCGCATCAGCGGCTGCAGGATGCCCCAGTTCTTCGAGAGCTCGGCGATAAAGTCCAGTGTCTCCTGCGACTGGTTGGTGTGGCTGTGCAGTGACACGCCGGTGGTGAAGCTCCTCGCCGCACCCGGTTCTCGCCAAAGATACGAGATGCTCGACTGGCTCATCGGCTACCTCCTGATTCAGGCTTCCTGTGAGCAAGTATGGAGACGCTATGTGACACAGCGGTAACTGCACCAACAATGGGGCTTCAATTTTTCGAAGCTCAGTAACTAGAGAGGTTACCGGATGCTACCTTGTCGGGGTGATATCAGGGCCCAGCATCTCCTGCGCGCTGGGAGCCGGTTCGAGGGGAACGCCATGGCGCTCGCGAAGGTGCTGCTCGCGTTCGTAGGCCGACTCGAGGTGGTTTTCTGTAAGGCCTTGTTTCAGAATGGCAAAAGCCTCTTCGGGGGTGTCTGCGAACTGGAACAGATCGAGGTCCGACATCCCAATCGCACCTTTTTGAGCCAGCGTGTCCAGATTGATCACATTCTTCCAATAAGCTGAACCGTAGACGACGACCGTAATCTTCTTCGCCATCTTTTTGGTCTGCGCGAGCGTCAGCAGCTCGAACATCTCGTCGAGCGTACCGAAGCCGCCGGGAAAGACCACCAGCGCCTTCGCCAGATAAGCGAACCAGTACTTGCGCATGAAGAAGTAGTGGAAGTCGAAGTTGAGGGCTGGCGTGATGTACGGGTTCGGGTGCTGCTCGAAGGGGAGCTTGATGTTCAGCCCGATGGTCTTACAGCCGGCTTCATAGGCTCCGCGGTTCGCCGCTTCCATGATTCCGGGGCCGCCGCCAGAGGTCACTACGAAGCGGTGGCGGGGACCGGGCAGCGTCTGCGACCAGCTCGCGACCAGGCCTGCGAGCTTGCGTGCGTCTTCATAGTAGGCGGCCATCTCTACGGCTGCTTCGGCGAGACGCAGCTTCAAGGCAGTTGCTTCTCCGCGCTCTATCTCTTCTGGACGCGCGGGTTGCTCGTTCTCTGGCGCCGGCTGAGCTGAGCCGGGGTTCGCCAGCAGCTCCAGCTCGGAGTTGGCCACGTCGAGAGCGCGGAAGCGGGCAGAGCCGAAGAAGACCACCGTATCCTGAATGCGCTCACGGCGGAAGCGGGCCATGGGTTCCTGGTACTCGGCGATGATGCGCAGCATGCGGCCATCGGGGGAGTTCAGAAAATCGCTGTTTTCATAGGCGAGCGGGGCCTGTTCCAGTTCTTTCGGAGTTTCCATGGAGTGTTCTTTGTTAATCATGCCGATCTTTCTTTATCCCCTGTAGTCACGGTAATGGACCGCCTCGGAGATACCGATCCAGATGTCGAGCAGGCCTATGCCGGAGATAAGGCCACGCACGGCTCCGTTGTGCAGCACGGCAGAGAGGGGAGGATGCGACTGAATGAACATGTTGTGGTCCCAGATCCGCGTCCACCAGGGCAGCAGCATGACGAGGACACCGAGATAGACGCAGAACAGCACAAGGACGAACAACGAGAGTCGTTGCAGCCATACCGGTGCGGTTCTTCGGGTTTCTTCGCCGCCGGTCTCTGTCGCACGATTTACCGGCGGTTCAGAGTTCGGAAAAAGTTGTGATTCTCCAGACATCAAACTCCCAAGATTGACAGTAGCAGAGCGGCCCATTGTTGTCTCTTCACAGAGACGCGGACAGGGATGCCGGAGGATCAGCCCAGACCGAATTCGAGGTCGCCTGCTCCTTTAAACATACCGTCTGGACAATGAAGGTCAGTCCCATCTATGCTGCGCTTCACGGGCCCCCAGCCGGATAACGACAGGATGTGACAGCGAGGATAGCTCTCAATGGTGGCCAGACGGATGACGGTGTTTCGTGATGCCACGCTAGCCGCGGCGGCAGCCCTGACGTTGCTGGCCGGGGGTTGCGCAAAGCATGAGCAACCCAAGCCATCTCCTCCGGCAAAGGCCGTGAAGGCAATGAAACCTGCACCTCCAACGCCGATTGCAGTGAAGAAGGTTGAACTTGGCGAGAACACCTGGGATCCTGCCTGGGACAAGATCGTCGAAGAGGCGATTCCAGCGTCGATGCTGACAACGCGGGTTCCGCGGGACGTGCGCCGGTTCTGTCCGCGATTTTACGTTATGGGCCCGGCGGACAAGCGGGCCTTCTGGGCTTACTTTTTTCAGGCGCTGGCGGGTGCGGAGGCTGGACTCGATCCGACGACCCGGGTTCGGCATACCGAACCGGAGGTGGCAGTGCGGGATGCTGTAACCGGCAGGGCCGTTCGCAGCCAGGGACTGTTGCAACTGACCTATGAGGATCAGACACGTTATGGATGCGATTTCGATTGGGAGGCGGACAAGAAGCTGACGCCCAAAGATCCGGAGAAGACGATACTGCAGCCCAAGTACAACCTTGAGTGTGGGGTGAAGATTCTGACGAAGCAGATTATCGACATGCACAAGCCGCTGTTTTCGCGGACAGGCTATTGGTCGACGCTGCGCGCGGGAAACCCCGACCATCTCATGTTCGTGAAGCAGATGACGAATCCGCCAGCGGCTTGTGGGCTGCATGCGATCTCTGCGAAGAAGTCCGCAGAGATGCGAAGACTGGTCGCTACACGTTGAACTTGAAGAAGAGGATGTCGCCGTCCTTGACGACGTACTCCTTGCCTTCGGAGCGAAGGAGTCCTTTTTCTTTGACCGCCTGCTCGCTGCCGTAGGTGAAGAGGTCGTCGGAGGCGTAGCAGTCAGCTTTGATGAAGCCCTTTTCGAAGTCGGAGTGGATGACTCCGGCGGCTCCGGGAGCTTTGGTTCCCCGCTTGATGGTCCACGCTCGGACCTCCTGTACACCAGCGGTGAAATAGGTGATGAGATCGAGCAGGCGATAGGCAGAGTGGATGAGGCGGTTGAGGCCGGGTTCTGAGAGGCCCATGTCCTTGAGAAACTCGTCGCGCTCGGCCGGTTCAAGCTGGGCGATCTCGGCTTCCATGGCTCCGCAGATGCGGACGACCTGTGCGCCTTCTTCAGCGGCGCGTTTTTCGACGTCAGCGGTGTAGGCATTGCCTTTGATGAGGCCGGACTCGTCGACGTTGGCGACGTAAAGCTGGGGCTTCGAAGTAATCAGGAAGAGCTCGCGGGCAATGATCCGCTCCTCGTCCGTGAGATCGGCGGTGCGGGCTGGCTTGCCAGCATTAAGGACCGCAAGCAGCTTGTGCATCGCGCTGGCTTCGGTCTTGATCTTGTGGTCGCTGGTGTTTTTGGCCAGCTTTTCAACCTTCGTGTTGCGCTTTTCCACGGTGTCGAGATCGGCCAGAAGAAGCTCAGTATTAATGATGTCGATGTCGTGCAGCGGATTGACGCCTCCGGCGACGTGAACGACCTCGGGGTCATCGAAGCAGCGGACGACATGGCAGATGGCGTCGGTGGCGCGAATGTGGCCGAGGAACTGGTTGCCGAGGCCCTCGCCCTTGCTCGCCCCTTCGACCAGACCGGCGATGTCGATGAACTCCATCGTGGTGGGAACGAGCGACTTCGGCTGAATCAGCTCGGAAATTTTGGTAAGCCGCTCATCCGGCACGGTGACGACGCCGGTGTTGGGGTCGATGGTGCAGAAGGGATAATTGGCCGCCTGGGCCTTGGCAGAGGTGAGGGCGTTGAAGATGGTGCTTTTTCCGACGTTGGGCAGGCCAACGATTCCGCAATTGAGAGGCATTTTTCTGTGAGGTCCTTACTTCTATTGAAACATGCCTCGATATACCCCGTAAGAGGCGAGAATTTGTGGCCCACCAACCGGCGTCCTCGAATGTCGAACGTGGGGCACAGGTTCATCGTGAGGCTAGGCAGCGGCGATGCGGCGGGTGAGGTCGTTCTGCTCGGCTTTAGTTTCGGCCCCGATGGTGAACGCATCAAGCACGCCGCTTGCGAGCGCGTGATGGATGGCTTCGGAGGGGCGGTTGCGCATGTCACCCTGTCCCAAAATCTTCATACCTACGATGCCTTTGCCCGAGGCGCGCATCTGCTGAACGACGCCGATGACCGTCTTCGGATCGGCATCCATGTGCGACTGAATCGGGTTCAGGCGGACAAGATCGATTTCGACCCATGGAGACGCGGCGGCGGCACGCAGTGCGGGCAGCGTGTGGCAGGAGACCCCGTGGGCGCGGATGACGCCCTTTTGCTTCGCCTCGGAAAGAACGTCCATGACGCCGCGGTAGCGCGTAGTCCAGTCGTCTTCCGTGACGCAGTGAATCAGGAGGATGTCGATATAGTCGACACCGAGTTCCTTGCGAAAGCGATCGATGTCTTTGCGGACGCCGGCGGGATCGCGGTTGTCGGTCTTGGTAAGAACGGTAACTTTGTCGCGAGGAAGCTGTTTGATCGCGGCGGCGACGTAGGGGTGGCTACCGTAAGAGTCGGCGGTATCGAAGAAACGGAGGCCGTTGTCGTTGTAGCCATCGAGCAGAAGCGTCGTAAAAGCGCTGGCTCCGATGCGGGTCTGGTTGGAAGCGCCGCCGCCGCCGATGGTGCCAGTGCCCATGGCGAGCCGGCTGGTACGGATTCCGGTTTTGCCCAGGACGACTTCGTCATGCGCATTGAATTTTCGCGGGAGAGGTTGGGTTTCGAGGGAAGCCGCCGGAGCAAACCTGCTGGCGAGCAGGGTCGCGCCAAATCCGGTGACAGTACGACGCAGAAAATCTCTTCTCAGCATGGCGTACTCCTTTGCAGGGTAGAATACGCCGATTTTGCCTGAACGGCGATGCTATCGTGCCGCCTTTTGCGAGGGGAGTCTGCAGGAAAAGTTGGCGGCGTTATTGGTGCTTCCCTTGCCGTTGTATACGGCCACCTGCGGGTAGGGGCAGAGAGGGCGGGTGCGATCGATCTCGCCTTCGGTGGTGTGGAAGGCGATGATCTTTTCGGGTGCTTCGCCGTCTTCGACCCATTCTTCCAGTGCCGTGACTCCATCGAAGTGGTTGGGGCCAGGGCCTCCCGCGCAGTGATTCATGCCGGGGACCATGAAGAGGCGGACGAACTGGGGGGTATCCCTGCCGACCGTTGCCTCGACCTGGTTGTAGTAGTTGATGGTGTTGAGCGGCGAGATGTCGGGGTCGCTCCAGCCGTGGTAGAGGATGAGCTTGCCGCCCCGCCGACGCAAGGGGCGTAGATCGGGATTGACGGCATCCATCGAACGGCTTGTTTTGGCGAGCATCGTCTTCATGTCGGTGTCGTAGTTGAAGTGGAGGGGGTTATAGCTGCGGTCCTCGAAGATCATGTTCTGGAACACCCCATCGGCGGCCTTCCAATGGGTTGAGTTGAAGGGCCGGTTGCCTGTTATCCAGCTTGACCAGCCGCCAGGACCATCTTCGCCGCCGGGAACGATAGGCGGGACGATAAGTTCTCCCTTGGAGTCGTGCGCTCCTGCCCAGATTTGTTTGATCGCCTTGACCTGCCTGGGAGTGAAACAGGAGGCCGCGTCCTGGCCCGCTCTGCAGGTCAATACGGCAGGATCGAAGTGGCACTGGCGAGGATCGTCGAGAACACCATCGGCGATTCCGTCCAGGGTGTCGCAGGCTGCGACGACTGCCTTTGCGAGAATCGGGACTTTGGCGGGAGGAATATAACTTTGCGGATCTTTGAGTGTGGCGAGCGAGTACCAAAGGTGCGCGCCTGCGTAATGGCGCGTCCAGTTATTGGCGGGGTCCCCAACAAGCAGGCCATCGTAGTCTTCGGGAAAGCGTTGTGCTTCCATCAGGCCCTGCTGACCGCCCTGTGAGCAGCCGACGTAATAGGAGTGGACTGGCTCTTTGCCGTAGAACTCCTGGGCTATCTGCTTGGCGTTTACGGTGGTGAGGTGCAGGCCGCGATAGCCGAAGTCGGCTACGAGTTCAGGGTGTCCGAGCGCCCAGGTTGCATCGAAGCCGTTGGTAGGAGGTCTGTTAGCGTGGCCAGTGTCTGTGCTGGCGGTGGCATAGCCGCGTCTTAGCGCGCCGGCCATGGCGCGATAGCTGATGACGCCCGCAGTGCCTCCGTTGCCGACGCCCTGGAACTTGCCGTTCCAATGGTGCAGAGGCAGCCAGACCTCGAACCGGATCGCGGGCTTCGTGGTTGCTGCGACTCGGCAGAATGCGGGCAGAGTGCCGAGAGGAGCGTGGAAACCTGGGGGGGTAAAACTTCCTGCGTAGACCGTCGTGGCGGAAGTGATAACCGTATTGGGAAGCCGGAGGCTGCGGAGCTCTTTGCAGGATTGCTGGGCAGAGAGCGGAGTTGTGAGGAGAAGCAGGGCGAGGATCGGAAAGACTGCCGATGCAATTACGGTTCGGGAGTTTCGCACGGTTCTCCTTGTCGTTTTTGAATGCTGGAGGCGGGTACCCCCTCCCCCTACTTAAAGTACTAAAGTCTTCAAAAGAGGAGTGTTAAGTCTGGACTTGGGTATAGACAAGTCCAGACAGGGCAGAACTTACAGGGGCTTCAGGATAGACGGTTTGTCAAGTTCCGGTGGAACAAATTAGTGGGTGTAGAGGCGTTCTACTTCGCTGAAGTGGGAGGAAGCTCGCGGATCTTGATGTTACGGAAGGAGACGGGGAAGCCGTGGTCCTGCAACAGGATGTATCCGCTGTGCGCCTCGCCAAAGTTGGGCCAGACGTGATATTTGCTCTCGGCTACGAGCTGGCGGAATTGCGGCGTGAAGCGGTCGTACTCCAGCACCTTCTTGCCGTCGAGCCAGTGCTCCACGTGGGCTCCACGGACGATGATGAGGGCGGTGTTCCACTCGCCGATTGGCCTGACAGGCTTGTCTTTGGCGGCGGGGATCATGTCGTAGAGGGAAGCCTGGGTACGGTCGCCGTTTTTGCCCTTCTTCGCGTCGGGGTGCACGGCGTCGTCGAGAATCTGGTACTCGAGGCCAATGGCCGAACCGTGACCCTTGTTGAGAGAGGGATCGACGAAATACTTGATGCCGCTGTTGGCTCCGCGGGTGATGCGGAAGTCGACGGAGAGCTCGAAGCTGGAGTATTTGCGGTCGGTGATGATGTCACCGGCGTTGCCGCCCTCTTCTCCGCCATGCTCGGTGACACTGAGGAGGCCGTCTTTGACCTCCCAGCCAGTGGACGGAAAGTCGGGGCCGTGAGTGCTGTGCCAGCCTGCGGTGGTCTTGCCGTCGAAGAGTAGCTTCCAGCCCTGCGCCGCTTCTTTCTTCGAGAGCGTGTTCGGTGCGGGCTGAGCGACGGCAGGAACGGTGACGGCGAGAACGAGTGCTGCGAGAAGGGAGGCGCGAATGAGCATGGCTTCCACGATACGCGGCAGAGTGTGCGATTGCATAACGACTCAGTCGTGATGCCGCTTTAGACGGCTGCCAGTTCCCGTTCTGCGACAGCGACGGCTGGAGCCGGGTGCTTCCACTCTCCAAGTGATCGGCTGAGCAGTGCGGTGGCGCAGCCTTCGCCGCAAAGGACAACGACGTCTGCGCTACGCGCTATGTTTTCGTCCCAGGGCATGAAACCTACGCCGAACGGTGTGGCCTTGGCGAGAACCCAATGATTGCTGGTCTTCTTCTGGATGCCGCAGACGCATGTAAATATCGATATGACTGCCATCTCTAGTTCCCCTTGGTGCGACTGGATGTGTTTCGTTTTGCATAGTTGCAAGTCGCATGCCAAGTCCATGAATGGGATGGAACTCCTTTGTTTCCAATGGATTTTCGCTTGTTCGGAATACGGGGAAGTAGAGCGCGTGCTAAGACAGGCGCAAAAGTGGCAAAGTTTTTCACACGGTTCAATCACCTGGGAAGAAATTACTGGGCCAGTGGAGATCTGACCGATCGGGGAGGGACTACGCCTTGTGACGTCTTTGCTTCGCTTCCTGGTCCAGCTCGAGGACGTGCCGCGCTCCTTCGAGATTGACGGCGTTTCCGTCGATGATCATCTCGTATTCTCCGGCGTCGTGCGCGACGCGGTGCACATCTTCCACGAGGTGGCCATGGGCTCGAAGCGTATTGACGATAAGGTCGATGTCTACCATGTCGGATTAGAGGACGGCAGACGGGTGGAGGTTGTTTTGCTGGAGCAGTTTGCTTCGTTGCGATGTCAGCTTACCTGATGGGTCGCCAGAGTAATAGTTACGACATCATTCGGAGTTTTGGTGGTGCCTCCGTCGCTCTGCGGGTGAAACTCGATGCGCATTGTCTGAGCATTCACGACGACGCGGAGATATCCATAGTCTGTTGCGTCGTAGCTCTCGAGGGTTAGGGTGTCGTCGATCTTGTAAGGCGTTCGGTAAGTCGCCCGCATGGGTGAGAGTGGGGAGTGGCCACCGCATCCGGCGACGAGGAAGGGGATTTGAAGATTGTTTACCGTGCGCGTGAACCGTTGATAGTTGTGAGCGTGACCGGAGAAGACGGCGTGCGGCCAGACGCCTGCAGCCTGGCAAGCGGCGTCGACGTCCTGCAGCATTAGCGGACTGCCTCCATGGACCGAGCCGCCCGTGAAGGGGGGATGGTGCATTGCGATGATGATCGCTCCGGTAAATTTCTCGCTCTTGATTCGCTGGAGCGCAGCGGTAAGGAAGGCGATCTGCCGGTTGTCGAGCACGTTGTTCTGGCCGTTTTCTCCGGAGATGACGCCGGGGTCTTCGAGCACATTGCTGTAGAGGCCGAGGATGCGGACGAAGGGCGCCTCCAGCGTGAAGTAGACTCCGGGCTGGATCATGGTGGTGCGCAACAGCCCTCCGGAGTCTGGCGACTGCACCGGGCTGGGAGTGCAGAAGTTGCGTAGAAACGCATCGAGGGTTGGCTCGGGATCGCCGGTGTAGACGACTCCGTCGTGGTTGCCGGGAATGGCGATGATCGGCGCGGGATAGTCGCGATATGGCTCGTAAAACTGGTCGTAGTAATAGGTCGCTTCGCCGAAGTAGTAGACGACGTCGCCTAAGTGGAAGAGGAACGAGGGGACGTCGGCGGAGTTGGCCTCGGTGAAGTCGGTGACCATCTTGTCGGCCACCAGAGACTGAGTGGCGGGGCCGTTTACGCTGCCGGTGTCGCCAACGCTGTGGAAGACGATCTGTCCGGCTTGCTGGATGGCCGTCGTTTTGGCTGCTCCCTGAGCGCCGTATACCTGTGCGAGCGTAAGAGTTGGTTCCACCGCGCCGCCGAGCGGCTGGGGGACGGCTTCGAGCGTATTGAGCTCCTGGTCTTTCTGATCGGTGACGGGGGTTTTGAATCCGGTTGGATCGGGCGATGGCTTCGGCTGGCCAAAGATCGGTTGATCGCTGGCGGTGGAATTTGGGGCGACGGACCTTTTTGGGGATTTTGCTGAATGTTCCGGTAGGTGTTTTGGCATCTGTCGGCCCCCTCCTGCGGTTGCGACAGATGTTACATCAGCAGGTCGGTGCAATTTGTTACAGGCTTCGTGACTTGCTCTTACTTAAATGAAGTCGCCCCTGATTTCAGGGGCGACTTTGTGAGACGAAGTTGGATCGATGCTTAGCTTCGGCTGCGGCGGCCACCCATCAGTTGGAGGACGGCGAGGAAGATGTTGATCGCGTCCAGATAGATGGAGAGGGAGAGCGTGACGGCAGAGGCACCGTCTCCGCCAGCGCGGATGCGGGCGAAGTCGCCTACGGTGAGCAGGGCGAAGATGCCGAGGGTAAGCCAGGAGTAGGTGTCCGGCGAGAGGAAGTGGAAGAACATGCTGGCCACGCCCGCGATGATGAGCAACAGCAGCGCGGCAAAGCCGATGCCGGCGATGCGGCGGTAGTTGATGTTGAAGAGATAGGCGACGCAGCCCATGACGGCCATGCCGCAGCCGGTGGTGGCGGCGGCGTTGAAGACGAGGCCGGTGCCGAAGTTATGGATGTAGCGCTGGACGAGCGGGCCGATCTCCCAGCCCATGAAGTAGGTGAGGACGAGAAACATGCCGAGCGCGACGGCGGGGCTGGCCTTGCGGGTGAGGCTGATGGCGAAGACGAGTCCGAGGACGATGATGAAGCCGACGAGGGTTCCCCAGACAGGCGCGGTGGCGACTCCGATGGAGGTGATGAAGAAGCCGACGGAGGTGATGGCGAGTACCTTGGCGAGGAGCGAGGCGGTCTCTTCGCGAGGGACGTCGATGGTGTTGTAGTAGCTATTGCTGAGGTTGTAGTCGTTCATTGCCATGCGTTTCGCTCCGGAGCGTTTTTAGGTGAAAGGGTAATTACTGCTCCAACTCTATGAGACTCTTTTCCGGGTAGTTTGTCATGTCTTGAGGTCGGGGTTGGCTGGGTATATCATGAATGTATATCAGAGGTGATTCGGTGCGGACTTTAGTCGACATACCGGAAGACGAACTGGAGCAGCTTACGATTTTGAGCCGCTCGCGCAAGGTGTCTCGTGCTGAGTTGATCCGGCAGGCCGTCTCCGGGTTTCTGTCGGAGAACAAGGCTGGCTTGGAGAACTCGTTCGGCCTCTGGAAGAAGAGAGCCGTAGACGGAGTGGAGTATCAGGATCGGCTTCGGCGTGAGTGGGAGCGGTGAGCGAAACGACCGCTGTACTCTTCGATACCAATATCCTGATTGACTACCTGAACGGAGTGGCCAAGGCCGATCACGAGATCAGGCGTAGCCACGACCCTGCGATCAGCATCATTACGTGGATCGAGGTGATGACCGGGGCCGCGAACGAGAATGAGGAGTCCGTGCTGCGGGCGTTTCTGGCGAACTTTCTGTGTCTGCCGATTACGCGCGAGGTAGCGGAACGCGCCGCCCTGAACAGAAGGCAGAAGAAGATTAAGCTGCCGGACGCGATCATTCTGGCGACGGCTGAGGTGGCGAAGCGGCAATTGGTAACCCGGAATGTGAAGGATTTTCCGGCGGGGATGCGTGGGGTGAAGATTCCGTACAGGATTTGAAGGCAGTTGTGTCGATGCTTTAGCTTCTGCTGCGGCGGCCACCCATCAGTGGAGATTTATCATGTCTCGACGTCAGGGTTGACTTGGGTTGTCGCTGTTGCGCGAAGTGGCAGGAATCGCTGTCAGGGCTGCCGCTATGGCGAGCGGACTACCGATCAATAGGGCAATTAGTGTGCTATCAAACTTAATACTCTTTATAGTCAAGACAAATATGGGCACTGCGATGCCGAGAAAGAATTGAATGACGCACCACGTCCAAAAGAACCTGATGAATGTTGAAGGGTTTCCTACCGTAGAAGATATAACGCTCCTAATCTGGGCTTTTTTTGCGGCGGTTTGTTGAGTTCCAGGCGCGACATGATGCTCCGATGTATAAGGACTCAGCTGCGATATTTCTTGCGCAAATGCATTCAGAGCGATCGTTTCACGCTCCGCAAAATATGATCTATCCTCTTCAGTGTCCGGAATATCAGGAATTTGGGTATAGAGGTAAACGCTCAATGGGGTCAAGCATGCAGATACTTGAAATAGATCTTTTTTAGCCGCGATCCTATCGTTAAGTTTCGATCGAAGGCCATCGAATCCAATTATTATTGATTCGGTGACGGGCTCAAGCTTAAACCAAGAAAAGTTTTTGAGGAGGTCATGCACCTGAGGGAAAAATTGCTTGTTTTGCCTCAGATGCCTTGGACCCAACAGCTCTGTATCTAGCATTTCTCCGGATTCCAATGGAGCGTTTGATGCGTTGTCTACCCAGTAACCACCGGAGCCTAATAAAACCTCCAGCGAGCCGAGTAGCTTTCTCCAGTGAATTCGAGCCTTTTCCATATGGATAGGTCGTTTGTTCGTTCTGTATGACTCAATTTCATATATGACTGAATAGCAGAGTGCAAAGCGCAACTGCGGCTCGTTCAGAAACTCATCTGTCTTGATGATTCGTTTGCTCCTCTTCTCTCGCATCGAGGAATATTTGAGTCGAAGGCTAAAGAGGAGTGCAAAAAAAACCGTACAACCCAAATACCAAAACAAAAATGAATGGATGGGTAGAACGTGACTACCTCGATAATTTACGACTATTGGTTTTGAAATCCACCGCGATGAGAAATAAGCAAGTGCCGGTATTGCCGGAACTAAGCTGAAGAGAAGCAAAAAAAAGAAGATAAAAGAAGTGGGTAAACCGTCGTAACTCTTGTCCATTGATGTTCGTGCAGCCAGTGTTTCTTCGAACGACTGCTTGATCGATTCGAAATAAGAATTTACGTCAGGCGTGCTTATTTGCATGGACACTCCAAGAGCTAGCGGGACACACTGAATCAAGGACTAAGGGTAAATGCGGTTCAGCGTACGGGCGAAGGGGATGGTTTCGCGGACGTGGTCCAGGCCGCAGAGCCAGGCTACGACTCGCTCGATGCCCATGCCGAATCCGGCGTGGGGGACGCTGCCGTATTTGCGCAGGTCGAGGTACCACTGGAAGGCGGCCAGCGGCAGGTTGTGCTCTTCGATGCGGGACTTCAATAGATCGTAGCTGTCGACGCGCTGCGAGCCGCCGATGATTTCGCCGTAGCCCTCGGGGGCGAGGACGTCGACGCAGAGCGCCTTGGTGGGGTCGGCGGGATCGGGCTGCATGTAGAACGCCTTGATGGCGGCGGGGTAGCGGTGGACCATGACCGGGCGGTCGAACTGGCTGGAGATGTAGGTCTCGTCGGGGGAGCCGAAGTCGTCGCCGTACTTGTGGGGATTTTCGAGCTTGCCCTCGGCGTAGGCTTTTTCGAGCATGGCGTGGGCTTCGTCGTAGGAGAGGCGGGGGAAACGGGGTTCTTTGGTGGTTCCAGCCGCAGATCCCTCCGCTTCGCTGCGGGATGACAACAAAGGGGCGGCGGCCGTTGACAACGAAGGGGCAGGAGCGACGATGGGTTCGAGCTTGGTTACGTCGCGGCCTATAACTTTCAGGTCGGCGCGGTGCGACTCGAGGACGCGGGTGACGATGTGGGTGATGAAGGCTTCGGCGAGGTCCATGATGTCGTCGAGGCCGGCGTAGGCTACCTCGGGCTCGATCATCCAGAACTCGGTGAGGTGGCGGCGGGTCTTGGATTTCTCGGCGCGGAAGGTGGGGCCGAAGCTGTAGACCTTGCCCAGAGCGAGCGCGGTGGCTTCGATGTAGAGCTGGCCGGACTGGGTGAGGTAGGCCTTGTCGTTGTCGAAGTAGTCCATCTCGAATAATTCGCTGGTGCCTTCGCAGGCATTCGGAGTCAGGATGGGTGGGTCGGTGCGGATGAAGCCGTTGGTGTCGAAGTACTCGGCCGCCGCGCGCATGATGGTGGCGCGGACGCGCAGGATGGCTGACTGGCGCGGGGTGCGCAGCCAGAGGTGCCGGTGCTCCATGAGAAAGTCGACGCCGTGCTCTTTGAGGGTAATGGGGAAAGGAGTTTCGTCGGGGACTCGCTGGATGACTTCGACGTTCTCGACGTCGAGCTCGTAGCCGGAGGGGGCGCGGCTGTCGGCGCGGACCTTGCCGGTGACGATGACGCTGGATTCGAGGGTGAGGTTTTTGAGGGTCTCGAAGACTTCTTCGGGGACGGCGGCCTTGGGGACGATGCCCTGAATGGTGCCGGTTCCGTCGCGGAAGATGGGAAAGAGGAGCTTGCCTGAGGCGCGTAGATTGTAGAGCCAGCCGCGCAGGGTGACGGTCTGGCCTTCGTGGTGCGAGAGGGAGGCTATGGTGGCGATGGGGGCAGATTCATTGTTCGACATGGCGCTTTCAGTCTACTAGTGCGCCATTTTCTCTAAAAATGCGCCACGATTCAGCGGCTTTCCTGGTTACGCTTTCGGCGGTTTCTTCGACGTCGTGGGCGATTTCGAGGATGCCGCGTGTGGTTGGCGGCAGCGCGGCGATGTGTTTGGCTACGTTTTTCCAGTCGATCTTGCCGGAGCCAGGCCAGAGGTGGTCGTCCTTCGTGCCCTGATTGTCGTGGAGGTGAAGTTCGGCGATGCGGGCCTTGAGTAGTTCGAAGGCTGTGTCGATGCCGCCGTCGCTTAGGTGTGCGTGGCCTACGTCGAGGGTGATGCCTACGTTGTCGAAGTGGCCTACGCGGAGGATTTCGAGCAGATGTTCGGGAGTGGTGACGTCGTTCTGCAGGTTTTCGAGGAGGATTTTGACGCCGAGGGGTTGGGCGAAGGCCTTGAGGTGCTCGATGGCGGTGAGTGAGTTTTCGAGGGCGCGGGTGTTCCATGGCTCGTCTTTGAGGCCGAGGTGGAGGGTGATGGCGTGAAAGGGAACCTGCTCGGCGGACTCGATGGCGCGCTTGACCTCGTCCATGGCATCGATGCGGCGTGACTTTTCGGGATCGATGAGATTGAGGGTGGGGGCGACGTGGCGGCTCCACTCGGCATCGGCGTAGAGGGGCTGGTGGAGCGTGGCGGCGACGTCGTTCGAGCGGAACCAGGCGGCGATGTCGCGGACGATGGAGCGGTCGGCGTAGTCGAAGTGGTGGCGAACGGCGAAGATTTCGATGGCCTGAGCGCCGCCCTGGTGCATGGCATCGAGCAGGCCGGCGTGCAGGCGCTGCTGGAGAAAGACGTGAGTAGAAATTCCGGGTTGCATCAGTTCCTAAGTTATAGCAGTGTGATGCCGGAGGGATGTAGCGAGAGAGGTTCGCGGCGGCGAGTATCGGCTAGAATCGGTGGGCGATTGAGAAGGAGTAGCGAGACGGAATGAAAATGTTTGCGCGTGGTGTTTTGCTTGCTTGTTTGCCCTTGATGGCTTTGGCTGGCCGGGCACAGGTAGTGGCTCCGGCGACGGATACGGCGACACAGCAACAGATTGCCGCGATGCGGGCGAAACTCGCGGACTGGCCTCAGTTAGAGCACTATCGCGCGGCGAATGCGGCGCTGCTTCCAGTGGCTGCGGGAGAGCAGCGGGTGGTCTTCTTTGGGGCGTCGGTGGCTGAGTACTGGGCAACGCGCGGGGCGCCATTTTTTCCCGGCAAGCCTTATATCAACCGGGGCATCGGCGGGCAGACTTCGGAGCAGATGGTGGTGCGGTTTCGGCAGGATGTGATCGACCTGCATCCGGCAGCGGTCGTGATTCTGGAGGGAACGAACGATATTGCTGGGAATACCGGGCCGATGACGGCGGAGATGTCGGAGGACAACTGGCGGTCGATGGCGGAGCTGGGAAAGGCAAATGGGATTCGCGTGATCTTTACGTCGATTACCCCTTCGACCGACTTTCCCTGGCATCGCGGGCTGCATCCGGCGGCGACGATTCAGGCGCGGAATGCGTGGCTGAAGGAATATTGCGCCAGCCACTCGCTGATCTATGTGGACTTCTATCCGGCGCTGGCGAATGCGGAGGGTGGCATGAAGGCAGACCTAACGGTGGATGGCGTTCATCCAAATAAGCAGGGTTATGCGGCGATGGCTCCGTTGGTGCAGGCGGGCATCGATCAGGCGCTTGGCGAAAAGTAGAGATTTGATTAGAACGTAAATTTACGATTATGGAGAGAGACCGAATGAAGATGTTTGCCCGTGTACTTTTGTTTGCGTGTGTGCCGTTTGTCACGGCAGGAAGTTATGGCCAGGCGCCCGCCCCGGCTTCGACGGCAACTGCGGTGCCTGCTCCGGCAGTTGATACGGCGACGGCGAAAGAGATCGCCAGCATGCAGGCGAAGCTGAATGACTGGCCACAGCTTGCGCGCTACAGCGCTGAGAATGCCGCGCTCCCGCCGGTGGCGCCGGGCGAGCAGCGCGTGGTGTTCTATGGCGACTCGATTACGGATGGCTGGGGACGACGGCCGGAGACTGGAACGTTCTTTCCGGGCAAGCCCTATGTCAATCGCGGCATTAGCGGCCAGACGACTCCGCAGATGGTGGTGCGATTTCGTCAGGATGTGATCGATCTGCATCCGGCAGCGGTGTTGATCCTGGCGGGAACGAACGATGTTGCCGGGAATACCGGACCGATGACACCGGAGATGACCGAGGACAACTTTCGCTCGATGGCGGACCTGGCCCATGCGAATGGGATCAAGGTGATCCTGGCTTCGATTACGCCTGCGTTTGACTATCCGTGGAAGCGGGGGCTGGAGCCTGCTCCCAAGATTCGCGCTCTAAATGCGTGGCTGAAGGACTACTGCACCCAGCACGGGTACACCTATCTGGACTACTACTCTGGGCTGACGGATGCCGAGGGCGGCATGAAGCCGGGAACCAGCTTTGATGGGGTGCACCCGAATGAGAAGGGCTACGCGATCATGGCTCCGCTGGCGCAGGCGGCGATCGATCAGACGCTTGGGGGCAAGTGACGGCGTAAAATCGCTGCATGATTCGGAGTTACCAAGGAATTACGCCAGTGGTGCCGGTTACCTGCTACGTCGATGCTTCGGCGCAGGTAATCGGCGACGTCGTGCTGGGCGAACAGGCGAGCATATGGATGAACGCGGTGGTTCGGGGAGATGTCAACTCCATCCGCATCGGCGCGAAGAGCAACGTGCAGGACTGCGCCGTGCTGCACGGGATGCGGAATCTGTATCCAGTCATTGTGGGCGAGATGGTGACGATTGGGCACAATGCGACGGTGCATGGGTGCGTGATCGAGGATGCAGTGCTGGTGGGGATCGGGGCGGTGATTCTCAATAATGCCCGTATCGGTGAAGGTAGCATCATTGCTGCTGGAGCGGTAATTCCGGAGCAGATGGTGATTCCGCCAAACTCGCTGGTGGCTGGCGTGCCGGGGAAGATTCGGCGGACGCTGGGGGATGAGGACCGCAAGATGATTCTGAAGTATGCGCAGAACTATCTGGACTACACGGCTATTTATTTGAACGAAAAATAGGTCATGGGTCAGTTTCCGGTTTGCCGTAATTCGGGAGTAATCGCAATTTTCCGGTGAATAGACTTATCCCGATGGTATAGTCGTTGCAAATTGAACTTTTATGAACACCTTGCAACGCTGTCTTGCTTCTACTGCCGCCATTTGTCTGCTGGGCTGCCTCTTTGGCTGTTCGAACGGAACAACGAACATTTCCGCGCCCGTACTTCCACCCACAACTCTACCTACACCTCCAGCGACATCGTCACCGACCGCCACGGCGAAGCCAAAGTTTGTCTACACAGGCAACCAGGGGAAGAGTCTTTCCGGCTACGCAGTAAATCTATCTACTGGATCGCTAACTTCTCTGAGTGGTTTTCCGGTTGCGCTTGGTCTGAATCCCACCATCGTCACTCACGACCCCCAGAATCGATTTTTGATTGTTGCCGATAATTCGGCATTTTTGTTGCATGTATTCGCGATCGATGCCACGACGGGGGCGCTTAGTGAAATCAGCCCATCGCCATATGTGACAAAAATTCAGCCGGGTAAGGTAACCACCGATCCTTCCGGAACCCACGTTTATCTTTACCGTGCAGGGCAGAATGTTGCATTTCCAAGTGAGAGCGGCAATCAGGTTTTTGCCTACAACCTTAGCTCAACAGGAGTATTGACGGACGTAGTAGGCGCACCATTTTTCACCAGTTCTACGGTCGTCAACCAGTGTACGGGCATCACTACAGATTCGACGGGAAAATTTCTCTACCTCCAGGATCTTTTCAACCTCTATACCTTTAGTATCGACGGCAATTCTGGCGCTCTTATTTTGATACAAACCGTACCGTCCGGTTACGGTGGCGGTATTGCCCTTGATCCAGCTGGGAGTTATCTCTATGCAGCTGGCTCCAACTCGATCTTGACGTATGAAATCAACCCAACTTCCGGAACGCTAAAATTGGCGAAGTCATCGCCCACGGCAAAACAGGCAGGGGCATATACCATCGCGGTCTCGCCGACTGGAAACTCTGCATACACCATCGAGGACAACAACTATTTGGTGTCTTACTCCATCACCGATGGCACATTTGTTCCTGTGGGGACTATTCACCCCGACATATACGGCCAGCAGATTGCGGTTGATCCGTCCGGCAGCTTTGTCTATGTGCCACAAGGGTGCAGCAATTGTCCAAGCGGTGTGTATAACGTGGTCCACGAGTTCTCTATCGGGAGTACAGGTGCACTGACTCCCCTTCCCGACGCGACAGTCGCGGCTGGAATTACACCTTTGGGCATCACGGTGACGAGTCAGTAATAGGGCACCACCTATTCCGACCCTGAAACCATTTTCTTAGCAGACTTAAGATCAATGGGTACTTCCGGTTGTCGGCAATTCGTAAACTGCCCACTACCCCCCAATAGCTGCTAATCCCGTGGAAGTGTCGGATTCGCTACACTTGAAGCACAATGGCAATTTTGAAAGCAGTGCGCGGGACACGGGATCTGTTGCCGCCGGAGACGGCGTTGTGGAACCGGGTGGAGGCTACGGCGCGAGCGGTCTTCGCTCGCTATGGATTCGGCGAGATTCGGACGCCGATATTTGAGGCGACGGAATTATTTGCGCGGGGCGTGGGCGAGGAGACGGACATCGTCTCGAAAGAGATGTACACGTGGGAAGACCGGGGACGCGCCGACAGCGATAAGGGGCAGAGCCTGACGTTGCGGCCTGAAAATACGGCCGGTGTGGTTCGGGCGTATATCGAGCATAAGATGGCCGATACCGGGATGTTGCAGAAGCTCTTCTATATAGGACCGCAGTTTCGGCGGGAGCGTCCGCAGCGGGGACGGTACCGGCAGTTCTGGCAGATCGGCGCGGAGGTATTGGGGCCAGCGTGGTCAGGCTCCGATAGCGCGCTGCGCGATGCCGAGGTGCTGGAGATGCTGGCTACCTTTCTGAATGAATTAGGCGTCACGGGCTGGCGGCTGGCTTTGAATTCTGTGGGGTCCGCGACGGACAGGCCGAGGTATGTTGCGGCGTTGCGTGAGGCGCTGGCTCCGGTGAAGCATTTGCTTTGCGAGGACAATCAGCGGCGGGCGGAGACGAATCCGCTGCGAGTGCTGGACTCGAAGGACCCGAACGATCAGGAGATTATCAACGGACTGCCGAAGATCGCGGATTATCTCGACGAGGCTTCGCGGGAGCACTTCGCGCAGGTGAAGGCGGCGCTCGATGCCTGCGGTGTGGCATATGTCGTGGAGCCGAGGCTGGTGCGCGGGCTGGACTATTACACGCGGACGACCTTTGAGTTCACGGTGCCAGATGGCAGCGGCCTGGGCACGCAGAATGCCCTGCTCGGCGGTGGGCGTTATGACGGCCTGAGCGAGATGCTGGGCGGCCCTAAGGCTCCGGGGATCGGGTTTGCCATTGGCGAAGACAGGCTGATTCTGACGCTGCAGGCGCAGGCGGAAGAGGCTGCGGCCCAGAAGCTCGATGTGTTTATCGCGCCCATGGGCGTGGAGCGCAATGCTGAGGCGCTGCGACTGGCACAGGAGTTGCGGCGTGCGGGGCTGTCGGCCGAGGTGGGCGATGGAACGTTTCGCCTGAAGAAGTCGTTCGAGGCGGCAGACAAACTGGCGCGGCGAATGGTCATTCTCGGCGAGGACGAGCTTGCGTCCGGTATTCTGACAGTGAAGGACTTTGCGGCTGGCGAGCAGACCAAAGTTCCGCGAGCCGAGTTGGCTGAGGCTTTGCGCCGGTGAGTTGCGGCAGATTTTCAATGAGCAGATAACAAAATCCGGCGAGCCGTATTACGCCGCCGATATCACTAGTAAGGGAATTACAGTGCTTGATTTTCTAGGGAATTTGCAGCGCACGCAGATGTGCGGAGAGCTTCGCGTAGAGCAGGATGGCCAGGATGTTGTTTTGATGGGATGGGTGAACCGTCGGCGGGACCACGGCAACCTTATCTTTCTCGACGTGCGCGATCGCACCGGCATCACGCAGGTGGTTCTGGACAAAGAGATCTCGGGCAACGCCCATGCCAAGGCGGAGGCGGCGCGTTCGGAGTACGTTGTCGCAGTGAAGGGCAGAGTGCGGCGGCGCGAGGCAGGGCTTGAGAATCCGAATATGGCGACGGGGGGGATCGAGGTCGTCGCACATGAGCTGCTGCTGCTGAACGAGGCGAAGACGCCACCGTTCTCTCCGGCGGAAGATGCGATTGCGAATGAAGAGGTGCGGCTGAAGTATCGCTATCTCGACCTGCGGCGGACGGAGATGCAGCACAACTTCGAGCTGCGCAGCAAGGTGGCGATGGCGATTCGCAACTATCTTGTTGAAGAGGGATTTCTGGAGATCGAGACGCCGTTCATGACGCGCTCTACTCCGGAGGGTGCGCGCGATTATCTCGTTCCGAGTCGCGTTCATGCGGGCAGCTTCTATGCGCTGCCGCAGTCGCCGCAGATATTCAAGCAGATTCTGATGATCTCGGGCTTCGATAAATATTTTCAGATCGCTCGTTGCTTCCGCGATGAGGATTTGCGCGCTGACCGTCAGCCAGAGTTCACGCAGATCGACCTGGAGATGACATTTCCGCAGCAGGCGACGATCTTTCATGTGGTCGAAGGATTTCTGACTGCGGCGTTCAAGGCTGCTGGCATTGCGCTGACGACTCCGTTTGTGCAGATGACGTATGACGAGGCGATCAAGAACTACGGCATCGATAAGCCGGACATGCGGCTCCCGGCGATGGTCTCGGTGAGCGAGGAGCTTACGCCGGAGCTGCGCGAGACGTTGAAGATTGAGCAGGTATTGCCGGTGCTCGGGTTTGTGATTCCCGGTGTTGGCACGTTGAGCGGAACCGCACGCAAGGGCTTGCTCGAAGAGGTTCGTGGCGGCTTTGGCGACAGCGGGCTCGACCTGCTGGATGTCGTCCGGCTAAAGACAAATGCGACTTTCGCTCCGCTGGCAGCGGCGATTGAGGCGAAGTTGGCTGCTGCGCCCGATGATCTGCTCGTCGTGGTGACGCCGAAGTTGGGAACACCAGCGAAGTGGAACCATGATCCGCAGTGGATCTATAAGCGCGTTGGCGCGCTGCGTCTGCAACTGGCGCAGAAGTTCGCCGACAAGCATGGCCGCTTCGTGAAGACTGGCACCGAGGCTGATTTCAAATTTGCGTGGGTCACGGACTTTCCCATGTACGAGTGGGACGAAGAGGCGAAGGTGTGGAACGCGGCGCACCATCCGTTCACCTCTCCCCATGAAGAGGACATCAAGGCTGGGCGGCTGACCAATGACAAGGGCGCGGTACGAGCGTTGGCTTACGACATCGTTCTGAACGGGACGGAGCTTGGCTCAGGCTCGATTCGTATTCATCGGCAGGACGTTCAGGCGGAGATCTTCCGCTCGCTGGGAATGTCAGATGCAGAAGCCAAAGAACGGTTCGGCTTCTTCCTGGACGCGCTGGAGTACGGCACGCCTCCGCACGGTGGCATCGCGCTGGGACTTGATCGTATCGTCATGATTCTGGCCGGAGCAAGCAGTCTGCGCGAGGTGATCGCCTTCCCGAAGACGGCAAAGGCGATTGACCTGATGGTCGATGCGCCGACTCCGGTGAGCGACCAGCAGATGCGTGAACTGCATCTACGAACGGTCACGCGCACCTAGCAAGCATGGCTTAAATAAAGAGAGGCCACTCCATCGCGGGTGGCCTCTTTCTGTTGCTGGAATTAATTCATCCAGCGCTTGTCCTTGGGATTTTTGCGGAGTTCGTCGGGGTCGATGTAGCGGCCGTCTTTGTCGAAGTGGACTTCGCGGTTCTGCTTGCGCATGTAGACCTCGAACTTCTTTGCAGCGCGACGCCGCTTCCAGCGGTAGTAGCCGTTTCTTACGCCAAAGTAGCGTTCACTCAAGCCAAGAGCCATTCCGCTGCGCGGCGCGAACTTTGTATAGACATAGCCCATCAGCGCGCCTGAGAGCTCGGTGAGCGCGCCGAAGCGGTCGTCGCCTTTGAGCAGGATGGCGATGCAGAGGATGATGTAAATCCAGACCAGGTACTTGGCCTTCATGCGGACAAAAAAGAAGAACAGGATCTCCTGTTCACCGGCGATGACGGAGAAGGCGACCATCACCGCGAAGATGGGCGCCCAGGCACCGAGCGTGATGAGATCCGGCCGCAGTCCGAAGAGGTGCACGAGGGTAAGCAGCGATGCCAGCAGAGCGCCCGCGCAAGTGGAGAAGAGATAAAGCTCCATCAGCCAGCGCGAGCCGCGCATGTCCTCAAGATATGCGCCGATAAACCAGAGTGTGAGCATGGCAAAGAGCGTGCCCAGAATGCCCATCGGGAGGAATCCGTAGGTGAGCAACTGCCAGATCTCGCCGCGAAACAAGGCAGCAGGAACAAGAGCCAGATGCCCGAGCAGGATGCTGACAGGGCGCGGCGCTGCCCATCCGAATATCGCGAAGCCGAAAAATACTGCGAGGTTGGCAAAGATGAGGCGGCGGGTTGCGCCTGCGAAGGGGGGTAGCGCTAACGAAATGGGGCCGGTGCGGGGCATGGTGTATCTGTCTCTATTTCATCACGAATACCGGCGGAGCGTTTCCATCGTCTAAACGGCTGTACGAGTCATCTCTCACTTTAAAGTTTTGCGATTGGCGGTCAAATGGACAAACCGGAACGAGGTCAAAAACGGATGCTTGACGAACGTGCCGGATGCCCGCTAAATAGATAGATTGATGCGTTCGCGAACACCGTTCCTATCATCCTATAGGCGGGCAGCGGACCCAAACCCCTGGAGGTTCCGATCATGGCTGTTGTATGTCCCGAATGCGATAACCCGATTGTCATCGATACCGATGAGGTAGAAGAAGGCGAGACGCTGCAATGCGACGAGTGCGGCCTCGATCTTGAGATTGTGTCGGTGGACCCCTTGGAGCTTGCCCCCGTCGATGTCACCGGCTACGACGATGAAGACGCCACGCCCATCGTCGACGAGGAAGATGAGTAACGGCAATCCTGTCAAGGAGTAAGCCGTATACTGAAGCTTATGAAGCGTACTCATTTCTCGCTCCGTTCCTTTGCCGGTAAGTTGGCGCTATCTGCTTGCGTGGCTGTGTCGTGCTGTCTGGTTCTGCCGCAACTATCTGTGTTCGCGCAGAATCGCGGGCCTGTGCAACGCACGATTGACGGAAAGGTCGTCGATAAGTCGGATGCTCCCCTGAAGGGCGCCGTGGTCTATCTGAAGGATGACCACACGCTCTCGGTCATGAGCAAGATTACAGACGCTCAGGGCGAGTATCGCTTCGGCCAGCTCTCGCAAAATACAGATTACGAACTGTGGGCCGAGAGCAATGGAAAGAAGAGTAAAACCAAAAACATCAGCTCCTTCGAGAGCAGAAATGCCTTTCACTTCAATCTGAAAGTGGACTGAACAGGCTAACGACGGCGCTTTTCCCATTCGTCTTCGATGAATGTGGAGCACGGCTTAAGGGCCTGCTCCACACGATCTCCGTGTCTCCCTGACTCTTAGCCAGAAGCGCGTGGCCTCTTTGTCGGAGATTACGTTTCCTGTGACCGCTGCTCAAGTCTCTATAAGCACAGGGCCAGGCATCCACATAGGTTCCACACAGGTTTTCCCCAGCAAAATCCACGTCCGTGCCGTCTATACTTCAAACATATGAGTACATCCACCATCAGCGTCGATGAGTTTCAGGCACTTGAACAAAAAGTCCTTCGTGCCGTCGAGATCGTCAAGCGTGAGCGTGAAGCACGCGCTGCAGCGGAGGCCCAGGTCGCCTCTCTTAATGAACAGCTCGAAAGCCAGCTCACTGCCCAGATTGCCGTTGAAGCGCAGCTCAGCACGCTAAGCAAGGAACGGGACGCGGTGCGCCAGCGTGTCGAAAAGATGCTGGAGCAGATGGACGAGCTTCTTTAAAAATCCGCCTAAGGAGGAACGATGGACCAGACAGTCGAAGTTCCGGAGCAAGTCGAAGCCCCATCCATCGTCTCCGAGTCGATCGGGGTCGAGATCTATGACCAGATCTACAATCTGCGCGGCACGGACGCGGCCTATATCGAGCGGCTGGCGCATATGGTCGATGCCAAGATGCGCGCCGTCTCGGCGCATGGCGGCACGGTCGACAGTTTGCGCGTGGCGGTGCTGGCGGCGCTGAACATCGCCGATGAGCTGTGCACCTCACGACAGCGGCAGGACATGCTTGCCGGAAGCCTGTCGCAGTCACAGGTCTCGATGCGCTCGCGCGCGGGATCGCTGGCGGGACTGTTGGACGAGGTTCTGGAAGAGCGCAAGGCCGGCTAGTTTCCCACCCCTCGCCTCAGCAAAAGAGGAGCCCGCGTGTATATCCCCAAGGCTAATGAAGAAACCCGGCTCGAAGTCCTACACGATCTGATCGAATCGCATCCGTTGGCATCGCTGGTCACGATGGGCCCGTCTGGGCTGTTGGCTTCTCATCTGCCGATGGTTCTCGAACGCAAATCGGCGACGCGAGGATTGTTGAAGGGACATCTCTCGCGGGCAAACAAGCAATGGCGCGACTTTCTGCCTGCGGTCGAGGCTTTGGCGATCTTCTCCGGACCGGAGCATTACATTACTCCATCGTGGTACGCGGAGAAGGAAGAGACCGGCAAGGTTGTGCCCACGTGGAACTATGCCGTTGTCCATGTCTACGGGCCCCTGAAGGTGATTGAAGACCCAGCGTGGCTCATCGAGCATCTCAACGCGCTGACTACGATTCACGAATCTACATTGCCTGCTCCATGGCAGGTCAGCGATGCGCCTGCTGATTATGTTGAATCGCTGCTGAATGGAATCGTCGGGCTGGAGCTGCCCATCGAACGCATCGAGGGCAAATGGAAGGCCAGCCAGAACAGATCGGAGCGCGACCGCGTCGGGATCGTTGAGGGGCTAGAGCGTCTCAATACTCCTGCAAGCCTTGCGATGAAAGCGCTTGTGGCTTCGGGGCAGAAGTGACTCGATCTGCTGCACTCCTATCGTATGCCGTGCTGTCAACTTGCTAATCTAGGCTTTGCCGTTTAGCATCCAACCTAAGAAACCGGCCTGCTAAGCAGGTGCGCGATCAACGCTGGTTGAACCAACATTCATTGAACAGGGGTCTTGACTCGTATACATGGCTCGGTGTGCAACGTCCGCCAGTCCGGAATGCCTAAAGAGCCACGGCAGGGTCCCGCCGTCTTAGGACGGGTTCACCAGCGCTTCGACGCACGGCCCCGCGGGTCGGTCTTCTTTTTGTCGTCGGCAATCTTCTTTGCCTGAATTCAGAACGTGCATCCCATCCTCTTCCACTTCGGTCACATTACTCTGCCTACCTTCGGCGTCCTCGCCGCATTGGGACTGATGGCGGCTCTGGCTCTTAGTCTGCGAACGGCAACCATCGCCGGACTTAACCCGGACCGGCTTTGGAACGCTGGATTATTTTTGTTGCTCTCGGCGTTTGTGCTTTCGCGGTTGTTACTGGTCGTGATGTACCTGCACGCTTTTTTGACTTATCCCATTCTTTTGCTGGCAGTGCCCTCGCTTACGCCGCTGGGGCTTCTGCTGACTGGGGTTGTCACAGTGCTTTATCTGCGGGTACGGCGGCTTCCGTTTCTCACGACGCTGGATGCGTGGGCCCCCTGCGCAATGCTGGTCTGGGCGTTTCTTGCGCTGGGGCACTTTGCCGAGGGCAGCGATCCCGGGCTGCCGACAACGCTGCCCTGGGGAGTCGCGATGAGTGCCGGCGGCATTCGCCTGCATCCCGTGGCTCTGTATGCTGTGATTGTGGCCCTTTTGATTACGGCTGCTCTATTGCGCCAGTTGCGCCACTACAGACGTCGCGGCGATGTTGCGGTTTTTGGCCTCGCTGCGGTTGGAATTGCGCAGTATCTGCTGACTTTTCTTCGTCAGCCTGACCCATCGATGGAAGTGTTCGGCAATGTTCTCGATCCGATTCAATGGGTTGCCATAGGAATGATCGTTGTGGCTGGAGTGATCTGGCTGCAACCACGAAAGCTGGTGTCCCATGCCGTCTAAAAATATGTTGCCCAAGGGCCAGCGTCGCCACTCTGTCATGGCGGAATATCGAGCCACGCGAGGCGTCGAAGAACCTGTCCCGCTGCCTGTTCCCGTGCTTGATATTGAAGACGAAACGGAAGATGGCGTTCGCACCTTTACAGCCGACGTTGCAGCAGCCGGCTTACGGCTCGATCAATATCTGGCGCAGGCGATACCCGACATCAGCCGCGCGCGGGTGCAGATGCTGATTGAAAACGGCCAGGTGCGTGTGGACGGACAGACCGCCAAGCCGAAGCACAAGCTGCATGGAGGCGAAGCTCTTGAGATTGAAGGGGCTCCGCATCCGCCGCCGCTGCATGCGATTCCTGAAGACATTCCACTGGATGTTTTGTATGAAGATCAATATCTGGCGGTCATCAATAAACCGGCCGGGATGATGGTTCACGCCGGTTCGGGCGCGAGTGAAGATGCGCGCAATCGCGGAACGCTGGTGAATGCCCTGCTCTTTCACTTTGCAAAGCTGTCTGACGTAGGAGGCGAGCTTCGGCCCGGCATCGTGCATCGTCTGGACAAGCAGACCAGCGGGATTATCGTGGTGGCCAAGGATGACAGCACTCATCGCAAGCTGGGAGAGATGTTCTCGCAGCGCGAGATTGCCAAGACCTACGTTGCGCTGGTCCATGGCAATGTTGCCAAGGACGAGACGACCGTCAACCTGCCGATAGCCCGCGATCTGGTACGCCGCATACGGATGACGACGCGCCGGGCGGATGGACGGTCGGCGGTCTCGCATGTAAAGGTTTTGGAGCGCATCAAGTCAGACCATGGCCTGTTTACGCTGGTCGAGGTTCGTATCGAAACCGGACGGACGCACCAGATTCGCGTCCATATGCAGTCGCTGGGGCACCCTGTGGTCGGGGATCACCTGTACGGCGCGCCCCACCGCATTGGCGATGCGGAGACGGGCCTGTCGCTGGAGCGGAATTTTCTCCACGCGGCGCATTTGGCCTTTACCCATCCTCAAACCAAAAAGGCAATGGAGATTGATGCCCCTCTCCCAGCCGACCTCGAAGCATTTATTGGGACAATCCGGGCGGGTTTTGGCGGAGTTGAGTAGAATCAATGCTTGTGACTGCAATTAACCGTATCCATGGTAAGCCCGGGCTGTTGACCTCTGCTTTACTGCTCCCCGTTGCGCTCCTCTCGATCGCGTTTGCCGCTGCGCCTGTATATGCGCAGACCCAGGCAGCGGGCTCGGCAACCGCTGCTCCCCCGCCCCCACAGCCATCTCCCACGGTGCAGCAGCCGACGGCTTCCCCCGCAGCGCCCCAGGGCCAGCCTGGGTCACAGAACGAGCCGATTACGACCATCCAGGTCCAGGTCAACGAAGTCAACCTGATCTTTACTGTCACCGACAAGAAGGGCCGCTTTATTACCGGGCTCCAGCGCCAGAACTTCGGCCTGCTCGATGATGGACGGCCTCCGGAGGCGGTGCTCGGCTTTACGCAGCAGACCAATCTGCCGCTTCGCGTCGGCATCATGCTGGATACCAGCAGCTCCATTCGCCAGCGTTTTCAGTTCGAGCAGGACTCGGCTATCGAGTTTCTATTGCAGGTGCTGCATCTCAACGACAGGGCGTTTGTTGAGGGCTTTGATATTGCGACGGATGTATCCCAGGGTTTTACAAACAACGTCGATCAACTGAACCAGGGAATTCGCAAGCTGCGCCCGGGCGGAGGTACAGCGCTCTATGACGCGCTGTACAAGACCTGCCGCGACCAGATGCTGAGTCTTCCCGAACCGGGTTCAGTACGACGCGCTTTGATTCTTGTCTCCGACGGCGACGATAACTACAGCCGGGCGCAGGAGAGCGACGCCATCAAGATGTGCCAGCGCGCCAACACAATCGTTTATGCGATCAGTACGAATGTCAGCCCCAGCCGCGACAAGGGTGACGATGTTCTGAAGGCAATCTCGGAGGCGACCGGCGGCCAGGCCTTTTATCCCACAAAGATCGAAGATGTAGCGATCGGCTTCCGCAATATCGAGCAGGAACTGCGTAGCCAATATTCGCTGGTATATCGCCCGGCAGACTTCAAGCAGGACGGAGCCTTCCGAACGATCTACCTTCAGGCACTCGATCCGCGATATCACGTCCGTGCGCAGAAGGGCTACTTCGCCCCGAAGCCGCCGCAGTAAATTACCAGCAAGGAGATGGACGCTATGGCTGAAGGCGCAGAGTTGTGGAAGAAGGTTGACCGGTACATTACCGATCAACTGATCCCGGCCGATCCGGTTCTTGATGAAGCACAGGAAGCGAATGCAGCCGCTGGATTGCCTGCGATTGATGTTGCGCCCAACCAGGGCAAGATGCTGCACCTGCTGGCTCGCGTTGCAGGGGCACGCAACATTCTTGAGATAGGCACGCTGGGCGGGTACAGCACTACATGGCTGGCGAGAGCGCTTCCTGACGACGGTCATCTGATAACTCTCGAAGCGGATGCGAAGCACGCCGAAGTAGCTCGCGGGAACATTGCCCGGGCTGGGCTGGATCATCTTGTTACCGTACGGCTCGGTGCGGCGTTGGATACATTGCCCCGGCTTGAGGAAGAGGGGAAGGGGCCGTTCGACCTCATCTTCATTGATGCGGACAAGCAGAATATCCCGAAATATCTGGCATGGGCGTTGAAGCTCTCCCGTAAGGGAACGCTCATTCTTGTGGACAACGTCATACGCGACGGAGAGGTTATCGACGCGTCGAGCGCAAGTCCGCAGGTGCAGGGTGCGCGGGGACTCTTCGACGCGCTGAAAGCTGAACCTCGCCTGCAAGCGACTGCGCTGCAAACGGTTGGGAGCAAAGGCTATGACGGGTTTGTTATGGCAGTTGTAGTTGCCTGAAAACGGCGTTCATCTCCTCTCGGTTCGTTATTAAAATTTACTGGCTGCGCCTGGCAGAATCTTAAAATCCGGGGTAACTCTCCAGTCGTGTTCGTGTCTAATGAGAGAAGGGAGACATCCCATGAATCTGCGTCGAAGCTTCACGTTACTCTCTTCTCTGGTCATCCTCGCGGTGTGCCCCTTAGTGCTATGTAGTTCAGCGGCAAACGCTCAGCAACCAGCGGGAATTCAAGACGCCTGGACTGCGCTCGCTGATCAGCCTGCGAGCCATACCGCCTTCAGCTTTGACCGCACCATGATGCAGGTTGCGCAGTCGCTGCTGGAGTCGGGCGGAATGAGTCCAGAGCGGGCCGCGGCGGCGCTTACGGGCATCTCGGTGGACAACTACCATTACTCCGAGCCGGCCTTCTACACGCCCGAGGCTATGAGTGCCATCATTGCCAGCTATCATGCGGCCGGGTGGAAGCATCTGGTCAATGCCAATCAGTCACCGCAGTCTTCGGCACAGCCTCGCGGTGTCATTACCGACCTCTGGCTGCATAATTCTGGTCCGAACATCAGCGGCGTTGTGGTGCTTACACGCTCTCCGCGCGATATGAGCGTCATCCAGATCACGTGCGAGCTTCGCCCTCTCGATCTGGTACACCTCAGCGGGCACTTCGGCATTCCCAAGGTCGATCCCAATGCGGTGATGGTGCCTTCTCCAGACGGCAGGTAACTTCTACCAGCCGTATTGCTCTACCAGCCGCAGGAGTGCGAGCTTTCGCTCGGGAGGCAGAAAGCTTGCTTCGACGGAGTTGGCTGCGAGTTCGCGCATCTGCTCCAGCGTGAAGCCGTATCGTTCCTGGGCGAGAATGTATTCTTCGAGCAGGTTGCTGCCGAACATCGGTGGGTCGTCGGAGTTGAGCGTGACCATCAGGCCGGAATCGAAGTAGTGACGCAGCGGATGCTCGTCGAAGTCCGCGCAACAACCGGTGCGGATATTGCTGGTGACGTTGATCTCGAGCGGAATCTGTTTTTGCGCGAGGACTCCAATCAACTCCGGGTCGTCCTGGGCTGAGAGCGCGTGCCCCACGCGTTCGGCGCCGATATTGATCGCCGACCAGATGCTCTCGGGGCCCACCGATTCTCCGGCGTGGGCGGTCAGGCGCAGCCCGGCCTGCTTCGCCTCTGCATAAAGTTCGCGGAAGAGGCTGGCGTCGCCGCGGGCCTCGTCACCGCCGATGCCGATGCCGACGATGCTGGGATACTTTGGCTGTAACTCCGCCGCCTTGCGAAAGACCTTCGCGGCCTCATCCGTCCCGAAGTGGCGTACTGCGTCGATGATCCAGAGGACGGTAGTGCCGAACTCCTGCTCACCGCGAAGGCGACCGCGCTCGATGGCTTCAACGTAGGGCTCGACCTCGGTCTTCTTCCAGTAATAGATGATGCCGAAGGAGATGTAGACTTCGGCGTGAACGACTCCCTGCGCAGCCAGCTCGCGGATCATGTTGTAGGTGATGAGCTCGTAGTCTTCCGGCCCGCGCAGACGCTCGGTGACGGCTTTGAAGGACATGAGGAAGCCGAGGAAGTTTTCGTACTTGTACAACTCGCTGGCGGATTCGAGGGTAAGAGGCTCGGCATCATGGCGGCGGCTCAGCTCGACCAGCGTCTGGGGCAGGATGGTGCCTTCAAGGTGGAGGTGCAGTTCAGCCTTGGGGAGTTTGCGCAGCCAGTCGACTACATCGATCTCAGGGTCGCGCTTTGTGCTTCGTTTCGCCATCTCACCAGTCTATTCGAGTGAAGGTACAACATATCGGATAGGCGTCTCATCCTACTATTGCTTGCAACTATAGATTTTGGGAGAAACGGCATGAGCGTAGAGACAATGCAGGAACTTTTTATCGACGAATTGAAAGACTTATATTCCGCGGAGAAGCAGATCACACGCGCACTTCCCAAGCTGGCTAAAGCTGCAACTTCTGCAGAGTTGAAACAGGCGTTTTTGAGCCACCTGGAAGAGACGAACGGGCAGGTTGCGCGGCTGGAACAGGCTTTTCAGATTCTGGGAAAGAGTCCGAAGGGAAAGACCTGCGTCGGCATGAAGGGCGTGCTCGAAGAAGGCTCTGAGGTTCTCGAAGATACCGGCAAGGGCGTTGTACGGGACGCCGCGCTGATCTCTGCCGCGCAGCGGGTAGAGCACTATGAGATGGCCGGCTATGGTTCAGCCCAGGCGTTCGCAAAGCTACTGGGGCAGAGTGAAATCGCAAAACTCCTCGAAGCAACACTCGCCGAAGAGAAGGCAGCCGACAAGAAGCTGAGTGGTATTTCGAAGCAGGTGAACGCAGAAGCTAAACGCGCCGGTTAGAGGAGGTTTAGCACTCTCAATGAGCCGCGGCGGCGGCTCATTTCTTTTGTGAGCAGGATCTATTTTTCATAGGATTGAAAAGCGGAATAGGATTGCCGGATGAAGAAGAAGTACCTTGGACCTAAACCGCCAAAGCGTGGAGCGATTTTAGAAACCCGTCGCCAGTTAAAGATGGCAAAGTCCGCGCACGCTTATGTGCGGGGCAACACGATCCAGTTTTACGAGTGGCTGCAGACCGAAAGCGCAGCCTTGCTGCCGAAGGGGCCATCCATCTGGATCTGCGGCGATTGCCATGTAGGCAACCTGGGACCTGTGGGCAACTCCGACGGCGAGATTGAGCTGGCGATCCGAGACCTCGATCAAACAGTGATTGGAAATCCAGCGCACGACCTGGTTCGATTAGGACTTTCCCTGGCCACTGCGGCGAGGGGTTCTGATCTTCCCGGCGTGACGACGGCCCGGATGATCGAGCAGATGACAGAGGGATATCAGGAGGCGCTTGCTCCCCGGCGGAAGCAGAAGGTTAAAAAAGGGAAGATCCCGGACCCGGTTCAGACGGTACTCAAACAGGCTCTTCGACGCCGGTGGAAAAATCTGGCGAATGAGCGCATTGAAGGGGTCAGTCCCCAGATCCCGCTCGGAGAACGGTTCTGGGCTTTATCCAAGGAGGAGAGGCTCCGGATCAAAGAGCTGTTCGCAACGGAAGCTGCCAGGAAACTCGTGACATGTTTGCAGGATCGGGAGGACGACGCACCTATTGAGGTTGTCGACGCAGCCTACTGGATGAAGGGCTGCAGTTCCTTGGGGCGATTGCGTTATGCCGTTCTGGTGCGCGTGGGGAAGACGAAAGGAACCGAAGAAAAGTTTTGCCTCATCGACATAAAAGAGGGCGTGGCCGCGGCCGCCCCGCGCGCCAGAGGAAGCAAAGTCTTCAAAGACCATGCAGCCCGTGTGGTTGAGGGTGCAATGAACCTTTCGCCCTTTCTGGGGGAGAGAATGCTCCCGGCAAAGCTTCTTGGACGTTCCGTTGTAATGCGGGAACTGCTGCCTCAAGATCTGAAGTTAGAGATGGAGTCTTTGACTGTGGATGAAGCGGTTGCTGCCGCACGTCATCTGGCGTTCGTGGTCGGCCGCGCTCACGCACGGCAGATGGACGCCAAGACGAGGAAGAAGTGGCGGGAGGTGCTGAATCGCAGCCGACTGAAGACACTGGACGCTCCTTCATGGCTGTGGAAGAGCGTGGTGGAGTTAGTGGCACGCCACGAAGCGGCATATCTTGAGCATTGCCGTCAGTATGCGCTTCAGACAAAATGAAGCGGCGCGCGTCGTCTAGTTTTTGTAAAACTCGCTTCGTTTGCGGCTGTAGAAGATGTACACGCCCAGACCGATGATCAGCCACACGAAGAACCGTATCCAGGTTTTAGCTGGCAGCCCCGCCATCAGCAGCACGCAGAACAGTACGGAGAGCACTGGAATGATGGGCCCAAAGGGAACGCGAAAGCCTCGGGGCCGCTCCGGTTGGCGCACGCGGAGTACGATCACACCGATCGACACCAGTACAAAGGCGAACAGCGTTCCGATGTTCGACATCTCAGCGAAGGTGCCTACGTCAAAGAGGCCTGCGGGAATTGCCACGAGGACTCCTGCCACCCAGGTGGCGAAGGCTGGCGTGCGGAACTTCGGGTGTACGCGGCTGAAGACGTCGGGCAACAGGCGGTCGCGCGACATTGCAAACCATACCCGTGCCTGCCCCAGCTGGAAGACGAGAATGGACGAGATCATTCCCACCAGCGCACCGATGAGTACCGCAAGCCTCACCCAGTGCAGGCTGTGGCCTCCCGGCTCGGTGGTTGCGACTCTCTTCAGCGCGTTGACGACGGGAGCGCCATCACCGGCGACGGACTGCCAGGGAACCAGGCCGGTCAGCACCACGGCCACTCCGACGTACAGGATGGTGCAGACGACCAGCGTTGCGATGATGCCGATGGGCACGTCGCGGCGGGGATTTTTGCACTCCTCGCTTGCCGTCGAGATGGAATCGAAACCAATATAGGTGAAGAAGATTATCGAGCCACCGGCGAGAATGCCGCTCATACCGTTGGGAGAGAATGGCGTGTAGTTGGCCGGATGAATGAAGCTGAGTCCGAAGAAGACGAACAGCAGAATCGCTGCGATCTTCACCAAGACCATAATGTTGTTGGTACGCGAGGACTCGCGGATGCCGCGCACAAGCACGACAGTCAGCAGCAGCACAATTAAAAATGCCGGAATGTTGAAGCCTGCGTGCCACCCCGGGGTGTAGATGTCGTTTCCCTGAAGGTCCTGGAGGCCCAGCGGAAGATAAGCGGGGGAGAGCCATTTTGGCGATATGTGGATTCCCATCCAGTCCAGCAGGGCGACCACATGCGCCGCAAAGCCGACGCTCACGCTCATGTTCGAGAAGGCGTACTCGAGGATCAGGTCCCAGCCGATGATCCAAGCCACCAGTTCGCCGAGCGTCGCGTAGGTGTAGGTGTAAGCCGACCCGGCGATGGGGATCATCGATGCGAGTTCGGCGTAACAGAGACCAGTGAGCGCGCAGACGATGGCAACCAGTACCAGCGAGATTGCCAGTGCCGGTCCTGCGCCGGGGCGTCCGGCGATGGCTCCGTGATGCAAAAGCAGATCGATGACAGGCGAATCGGACCACGAGACGAGCGCGGCTGGGTTCCCGCCGATCGCCACGCCGATCACCGTAAAGATTCCCGACCCGATGACCGCGCCGATGCCCAGCGCCGTCAAAGACACCGGACCCAGCGTCTTCTTCAACGCGTGCTCCGGCCGCTCCGATTCAGAGATCAGCTTGTCGATCGATTTGGTGCGAAATATCTGTCTGGCCAGCGGAATTGCTCCTCAAACAGAATCATTCTGGAGCAGCTTGAAGTCTTATCCGGACGGAATTGCTCTGAGCGGAACATCGTCGCTCGATAATGCAGCGAGAGCCGCATTGCCGGTTCCGCTCAGAGCTTTATTCCGTTACCGCTTGCTTTGTCCGCGTGAAGCTTTCTTGATCTTGGCTTTGTTCTCGCCGCGAGCGCCGGTGCGCTTTGCCTTGGGGGCGGCCTTCTTACGTGCTGCGCGCTTTACCTTCTTGCGCTCTTCGGTGTCGGTGATGCTCTTTGTATTTGCCATGTATCGATGCCAATCTTTCCAGGTGCGATTTTCAGAACTTTAGAGGCGCTCCAGTTGGGCGAACTTCTCCACCAGCTTCTTAACGCCGTGCTGTTGAAATTGTACTGTAATCTTCGCGTCATCCCCGTCGCCTTCGCGGCGAAAGACAGTTCCTTCGCCATACTTGGGGTGCCGGACGCGCATTCCCTGCTGCAGCCCGGTCTTGCCGGTGGCCTCGGGAATGTCCAGCTTTGGCCGCGAGATCTTCTGTCCGCGGGCCGCAAAGAAGCTGGCGATGTTGTCGATGGATTGGCCGGGAACAGCGGTTTTGCTGAATTTCGAACGAGCGCTGCTTCCTGATGCGCTGCTCTGGGCACTCTGGGCTCTCTGGTCTTCATCCTCGTAGCTGTAATGGCGTTCGCCTACGTCTGTGTTGCCGGCGCCAAAGCGATTCGCCTTCGGGTACGGGGTTGAGTAGGAGTTTCCATAATCCGAGCCGGAAAACTGCGGACGCGCCGGGGGGCTGCCGAGGTCTTCGACCAGACGCGATGGAACCTCTTCGAGAAAGCGCGAAGGGATGCTCGACTCCGGCATGTCGCTGCCATAGCGACGACGGTAGCGGGCGCGAGTCATCACCAGCGTATCCATGGCGCGGGTCATGCCGACGTAGCAGAGCCGACGCTCCTCCTCGAGGCCGATGGGGTCGGTGAAGGTGCGCGAGTGCGGAAAGAGGCCTTCCTCCATTCCCGCCAGAAAGACGAGCGGAAATTCCAGCCCCTTGGCCGCGTGGAGGGTCATCAGGGTTACGCGTGCATCAGCCGAGTACGAGTCCGCATCGCTCACCAGCGCAGCGTGGTCGAGGAATTCGTGCAGCGTCTCGCCACGCTCCTGTGCGTCCTGCGCTGCGTTCGCCAATTCCTTCAGATTCTCAATACGCGAGAATGACTCCGGGGTGGCCTCTTCTTCCAGGACTCGGATGTAGCCACTACGGTCATTTAAAAATTTGATCAACTCCGGCAAGGTAGCTGCATCTCCTGGCTTGCGAAATGCCGGCTTTTCCTCCGCTACTTCCGTCGCAGCAATGGATGTCAATCTGGCAGGAGACGCAGCGGCCGACTTCTTCAATATCACGGGCGCAAAAGGATTAAACGAAACAGCGTCGATCTGGTGCGAGGCATCGGAATCTGTGGCATTCTCCGGCGCGATAGTGGAGATCTCTTCACTTGGACCGAAATCGAAACCGAAGTTAAAGCTGGTGTCGAAGGTTGTGTCGGCCGCGTCATCACTTGTTGGAGCAGCCTCAAAGTCTGCAACGTCAAACGAAGCATCCTCGCTGGCTGTTCCCTGATCGCTGTCCCCTGTTTCCTGTTCTTCCACATCTGCGGCGAGCTTTTCTGCAAATCCCGGGCCCAGCATTGCACGAGCGTCTTCGATCAAACGACGAAAGCCGCTGAGCGCAATCAATGCCCGCTGCGGCAGCAATTTGTCCTCAATCGCTTTGCCAATTGCGTCCCACGTGCTCATGCCGGAGGAGAGTGCCATTCGCTCGAGCGTCTCCATCGTCGTCTTGCCGATGCCTCGCGGAGGCGAGTTGACCACGCGGCCCAGCGCGATGGAGTCGTGCACATTCTGCACCAGCTTCATATAGCTGAGGATGTCTTTTACCTCGGCGCGGTCATAGAAGCTGAATCCCCCGACCATGTGGTATTGGATCTGATATCGCCGCAGGGCCTCTTCTACCAGTCGCGACTGCGAGTTCGTGCGGTAGAGCACAGCGCAGCGGGGCGCGTCTTCCTGCTGCCCGGCAGCGCGAAGATATTTTTGGATGCGGTCTGCGATGAACAGGGCTTCGTTCTCTCCGTCGGGAGCCTCGTAGAAGCCGATCAGCGAACCGCCCTCGCGCGAGGTCCAGAGGTTCTTGCCTTTTCGCTGCGTATTCTGCGCGACCACTGCCGACGCACCCTCCAGGATCACCTGCGTCGAGCGATAGTTCTGCTCCAGCCGGATGGTCCGAACGTGGGGAAAGTCTTTTTCGAACTCCAGAATGTTGCGAATGTCGGCACCGCGCCAGCTATAGATGGACTGGTCTTCATCGCCGACGACGCAGACGTTCCCCTCCGGTCCGGAGAGCAGCTTCATTAGCTCGTATTGCGGACGGTTGGTGTCCTGATACTCGTCGATCATCAGATATCTGTAGCGGCGGTTGTACCGTTCTCTTACCTCGCTGGACGACTTCAGCAGCCGGACAGTTTCGAGCAGCAGATCGTCGAAGTCGAGCGCATTGGCCTTGAATAGCTCCTTTCGATAGATCTCGAAGATGTGCGCAATCTTCTCCTCCATCGGATTCGCGCTGGCAAGAAAATACTCCTGCGGATCGATCATGTGGTTCTTCGCCCACGAGATTCGCCCCAATGCGACGCGCGGCTTCAGCGACTTGTCATCGATCGCCAATCGCTTCAGCGCCTGCTTCACAACTGCCTGCTGATCGGTCTCGTCGTAGATGGCAAACGTTCGCGTAAGGCCAACGCCATTGACCCGCATGGCCTCGATGTCGCGGCGCAAGACGCGCACACAGAATGAGTGGAACGTGGCCAGCATGGGCTTGGCCAGCGACGTGTGCCCCATAATTTTATCGACTCGTTCGGCCATCTCCTTTGCCGCCTTATTGGTAAAGGTCACCGCGAGAATCGAGTCCGCTGGAACACCTCTCTCCTTGATGAGATAGGCGATGCGATGCGTAATCACGCGGGTCTTGCCGCTGCCCGCTCCAGCCAGCAACAGCACGGGGCCATCGACGGCTTCGACGCCCTCCCGCTGCTGCGGGTTCATATTTGCAACCAACTCCGATGACATCCTTAAGCTCCAACCTCAATTTTACGTTCATAGCGCGGGAATGATTTCCAGCGCCGCTGTGTATAGAAATCAACCTGCTGAAAGGCGTCCTATCGCCCGAAATAATTTCAAGCTCGCGCTGCGAATTTATTTGATTCCGAATGAATATTTTTTCATCTGATCGGGAACCACCCACGTCCAATCTGCGTAATCAATCTCAACGACGAATCTCCTGAACCTTAGGCAGAGAGATTCCGCCGCACGCATTCATCAGGGAACTTTATGGGCTACAAAACGCAATTTGCATTCGTTGTCGCAACCGCTTCCCCACCCGGTGATTAATTCAGGGCCCCGCGCTTCCATCTGATTTCGACCGGAATTACCGGGTTCGAATTCATACGCACAGCCTAAACCGAACTCCAGCTATCTTCCGTGCGTCCCTCGACTCCTCTGACGGATGCCAACTCTAAACTATGCCCGCACGGCAACGTTTGTGGAACGTCCCCGAGTTTCACTGACGCCAACATCGCCATACCAGGAGTTTCTCTTATGATTCGCAAGTCTCTTTTCATCGCGCCTCTTGCCGTTGCATGCCTGCTTGCTTCACAGGCAGTCTATGCCTCTCCAGTCAACGTACTCACACCGGTCAACGCCATGTTCGCACGGTCGAAGACCATCAAGTTCGAGCTTCATAATGCTTCTGCCTCGCCGATGGATCTCAAGGCCGGCGATACGATGATGACGCTCAAAGCTGGCGAGACTATCTCCGTCAATCTTGCACCCGGCACCCGCATCGTCACCAACTCGGCCAACAGCAACCATCCTGCCGGAACACTTGTTCTTGAAGTTTCAGCAGCGTTCAACGGATCCACAATTACTCTCCGCTAAATTCCGTCTTCTTCCTTTCACTTCTCTTTGCACGAGGGCAGACTCCTTGTCTGCCCTCCTATCATCGATGCCACGGATCACAATTTATTCCTTGCTCACCAAGGGACGATATTCTGTGAGCATGCCGATTCGTAATATCGCTGTCTTCTGCGCCTCCGCCAATGGGGTTGATCCCGCTTACCAAGCCGCTGCGGACGATCTGGGTCGCGCGCTTGCCGCTCACGACATCGGCATCATTTATGGGGGCGCCAAAGTGGGCCTTATGTGCGCCGTCGCTGAGGCGGCGCTGACGCATGGAGGGCACGTAGTCGGAGTGATTCCCGAGGTGCTCGTCGACCTCGAAGTGGCGCACGAGGGCGTTACCGAGTTGCACGTCGTCGACACTATGCACACTCGCAAGGCGCTGATGGGAGAAAAATCCGATGCCTTCATCATCATGCCCGGCGGCTTCGGAACGCTCGAAGAGATGTTCGAAGTGCTCGCCTGGCAGACGCTGAGACTGCACGATAAACCGATCGTGCTGTTAAACATCAACGGATTCTACGACCGACTGCTGGGCTTTCTCGACCACGCCGTAGGACAGGGAATGTTGAAGCAGAAGAGCCGCGAGATACTTCTGGTCGCCAGCAGTGTTGACGCAGCGTTAAAGATGCTGAGCATCACCAAATAGCTATGAGTGGCGACTGCCCTGTTCGTTTACCGCCCATTACTTGCGTTTAGCGCACGTTTTGCGGAACACTGAATATGTATCTAGTTTACATATTCAGGAGGCATGATGCTTCAACAGCAAAAGGAAATAGTTCAGGCCACGGTCCCGGTTTTACAGCAGTATGGCGAAGCGATTACGACGGTCTTCTACACCACGCTGTTCGAGGAGAATCCCTCCCTCTTCAACATCTTCAATCCTGCTAACCAGCAGAATGGCGGGCAGGCGCGCAGTCTCGCAGCCTCGATTCTTGCCTATGCCGCTCACATCGATCGGCTTGACCAACTCGGCGGCATGGTTAATCGCATCACGCACAAACATGCCAGCCTCGAAGTTCAGCCTGAGCACTATCCCATTGTTGGTGACCATCTGTTACGCGCCATCCGTACCGTGCTCGGCGATGCCGCTACGCCTGAGGTCATTGACGCCTGGGCCGCGGCCTATGGCCAGCTTGCAGAGATTATGACTGGAGTGGAGCAGAAGCTTTACACCGAAGGCCGGAGCCAGTTGGGAGGATGGGCGGGGTATTCTCCACTGACGGTAGAGCGCAAAGTCGTGGAGAGCGACGTCATCACATCCTTCCACCTTGTCTCGCCTACCGGCGCACCATTGCCGACATTTCTTCCGGGGCAGTATCTCGGGGTCAAAGCGCAGGTTCCCGACTCCCCTTTTGAGCAGATTCGCCAGTACAGCCTGTCTCGAGTGCCCAATGGCCGCACCTACCGCATCAGCGTAAAGCGTGAGTCTGCTCCAGCGCATATCGCAGCGGCGCAGAACGGTTTGATCTCGAATCACCTTCACGAGTCCGTCCACGAGGGAGACACGATCCTGGCGCATGTGCCGCAGGGCGACTTTGTTCTGCGCGACAACGACAAACCAGTGGTACTGCTCAGCGGAGGCGTCGGTATTACCCCGGCCATCTGCATGTTCGAGCACCTCGCGCGAAACTCCAAGCGTCCCGTGCTCTTTGTTCATGCCACCATGCAGCGTAGCCACCATGCATTTAGCGATGAGACAAGAGAGCTCACCGCTGCTCATCCGCACGCGCGCGCTCTTGTCTATTACGAGAAGGTCACGCCAGCGGACGTGCAAGGGCGCGACTTCGATGCAGCGGGGCGCATCTCGATCGACTCTCTCCGTCCTTATCTGCCTCAGCAGCCAGCGGATTTCTACTACTGCGGACCTGTCGGCTTCATGGGCGCGGTCGAAGGTGTTCTCGATTCGCTGAACGTACCCCTCGCCGACCGTTATAGTGAAGCATTCGCTCCTGATCCTTCCTTCGTGACGGAACTGGCTAAAGCGTAACTATAGGAGTCGCACCTTCCATGCATATCAATCGCTTCTCGGACCTGGCGCTGCGGCTGCTGATGTATCTCGGCAGCCGCGCCCAGCCCATGGAAGCCACAGTCACAGTCCGGGCAGCCGCCACCATGTTCAATGTTCCGTATACCCACCTGGTCAAGGTGGCGCATCAGTTGGGGCTGCAGGGCTTCCTCATCACCAGCAAAGGCTCAGGCGGCGGCCTGCGACTGGCGCGAACTGCTGAGTCGATCTCGCTCGGCGAAATTCTGCGTGTCGTCGAACCCGGTGACTCCGTCATCGATTGCACTTCACAGCTTTGTCCCTTGGCCGGAGCCTGCCTGCTCAAGGGCGCGCTCGATAGCGCTTACGCTGCCTTCCTGGACAAACTCGACGAATATTCTCTCGCCGAGGTCGCGCGAACTCCACGCCTGCAGAAGCTTGTTTACCTTAAGCCGGGAGTTCTCAGCCCTTCGCCAGGCACTCGGAGCACTGGCAGACGCGCCGCAGATAGTCCCACGAGTAAATCCCGGTCTCGTGCCCGTCGTTCCATTTGAACTTCAGGGCATACTTGCCCACCGGCGTTACCTCGACGGGTCGCGCCGGTGCCTCATACATCGCCAGCAACGCTTGTGCTTTGGGCTTGGCAACGCCTGGCTTGCGACCACTCTTGTCGCGCTCCTCGTGGCAGGTCGCGCAGGGACAGGCATTGCGCAGCCATGCAAAATTCCATGCGCTGTGATGACCATCCTTCCAGTCGATCTCGACTCCAGTTCCCTCGGTCTTCATCACGCGTACCTTCTTTGGAGTCACCGCGTCCGCATGCAACGCCTTGTCCTCCTCGGCCTCGCGCCGGGCGTCATCCGCGTTCACAATTCGAATTCCTTCGTGGCTCATACGGTGGTTACCTCCTTCAGTACGTTGCGATCGAAGCGCAGCTTCAATACCAGGATGCTCATCGACAATACAAATGTCACCGCATTTGCTGCTACGACCGGCCTGGAGTGGGACAGCAGGCCATAGGTCAGCCACAGCGCCGTTCCAATGGAGAAGATCAAAAACATGCCCAGCGATATCTCTCTCGCAGAACGGAGCCTCAGCACCCGGACCAACTGCGGCAGAAAAGATAACGTCGTACATGTGGCTGCAACATAGCCGATAAGGTCAATTGTGTTCCGTTGCATCTAGTATTGCCTCCAGAAAAAATACGCCGAGATGACACATCCCGTGAGAACGACGATCCTTCGTAATACATCAGGATTCATGCGTCGGGCATATCGCGCGCCGATATACCCTCCCATCGCGGCAAACACCATTGAAATCAGGCAGTAGTGCCACAGGACCGCTCCTCTCACAATAAATGTGATGATGGCCACCAGGTTTGAGAGGCAGGCGGTTACGATCTTCATGGCATTGAGAGCATGCATCTCCTCCACGCCAAATAACGCAAGGACCGTCATGATAAGAAAGCCGCCGCCGGCGCCAAAGTAGCCGATATAGAAGCAGATTGGAAACAATGCGCAGAACAGCGGAAAGTATCTTGGGGTACGCTTCGCGTGAGGCTCGGCGGACCGCGCCCGCAACCATCGCGATACCGGTCCGCTGATGCCGAAGATCACTGCCCCCATGAGCAGCAGCCAGGGGATGAGATGCAAAAACGTGACCTGCCTCGTCCGCAGCAGGACTTCCGCGCCCGTCAATCCGCCAAGAATCGAAGCAAGCGCTGCTACCGGCAGCAGGTCTTTGCGAAGATCTGACTTCAACGCAGCTAGCGAAGTCAGTTGGCCCGGCCAGAGCGCGACCGTATTGGTGGCGTTCGCTTGAACTGGCAGAATCCCCATCGACAGCATCGCCGGAAAGGATAAAAATGAGCCGCCACCCGCCATGGCATTCATCACACCGGCGATCAACGAAGCCGCAACCAGCCAGAGATAGTGCCAATGCGAGCTAAAACCTGAGAGCATCCATCTTCAATTGTATTTGCAGCGATGCGATATGGCCGCCGCTAAGTCCATACAGCAGCTCGCCGACCCACTCTAGAAATAGAGGGCGAGTCGCCGAATATTTGAAGGAGAATGGTGGGGAGGAATAAAGTGATGGCGTTTGCGAGACCGAAGAAGCGCGAGCCAGTGGGCGAGGCGGGCCTGTTTGAGTATGCGGTGGGCGTGCTGGCGCGGCGGATGCGGACGGTACGCGATCTGCGCCGGTTGATGAAGAGCCGTGCCGAGGAAGGCGAGGCCGGGGAACGGGCGATGGATGCCGTCGTGGCTCGGCTGAAGGAATTGAATTATCTGAGTGATAGGAGATTTGCGGCGGACTACACGCGCCTGCGCAAGGAGAACGAGAAGCATGGCCGCCGCCGTGTGCAACAGGATCTTGCGCAGAAGGGTATTCACAAAGACCTGGTCACAGCTACGCTGGCCAAGGCATACGACGATGTGGATGAGGTGGCGCTGGCTCGGGAGTACATTGCCCGCAAACGACTGAAGCAGCCGAGTGGAGCGGATGCTCAGAAGCAGACGGTGCGTGTGATGGGCAGGCTGATGCGTGCGGGGTTTTCTGCTTCGGTTGTCTTTAAGGTATTGCGCGAGTGGAATCTGCCGGAGGAGGCCCTAGCAGGGATCGACGAGGGTGGGCGGGATTCAGACTCTTATGCGGAGCGAGATGAAGATTTGCCGGAGTTCTAGGGTGGCCTTTGAATATAGTGCGGTGCAATGTCTCCAGGCGGGATTCCCGATCGTGTTAGGTACTCAGACAGCTGCTTCCCCGCTTCGCTACGGAATGACAAGCAAAGAGACATTCTGTCTAGATGGCCCGGAGAGCCTTTGCCGGAAGAAGGAAGATGGCGGCGATGAGCGCGAATGTGCCTTCGACTACGATGCCCAGCAGGCGGAAGGGCAGCAGGCATAGCCAGATGAGCGGATAGAGGAAGAGAGCGGCGAGCGCGAGCGGCCAGCAGATGAGGAGGAGGATGCAGAAGAGGAAGAGTTTGAGCATGATGTCTCCGGCTTTCCAAGGCGGGGCTTGGGGGATGACTGCATAGAAGTTTACGCTGGAAGGAGGGCAAAGGTTCCAGGCGGGTGGAGATGCGGGCAGAGGCGATAGAGCGGGTGGTAGCGGTGGATTGGTCGGGCGATAAGGGGCCAGGACAGCGAAAGAAGATCTGGGCAGGAGTGTGGACGGCGGCCACAGGGAGGGTGAGCCTTGAGAGTGGGCGAACTCGCGTGGAGCTGGGGGAGTGGCTGGTGGAGCTGGCGCGGGAGACTCCGCGGATGGTGGTGGGCATCGATTGCTGCTTCAGTTTTCCGGCGTGGTTTCTGGCCGAGCATGGGTGCGCGACGATCTTCGACTTCTGGCAGCACGTGGCGGCGGGGCATGGCGAGCGCTGGCTGGCGCGGGAGTGCGAGGACGGGCGATTCTGGGGAAAGGTTGGCGCGTCGCGGACGGGAAAACGGCCGATGGAGTTTTGCGGCGATGGGCTGCGGCGGATGATGCGCGCAACGGATTGGGAGAATAAGATCGCGCCACGGCAGGAGGGAGGCGATCCGGAACGCGCGGCGAAGATGTTTGGGATTACGGCGAAGTCGCCGTTTCAGATCGGCGGCTCGGGCAGCGTCGGGACGGGGTCGCTGCGGGCGATGCCGTTTCTGCTGCGGATGCGCGAGGCGGGATTTCGGGTTTGGCCGTTTGAGGACGCGGCTTTGGACGCGAAGAAGCCGCAGTCCTTACTGGTCGAGATGTATACACGGCTGCTGACGGGGCCGGTGGCGAAGAGCAATCCTGCGGCGCGGAAGGCTTATCTGGCGGCGAAGCAAAAGGAAGATGCCGCATATGCGGGGTTGTCCCGTGGCGTGATGGCGAAGGCACTGGGGTCGGAAGATGCCTTCGATGCTCTGGTTTGCGCGTTGGAGATGGTTCGGTGGCGGGAGGAGTTTGCGAGGTTAAAGGCGACGAAGGATGCTGCATTGCGGCTGGAGGGGATTACGTGGCGGCCTGGAGTGCAAGCGGAATGAAGCTGCGTGTGCGAGAGCTTGAATCAGGCTGATAAACTTTCAGCTATATGGAATATCGTTCGGGAAGCCAGATTCGAGAAGACTTTTTGCGGTTTTTTGAGACCAAGGGGCACCGGCGCGTGCACTCTTCTTCGCTGGTGCCGGCGAACGATCCCACCCTGCTATTTACCAACGCAGGGATGAATCAGTTCAAAGACGTCTTCCTGGGCGCGGAGAAGCGCGAGTATTCGCGGGCGGCCAGTTCGCAGAAGTGTGTGCGTGCAGGCGGCAAGCACAACGATCTGGAGAACGTCGGCTTCACGCGGCGGCACCATACCTTCTTCGAGATGCTGGGGAACTTCAGTTTTGGCGACTATTTCAAGAAGGATGCTATCGCGTATGCGTGGGAGCTGCTGACCTCGCCGCAGTGGTTCGGCATCGATAAGGCGAAGCTGTACGTCACGATCTTTGAGGGCGACGCAGCGGTTCCGCGCGATACGGAGGCGTACCAGTTCTGGCTCGATGTTGGCGTTCCAGCGGAGCGCATCTTCGCACTGGGCGCGGCGGATAACTTCTGGGCGATGGGCGATACCGGGCCTTGCGGACCGTGTTCGGAGATTTATTACGACCTCGGTATCGCGGCTTCGGAGACAGGCGAGGACGTTCCTTTTCCAAAAGACGAGCAGCGCTACGTCGAGATCTGGAACCTGGTCTTCATGCAGTTCGACCGCAGCAGTGATGGCGTGTTGACCCCCCTGCCCAAGCCTTCGATTGATACAGGCATGGGGCTGGAACGGGTGTCAGCGGTGTTGCAGGGAGTATTGTCGAACTTTGAGACGGACTTGTTTACTCCGCTGATTATGCGGGCGGAGCAGTTGACGGGGCATAAGGTTGAACCCGAACACGAGGTGGATGATCGCTCGCGCGCTTCACTGCGGATTATCGCTGACCATGCCCGCGCGGCTACGTTTCTTATTTCGGATGGGGTTCATCCACAGAATGAAGGCCGCGGCTATGTGCTGCGGAAGATTCTGCGTCGTGGGATTCGGCATGGACGCCTTCTGGGGCAGGAGAAGCCCTTCATGCATGAGATGGTCTTCGCCGTTCGCGATGAGATGGGTGCAGCCTATCCGGAGCTGAAGGAGTCCGCTGACCGTGTGGCGAAGGTGGTGTTGGCTGAGGAGCAGCAGTTTGCGCGCACGCTGGAGCTTGGGCTGCGGCAGATGAATGAGGAGACCTTGCGGTCGGGCGCATTGGCGTTCCGGCTGTACGAGACGTTTGGAATGCCGCTGGATTTCATGGTCGATGCGGCGCGCGATGCCGGCATTGAGTTTGATATGACGGGCTTCGATGCTGCCAAGGAAGAGGAGCAGCAGCGGGCGCGTGCTTCGTGGAAGGGTGGCTCGCAGAAGTCGGCGGCGCCGGTCTATCGCGAGTTGCCGAAGACGGAGTTTGAGGGCTACCTGGCGCTGCGGGTCGATGGCGCTCGGATCCTTGCACTGGTGAAGGATGGCGTAGGCGTGCCGGAGCTGAAGGCTGGGGAGCAGGGCGAGGTGGTGCTTGATGCGACCAGCTTTTACGCCGACTCGGGTGGGCAGGTGGGCGATAGGGGCTGGCTGTATTCGGACGACCACAATACGGTTGTGGCCGACGTCAGCGGGGCCACCAAGCCGGTGCAGGGCGTCTTCGCGCATAAGGTCGTGGCGCGGCAGACGCTCGCCGTCGGCGATGTGGTGGATACAGTCGTCGATGCGGAGAATAGGCGTGCGACGGAGCGAAATCATACCGGCACCCACCTGCTCCACGCGGCGTTGCGCGAGGTTTTGGGCAAACATGTGAAACAGGCGGGGTCGCTGGTGAACGCTTCGCGGCTGCGATTTGACTTTTCGCACTTCACCGGCGTCGCCGATGAGGAGTTGCAGGAGATTGAGGACATCGTTAATCGGCAGGTGCTGGGAAACGCGACCGTGCAGACCCTGGTGGACGTGCCTATCGACGTTGCCGTGAATGAGCTTGGCGCGATGGCGTTGTTTGGGGAAAAGTATGGCGACCGAGTGCGCGTCGTCAAAATCGGCGACTTTTCGACCGAGCTTTGCGGCGGAACCCATACTGAAGCGACTGGAGAGATTGGGCTAATCAAGCTGGTTGGCGAGGGCTCGGTCTCGTCCGGCGTGCGCCGGGTTGAGGCCGTGAGCGGCATAGGAGCGCTGACGGAGTTCCGGCGTGGATTTGACGTTGCCAAGGTTGTCGGTCAGATGGTCGGAACTGGCTCTGATGACGCGAGCCCTGCGGACGCGTTGCGCCATAGGATCGCGGCGCAGGAAGAAGAGATGAAGAAGCTGCGACGCGAGCTGGACACCGTTCGTATGAAGTCGGCTTCGGCTTCCGTCTCGGACGCGGCTTCTTCCGCTGTTGAAGTCAAGGGAATCAAGGTGTTGGCGCTGCGAGTCGATGCGCTGGGTAATTCGCAGGACGCCAAGGGCCAGATGAGGACGCTGGTGGACAACCTGCGTACCAAACTCGGCAGCGGCGTCGTGGTTCTTGGCGCTGGTTCGGATGGCAAGGTCTCGTTGATCGTTGGCGTGACCAAGGACCTTACCGCGAAGTTGCAGGCCGGAAAGATCGTAGGACTGCTGGCGGGAATGGTCGGCGGCAAGGGCGGAGGGCGGCCCGATCTGGCGGAGGCTGGAGGCAACGATGTCTCGGCACTGGATGGCGCGCTTGCCAAGGCAGCTTCGATTGTCGAGGGATTGTTGTAGCTAATTAATTAAGCTCCCGACAAACTGGACCAATCTGCACCGATGACCCCGATGTCTGACTATTTGAGGGCGCTGGAGATTGGAATACCAGGAAGTTGTCTTTGAAATTGATAGGGACGGTGGAAAGGGAAACGGCAACAGCGGAGAGCTGTTGCCGTTTTCTTACAGGTATTCAGTAGTTCTTATGCGGAGATGGAGCGCAGATTGGAGGTTGGGTGCGCTTCAACCTTCTGCGGGGCCATCATCGCGGAGGCACGCTTCATGAGCTCTATCTCAGCCGGGGCAAAGAGCTCCGGAGGGATACCGCCGATTGCAACGTAACCAGGCTCGTCGCCCAGAGCAGCAGAAATCTGATTCCAGCGATGAAAGGGCGAGGTAGTGGGCAGTAGGATCATCCGGCGCTTCGGTTCCGGTAACGCAAAGTAAGTCGACCAGATGCAAAGGGTAACGCATATGGCAAAACCACCAATCAAGTTTACAGCTGATTCCATGGTCGAATTGTGGGCAATCCAAGCTGCTCGCACTAGATCGGTCGTCGCCAGAATTCCAAGACCGAGGCTAACCCCAAATATCCGGCTGCGATGAGACAGTCCCATGGGCCGAATCGCGAAGCACACAAAAATAAGCAGACAGAGGGTGAGGATACTCGATGTCCGCTGCATCTGCGTGACTAAGCCGACGATAAACTCTTTGCCTGATTGATTTGGGGCAATGGCGAGACCAACGGTAACTGCTACCGAGATTGCAGCCACCCAACGGAAGATCAACATTCCTAATGCTTGAAGTCCCTTCAATGGGGCCATGGCAAGTTTGAAGATGCTATAGATGATTAAAATCGAGAGGATAGCCTCGATAGCGTAGGAACCCCAGTAACTGTAGAAATAAATACGATAAGCACTGCCAGCTTCAACGACACTCACATGAATCATGGCTTTCAGGCCTAAGTACACCAAGTCAGAAGCCAACCTGACCGAAAGCAATGCCACGAGATAGATGTAGTTACGCCAAGGCTTGATGCGCAAAAGAAACAAGAGAGCCGCCGCACATAGCAGAGGTTCGAGATAAGTGAAGAACGATACTAGCCACGTACTGATCATCTTGCCGTCCCCGTGAGGCTATTAAGAAGCCTAGTCGATTCCACGGGGGTGCACAACAATTAAATCGCACTATTTTGCACAAATTGGATGATCAGGAACCTCGGAACTACCAGCCACCGTTCATACCGCAGGCATTAGGGGCGTTCGGGGGGCATACAGGAGTCGGACCGGCGCTGACCTTGGCGGTGATGATGGTCTTGGCGGAGGCGGAGGAGGTCTGGGTGGAAGCAGCGGCGCCGGTGAGAACGAGGACGATTGCGAAAGTGCGGACGATGTTTTGCATGATGTGTACCCCAGAAGTTGTATTTTCTATCCACGAATTTTGCTGGACAGATTCGATGAATTGAGATTAAGATGGATTTGGAACTAAGTCCATTAGAATCAAATACATACTGGAATATGAACCTGCTGAAGTGACCGACGTAATCACGAATTTTCGCAAATACGCAAAATCCTGCAGTTAATTTCTTCGATAAACGGAATCTGTATTCTCTTTTTTAGCGCGGGATCGGAAGAAATTACCTAATGCGGAAACCCTGAGATGCCTAAAATCATTCCCTAGTTGCCGAGTTTTGGGTTGAGAAATCAGGCTCTATCTCTCGTCTTCCATAGTGCGGCACGCAGGATATCCCCGCTCAGACACTCAACGTCGCTTGGATCGACGTGACGAAAGCTCATGCAGGATTCTTCAAGGCAAGGAATGCCTTGGTCCAGATGACGTGGATTTACGTATTTTAGGGGAGGCTATCCCTCCCCATCCTTCGCAAAAATGTGAAGGATGGGCCACCAGGGATTTGTGGGCTTAAAGAGGAAAAACGGTCGAATCAGCGTGCAGAATCGAGATAAATCAGGCCTGAGTGGGAGCTGGTTCAGCAGGTTCTGCCGACGCGGGAAACGCAGGTACCGGTTTCTTTGCCGGAACGACTTCAGCCTTCTTTGAAGGCGCAAGAATGGCATGGAGGGTCGTGCCTTCCATGCGCGGCATGAATTCGACCAGTCCGGCGTCTCCTATATCTAGGATGAGGCGGTTAATGATCTTGTAACCGAGGTCGCGGTGCGCCATCTGGCGACCTTTGAAACGGAGCGATGCCTTGACCTTGTCGCCATCGCCGAGGAAGCGGACGGCCTGGTTTTTCTTGGTCTGGTAATCGTGTTCGTCTACCGTGACCGAGAACTTGACCTCTTTAATGACAATGATCTTTTGCTTCTTGCGGGCGGCGCGGTCGCTCTTGTCTTTCTCGTAGAGGAACTTGCCGTAGTCCTGGATTTTACAGACGGGGGGAACGGCGTTGGGGGATATCTCTACGAGATCCAGCGCGCGTTCGCGGGCCATTTTAAGGGCTTCGAAGGGAGCCATGACGCCGAGTTGTTCGCCGTTCTCGTCGATGACGCGAATTTCGCGGGCGCGGATACGTTCATTGGTGCGGATGAAAGACTTGGCGGAACGTTTATCAATTGGGGGAATAGGTCGCCTCCACAGCGTGCATTGCGGCTCGCTATGCGTTTGTATAGGGTTAGGCGCATCCTTAAGGTTAAAGGTTGCGCTGCAACGTAAAGTATAGCACTTTCGATGCCACGGTCGGCATGGAGCGCCACGGGGCTCCAGCGGCTTTCATAACCGAGTTTGCTTTGGAGATGCGATAACGGATACTGTGTGTATGCTCCCAATGGTGAGAGGAAACGAATGAAACGTCGAATACTGCTTGTAGATGATGAAGTTGCTGTGCTGTTGACTTTGAAGGCTGTGCTGGAGATTAGCGGATTCGAAGTGGATACCGCCGCTTCAGCGAAAGAAGGCAAGTCGAAGCTGCATACGCATGAGTATCACATGGTGATTACAGACATGCGTATGGAGAAGGAGGCATCAGGCCTGGAAGTGATCAAGGCAGCGCGGGCGGCATCGTACCGGCCGGCAGTGGCACTGCTAACGGCGTTTCCGACGGCGGACGAGGACTGGCAGGAGATGGGCGCAGACAAGATGCTGGTCAAGCCAATGCACACGCGCGTCCTGCTTGAACAGCTTGAAAAGCTCTTGGCTTCACATGAAAACAAACTGGCGAATGGGGCGGGATCAAAGAAGGACCCTGCGCCGAAGACGCCGAGCAAGAAAGCTCCGGCAAAGACAGCTCTGGCAAAGAAGACCCCAGGCATCAAGGCTCCGGCAAAGAAGGCGGCAGCAAAGAAGACACCTGCTAAAGCTTCTACCAAGAAGACAGCGAAGAAGGTTTCGGCTCGAAATAAATAATTAGCTGGGGCTATGAGTCTTGATGTAGTTGCGAAGGGCACCGTTGAGATCGAGAGCCTTCTGAACGCCGCCGTCTAACATCCGCAGCCAGTCGGAGGCGGGCTCCTTCATCTCGGTGGTGCTGAGGAGATAGCTCGTCTGCACGATGATCTCGAGGGCATTGCTGAGGTCGTGGGCGAGCTTGCGTATCTCGATGGCCAGGTCTTCGGGAATCTGAGGAGTGCTGCCGCCGTTCTGAGAGAGTAAGGGATTTTGTTCGGTCATAGGTAAATGTTCCTGCGTCACAGGTAATGAGATGCCAGATCGAGGAATAGGTCTCTTACGCTGTAGTGGAATTGACAGCGGCCCGCACGTTTGCGAGACTGAATGCTCGGGGTTTAGTGGTTTTCGGCTCTGGCTGGAACGCTTACACCGTGCCGTAGTGGCGGAATTGGCAGACGCGCATGGTTCAGGTCCATGTACTCGCAAGGGTGTGGGGGTTCGAGTCCCCCCTTCGGCACCAAAGATCTATGAAAATGAGCACCTTTCGAGGTGCTCATTTTGTTTGTGGCACTCTGCCTCTGACCCCATGGAGTCGGCGGTCATTTATCCTGAATCTCGACTATGAACGAAGCCATCCCACAACTCCTGACCTACGATGAAGCCTCGCTTGATCGCGCCTTTGCCGCCGTCGCCGAGGAGGTCCGCGGCGGGACCTCGTCCCTTGAGACCTCGGAAGCACAGGAAGCCTTTCGGCTGCATTGGCTGGGTCGGAAGCAGGGACGCCTGAAACTTATCAGCGAGGCATGGCTGAAGTCAGCTCCCGCAGAAGCGCGCAAGCCATTGGGTATCCGGTTCAACCAGCTTAAGCAGGAGATCGAAGCGGCACTGCAGGCTCCCGTGGCTGCGGCTGGTGCGGCTGTGGTGCGGGGAATCGATATCACCCTGCCGGGAACGGTTCGGCAGCCGGGAATCGCCCATCCCCTGCTCGAAACGATGCAGGAGATCGTTCGGGTATTTCACCATCTTGGGTACTCAACGAATCTTGGGCCGCAGGTGGAGACCGACTTCTATAACTTCGAGGCGCTGAACTTTCCTCAGAACCACCCAGCGCGGGATACGCAGGACACCTTGCAGATCGCCGATCAAGGCGCGAAGCCCAGCCGCGACCGACTGCTGATGCGGACGCATACCTCCCCTGTCCAGATCAGGACGATGGTCGCCCAGGCTCCGCCGATTCGCATCGTCATTCCCGGCAAGGTGCATCGCAACGACGCCGCGGACGCCACGCACTCGCCTATTTTCCACCAGGTGGAGGGGCTTTGTGTGGATACGAACATTACCTTCTCCGACCTGAAGGGTACGCTCGACCATGCGATGAAGGCGCTGTTCGGGTCAGGGGTCAAGACCCGCTTCTTTCCCAGCTTCTTCCCTTTCACCGAGCCCTCGGCGGACGTGCAGATCTCGTGCATCTTCTGCGGCGGCAAGGGCTGCCGGAAGTGCAAGCACTCAGGCTGGATCGAGCTGCTGGGCTGTGGGATGGTAGACCCTGCTGTCTTTGCCAGCGTGACCGAAGAGCGCCGCAAGCTGGGGCTCGATGACGATGCTTATAATCCTGACCGGATTACAGGTTTCGCCTTCGGCATGGGTGTCGAGCGCATTGCAATGATTCAGCATGGCATTTCGGATATTGGACAGTTCTACTCCGGCGATATGCGGTTTCTGGAGCAGTTTGCCTAAAAAACAGACGGAGGCCGGAACAGTTTCTATGGACTGGCAGCCACAGTTTCTAGCGAACTCCGAGAACATCGCATTTTGCATGCAACGCTAATTGGTGAGCCGTTCCGCCCAGATAGCGACTGATTCCTCCTGGGTCGCGGCGAAGGCCGACTACCAGAAGCTCAGGCAGCAACCGGCCTACGCCCTGAAGCAGGGCATCGATCTCGTTTCCTTCAATCATCTCGGAATGCAGGCTGACACCGGCCTTCTCTGCCGTGGCCCTGGCTTTGTTGTGCAGGTCGTCATAAAACGCACGCTTCTGATTTTTCAACAACAGTGGAACCTCGGGAGCGATTGCCGACACGTAGCTCATGTAAGCGGGCTGGTTCTCGATGACGGTAATCAGGTAGAGTTCCCCTCCAACAAGCTTGGCCAAACCGAGCGCCGAACGAAAGGCGCGTTCCGCTTCCGGTGATTCATCGTATGCAACTGCAATTTTCTTGAACATCGAATCCCTCCACTGCTTGCGAGCTACGGACTCGGGATGCTTCCGACTTCGAGGCCGACGTTTTAAATGCTAGGAGTGCCTTTTCTTTGAAATCCCAAGAAAGCCAAAGAGCAGATGAAGCACCGCCAGCGCGAGCGCACCCCAAAATGCTGCCCCGAAGGTGGTTACGGCGAAGCCCGGTACAAACTGGCTGGAGAACCAGAGAATCACTGCATTGATGACCAGGAAGAAGACGCCGAAGGTAAGAATGCCCAGCGGCAGCGTGATGATCTTGAGGAAGAGGCCCAGCGTCGCATTGAAGAGGCCGATGATGATGACCGCAATCAGCGCGGAGATGAGGCTGCTGACGTGGAAGCCCTCTACGAAATGCGACACGATCAGCAGAGCCAGGGCATTTAGGATCCAGTGCAAAAGCAATCGGAGCATCGTTGGTTCCCTTTTTAGCCTTCGTTAAATTTTTGATTGCAGCCAGCACTTCTGACAACAGAGCATACCCGACCTCCGCCTGGACTGCTCGCATTTTGGTGAGTCGTGCAGACTTTTGGGGTTGTCTAAACTAAAGACTCGACATTCCTTGAGGAGGCTGCGCCCGTGGGAAAGCAGTTTGACCGGATTGAACCGCATCATCGCGAGTTCATTGAGCGGCAGCGGATCTTCTTTAATGCTTCCGCCGCCGCAGACGGACATGTAAATGTTTCGCCGCGTGATGTCGCGGCTCTGCGCGTGATTGATGCCAATACGGTCGCGTATGTCGATCGCACCGGCAGCGGTAATGAGACTGCGGCGCATCTGCTGGCCGATGGACGGCTGACTCTGATGTTCTGCGCGTTTGAAGGACCGCCCCTGATTCTTCGTCTGTATGGTCGGGGTCGAATTGTGCCGCGCCTCAGCGCGGAGTATGCGGCACTGCTGGCAGCGCACTTTGATAACACCGCGCCGCCGGGGGTGCGCCAGATGGTGATGCTCGAAGTGGGCTTGGTGCAGACCTCCTGTGGCATGAATGTTCCCTTTTTCGACTTTGCGGGCGAACGCGATCAGCTTACCCGCTGGGCCGAAGCGAAGGGCGAAAAGGGTCTGGAGGAGTACTGGCACCTGAAAAATGAACGCAGTATCGACGGGTTTCCGACGGGGATGCTTGAGAAGACCCGTTCCTGAATTCATCCACTTAATCAAACATTATCGATATTACTAAAATTTTATAAACTCGCTAACTTTGCTATAAATACAACATGGACTCTATTCGCAACCCCTATGCCCCGGGCGCAGGTACGCAACCTCCCGAGCTCGCAGGACGGGACAGCGTGCGGAAGCAGGTTCATGTCGCCATTGCCCGGCTCCGGATTGGGCGGCCAGCTAAAAGCGTTTTGATGGTGGGACTGCGCGGGGTGGGAAAGACCGTACTTCTGGACAAAATGCGCGCCGATGCCGAGGCTGAGGGTGTCTTTACGGTACGGGCTGAGACACCGGAGAACCGCTCACTTCCCGCGTTGCTTGCCCCTCAATTGCGCTTGGCTTTGCTACGCCTGAGCAAGGTGGAAAATGCCAAAGACCTTGCTCTATATGGCCTTCGTGCTCTCGCCGGATTCGTCAAGGCGTTCAAGCTGAAATACAACGATATCGAGGTAGGTCTTGATCTCGATCCTGAAGTTGGACTAGCTGATAATGGGGATCTTGAAGGAGATCTGGCCACATTGTTTGAGCAGGTGGGACGCGCAGCCAGGAGCGCCGGTACTGACGTAGTACTTTTTATCGATGAGATTCAGTACATCGAAGAAGCTCAGTTCGCTGCTCTTATCTCGGCGCTTCATCGCTGTGCCCAGGCGAATCTGCCGCTCACGATGGTCGGTGCAGGGTTACCGCAACTGCGCGGTCTCGCTGGAAATGCTAAATCGTATGCCGAGCGTCTCTTTGATTTTCCGATGATCGGTCCCCTCGCTCCGTCTGAAGCTCAACTGGCAATTCTGAAACCGGCCCACGATGAGGGCGTTGATTTCACACCTGACGCAGTTGGCAGCATTCTCGACCGCACCCATGGATATCCATACTTTCTTCAGGAATGGGGAAAACACTCCTGGGATGTCGCACGGCAGAGCCCCATCACCCTTACTGACGTAGATGAGGCTTCCAGTCAGGCAGTCGCGGCGCTCGATGAGAGTTTTTTCAGGGTAAGATTCGATCGCTTGACTCCGACAGAGAAGAAATATCTTCGCGCCATGGCGGAATTAGGACCGGGACCTCATCGTTCAGGAGACATTGCTACAACTCTCGGTAAAGCTGTGAACAGCCTTGCACCCCTTCGTCAAAGCCTTATCCTGAAAGGGATGCTGTGGAGCCCGAACCACGGGGATACCGCTTTTACTGTGCCATTGTTCGATGAGTTCATGAAGCGCATCATGCCCGGACCAAACTGGAAGACCGATTGATTCTGAAAGGAATCGGCGCGGATTAACGGAAGGAATTGAATAACCCCCTCTACCCATGAAGATTCTTACAAGCTGGCTCCGCTCTTACCTGCCGCAACTTACTGTCTCCGACCGCCAATTGGCGGATGACCTCACCCTGCGCGGCATCGCCGTCGAAGGCGTGCATGACCTTGGCGAAGGCAATGGCCATCTGTTCGAGATGGACATCACCACCAACCGCGTCGATGCAATGAACCACTACGGCATAGCGCGAGAGGCGGCGACGATCTATAACCTGCCGCTGGCTCCGCTCGATGTGGCGCTGCCTGCTTCGACGGAAGGCGCGAAGTCTTTTCCCGTTCGAATTGAGGCATCTGATCTCTGCGGTCGATTTACGGCGCGGGTGCTGCGCGGAGTAACCGTTGCTCCAAGTTCGGGGCGCATTGCAGAATACTTCAGCCTGCTCGGGCAGAAGCAGATCTCTAATGCAGTCGACGTAAGCAACTTCGTGTTGATGGGAATGGGGCATCCCACGCATGCCTTCGATTTGGACAAAATTGAGGGCGGCATCGTAGTCCGGCTGGCACGCAAAGGCGAGAAGTTGCGCCTGCTCGACGGGACGGAGCGGACCCTGGAGGCCGACGATCTGGTGGTCGCCGACGAGAAGAAGGCGCTGGCGCTCGCAGGCGTGATGGGCGGCTGGGACTCCATGATTACGGCGGAGACAAAGAACATTCTGGTGGAGGCGGCGTGGTTCGATCCAGCGAGCATTCGGCGAAGTTCGCGGCGGCACATGCTGCATACGGACGCTTCGCACCGGTTCGAGCGAGGGGCTGACTTCAATGCCGCTCCTGTAGCCAATGCACTGGTCTCGCGGCTGATCCTGGAGTCTGGCGGACAGGTTGAGGGCGAGTTGGTCGATGTGGTGGTTCCCGCAGCCGCTCTGAAGACTACCGAGCGAGCGCCGATTGCCCTTTCGGTGAAGCAGGTGCAGCGGCATTTGGGAACGACAATCGCCGCTGAGGGGATTACAAAGGAGATTGTTACGCAGTACCTTGCGTCGCTGGGGTGCGAGTTGACGCCTCAATCAGAAGACACTTTTGCGACGAAGCTGCCGAGTTGGCGACTCGATCTGGAGCGCGAAATTGACCTGATTGAAGAGGTGGCGCGCGTCTATGGCTATAACCGTTTTGCCAATACGCTGCCGACACCGGGCGTGGTGATTGCACACCCTCTGGCTGCTGCCGAGAACGCTGTGCGCACGCGGCTGCTGTCGCTCGGATTCAGCGAATCGATATCGAGCACCTTTGCCTCGCAGGCGGACAGCAACTTGTTCAGCGCGGTGGGTAAGAAGACGGTAGCGATGGAGAATCCTCTCTCAGAGGAGGCAGCGCTGCTGCGGCCTTCGCTCCTGCCGGGCATGCTGACTATGCTGACGCATAATCTGAATCGCGATGTGCAGACGGTCCGGCTATTTGAGCAGGGTGCGATCTTTGCGGGCGGGACGGATGAGGTCGCGGAGTCCGCGTCGCTCTCTCTTGGATTGACAGGCACGGTAGCGGCAAGCTCGCTGCATGCGGCGCAGGATGCGCCGGTGTTTGAACTGAAGGGCGTGATCGAGTCGCTGCTGTCGCTGTTCACGCACGGCGAAGTTACTTTTACGATGGAGACTCCGGCCTGGTTGCAGGCGGGGCGCAGTGCAACCGCGCTATTGGATGGCCAACCGGTCGCCCAATTTGGCGAACTCTCCGCTTCAGAAACAGCTCGGCGCAAGTTGCGGCAACCCGTTTATCTCGCCCAGATCGATCTGGCGAGTCTGTACTCGCTTCCTCTGCGCAAGGTGACGGCGCACGAGCTTTCGCGCTTCCAGGCCGTCGAGCGTGACTTTTCGTTTACTTTTCCCGACGCGATGCAGTGGGAGACGATTGCCGCCGCGATCCACGGACTGGCGATTCCGGAGTTGCAGCGGCTTTCGCCGACCGAGATCTTCCGCGATGCCAAGGGCAAATCGGTCCCTCCAGGCTATTACGCCCTTCTGCTGAAGTGCGTCTTTCAATCGAATGAGAGGACACTGCGAGAGGATGAGCTGACGACGTGGTGGGCGGAAATTATTGCGACGCTCACCAAGCTTGGCGGAACGATTCGCGCTCCGGGACTGTAGCGCTGAAGCTGGACTGTTTAGGACCGGAGTGCGGCGTAGACAGCATCAACCGGCTTCACAGCGGTATGTTGCCATGTTTTTTGGCCGGATTCTTCTCGCGCTTCGTCGCCAGCATATCGAGAGCGGAGTTCAAGCGCCGCCGCGTCTCGCTGGGGCGAATGACGGCATCGATATATCCCCGTTCCGCAGCAACGTAGGGATTGGCAAACCGTTCACGAAACTCCTCCACTTTTTCCTTTCGCGCCTCGGTCAGAACTTCCAGCTTCTGCTCTTCACTCAGCGAGACTCCTTGCGGCATAATGGCCTCGGCACGGCGAACGACGGCGTCCAGTTCGCGTTTGTAGACGATATTCACCGCGCCCTCCGGCCCCATCACTGCAATCTCCGCCGTTGGCCATGCCAGGTTCAGGTCGGTGCGCAGATGCTTCGAACTCATCACGCAATAGGCGCCCCCATAGGCCTTTCGCGTAATCACGGTCAGCTTTGGCACCGTCGCCTCGGCAAAGGCGTACAGCAACTTCGCTCCGTGGCGGATGATGCCGCCATGCTCCTGCTGGATTCCGGGCATGAAACCGGGCACATCTTCAAACGTAATGAGCGGAATGTTGAAGGCATCGCAGAACCGCACGAAGCGTGCTCCCTTCACGCTTGCGTTGATGTCGAGCACACCCGCGAGAAACGCGGGTTGATTGGCGACAATGCCTACCGGCCGCCCAGCCATACGCGCAAAACCAACGACGATATTCCGCGCAAAGTACTCCTGCACCTGAAAGAAATAGCCGTCATCGACAACGCGCGAAATGACATCGACCATGTCATAAGGCTGGTTGCTCTCCTCCGGAATGATGCTATCGAGCGCAGCATCGGCGCGCGCAGGATCGTCCTGCGTGGCCTTGCGCGGAGGGTCGTCGAGATTATTCGACGGCAGAAAGCTGAGCAGTTCGCGGACCATCGCGAGACATTCCTGATCGTCGTGCGCCATAAAATGCGCCACGCCCGAGATCTCGTTGTGGGTCAACGCGCCGCCCAGCGCATCCTTGGTCACGTCCTCATGGGTCACCGTCTTGATGACATCCGGCCCGGTGACGAACATGTAGCTGGTCTTCTCCGTCATCAGCGTGAAGTCCGTGATCGCAGGAGAATACACCGCGCCGCCCGCGCACGGCCCCATGATCGCCGAGATCTGCGGCACAACGCCGCTGGCCAGCGTATTGCGCAAAAAGATGTCCGTGTAACCCGCCAGCGACACAACCCCCTCCTGAATGCGCGCGCCGCCGGAGTCGTTCAACCCCACAATCGGCGCGCCTACTCGCATCGCCATATCCATGATCTTCACAATCTTCGCGGCATTCGCCTCTGAAAGCGACCCGCCAAAGACGGTGAAGTCCTGCGCAAAGACAAACACCACCCGCCCCTGTACCCGCCCATAGCCCGTGATGAAGCCATCTCCGGGAACGCGCTGGGCATCCATGCCAAAATCCGTCGCGCGGTGCGTAACAAACTTGTCGGTCTCTTCGAATGTGCCTTCATCTAACAAAAATTCGACCCGCTCCCGCGCCGACAGCTTCCCCGCCCTGCGTTCTTTTTCACGCCGCTCCGGACCTCCCCCCTCTTCGGCGATGGCGTGGCGCACCGCCAGCTCTGCAAGTTTGGAATGGTGCGCGGTGGGCTTCGCGTGCGACGCGACGGATTGTTCGGAGGCGGCCATAGGCTGCGATTTTAGCAGCGCGGGATAGACGGCGTCAGCGCCGCCCATGCCTGTCGCCAATCCATGAACGCTGATGTTTGGGTATAGTGGGCGCATCCACCAATGGAGGCGAGACGGCATGTTGAAGTGTGCGTGGCAGGGAGTGGGTGTGGTGATGCTGGCTGCTCTGATGCAGCCGATGGGTGTGACGCAGCAGAAACCCTTGGCTCCGACGCCGCCGATGGGATGGAATAGCTGGGACTCGTATGGGTTAGCTGTCACCGAGGCTCAGTTTCGCGCGAATGTCGACGCTCTGACCAAGCGCCTGAAGAGCGCGGGTTATCAATACGCCGTGGTGGATGAGGGATGGTATCTGGCCAATCCTGAAGACGCGAGCAAGCCGGAGACGCTGCAGTATCGCATCGATGCGAATGGACGGTATGAGCCTGCGCTGAACAGGTTTGCGACAGCGAAGGGCGATGCAGGGTTCAAGCCTGTGGCCGATTATGTGCACGCTCAAGGACTGAAGTTCGGTATCCACATTATTCGTGGGATCACTAAAAAGGCGGCGGCCGCGAACCTGTCGATTGCGGGCAGCGCGTTTCATGCCGTCGATGCAGCGGATACGACGGACAAGTGCCCGTGGAACCCCGACAACTTTGGCGTAAAGGACAATGCAGCTGGGCAGGCGTGGTACGACTCCCTGATGAAGCAATATGCGGGCTGGGGCGTTGACTACATCAAGGTGGATTGCATTGCGTCGCACCCGTATAAGGGCGATGAGATTCGTATGATCCATCGGGCGATTGCAAAGACGGGCCGGCCGATTGTGCTGAGCCTTTCGCCGGGGCCCGCGCCGCTGGCGGAAGCGGCGGAGTTGGGGGAGAACGCGCAGTTGTGGCGCATATCGAACGATGTCTGGGACCACTGGGAGAAGAACAAGGAGTGGTCGCAAAATGTGAAGGACCAGTTCGCCGTGATTGCAGGCTGGGCAAAGTACGTGAAGCCCGGCAACTGGCCCGATGCGGACATGCTGCCGCTAGGCAAGCTGAGCCCCGTGCCGGGCGATGGCAAGCCGCGGGCAACCCGACTAACGCAGGATGAGCAGAGGACCATGGTGACGTTGTGGTCGATTGCCCGGTCGCCGTTATTCTTTGGAGGCAACCTGACTGAACTCGATGACTGGACGGCAGCGCTGGTGACGAACCCGACGGTCGTGGCGATGGATCAGCACGGAGAGCATCAGCGGCTCGCAGGGCAGGACGGACAGGTGATTGCCTGGACGACGAAGGTTGGCGGCAACGAGTACCTCGCGCTGTTCAATGTGGGAGACTCAGCCGCGACGGTGAAGTCCGCGTTTGCGAAATATGGATTGGCAGGCGGCAAGTATTCGGCGAAAGATGTTTGGGGAAAGAAAGATCTGGGCAGCGTGGCCGAAGTGTCTGCGACCGTAGCTCCGCATGGGGTCTTGCTGCTGGAGCTACGGCGGTAGATCGTTTTCCGGTTAGCGGAGCGGGGAGAACGCCAGCGGACGCAGGATGACGTTGCTGATATTTGCGACGATCTCGGAGTCCTTGAGTTCGGGGTTAGCGCTGAGCGTCTTCCACGCAGGATCGGAGCCGAACTGCTGCCAGTGCTTCTCGCGGCCATCGAGATTATCGAAGGAGAGCATGTAGGTGATGTTCGGTTGGCGGGGACCGACGATGGATTCGCCGATAAAGACCGGGCGCATGCCGAGCCGCTGAAAGATGGCGATCTCGCCGCCGTTGAACATCCCGGCTTTTTTGTTGAGCGCCGTCATGGATTGAGACTGGTAGGTACGCAGCTCGAAGATGCGAGCCGGTCGGGTGTTCGAGTCGGTGGGAAGCACAGCTTCGGGGAGAATGGCGAGGCTGTGGAGGAGGCTGCTTTCGATGGTGACAAAGGGCATTCCCGCGCCAGAACTGAGTTTTTGCGAAGCCTTTTCGTGGGCTTCGTCCTCGGCAACTTTGGCGAGAGTCGTCTCCATGGCGCTGAGAGACGGATATTGCACGATGGTGACGATGTAGGGACCGTTGGGACCGATGAGGTTGGAGAATGCAGCCACGGGCTTTGCGCCAGCGCGACTCAGGGCAGGGAAGAGACCGGTTTCAAGGTACTCGGAGACGCGGCTGGCCTGAGATTCCTCGCTGTTGTGCAGGTACCAGGTTTTGAGCTCCAGAAAGCTGCGGGTGGATTCGCGATTGGGTTGGGCGGCTTGAGCTTTCGAGGAGACGAGGGCGGACATTGCTGCTGCACCTGTAATCATTTGGCGACGATCCATATTTCTAACGTATAGCAAATCGTGACCTGCATCCATCTGCTTCTATGGCAATGATTTATTTTGGAGGATGACAACTGGTTGCTTCGCGGCAGTGTTCGCCTTACCATCGCCGTTAGTGGACATTCCTAAGAACAAGTCGAAGGTGGATTTGAATCGGGCCTCTGCGGAGGCGGAGCGGCTGGTCTCGGCTGGTCGGGTAGACGAGGACGCGGCGTTCGAGCTGAAGCTGCGGCCCACGCGGCTGCGCGAGTTTGTAGGCCAGGAGAAGGCCAAGGAGCAATTGGCGATTGCGCTCGAGGCGGCGAAGTCACGCGGCGAGGCGCTCGACCATGTGCTGCTGTTCGGGCCGCCGGGGCTGGGCAAAACCACGCTGGCCACGATCATCGCCAATGAGCTTGAGGTCGGCTATCAGCAGACCTCGGGGCCGGCGTTGCAGATTCAGGGAGACCTGACGGCGATCCTGACCAACCTGCGCGAGCGTCAGGTGCTGTTTCTCGATGAGATTCATCGCTTGCAGCCGGTGCTTGAAGAGAAACTCTACACCGCGCTCGAGGACTACAAGCTGGACATCATCATCGGGCAGGGCCCGGCGGCGCGCACGCACGTCATGGACATCAAGCCGTTCACCTTTGTCGCAGCGACGACCCGGCCGGGACTGCTTTCGTCTCCGCTGCGGTCGCGGTTTGGGATTCTGCTGCGGCTGGAGTTCTACACCGATGACGAGCTGCGGTTTGTGGTCGAGCGTAGCGCCGAGGTGATGGGAGTTCCCATCGACCGCGATGGCGCGGCGGAGATTGCGATGCGGTCGCGGGGAACTCCGCGAATTGCAAACCGCCTGCTGCGGCGAGTGCGGGACTATGCGCAGGTGCGGGCGCAGGGCATCATCGACAGGCCGGTGGCGCAGGCTGCGCTGACCTTGCTGGAGGTCGACGCACATGGCTTCGACGAGTTGGACCGGCGGCTGCTACGGACGATCATCGAGAAATACGACGGCGGCCCGGTCGGCCTGAACACTCTGGCCGCCGCTCTGGCCGAAGAGCAGGACGCGCTCGAAGAGGTCTACGAGCCCTTCCTGATCCAGATTGGCTTTCTCGACCGGACTCCACGCGGACGTGTAGCAACGCGGCTGGCCTATGAGCATCTTGGCATCGAGATGCCGCGCAAGCTGAGCCTGTTTTAGCCCCGGCATCGCCTTCCGCCGTTCGACTTGCGGGGGTATACCCCCTCTGTACTTTAAGTCTCAAAGTCTTCGAAATAAAGTACTTAAGTCCGGACTTCGGTCTGGACTGGTTAAAGGAAAAGACCCGGCGGTGGGCCGGGTCTCCTGCTTTCTCTCTGATTTAATTGTAGCCGGGGTGTCAAGGGTTTTGGGGTGGGAGAGCGCCAGAGGGATGAGGACTCTGAGATTAGGTGAGCCGAGCTGTCACGCAGTTGAGGGATGGAATTGACGTAGCTTACTCCCATTGCTGGTGATATTTCTTGATCATGCATCGTGTGCTCGTTCTGACATTGCTGAGTACATTTCTTGTCCTTCCTCAAGGACAGAAGCATGCGACTTTTGAGGCTGATGGTCTTGGCCGGATTGATGTGACTTCGTCCTTCCCGGTTGGGGGCTTCCCGACAGCCAACTTCCGGAATAGCTCCGGACGTGTCCTTTATTCCGTTCCCATGGGAAGCACAGACCCTGAGATTTTTCGGATCGAACAGAGATCGCCGGACGATCCGCCTGAGTGGTCCAATCTTGGGCCCTCAAAGATTGTGTACTTCGTTTTGGGATCGAAGGCTCAACAGCGCTCCGTGCTTGCGATCGCACAGTACACGGGAGGTTCGGACTGCGAGTATGTCCCAGCCCTCGTTGGATCGGCGGGGGGACGATTGAAGTCTTGGCTCCAGCAAGAGCCGGTCGTAAATTCTCAGGGCGGCTTTTATGTTGGGGATTTAGGCGGCCACCGCGGATTCGGTCTTGCTGCGTGGACAGACCTTTGGGAGGACGGCGCCCATTATGGAAGTCATCGTTACAACATTCGGCTCTATCGGATCGATCCTGGAACTGGAACCTCTTCACTGATCTTTAAGGCGGATACCAAAAGAAAGTATGGCAAGGGACTGGATGCGCTGAAGGAGTTCGGGTTTCAGTATGAGAACTTCCTCACCAAGTCACCAGCGCTCGGCTGCTGAATGGCTCGGTGTGGAGTGGTTAAAGGTTTGTTCGCGGAGGCGATAACTACAGCAGCGAAGGCGGTTCGCGCTTTGCGCGAATGTCCCCACTCATGCGATGAAGCCGCATGAATGGGGCACCCGGCACCCGGCAGCAGCAGGTCATCTTTTAGGATTCGACCTTCGCCGGGGGAGCACCGGGATCGGGTGGAAGTGCCTTCAGCATCTCTTCGATTTCTGTCACAAATAACTGAACTGACGACTTCAGCACCCTGATCTGCTCCTTCTTCCAAGATCGCTCTTGTCCATCCGGTGTCTTGCCATTCCGATGAACGATATCGTGTCGAAGTTTTATGCCGGCGCGTATGGATTCGGGGATCTCTGGTAATTGCAGTCCGAACGCTTGCTTGTAGATCTTTGTTACGTTGGCCAGGTCGTGCCAGGAGATACCTCCAACGAAACCACGCACGTCGGTCTCGATCGTCTTTGCCCGCTTTAAAACATCTGACAGCGAAATTTGCTTTTCGCGCAGATGGGTGCTGTTATGAACGAACCGCTCAAGATAGGGTCTCTGCTTGAAAACGACGGCGGAGAACGAGTCGCCGAGATATGTTTCTAGCGCAATAACGATGTTCAGATAGAGCAAGCGATAAATCAGCGGACCATCGATTATTGACCGCTTTTCCTTCGCTACGAGTTCAATCTGATTGAGCGCCATCATCAATTCCATATAAGGACCGTCCAGATCAGCTGGCACCCAATCGTCCTTATAGAAATCGTCCTCATCGGGACGAGGAGACCACTCATGATTTAGTTCAGAGAAATCACCCGCCACGGTGTCGATCAGGCCATCTGACACCAAGCCAGAAAACTCATCCCGCAATGCGTCCTTCGGATTGACTGGCTCTCCCCAAATCCACTGATACCCACCCTCTCCAGAGTCATAAGGCAGTTCGTTCGGGTCCATGAATCGCACATCGAACCACCGGCGAAGAACTTGCTCTTGGGCCTCCCTGCCTAATTTGCTCAGCCTGCTTGGAGAGACATCCTGTTTTGTTTTAGGCGACCAATAGTGTGTGGTTGTTCGGAGCATTCCAGGATTGTAAGTCACGTAGCAACCGCAGCTGACAACGGCATGCCTGCTTCCGTCAGTGCCTCTGATACGGCAGAGGTTGGATTAGCGCCCAGAAATCACCTAGTGTGACCAATCTCGCAAATTCTGAACTGTTGCGTACAGGGCGATGCGCTCATCGAGCTAACCTTGCCGCCGGATCATTAGTCTCGACAAACGCGCATATGAGATGTTAGCTCCGGGGATTCGGTGGCGGTTGGCTGTGGGCGCTAATGACTCAGGGTTGACGAAGCGAAGACGGCACGAACTCGGTACTCAGCGTTTCGGGGCTTTCGGTGAGGTAGTACGTGGGGATCTTCGGATACTGCTCTTCGACCAGTTGCAGGGTGCGGAAGTCGAAGCTCTGCACCTCGGAGCGGCCCTCCATGTGATTGCGCATGACAATTCCGCAGAGGGTGGTGACGAAGGTCTGCGGATCGACGGTGTGGTTGGTGGTGGGTTCTTCGCCGGGTATGGGCACGGGCAAGCTGGCTACGGAGTTACCTGCGGGGTCGTTGGGCAGCGGGAGGATCTTGGTCTCGATGTTGAAGCGGACTTTGGCGGCGTTGGCGGCGCGGGTGGCGGCTTCGGGGTTCGATTTGCCGGGGCCGGTTGCGTAGTAATCCGTGTAGAAGGCGACGAAGCGGAAGAGCTGCTCGACCTGGGTGGGGACGTAGGGGTTGATGAGGTGTTCTTGCTTGGCGAAGGCGACGGCGACGGGAGACAGGCTGAGGTCGTTGGTCTGGACGCCGGGCGGATACGAGCCGGTGCGCAGCTTGTCGCAGATGAAGGTGCGCTGCGCCTCGGTGCTGGAGATGTCGCGGATATAGGTGCGGTTCTCAAGGGTGTAAGGAGTCCCGTCGGCGTGGCGGCAGGACTGCGGATCGAGGAACTGATCGTGCCAGATCATGGAGACGTGGTCGGTGGTGACTCCGGTGTCGGTCTCGAGCGTGGTGGCGAGGTGGTCGAGCCCGTTCTCAAACGAGGGCAATGTGTTTTCGGGGCGGAGACCTCGGCCTCCTCGATGGGCGGCGACGTCGAAGCCGGCGAAATAAGCGGCGTCGGCTGCGGCCTCCTCTTTGAGGACAGCCTGCAGAATGTCGGGGCGATCAGTGATGATGCCGTCGACGCGCAGGTGGAGCAGGGCACGCATCTTTGCCGGGTCGTTAGTGGTCCAGGGGACGACGCGGAAGCCTGCGTGATGAAGCTGCGTAACGTCGACTGGAGGGTTGTCGCCGAGCAGCGTCGCGTCGAAGGGCGAAAGCACCGGAGTGGGCGCGCCGTGGGCCTCCGCATGGGTACGGGCTGCGGTCATCAGGGCAAGGAAGGGATTGGTGGGCATAATGGGGGCCTGACTGCAACGGCTTAAGGGTGAAATTGCATGGGAGGCCGATGATAGTCGATGAGATGGTTCCTGAATTAAGGTTCCTTTCGCAGCGCGGTAGTCAGGTTTCCCTTGGCTGCCTTGAGTCTTGCTTCGGCGGCGGCGCGATCGAGAGACAGCTTCTGCATGACGATGGCGGTCTTTACCGTTCCTGCTTCGGCGAGCAGCTTTGCGGCGGTGGGATGATCTACGCCCGTGGCGTCGCTGATGATTCGCCGGCCCCGGTCTATTAATTTCTCGTTAGTTGTTTGCACGTTGACCATGAGGTTGCCGTAGACGGCCCCGGCGCGGATCATGACCCCGGTGCTGATCATGTTGAGGACTAATTTTGTGGCGGTTCCGGCCTTGAGGCGGGTGCTGCCGGTGAGGACCTCTGGCCCCGTGTTGGGCGCGATAGCAATGTCGGCGATGGCAGCGATCTCTGAGCCGGAGACGCAGGCCAGCGAGATGGTGAGGGCGCCGAGTTTACGGGCGTGACGAAGCGCGCCCAGGACGTAGGGAGTGCGACCACTGGCGGCGATGCCGATGAGGGCGTCACGGGACGTAAAGGCGCGGGCGACGAGGTCGGCTTCCCCCTGTTCGGGCGAGTCTTCGGACGTTTCGCTGGAGTGGCGCAGGGCGCTGTCCCCCCCGGCGATGATGCCCTGAAAGAGCGATGGGGGGACAGAGAAGGTCGGGGGACACTCCGATGCATCGAGGACGCCGAGTCGGCCGCTGGTGCCTGCACCTATATAGAAGAGGCGTCCGCCGTGTTCGAAGCGATCGGCGATGGCGTCTACCGCGTTGGCGATTTGAGGAAGTTCGGCGGCAACGGCCGCGGCGACTTTGGTGTCCTCTTCGTTAATGATGCGGAGCATCTCGATGGTGGAAAGCTGATCGATGTGCTCGCTGGCAGGGTTGCAGGCTTCGGTGGGGAGAGTGGCAAGATTCATGGTGCTTCCATGATGGGCCTTGAGGCTAATGACTGCAATGATTGAGTTTCGAGGTTGTAGGATGGGGTGTGGAGATTTTACCTGGAACCTTCAGGTGAACTCGCTAACGATCAGAGTGTCCCATATAATCAAGGCTTCGCTGAATGTGCTGGCGGAGCGTTATTTCAAGAGCAGTGAGGGTGTGCGTATCTTTACCGTGAATCGAGAGAGCGGAAGCTCCCTGAAAAGCAAGACCAAGCCTGTGTGCACGCGCTCCAGCCGCTCCCGTATCGCTCAAGCCGTGCTTCTTTCCTCCATTGCAATATTGACCGGCCCAGCGCTGTTTGCGCAGAATAATGCTGCCACGACGCCTACGGCGGAGCAGGGAGTGCAGACGCTGTGCCAGCCAGAGGTAATTGGCAATCGCAGGATTCCTAAGGAGTCAGTGCTGGCGCGGCTGTTCAGCCACCAGAATGACCTCTACGATCCGGCGGTCGTCGAGCGGGACTTCAACTCGCTGTGGAACACCGGCTACTTTGACAATATCCGGATTGAGCGGGTGGATACGCCGAAGTGCGTGCAGCTCATCATCTATGTCAAAGAGAAGCCCACCATCAAAGAGCTTCTTTATAAGGGTTTGAGTTCGGTCTCGCAGTCGGATGTTCTCGAAGCCTTCAAGAAGGCCAAGGTCGGACTTTCGGTCGAGAGTCAGTATGACCCCACCAAGATCAAGCGTGCCGAGGTCGTCATCAAAGAGATGCTGGCCGCGCATGGCCATCAGTTTGCCACTGTCACCGAGACCATTAAGACCATTCCGCCTGCGGGTGTTTCCGTAACCTTCAATGTGAAGGAAGGACCGACGGTCAAGGTGGGTAAGATCGAGTTCACCGGCAACAACAACCTGAGCGACCGTACCCTGCGCCGGGCGATGAAGAACCTGAAGCCCATTGGGATACCGCACTCCATTATTCTCGAAAACCTGTTCGCGCGGACGTTCGACGCGACCAAGCTCGATGAAGACACCGAACGCGTACGGCAGGCTTATCGCGACCGCGGCTACTTCAAGGCCGTAACAACCGAGCCGACGACCCATGTGCGCGATGCAGGCGGGTTGAACCCATTCACGTTGCGGCCGTCGAAGGGCAAGCGGGTCGACATCCTGATGCCGGTCGAAGAGGGCGAACGCTATCATCTGGGCGGCATTACCTTCTCGGGCAACAAGGCGGTGACGAATACGAGGGTCCTGCGAGCGCAGTTCTTGCAGAAGGATGGCGAGTGGTTCGATGCCACGAAGTTCAGCAAGGGCCTGGACCAGTTGCGGAAGTCGTATGGCGAACTGGGCTATATCAACTTCGTCGGGACACCGATTCCGCGCATCGATGAGGCAAAGAAGCTGATCTACCTCAACATCGATATCGACGAGGGCAAGCCGTTCTACGTCTCGCGCATCGAGTTTACGGGCAATACGATCACACGCGACAAGGTCATCCGACGCGAACTGATGCTCGAAGAGGGCCAGGTCTACAACAGCCGCCTGTGGGACCTTTCGATTCTGCGGTTGAACCAGTTGAACTACTTCGACACCATCAAGGCCGACCAGGACTCCGAGAGCCGCCAGAACGCCGATGATGGAACCGTCGATCTGCTGTTGAAGCTGAAGGAAAAGGGCAAGAACTCCATCGGACTGAACGGCGGCATCAGCGGCCTGTCGGGAACGTTTATCGGGTTGAACTATTCAACCAACAACTTCCTTGGACTGGGCGAGACGCTTTCGGTGCAGGCAAACATCGGCGACCTGTCGCGCAACCTGAGCCTCGGATTTACCGAGCCTTATCTGCGCAACAAGCCGATCTCGCTGGGCGTGCAGGTGTTCACGCAAAAGTACGATTACAACCCGGCCAAGAGCTACGGCATTGCCAACAATCAGAGCCAGAACCTGACGAACGCGCAGCAATCGCTGTTGACGAACTACAACACGGCGACGACCGGGTTGACGGTGACCACCAGCGAGCCGCTGCGGCACCTGTGGGCGCGGACGGGCGTGACCCGGATCGGCGTCTCCTATGCCTTGTCGCGCTCCTCGGTGTCGACGTTCAACGACAACACACGAAACGTGTTTCAGTCGCTGGCGTTCCGCTCGGGAGTCCAGGGACCGAACCAGTTGAACGGCATCGTGACCTCGGTGGTGACGCCTAGCTTTACCTTCTCGAGCCTTGACCGGTCGGTTGGACCGCACAGCGGCAAGGACTTCAACCTGGAAGTACAGGTTGCGGGCATCGGCGGCAATGTGAAGTACTACTCGCCGCAGATGAGCTACCGGCAGTTCTTCCCGATGAAGGGATTGAAGGTCAGCCGTGAAGGCCACAATGTTCTCGGCTACCGTATCCAGTTCGCTCACGTTTCGGGCTTCGGCGGCGAAGTCGCTCCTCCGACCAACCGCTTGTACAGCGGCGGCGACCAGGACATCCGCGGCTTCGACGTTCGCTCGGCCGGCCCATACACCTTTATTCCGACCCGGGTGATGTTCAACCTGACCAACCCGGACGGGAACACCGTGCCGATCGATCCTTCGAACCCGACGGTAGGTTCGGTCAAGATCCCGCTGCCGGTCTACCGCATGGTCTCGATTGGCGGAGACACCAGCTTGACGTCGAACGTGGAATACCGCATCCCGATCGTCAGCCAGGTGACGTTTGCGTTCTTCACCGACTTCAACCTGACCTTCGATGCGCAGCCCAACCAGTTGCGGCAGAGCATCGCCGGCCAATCGGTCATCTCCGGCGCATCGTATGGCTGCCCGACGCTGGTCAACGGCTCCTGCTTCGGCGGTCAGTCGGTAGCGTTCCCGGACCGGCTGCATGTGGTTCCGGGCACGAACTTTGTGCCGCGCATGTCGAACGGTGCTGAGCTTCAGGTGATTCTGCCGATTGTGAATGCACCGTTCCGGCTCTACTACGCTTATAACCCGCTGCGGCTCTACAAGCAGATTCCGCAGGACCTTGCCGTGCCGAACTCAGGCGCGGGCAACAAGTTCCAAAGCTTCTTCCCGACGTCGGATGCGGGCTTGTTCACCTACCAGCAGGCGGTGCAATACTACGGGGCGAACTACCTGCTTCGCGAGCCGCGCAAGACCTTCCGCCTGACGGTCAGCACTACGTTCTAACGCCCTATAAGCAAAGTCTTCAATGCAAATGAGAAAGGCCCAGCGTTCTGCGCTGGGCCTTTCTCTTCTATGCTCTTTATTTTAGCGGTTCAGACAGAACCCCGTTGCAACCTCTATTTCCTCTATTTTCTTGATGTTGGATGATCTCGAGGCTTGACAAGCGATATTAGGCTATCTCTCGGTAGCGCCCATGATCGGTCCTAAATCGGTGCTCAGGGAGGGTTCAAATTGCCGAAAATTCCCTCAGGGGCTAAAGCCCCGTACCCAACAAAAGCACTTTTGGCACGGCTGAAGCCGTGCCCTTAAGCAGAACAAATTTTACTTTCCACAGGTGCCGCTGCGTCGAAGACCCTCGAAGCTGGGTTGATGTTCTACTCTTTCCTATAAAGGAGAAACGCGATGGAACGTAGCGCAAGCGCAGTCTGGCATGGCAGTTTGAAAGAGGGCAAGGGCACGATTTCAACCCAGAGCGGCACCTTGAAGGACACGCAGTACAGCTTTGGCGCACGCTTCGCCGAAGGCGTTGGGACCAATCCGGAAGAGTTGATTGCGGCGGCCCATGCAGGTTGTTTCACGATGGCGCTCAGCGCGCAGTTGACCGAAGCTGGTCTGGTTGCCGACTCAATTGAGACGACCGCCGCGGTTACGCTCGACATGCATGGCGAAGGCCCCACCATCACCAAGATCCACCTGACCACCAAGGCGAAGGTGCCGGGCGCGGACAAGGCAAAGTTCGACGAGCTGGCAAATAAGGCCAAGGTTGGCTGCCCTGTCTCGAAGGTGCTGAAGGCGGCGGAGATTTCGCTGGATGCGACGCTGGTTTAACGGCAATCGAGGTTGAAGTCGTTGTGCAGCGAAAACCGTACCTCAGAGGCTAAAGCCCCGTTGCGTGGAAGTCACTTGTGGCACGGCTGAAGCCGTGCCCTTAACAAAACGGGAGTTTAGGCACACTCCGAAGGCCCGCTCGACCTGTACGTGAGGTATAGGTCGAGCCTGGGCTGCCCTTCGGCTACTATGATTCGCGCCGTTGCCGCTTTGGCGGACGTCAGTGCGAGTGGGAGTGGCCGTGGTGATGGTCGTGTGCGCCGACCGCCTCCAGCTGTGGTGGGGCGCTACAGCCGTGGGTGGTCTCGCAGCCTCGGGTTTCGAACTGGATGGTGGTGTGGTGGATGTGGAAGCGTTCGCGCAAGGCGCAGTTGATGGCCTCGAGGATGCTGCTGCACTCCGACATGGGCATCTCCGGAATGGTGACATGGCTGGCCAGCGCGCGGGAGTGCGAGCCGAGCGACCAGATGTGCAGGTCGTGGACATTGACCACTCCCTCAACCGACTCCATAGCATTGCGCACAGCGGCCAATTGCAGGTTGCGCGGCGTGCCTTCAAGCAGGATGTTCAGGGTCTCGCGGACGATGCCGATCGAACTCCACAGGATCATGGCAGCAATGATGATGGAGAGTGCGGGATCGATCCAGGTCATGCCGGTAAAGAGAATGGCCGCGCCGCCGGCGATGACCGCGGCGGTCGAGAGCGTGTCTCCGAGCATGTGCAGGAAGACGCTGCGGATATTGACGTCTCCCGAGAAGCGCCAGAGCAGCGTGGCGACTGTGCCGTTCATCAGAACGCCGGCTGCGGCGACGTACATCATCAGCTTGGGCTGTACGGCGACAGGAACGTCGAGACGATGGATAGCGGCGATGGCGATCCACACCGAGAGCACCACCAGCATAATCGCGTTGACGAAGGCAGCGAGTACACCGGCGCGCTGATAGCCAAAGGTCTTCTCTTCGGTAGCGGGGCGTGCCTGAAAGTAGACGGCGACGAAGGAGAGGATGATGGCGAGCAGGTCGGAGACGTTGTGTCCGGCTTCGGAGATGAGAGCAAGCGAATGGGCGCGGATGCCAAAGACAAAGGTCGCGACAACATAGGCAAGCGTCAGCCCCATGGAGAACTGCAGGACGCGCTGCATCTTGCGGTTCGGGGTGGCGACCATGTGCATGATCTAAGTGTAGACCCGCCTCAGGCGGGGTTCAATTCGCTTCTGCAGAGAGAGAATCAGGGTGTTTCGTGCTTCCCTGTTTCGGTATCGTGGAGATGGTGGTTGAGCCGCAGACCGTTCCATGACTCGGAGACGACGATGCTGTTGGCTGGATTGTGCAGGTCGTAGCGGACCTGGATGGGCAGGTCAACGCGGACGTCGCGGACGTGCTTGGCGAGCAGGGTGACATCCTGGGCGCACTCGTAGGCGACGCCGGCGATGCGGTAGTTGTAGACGACGATGAGAGGCTCTGAACTCGGAGTGTCCTGATTATCCGGTTGAGTTAGTTGGATCGGGACGTCGGTGATGCTGCCATCGGTGATGCGTCCGGTGGTGGCCAGCAGCTCGCGGCGTTCCCGCTCGATCTCTTCAGCGCTGGGCCGGGGCCGTCTGAGGGTGTACCACGCGATGCCCGCGACGGCGGCGGCTCCGACGGCCATGGCAGCGATGTTGCGTGGAGAACGGAGGTGAAGCGACAGATGCGACGGAAGCGAGGAAAGCACAGATGGTCTCCGCCCAAAAGCATAGCCTATTGCCGGTGAAGAGGCGATGATTCCGGGGCGGTAATCGTGTCAGACGATATTCCGCAGTGCCATAGGGGAACGCCACAGCGGCTGGAAGACCAGCCGAATGGTGAAATGCAGGGGTTCCTCCGGCTACGGCGGTCAAAGCGACGCCTGCGGTCTAGATGAGGCAGGTTTTAGTGGATTTGCGGATGAGTCCTAAAAAAGCGGCGTGGGCTTTGCCGGGATGCGGTCGATTTCCAGTAGAATTTGCTTTGGCGCATCCGCGCATGAGGACACGATTTATGGCATCGGCGATGGCGAGTATCGAGGCGTTGAAGGGGACACACCAGGAGTTGAAGACGCGGATGGAGAAGTCAGTCGAAGACTTCCGGGCAAACCTGCTCTCGGCGCGTACCGGACGGGCGAATGTGCACATGCTCGACCAGATTCGTGTGGATTACTACGGCACCGATACGCCAGTCGCACAGATGGGCCAGGTGAGCACGCCGGAGCCGACGCTGATTCTGGTGTCGCCCTACGATATGGGGATGGTCTCGGCGATTGAGAAGGCGATTCGCACTTCGGGAACGGGACTCAATCCGATGTCCGACGGCAAAGTGATCCGCGTACCGGTTCCCCCTATGACCGAGGAGCGGCGCAAGGATGTGGTCAAACAACTGAACAAGACGCTCGAAGACCACAAAACCGCCATCCGCAGCATCCGGCGCGACGGCAACGACCAGATCAAAAAGGCCGCCAAGGACAAGCTCATCTCCGCCGACGACGAGAAGCGGGCGAGTGAAGAGGTTCAGCAGTTGACCGACGCCGAGATCAAGCGCATCGAGGAGTTGTTCAAGGCCAAGGAAAAGGAAATCATGACGTTCTGACGTCTGCAAAAGGCATTCGCGTTAGGCATGAAAGAGACAAGGCCGGGCATTATGCTCGGCCTTGTCTTTCGCGTGCAGCTTCAGAGAAGCTATCCTGATGCGGCGATCATCGTGCCGGGGGGAGATGGGGTCGACCGTGTAACCGAAGCACAATGTCGTCTGCCTCGGCGACGGTCACTAGCCTTCGCCACGTACTTTCCGGAACAACGTTCCCCCTTTCCCCGATAGATGGTCATGGGGCCTCGGAGTGAGATTGTCTGAAGGAAAAATGAGATAGGAACTGGCGTAACGGGTGCGGATTCTACCAAGTCATGTGTCGGCACGTTATACTTTGCGGTCTATGAAGAATTCGATCGTGTTGCGTACTGTAGCGGGCGGCGTTTGCCTGGGTTTATTTTCCGGTGCCGGGTTGGCCCAGAATCGTCCAGGTGCTCCGGGACATGCGGCGCTGGTGGTAGTGAACCAGGGAGATAGCGATGTCAGCATCGTCAATCCCGCGACCGGCAGCCCACTGGGGACGATTGCGGAGAATACTCCCGGCATCCACGGCCACGAAGCCGCTACCTCTCCTGACGGCAGGCTGGCCTATGTGCCCATCTACGGCAGCACGGGAGTGGGCAAACCGGGACTGAATGGGAGTTCGATGCTGGTGATCGATATCGCCAGCCGCAAGATTGTGAATAAGCTCGACTTCGGCCATGAGGTCAGGCCGCACTGCGCTGTCTACGATCCCACCAGCGGCATGCTGTACGTCACAACGGAGTTGGACAAGGCAGTCACCGTAATCGATCCGCGCACGCTGAAGATCGTAGGCAAAATTCCCACCGGGCAGGAGCAGTCGCACATGCTGGCGCTCTCGAGCGACGGCAGCCGTGGTTATACCGCCAACGTTGGCCCGGGAACGGTCTCGGTGCTGGATATGAGGGGGCGTAAGACGCTGGCCATCATCCCGATCTCGAAAGATACGCAGCGCATCTCGGTCTCGCGCGACGATTCGATGGCGTTTACAGCGGACCAGACACAGCCTCGGCTGGCCGTCATCGACACGGCGACCAACAAGGTCAAAAGCTGGATCACGCTGCCTGCAGTCGGCTACGGAACCGCCTCGACCGAGGACGGACGCTGGTTGCTGGTAGCGATGCCTTCGGCGAGCAAGGTCGCGGTGGTGGACCTGAAGAGCATGAAGGTGGCGCGGACGATCGATGTGCCGAGCGCTCCGCAGGAGGTCCTGATGCGTCCCGACGGCAAGGTAGCCTATGTCTCCTGCAACGTGACGGGTCGCGTCGCCGTGATTGATCTGGTCGGGTGGAAGGTACAAAACATCATCGCCACTGGCAAGGGAGCGGACGGGTTGGCCTGGGCTAAATAAGTTTTAGGTGGTGTGGTCGAGGACGATCTTCCACCCTTTGTCGGTCTTTTCGAGCACGACGCTGAAGACCCCCTCGGCATTGCCACCTTCCTTTTTGGCTCGCTCCAGATGGTACTTGCCTACCACGATGGCGAAGTTGGCATCGAGCGGCCGCGCCTCCAGTTCGGAGAAGGTGAGTATGCCCATGGCGGCCCTGTTGGGGTAGTCGTGCCTGTACTCCTCCACCAGCCCGGCGAAGCCATGCGATATCTGGTGCGTCACCATAAGCGTGTCGGGGGCATCTTTGTAGGTCTGCACGAAGGCTTCGATATCGCCGTGGTTCCAGGCGGCTTGCTGGGTCAGCAGCACTTTGACGACGTCGAGTTGTTCTCGCGACGCGGTCGTGAGCGCCTGAAGGTCTTGCGAGTGCGCGGCAGGCGCCGCAAACAACACGGCGGCGACGAGAACAAGAATGGCAACACGAGAGCGCGACATGGGAGCACCTCAAAAATTGCTACGGCCAATGTAGCAAATCCGGGTCAGAGAAAAATCAGCCAATTCTTTCTTCATCGGATTCAGGCGCAATCCAGCGGTTATCTTACTCGCGCGGCTTCGCACCGGCGGTTGGGACGACCCAGATCAGCGTCACCAGCGCGATATCGGCCAACGCCAGCGATCGATGATAGTACGCCAGCGGCATGGCCAGCAGATAGAGGCCAAGGCTAAGCAGGTGCTTGCGCACAAGGGCTGCACCTATTGGGTGAAAGGTGCCTGCCGCCCGCATTTGCCGCTCGATGGCCAGCCGCAGCAGCAAAAAACTGAACCCGGTCACCACCATCGAGGTGGCATACAGCGCGGTGGAGAACGAATCGCTCTTGTTTTCGAGCACATATGAGGTGAAAAACGGCAGCAGCGACAGGCAGAACAGGAATCCGAGATTGGCGTAAAGAACCCACGGGTCGGCCCGCTTGACGCGTTTCACCAAGTGGTGATGGTTCACCCAGTAGATCGCCGTGAAGCTGAATGAGATGAAGTAGACCGCCAGCGTCGGCAGCACGGAGAGCATACCGGCAACGCCGCGTTGCGCGGGCACCTTCAGCTCCAACACCATAATGGTGATGATGACGGCGATGACTCCATCCGAGAAAGCTTCGAGCCGGGATGTGGAAGAGAGTTGGTTGTCCATAGCAGGTTCAGGTGGCAACACAGGCTGCGGTAAAAGTCGGTGTGCAAAGAAAAACGGTACCTCAGGAGCTAAAGCCCCATTGCAAGGAAAGCACGTGCGGCACGGCTGAAGCCGTGCCCTTAACAAAACTGAAGTTTTTCCGCAGCCGCTTCAGTCGCTGTGATGCAGCATAAATGACGATATGCCTCGCGCAGAGGACTAAAATTAACCCATGCCTGAGGTATCGACAGCAACGCGGGTCGTTCATGCAGTGTGCTCGCACGACTGCCCGGACTCCTGCGGCGTTCTGGTTACGGTCGATGAGGTGTCCGGACGCGCCGTCAAGTTGCAGGGCGATCCTGCGCATCCGGTGACGCGGGGGTTTCTTTGCGGCAAGGTGGCGAAGTATCTCGACCGCGTTTACTCGCCGGATCGCCTGCTCTACCCTATGCGCCGCAGGCTCGGCGCACCCAAAGGGCCAGCCGGATACGGCCACGCCAAAGGCCGTGAGGCCGACTCCTTCGAGCGCATCACCTGGGACGAAGCACTCGACGAAATCGCAGCGCGGCTCAACAAGATCGCAGCCGAACACGGCCCCGAGAGCATCCTTCCCTACAGCTACGCCGGAACCATCGGCCAACTCGGCTACGGCTCGATGGACCGCCGCTTCTTCTATCGCCTCGGGGCGTCTCAGCTCAACCGGACGATCTGTTCGACCGCAGGCGGCGAGGCGCTCGAGAGCGTCTACGGCGTAAAGCTCGGCACCGACCCCCGCGACTTCCGGCATGCGAAGCTCATCATCGCCTGGGGCGCGAACATTCACGGCAACAACATTCACCTGTGGCCCTTCATCGAAGAGGCACGCCACGCCGGGGCGCGGCTTATCGTCATCGATCCCTACCGCACCCGCACCGCCGCGCTGGCCGATGAGCATCTCGCCATCAACCCCGGCACCGATGCGGCGCTCGCTTTGGGCATGATGCACGTCATCCTCAACATGGAACTGCACGACGCCGACTACATCGCGCAGTGTACACACGGCTTCGAAGAGTTGCGGGCAGAGGTGGTCAAGTCCGAGTATTCCCCTGATAATGTCGCGGCGGCAACCGGCATCCCGGCCGAAACCATTGTTCGCCTCGCTCGGGCGTACGCGACCACCAAACCCACAGCCATCCGGCTCAACTACGGCATCCAGCGCAGCGAAAACGGCGGGACCGCGGTTCGTGCTGTCGCCATGCTGCCGCTGCTTACAGGTGCGTGGAAGCATCAGGGCGGCGGCCTGCAACTGTCCACCTCCGGCGCTTTCCCGTTCAACTCAAAAGCGACGCAGATGCCTGAGTTGATGTACTCGAGCCCACTCGCTCGCGCCTCGCGGGTGGTCAACATGGTGCGGCTCGGCGAAGCGCTTACGTCGCAGGATGCAGGCGTCGGCGGCCCACCAGTCAAGGCACTCTTCGTCTATAACTCCAACCCTGCGGCGGTCGCTCCCAACCAGAACGATGTGCTTCGGGGGATGCTCCGCGACGATCTCTTCACCGTCGTTCACGAGCAGTTCTTTACCGATACGGCGGACTATGCCGACATCCTGCTCCCGGCCGCAACCTTTCTCGAAACGAAAGACGTTCAGGGGGCCTACGGGCATAACTTCGCACAGCTCTCGCAGCAGGCCATCGCTCCGTTGGGCGAAGCACGCAGCAACGTCGCCCTCTTCGGCGACCTCGCGCGCCGCATGGGCTTCACCGAAGCCTGTTTCCACGACACCGAAGACGATCTCATCGACCAGGTATTGACCACCAGCCACCCATGGTTTGCCGGCGTAACCCGCGCACGGCTGGAGCAGGAAGGCCAGGTTCCCCTCGCGCTGCCTACCGATGCCAGCGGAGCGGTGCTTCCCTTTTCGACGGCAGCATGGTTCCGCACCCCCAGCGGACGCGGTGAGCTAACGCCGGTTCCCGTCTTTCACGCTCCGGTCGAATCGCGCGGAGGCACGGCTGCACGTAGCGGCGAGTATCCACTGGAATTCCTGCCCCGCAAGGCCGACAACTATATGAACTCGACCTTCGCCAATATTGAGACGCACCAGAAGATGCAGGCGCGAACGGCGGGCGTTCTGGAGATGCACCAGACCGACGCGGCGGCCCGGGGCATCGTCTCAGGCGATGCTGTCGAGATCTTCAACGGACGCGGCAGAATAGCCCTCCACGCCGTCGTCAACGAGCAGGTCGCGGCGGGTGTCGTCTCTGCCCGCCTCGATTGGAACAAGCTTTCGGCTGGCGCGGGAAACGTGAACGCCCTGACCAGCGAACGGCTTACGGACATAGGCGAAGGCCCGACATTCTATTCAACTTTGGTTGAAGTCCAAAAGGTCCCGGAGAGAATGCCTGCGGAGTCGTAAAATAGTAGGGATTGTCGAAAACACAAAGGATGGCACGGTAGATGAGTATTGAGGCGCAGACAGTTTTGGCAGGACAGGTAGTGACGGCAGCCCAGGCAGCCGGTCTGGTGGTAGTTTCGAGCGCCGAAGGCAAGGACTTCTCCGGCGGACCTACGACCCGGTTTACGCTGGGGCTGGCTGCGGATCAATCGAAGACCCAGGTATTGGAGTTGAGCTCAGGCTTCGACTTCAGCAGCGCCGAACTGGCCGCCGTGGTGAAGGAGTATCTGGCGGAGACGGCAAAGCGGCTCAAGAGCGCGCGGCCGGATTGTTATCTGACATTGGGCGGTCTGCCCCTGAGCTTTGGAAGGTTCGAGTGGCCCTTTCACGCGTCGACCTCCGGCGCGGACACGTCGCTGGTGCATGGCGAGGTTTGGCTGGAAGATGGCAACGAGCGCGTGCTGCACTCGAAGGTTGCAGCCTCCATGACCGTGACCTTCCGCGAAGTGGTGGCCGCACCTGAGCAGCCTTTTGCCGAGAGCTTCATCTACAACGCCGTGCGCAAGACGATGGATCAGGGCCAGTTGGAACTGGTCAAGAGCGGCAACCGCCAGCCGGTTCCGGTCACGACACGGTACTACAGCGCCAAGCACAAGAAATTTGTCTTCAACGATACGACCGAGGCGCAGCGGCGGGAGTTTTTGGCCGCGAAGGTCTTCTGGCTCTCGGGCGTGCTCGGCGGCGGCGGACCGGTGTGGCTCCTCGATCCGCGCGATGCTCAGTATCTGGACACCACGGTGGACGAGTTGAAGAAGCTGACGAAGGCATTGGCGGCGGAGGGCGCGATCCAGTTGGCGGCGGATGCAGAATATGCCACGCCGACCGAGAAACTGATGGCCCTTCGTGAGCACTACGGTCAGGAACTGGCAGAGGCGCTTGCGTTTACCAAGCCGACGTTTAATGAAGACATGCGCGGCGGCCATACAAATATGTAACTGCTCTAATCCCAAGAAGCCTGAACGCAGGAAGCCCGCATGATCATCATGCGGGCTTCTTTGCGTCGGGGAACGCCGAAGTTCGTTCAGGCCGGAATGTTAGGAGCAATGGGGTTTCCGCAGTGCGGGCAGAAGGCAGCGTCCAGTTCTGTCGGCATTCCGCAGACAGCGCATTGCGTAGTGGGGGTGTTGTAGACCGTGGCGGTGCCAAGAATGTGGCTGGCGATGTAAGCCGCCTGCGTCGCGTTGTAGTCGCGCACTCGGCCCGGCATCAGAAAGCACTCGATGAAGCCCAGGATGGCGGTGATGCCGGTCCAGCAAAACAGCAGATAGAGGACTCCCCATCCGTTGCGGCGGAGGTAGAAATGGTGAATCCCGAAGCATCCGAGAAAGAGCGCGAAGAGGACGCCGACTACCTCGTCCTTGTGGGCGCGCTCGTACTCGGCATAGAACCAGGCGCGCTGCTGCGGGTTCATGTTGGCGGTATAGATGGGATTGTTGAGCGGCATGGCGGCATTCTCCCCGAGCGTGAGACCAGACTCTGGGAGAAGGTACGCGCATTTGCCGGTGGCGGTTCCGTTGACGCTTGCGGGTGAAGCCAGAACCGCCACTGGCTTAGCGACGGTTCATCCCCAGGAGACTGAGAAAGAAGCTGCCGAAGATCGCTTCGATTCCGAGCATGAAGCAGGTGGCCGAAGGCAGCGTGAGGCGAAGCATCGTCTGCGGCGAGAGGTTGCCGAATCCCGCAGCGTGCCATAGATGGAGGGCGTAGCCAAGGATCACGGCACCGGCAAGCAGCAGAACGCAGCCTACGATGAGGCCGACTTCAAGGTTAATGACCTTGAAGACGCGCTCGAACTTTGGATTGGGCGGAAGAAAGCCCTCCTGCGTGCCGAAGACCTTGGCGCTGACGGCAAAGACGGAGATGTGCGCTCCAATAAGAACAAGGCCGAGAGCGTAGGTGAGGGTATCGACGTCGAAGGTCCAGCGGCCGATGGTTAGCGGCCCCGCAATCAAAAGCAGCGAGATTACCAGGCCGACGACAAACGTGATGACTCCCGGATAGAAGAAAAGCCACCGCGGGCTATAGAGCAGAAGAAAGCGCAGGTGACGCCAGCCATCTCGCCAGGTGCGGAGGTGCGGTGCGCGGGTGCGACCGTCAGGCGAAAGCGTAGTGGGAACTTCGGCTAGACGCAGCCCGGCGAGACTGGAGCGAACGACCATCTCGCTGGCAAACTCCATGCCGGTGGTGCGCAGTCCAAGCGCGAGGACAGCGTCGCGGCGCATGGCGCGGATGCCGCAATGGAAGTCGCGGACAGGAATGCCGAAGAAGAGGCGTCCGATGAAGCTGAGGACGGGGTTGCCCAGATACTTGTGCAGCGGAGGCATGGCTCCGGGCTTGATCTCGCCGCTGAAGCGGTTGCCCATGACGAGGTCGTTGCCTTCTTCGAGCTTCGCGAGAAAGCGCGGCAGGTGGCCGAAGTCGTAGCTGGCGTCAGCGTCGGCCATCAGAACGTATTTGCCGCGCGCGTTTTCGATGCCGGTGAGCAGGGCCGCGCCATAGCCGCGCACAGGAACGGCAACGACCCGCGCGCCCTCATCGACGGCGATCTGCTGCGAGCCGTCGGTGCTGCCGTTATCGGCGATGAGCACCTCTCCGGCGACATTGTTATCGCGCAGAGCGGCGACAGCCTGCCGGACGCAGAACGCGAGCGTCTCCGCTTCGTTCAGGCAGGGCATAAGGATGGTGACGGTGAGGTCGCTCATGTTTTGAATGCTACCAAATGGATTTGTTTGCATAGGGATTTCGCCAGGGATAGGAAGGGGCTCAACCATTCGCGGCTTCGGTCTTCTTGAAGGAAGCGGATGGATGCGAAGGAGCAAGGACATACTTGCGTAAGGAGAGGGCTGGCCGCTCGATCAGATAGTAAGTTAGCAGCGACAGTAAGACACTGATGCCGAGTACGGTGACAAACCGGATCGTATAGGCTGTGAGGTTGCCAGGAGACAGCGGCCCGCGCAGGTGATCGTAGGCCATCAGAACATAGGTGTGGATCATATAAACGGCGTAGCTGATGAGGCCGAAAAACGTGAACAGGCGGGAGCGGAAGATCGCGAGATAACGGGCCCCCGTATGCACAATCACGAAGGCAATCACGGAGCCGGCGAGCAGCGAGATGCCGGTCTGGTAAGCCGCTGCCATGAAGGCGAACTCCCTTTGACTGCTGTAGGGAAGAAAGATGCATGCGAACAGAACTACTCCTGCGACAAACGCGGCTGCGATCCATTTGGTGGGGATGGCCGCTACTGGTGGGCTCTGGCCGCTTCTTTGGGAGTAGCGGCAGGCGACGAATGCTCCGATTGCGAGACCATCGCAGTGTAGAAACGTCAGGTCATAGTTGTGATGGCCAATGGAGGCTGCGGCGAGACGAAGAATCACAGCGCTCAGGCCGATGCCGACGCTCCAGCGAACCAGTTGCGGAACCGAACGGCGACGGACGACGGTCGGCCAGAGAAGGTAAAACTGCTCTTCGATGGCAAGCGTCCAGAACGGGCCGGTCGAGGCAACGTGGAAGACCTGGGCAAAATTCACGACGAACAATGCTGCCAGCAGGACATAAGCGTGCGAGTCGGGAACGAACAGGTACACGCCGACAAGGCAAAGAATGTAGAGAGGCAGAATGCGCAGGACGCGCTTCCAGTAGAAGTTGCGATAGTAGACAGAGCTGTCGCGGTCCTGAATGAGCAGCGATGTGATGAGGAATCCGGAGAGAACGAAGAACAGGTCGACGCCGCTGCTGCCGTAGGAGGAGAGATGGTAGAGCGTCCGAATGCCCGGTCCCCAGTCGCTCAACCGAATAGAGGTAAAGCAGAGATGATGAAAAAAAACCATGAGAGCAGCCATGCCGCGAATGCCATCCAACTCACGGATATGAACGAGGCGCGGCTTGCGGGGCTTTACGGTTTCGCCAATCGAGCGATCGAACCCGGCTGATGAATCTGCGGGAGAAGCGAATGCTGGCTGAGTGGCTTCCATTGGCTCTCTCCGTTGACTGACAGGACTCAATCTCAGTGTAAAGGGTGGTCTGGTATGGGAAAACAGCGCCTAAGTGGTCGGAATACAACGGCCACGATTGCTCGTGGCCGTTGTCGACTTGATTCGCAGATGAATCTACATATCCTTGACGCCGTCGACGAAGGCCTTCAGCTTGCGGCTGCGGCTTGGGTGACGGAGCTTGCGGAGTGCCTTCGCCTCTATCTGGCGGATGCGCTCGCGGGTGACCTGGAAGGACTGTCCGACCTCTTCAAGCGTATGCTCGGAGCCGTCTTCGAGGCCGAAACGCATCTTGATGACGCGCTCTTCGCGCGGCGTCAGCGTGCGCAGCACCTGGGAGGTGTACTCCTTCAGGTTGACCGAGATGACGGCGTCGGACGGCGAGACGGCCATCCGGTCTTCGATGAAGTCGCCAAGGTGCGAATCTTCCTCTTCGCCGATCGGCGTTTCGAGAGAGATGGGCTCCTGCGCAATCTTGAGGACCTTGCGGACCTTTGCGACCGGGATGTCCATGCGGCGAGCGATCTCTTCCGATGATGCTTCGCGGCCAAGCTCCTGCACCAGCTGACGCGAGGTGCGGATGAGCTTGTTGATGGTCTCGATCATGTGCACCGGGATGCGGATCGTTCGTGCCTGGTCGGCAATGGCGCGGGTAATGGCCTGACGAATCCACCACGTCGCGTAGGTCGAGAATTTGTAACCGCGACGGTACTCGAACTTGTCGACGGCCTTCATCAGACCGATATTGCCTTCCTGAATCAGGTCGAGGAACTGGAGGCCGCGGTTCGTGTACTTCTTGGCGATGGATACGACGAGACGAAGATTAGCCTCGATGAGCTCACGCTTGGCGCGCTCGGCGTCCATGTCGCCCTGAATCATCTCGCGCTGCGTGCGCTTGAGGTCGGCGATGCTGATTCCGGCGTCCTGTTCGACGCGCTCGAGATCGATGCGGCAGTTCTTCTGCTGACGCTTGTATTCTTTGCGCAGCTCCTCGGACTTCGAGGCCTCGTACTTGGTATCGAGGGTCTTGATCTGACGCTCGAGCGTGCGCATGGCGTCGACGGTCTTGTTGACCTTGTCGAGCAGGCGCTTCTTCTCGGCGTTGGTGTACTTCAACTCGCGGATGATGCGGTTGATGTAGACGTGCTCGCGTCCGATGAGCCAGCGAGTCTTGCGAGTATCTTTGGCCTTCGCCTTGGAGTCCTTGCCGACAGGCGCCGCAAGCTTTTCTTCGAGCGCGTGAATCTTCTTCTGATGCTTGGTGATGACGTCGATGCGACCAGCCGTGGCGCGCACGCGGGCAGCCAGGATCTCTTCGGTCAGCTCTTCTTCGTCGAAGGTGACGACTTCCTTGATGTTGCGCACGCCGCGCTTGAGGTCTTCACCAAGTGCGACGATCTCGCGGATGACGATGGGTGAGCGCGAGATGGCCTTCATCACACGGATCTGGCCGCGTTCGATACGCTTGGCAATCTCTACTTCTCCCTCGCGGGTGAGCAGAGGAACCGTGCCCATCTCGCGGAGATACATGCGGACGGGGTCGTTCGTCTTTTCGAGGGTGCCGGGCGTGAGGTCGAGCTCTACGTCATCGGACTCTTCACCTGCCTCGGGCTCGTACTTGTCGCGGTCTCCGCCGAACTTCGATTCGCCGGAGAGAACATCGATACCCTGAGTGTTGATGGTGGTGAGAAGATCGTCGAGATCGTCTGGAGTGGTGATATCACCGGGCAGCAGATCATTGACCTCGCCGTAGGTGAGATACCCCTTCTCCTTGCCGGTATCGATCATCTTGTCTATATCTTCTTCGTACTTGTCAATTTCTTCAGCCACGGATGTGCGCACTCCTGCGAGAGATTCTGTTGATTGGGATGCCGCCGGCGTCCATAGTGGTATTCAAGCGGAGCAATCCCTTGGTTGTAACGTGATGAGCAGGGAGTAAATTGCGGTTTAGACCGCGATGGCAAGCCCGGCGACCTCATGGGGTCAGGGCATTCAAAGGCACACGTCCCAGCGACTCATAGGATACCACACTGTTTAGACGTTCTCGGCAGAGAAAAGACTCGGGGCAGGCTCGCGGAGGGCCTCCCCTTTGGCCCCATCCTGATGGCGGGGACAGCGCCGAAGGTGGATATCTTTGCCATTGGAGCCGTAATCGTGGCCGCAATGGGCGCAGCGCAGGTGATAGATTGTCTGCCCGGGGAAGGATTCCGAGGGGAAACCGGTCCGGGAGATGACGATCTGGCCGTGTTTGTTCTTGTATCCGGGGTCTGTGGTCTGAAATCGGGGCATTTTTATACAGTCAGGCGGACAGCGTGTTTGGTGAACCAGCCGGTAAGGTCCTCTTCGCTGAGGCTGCCTTCGGCGAGATGAAGAAATGTGAAGTAAGTGGCTTCTTTTGAGGCCGCGATGTCCCAGCCGTTTCTGTCGAGGAAGGTCATGGAAACCACCAGAGCCGTACGCTTATTGCCATCGATAAATGCGTGATTGCGGGCTATGCCAAAGGCATAGGAAGCCGCGAGTCGGAAGAGATCCGGGTTGTCATTAGAGGTAAAGACATTGTGCGGCTTCCCAAGGGCGGAATCGAGCAGCGTTTCATCTCGGATGCCGGCTGAACCGCCATGTTCCGCCAGCTGTTCGCTATGCATGGCCAGAACCGCCCTTTCTGATACCCAGACAGGCTTGTCCACTATTCTGCCAGCCTGCGCAGAACGTCGCGGTTCTTCCTCATGACCCGTTTTGCTGCTTCCATCTCTTCGGCAAAGTTCTGGTCGTAGGGAGTGAGCTCGACGCCACTAGGTGTCTCCGTAATATAGACCTGATCCCCCTTTTCCACCCGCAGTTTTGCCAGGACTTCTTTGGACAGGATGATGCCGACAGAGTTTCCAATCGTGGTTATTTTTGCAGTCGATGCCATGGCTAACTCCTCAAGCATATTATAACAATTGTTATATAAGAGAGCAGCGTATGGTTCAGCTCTCCAAGCCCGGGCTTGACCTGCGAACGCGGGCAAGGAGGGCGGCGGGACGCAACGCCTTTGGATAGTGGAACATACTGGCGGCGAATGCTGACAAGGTGTCCTGCGAGATGCGTAAGGTGGCAGGGACTACATACAGATTCATGACGATCTCCGACACGAGCAGTGAGGCGGCGGCGCCGTACAGGCCAAAGGCACGGGCGAGGAAGTAGCAGAGAGTACAGGCGATGCTGGTTCCTAGGACGTAGAAGGTAGCGAGTCGCTGGTGCTGATTGGTAGACGTCATCAGCACCGAACTGGTGGACCAGAGCGCGTAGAGAATGACGACCAGCAGAAGAATGTCGAGCAGTACGCGGCTGGGCGGTACATGCCCACCGGTCCAGTGATGAAGAAACCAGGGGCCGACTGACATCATTCCCAGAACGATGACGACCGCAACGATCAACGCCAACTGGCAGGCACGGCGCAGAAGAGAGCGGACGAGCGGAAGATTCCTTGCGCCATAGGCAATCGACATCTCCGGCTCGAAGGTGCTGTTTACCATTTGGACCATCTGGAGCGCGACGCGGGAGACGGTGCGGGCGGTGCCGAAGACGACGACAGCGGTCGGACCCAGGGCGTATCCGACGGCGAGCAAGGTGCCTTGCAGGTTCAGCGCATTGCCGATAGGAAAGCCCATAAACGCAATCGCAGGCCGGGCGAGAGCGCGGATTTCGGCGAAACTGGCGTGTTTCCATCCATATTCAATCCAGGGGATGTCTCGCTGAACCAGAATGCAGAGGATGATGGTACCCGTGATGTTGGCGCAGGCGAAGACAAGGGCGGTGATGCGCGGGCCGGCGTTGAAGACGACGGCGAGGATCATGCAGGTGAAGGCAGAGAGCGAGAAGATGCTCTTGATGAAAGTTCCGTAGGGATAGCGGCCGATGCAGCGATAAGCAGACTGCAGAAGCTGCTCAAACTGCCCCAGCATGACCGAGACGCCCAGATAGAAGATGATCCATTTGGCGTCGGATGGGTTGATATCGTGAATTTTGAGAAGACGGGCTGCGGGAACGTAGTACAGAATGACGCTCAGCAGAGCAATGACCGCACTACAGATCATGCCGATAAACCACCAACAACTCTGAAAGACGCGAAGCGCGCCCTGGCGGTCTTCGCGGGCGACCATCATGGTCATCTCATTGCCAGCGACGCTTCCGAAGCCTATGTTGCTGAAACTAAGGTATGAGGGGATGGAGTTGAGGATCATCCACTCGCCATAGACCGGCACGGTCCAGAAGTGGAGGAAGACCGGAACCTGGATGAGTTGAATGATGGTTGAAGCTAACTTGCTGATCCAGTTGGAGATAAAGCCAAGGGTCAAGCGGCGTTTTACGGAATTATCCATGCGTCGTCGTTGGCCTCAGGTTTAGTTTACCGGGTGCGATATTTCGGCGGGGAAATCCGGGCATTTAGGTTTGTTCAGCGCTGACGGAGTGCCCGGTCGATCTGAAGCTTTTCGGCGGTGAGCTGGGCGAGGATGGCCTGGTCGCCACGGCGATCAGCTTCGGCGATGAGCGAGCGGATCTCGCGCTGGCGTCGTTCGAGGCGTCGGGATTCGAGGGCGTGGAGAGCATTTTCGACCTGCTCGGTCATGGATTGGGCATCATGCCGGGCATCGGCTTCGACGGGGTCTTCGTGGTGCTGGAGGGCGAGAGCCAGCAGGGTGCGACTCTGCGGATCGGGCGCAACATCGAGCGGGTTGGCTGGGACGGGAGCGTTGGCCAGGGCTTCGAGGACGGACGCAGCGGGCAGGTTCTCGTACCACTCGGGATGCTGGCTGAGCTGGTCCGAGGCGAGGATGCGGGCGGGGTCAGATTCGGGGAGTACGAGGGCGCGGAGGAGAATGCGCTCCGTCTCGCTGGCGGGGGTGCCGGTGTGGGTGCGGACGCTTTCGACGCGCTGGGCGGCGGCCTGTTTGATCTCCTGGCGGAGAATCATGGAGTCGATGCCGAGCTTCTGGGCGGCGTCGGCAGCGAACTCGTCGCGATGGATGCGGTTGGGCATCCGGCGAATGTGGGGCAGCAGAAAGTTGAGCGCTTTGACCTTGGCATCGGCGGTGCGGGCCGGGAAGAGCTGGCGGGCGCGGTCGATGAGGTAGTCCGAATGTCGCTTGGCGGTGCGGAGTGCGGCCATGTAAGCCTGAACGCCGTGCTCGCGGACGAAGCGGTCGGGGTCGAGGCCGCCTTCGAGAGTGACGACCTTCACTTCGAAATCTTCCTCGGTGAGCAGGGCGATGGATTTTTCCGCGGCGTTAGCTCCGGCAGTGTCGGGGTCAAAGTTGACGATGATTTTCTTTGTGAAGCGGCTGAGCAGGCGCACCTGCATCTCAGTGAACGCGGTGCCGGAGGTGGCGAGGACATTGTGGATGCCGGCCATGTAGACGGAGATGCAGTCCATCTGGCCTTCGACCAGCAGCGCGAAGTCGTGGCTGCGCATGTCGGCTTTGGCCTTGTCGAGATTGAAGAGGACCTGGCCCTTCGTATACAGCCCGGTCTCGGGGGAGTTCATGTACTTGGGACCGGACTTTTCGTCGGAGTCGAGGGCGCGGGCAGTGAAGGCGATGGTCTTGCCCTGCTCGTTGGCGATGGGGAAGGTGATGCGCTTGCGAAAGCGGGCGTAGAGCTGGCCCTGAGTTCCATCGGCTTGCTCCTTTGAGCTGAAGAGTCCGCTGGCACGCATGACCTCTTCACCGAAGTGCGGCTTGAGGCGGTCGCGCATGTCGTTGAAGTCGTCGGGCGCGTAGCCGATGCGGAACTTGGCGATGGTCTCGGCGGTGACGCCGCGGCCGGTGAGATATTCGCGGGCGCGGGCGGCTTCGGGCGATTTGAGCTGTGCCTCGAAGTATTGAGTTGCGGCTTCGTGGATATCGATGAGTTGGCGGCGCAACCCGGCTTCGCGAGCCTCTTCGGGGGAGCTGAACTCGCGTTTGGGCAGAGGGATGCCGCACTTGACGGCGACGGTACGGATGGCTTCGGGGAAGCTGACGTTTTCGAGCTTCATGACGAAGGTGAAGACGTCGCCCTTTTCGTGGCAACCGAAGCAGTAGAAGTAGCCGTGGTTCGCGTTGACGGAAAAGGAGCCTGTCTTCTCCTTATGGAAGGGACAGAGCCCGGTGTAGTTCTGCGCGCCCGTCTTGCGCAGCTTCACGTAGTCACCGACGATCTTGACGATATCGGCCTGCTGCTTAACGGTTTGGGCGAAGTTGTCGGACATACCTGGTGGATGAATTCTTAGTTTAGATGAGTGAGCGACGCGGAGGCATAACACTGGCTCTCACCGATTAGGCAAAGACGGCCACACTCAGACGTTTACGATCCACCCTTCGCGAGAAAGTGACCCACGTCAGAAACTCGCGTAAAGGCGTCGTATCATAGATGACTGTATGGCATTTCCTATCAAAGTTTGTGTTGTGTGCTCCGAAGAGTTTGAGTTGAAGCCGGACAAGCCTGGTTTCGCTAATCGTTGTCCAGAGTGCAGTGCGCCCGAATCGAATGACGATCCCCTCGACAAACAGCGCATGGACGCGGATGAACGCAAGTCTGCCAGCGAAGCGAACGAAGCCCGACGGCAGGCGATGCGCAATCTGCTTTATCGCAAGGACAGCTAACGGCTCTTCGTCCAGACAATGCTCCATAGCTGAAAGTTTTCGGCCCCCCTCGATGTTGGTGACGCATGGAGCGCAGCGGTTATGCTTGCGTGGCTCTTCAGGAAGGAATGTTTATGGCAGCGGCCCTGGATCTGAAGGAACGGTTTGCCCACGGACAGGAACGGCGCAAGCAGATGCGGCGGACCCTCCACGCGGAGTGGAAGGCAGGGACGCGCAGGAAGAGTCCGCTGAAGCTGCTGGCCGCGTCGATGCGGGGAAGGGTTCCGGCGCTGGTGACGCTGAAGTATGAGCGTATGACATGCTCTCCGTTTGGCTACTTTCGCGGTGCGGTGCCGGTAATGGCGTATGACCTGTCGCTGGTGAGCAATACGGGCATATTGAGTCAACTGTGCGGCGATGCGCATGTGCGCAACCTCGGCGCGTATGCCGGGCCGGATGGGCGGCTGGTCTTCGACATCAACGACTTCGATGAGACGATCGTGGGGCCGTTTGAGTGGGACGTGAAGCGGATGGCCACAAGCCTGGTGCTGGCGGGACGCGAGGCGGGCGCTAAGAAGATGCATTGCCGCGAGGCCGCAGCGGCGTTTCTGGAGCGCTATCGCTGCTGCATCGCTGGGTTTGCGCGAATGCCGGTGCTGGAGATGGGGCGGTATCAAGTGCATCGGTTGAAGGATGTGTCGCCGATAGAGGGAATCTTGAGGATGGCGGAGCGGGCGACCCCGCTGCATACGCTGTCGGCATTGACGGAGGCGCGGAAGGCCTCGGGCCATCATAGTGATCGGGTGTTTAAATCGACGCCTCCGGTGCTGACGCGAGTGAAGGGTAAAGAGGCTGAGCGTGTGGTGGCTTCTCTGAAACTTTATGTGGAGAGCCTGCTGCGCGAGCGGCGACATCTGTTCTCGCAATACAAGCCGGTGGACGTCGCGTTCAAGGTAGTAGGGACAGGCTCGGTGGGGCTGCGCGATTACTGCGTCTACATGGAGGGCAATGGGCCGAAGGACCCACTCTTCATCCAGATCAAGGAAGAGGCGGCGTCGGCGTATGCGTCTTATGTTGGTCAGGTGAACGAACGTGACGGGCTATCGAATCGCAGGGGAACCTATCACCAGGGGCGGCGCGTGGTAGAGGGAGAGCGAGCGATGCAGATGCAGTCCGATCCATTTCTTGGCTGGACAACGATCGAAGGGCGCGACTATCTGGTGCGGCAGCTCAGCGACCATAAGGCTGCGATTCAGGTGGGCGACCTGAAGGCAGGGCTGATGGAGTATGCGACCGTGTGCGGGGAGCTGCTGGCGCGAGGTCATGCTCGGTCAGGCGATTGCATGATGCTGGCAGGATATCTGGGGAAGTCAGCGAGGTTCGATGACGCAGTGGCGAAGTTCGCCGAAGCGTATGCGGACCAGACAGAGCGCGACTGGCATGAGTTAGTGCAATGGATGAAGAAGGCTGGAAAGAACCTTGGCACACACCACGACTAACCATCAACTTGCCACCGAATAAAACTTAACAAATTTGCGCTCTATGCAGTGTTCACTGCTGCGTTGCCTTTTACGACGCGTGCGTCTGCTGGGTGGGAGCGCCTGTGCTGTGCGTGCCACCTTTGTTGTAGTTGAAAGGTATTTTGCATGCAGGTGGAAACTTCGGGATAGTCTGTGTGTTTCAGTAGAGGCAGGTTAGAACGCGGCCAGTATGGCGCTGCTCTAAAAGATTTGAGGCGGCGGCGTTGCCGTAACGCTATTTCCGAGGTAAGTGAATGCGATCTTTCAGCTCAATTCGTAAGTTAGTTATGGCGGCGGCACTGATACTGGTGCCTGCTGCTTCCTTTGCCGGTGTCTTTATCTCGGTGAACATTGCTCCTCCCGTGCTGCCCGTTTATACGCAGCCGCTTTGCCCGGGCGACGGATATCTCTGGACGCCGGGTTACTGGGCCTATGGGCAGGAGGGCTACTACTGGGTTCCAGGTGTGTGGGTGCGGCCGCCACAGGTTGGTTTTCTCTGGACACCGGGCTATTGGGGATGGGGTGGTAGCGCCTACATCTTCCACGCTGGATATTGGGGACCGCACATCGGCTTCTATGGCGGCGTGAACTATGGCTTTGGCTACACGGGGCGCGGCTACGAAGGTGGCTACTGGAACCATGGTGTGTTCGCATACAACCGCAGCGTGAACAATATTAATGTCACCAATGTTCACAACGTCTACAACAAGACGGTCGTGGTGAACAACTACAACCGCGTAAGCTATAACGGTGGCAGAGGTGGTCTGCAGGTGCGCGAAAATGCGCAGGAGCAGGCGGCAATGCGTGAACAGCGGATTCCGCCGACGGCAAATCAGATCAGCCATCGCGACGCTGCGGCGCAGGACCGCGGCCAGCTTGCCTCTGTCAATCATGGGCGTCCACAGGTCGCCGCCATGCGTAGCGTGAATGAGCGTGCCTTCAACCAGCAGCAGCGCGTTGCCAACGGTGTACGCTCCGGCCAGATGACGGCGGGGGAGACTCGCAATATCGAGAATCGCGAAGCCAGCATCAACCGGGAGACTGCGAATGACCGCTCTGCAAACAATGGGCGCTTGACGCAGCAGCAGCATCAACAGATCAACCAGCGGCAGAATAACGTAAGCCGATCGATCAACAATGACAGGCACAATGCGGCGCGGCAGCCGCAGGTGCAGCGGCAACAGCAAGCACGTCAGCAGGGCGGTAATGGCGGGGGACGTGAGGAACATCGCTAGACGGTAGTTGCAAAAGAAAGTGAAACAGCCGGCGCCTATGTGCGCCGGCTGTTTTGCGTCTGGGCTCCAGGCAAGCGAGGTTGCACCTAAAATGATGAGAAGGTGCTGAACCAACAACAACTCGATCAAGTTTGCGTGATCCTGGTCCGCGCGCGCAACCCGAACAACATTGGCGCAGTAGCGCGGGCGATGCACGACTTTGGATTTCGCAACCTGCGTGTGGTGAACGAGTATGCCGTACCGTTCGCTACGGCACGCTCTGCCGTCGATGCGTCGGAGGTGCTCGCGGGTGCGGTAGAGTTTGGCAGCGTGGCCGACGCGGTCGCGGACTGCACATTGGTAGTGGGGACGACGGCGGTGGGCGAGCGGGCATTGTTGCATCCGCTTCATGCCTTGCCTGAAGCTGCTGCAGAGATAAGTGAAGCAATGGCGCGAGGGGGACGGGTAGCGCTGCTGTTCGGCTCTGAGAAGACGGGACTGAGCAACGATGAGTTGAGTCATTGCCATTGGCTGCTGACGATTCCGATGCAGAAGCACGAGGACCTGCGGCATCCGTCGATGAATCTTGGCCAGGCCGTCGCGGTATGCCTATACGAGCTGGTGCGCGAGACGGGCATCCATGTGGGTGTGGGCGTTCCGGCTGCGGCTGAGGCAGGTGAGGTGGAGAGGCTGACAGCACTGCTGACCGAGGTGTTGGAAAAGACAGGCTACACGCGGCGTCATCCGGCGAATTGCGATGAAGCGCAGATAAGGCGGCTGGTTCTGCGAATGGGAGTGGCAGCGAGCGATGCGCCGGTGTGGATGGGGATTCTGCGGCAGATGTTGTGGAAGGTGCGCGGCGGCGAGGCTAAGGATGAATAAAATTTGGAGGCTGCTGGATGTTGGTTGGTAAGCGCGGGCTGTTGGTTGCGGGAGTAGTTGCTGGTTGCTGTTTATCTGTTGGGGCGCTGGCGCAGGGGAGGCAGCTCACACCGGAGGACTATGCGCGCGCTGAAAAGTTCATGGACTACAACGTCAATCCTCTCGTGTTTCACACGGTGGAGCATCCCAAATGGATGGAGGATGGCCGCTTCTGGTACGCCGATCGCGGTCCAGATGGAGTGACGTTCATACTCGTCGATCCGGCGACAGGGGCAAAGACTCCCGCCTTCGATCAGGACAGATTAGCAGCAGCACTAACGACGGCGACTGGAGGCAAGACGAAGTTCGATGCCCATCATCTGGCGATTACAGATATCGCGTTGAAGGATGCGCGAACCGCGTTCGTGAATGTGAGTGGAATGACGATGCGCTGCGATCTGAATGCTCCAGTGAAATGCAAAGAAGTAACGATGCCGAAAGAGGGTGACGCAGCAAGACTGCTATCGGAGAGTCGCGGCGTGGCCGAGGCGGATATCTCTCCGGATGGAAAGAAGGTCGCGTTCATCCGCGACTACAACCTGTGGGTTCGAGATACGACGACGGGCAAAGATACGCAACTCACCAAAGACGGAGTGAAGGACTTTGGCTATGCCACCGATAACGCCGGATGGCAGCAGAGTGACAACGCAATTCTGGTGTGGTCGGCGGACTCGAAGAAGATTGCGACGTTTCAGCAGGACCAGCGCAAGGATGGCGAGATGTACCTGGTGCCGGTGACGAATGGGCATCCGGTACTGAAGGCGTGGAAGTATCCGCTGGTGGGCGACGCCGATGTGACGATGATTGAACGCGTGATTATCGACGTGGACAAACGCAAGGTGATTCGACTGAAGATGCCGCCAGACCAGCATCGTTCGACCTTGTGCGACGACGTCAGTTGCGAAGCGACAAAGACCTGGGATGACGTGCAGTGGAGTGAGGATGGCAAACATCTTGCCTTCGTTTCGACCTCGCGCGATCACAAGCAGGAATGGCTGCGGGTGGCCGATGCAGCGAATGGCGATGTACGCGATGTGATGAGCGAGACAGTGGCCACTTACTTCGAAAGCGGCAACGGCAAGGTGAACTGGAAGTATCTGCCGCAGTCGAATGAGGTGCTGTGGTTCAGCGAACGCGACAACTGGGGACAGATGTATCTGTATGACCTGACGACCGGCAAGCTGAAGAACCAGATCACGCATGGCGACGGCAATGTGACGCAGGTGCTGCATGTGGATGAGAAGGCGCGAAAGATTTACTTCCTTGCAGTGGGAAAGGAAGCAGGGCGCGATCCTTATTTTTCGAGTTACTACAGCGTCAACTTTGATGGCACTGGACAGAAGCTGCTCACGCCTGAGAATGCAGACCATGCGGTGACTTCGTCACCCGATGGCCGCTACTTTGTCGATGTGTATTCGACGCCGACGCAGCCGCAGACGACGGTGGTCCGCAATAGCGAGGGCAATCTGGTCGCCGAGGTGGCGAAGCAGGACATTGCGCGGCTGCTGGCTGCGGGGTGGGTGCCACCGACACCGATTACGGTGAAGGCCCGCGATGGCAAGACCGATCTTTATGGCTTGATGTTCAAGCCGACGAGCCTCGATGCCGCAAAGAAATACCCTATCGTGAACCATGTTTATCCGGGACCACAGACGGGCTCGTGCGGCAGCCGCAGCTTTGCGGCGGCGCACAAGGACGACCAATCGCTGGCGGAGCTGGGGTTTGTAGTGGTGTGCATCGACGGCATGGGAACGCCGGGTCGGTCGAAGGCGTTCCACGACTTCTACTCTGACAATCTCGGCGATGACACCATTCCCGATCAGATGGCAGGGATGAAGGAATTAGCTATTCGATACCCGTTCATCGACATCGATCGTGCCGGCATTTATGGACACTCCGGCGGCGGCAACGCAACCGTATCTGCGATGTTTCACTATCCACAATTTTTCACGACCGGCGTAGCGGAGAGCGGCAACCATGACAATCGCGACTACGAAGATGACTGGGCCGAGAAGTGGGCGGGGCTCGAGGTAAAGAGACCAGATGGCAGCAGCAATTACGACAGTCAGGCCAATCAGAATTATGCAAAGAACCTAAAGGGCCATCTTCTGCTGGTGCATGGAACGATGGACAATAACGTTCCGATGAACAATACACTGCTCGTCGTCGATGCACTGATCAAGGCGAACAAGGATTTTGATCTGTTGTTGATTCCGAATGCGGCCCACGCCTATGGCGAAGCTACCCAGTACATGACTCGGCGGCGGTGGGACTATTTTGTGCGCTATCTGGCAGGCGATGTGCCGCCGCATGAGTATGAGATGAAACCGTATGCCGAGGCCCAGGCAGCGTTGGCGCAATAGGCAGGGAGCGGAAACATTTTGGATGTCCATGTCCTGGAGCGGACATGGACACCCGGCTTGCACTGCCTACTGAACAATCTTGCCGTCGGCGGGAGTTGCGGGATTAGAGGAGTTGGACTCTGCTCCCGTCACCTGCCAGCCATTGCTGGTGTTGGTCAGTGTTGCGTGGGCAGCTTGCGGGCCGCTCACATCGGCGTGGATCTGGGGGTAAGCGTTCTGAGTCTCGGCGGCGGTGGCCCAGGAGGGCGCGTCTGCCAGAGTGTAGTGATATGTGACCTGCGTGGTGGCGCCGACATCCGATGTGGTCGGAGTTGAGCTGTCGATGCTGCTCACCTTGCGGTGACCGTAGCAGAAGTTGCCGAAACCGGGCTGCTGCACGTCGGCAGTCCAGGCAGAACGACCCTTGTCTGATAGGTCATAGTTGGTGACCTGTTTGCTGGCAATGATCATCTTCTTCTTTTCAGCGGTGGTACGCGTGAGCAGGCCTTGATCGACGAGTGCGTCGTAGCCGCTGGTCTTGCTGGTGTCAGAGGTGTCGGCCTGGACAGGAAACTTCACTGACTCGGGCCAGAGGCAGGCTGGGTGTGCGCTGTAGTAGGTATCGATGGCACTTTTAAAGTTCATGCTGTTATCGGTTTTCTTGTTGCAGCCAACGGTCAGCAGAGCGACTGCACCGCACAGGACAGCTGTGTGCAGCGTGGAGCGAATAGCTTGGGGTCTCATAGAATCTCCTCTTTCCCTATATGGGATGCAGAAGAACGGGCCCGCGTCTTATGCGTACGAGGTTGCCTGCACGCAGAGAATTTTTGCGGCTACATGTAGTCAACCCCATACTGCACGGGGATCTGCGTGAAGGCGATGCGCGTCGGCGCGGATTCGCGCGCCGACAGCATACCGGCGAAGTGCAGGGTGGTGTGGCCGTATTTGAGGTTGAGTTTGTCCATGGTGGCGGAGAGCTCGGCGCGGTTGTCGGGATCGCCGAACAGCTCCGCCTGGTATTCGCTCTCGGGAATGAGGTTGCGAAGCGTCACGCCCACGAAGAACGGCCTCTGGAAATCCTCTCCCTGCGGGCGCCGGCTCCAGATGCCGCGCAGCACCTCAAGCAGAGTCAGGGTGTCGCGGCAGTTCCTGAAGCGGGCCTCCATGCCCCAGCCCGAGTGGGTGAGGCCGCTGAAGTGGCGCTTCGTCTTCATGCGCGCCGCCTGCTCCTTCGTCATGGCAAAGCGTATTGTTACCGCCATCGAACCGCTGTAGAACTTCTCCATCCTGAGCCGCATCGCCGCCTTGTGCAGCAGCTTGTGAGCGATGGCCCATGCGCCCTCCTGCGTGCGGAACTCCGGCGCCATGACGTGCGAGTGGCCGAGCGACTTCTGCACGCCGCTCGCTACCGGAGCGCCGTCATCCCCAGTCTCTTCGCCGCGCAGCCAATGGTAGAGTCGGTCGCCCCATACGCTGTCCCAGAGCTTGTGCATTCCTGCGCGGTCGAGCGCCAGCAACTGCTCCATGGTGCGGATGCCCTTGGCGTTGAGGCGCACTTCAGTCTTTGCGCCTACGCCGGGGAGGTCGCGCAGTTCGAGATGCGCGATAGCGCGGGGCAGTTGCGACGGCAACAGGCCGATCAAGCCGTCGGGCTTCTGCATGTCGCTGGCGATCTTGGCAAGGTAGCGGTTGGGGGCCATGCCGATAGAACAGCGCAAGGCCTCGCCCACATTCTTGTAGATGGACTGTTTGATTTCGAGTGCAATCTTTCTCGCCCGCGGCGGCTCCTGCTCGCGGCCTATCAACTGGCACGCCATCTCGTCGATCGACGGATTATGAGCTACAGGACAGACCAGATCCACGGCCTCAGAGATGGCTTTGGAATACCTCGCATACTCTTCGTGGTCTCCCTCGATCAGCACAATGTCGGGGAAGATTCGCTTGGCCTCGCCGACCTGCGTTCCTGTCTTGATGCCGAGAGCCTTTGCCTCATAGCTGGCGGCGATGCAGCAGGTCGTGTCCGCCTGCGTGGGCACCACCGCCAACGGGCGTCCACGATACTCCGGATGCAGTTGTTGCTCGACCGACGCGAAAAAGCTGTTCAGGTCGATGTGCAGGAAGCCGAACCGGTCGTGTTGAGCATGGGGCAGCATCTGAGAATTGACTCAGATTATATTCGCTCTCTATTCGCTATTCAGTCTTTTCTTTGCCGAAACGCTACAGCAAATCAAACACTGGCCGTAGCGGGCAGAATCTCCGAAACATCGACCCACTGCGTCGGGTAATTCCCCGTATAACAAGCGGTGCAATAAGTATTCGGCTCTGCATCGCCCTCGGTGCAGCAATGGAGCAGCCCATTCAGCGAAAGATAAGCCAGCGAATCCGCCTCGATGAACTCGCAGATCTCCTTGACCGACTTGTTGGCCGCGATAAGGTCTTTCTTACTCGGCGTATCGACCCCATAGAAACAAGGTGAGATCGTCGGCGGACACGAGATGCGCAGATGCACCTCAGTCGCCCCCGCGGCACGCACCATCCGCACGATCTTCCGCGAAGTTGTGCCGCGAATGATCGAGTCGTCGATCAAGATGACGCGCTTGCCTTCGAGCAGCGAGCGCACCGGGTTCAGCTTCATGCGTACGCCAAAGTCGCGCGTCCGTTGCTCCGGCTGGATAAACGTGCGGCCAACGTAGTGGTTGCGAATGAGTCCGAGGTTGAACGGAATTCCAGACTCCTCCGCATAACCAATCGCCGCGGTCACACCTGAGTCCGGCACTGGAACGATCAGGTCGGCAGGAACGCCCGACTCCCGCGCGAGTTGCCGCCCCATCTCCGCCCGCGACTGCTGCACCCATCGTCCAAAGACCTTCGAGTCGGGCCGCGCAAAATAAACATGCTCGAAGATGCAGCTCGCCTGCTCGGTCGTCGTATCGAAGTACCGCGAAGTGACTCCATCCTCCGAGACCATAATCAGCTCGCCCGGCTTCACGTCGCGCTCGTACTTGGCATGAAGCAGGTCGAAGGCACAGGTCTCAGAAGCAAAGACAAATGTATCCGGAGCGCCATCAACTCCCGGAATTCTTCCCATCGACAGCGGCCTGAAGCCATGCGGATCGCGCGCCGCGAAGATGCGGTTGCGCGTCATCATCACAATCGAAAACGCTCCCTCGACCTGCCGCAGAGAATCGGCGATGCAGTCCACCAGTGTCGAATGTTTCGAGTGCGCGATCAACTGGATGATGATCTCCGAGTCGCTCGTCGTCTGGAACAGCGCGCCATCGCGCTCCAGCCGCTCTCGGGCCGTGCCCAGGTTTACCAGGTTGCCGTTATGCGCAATGGCTATCAAACCCTTGGTGCTGTCGACCGAGATTGGCTGCGCATTCAGCAGCGCCGAATCACCCGTAGTCGAGTAGCGCGTATGCCCAATCGCGATATGCCCCGGCAGCTTGGCCAGCACCTCGTCGGTAAAGATCTCCGACACCAGGCCCATGCCTTTGATGTCGTTCACATTCTGCCCATCAGCCGAGGCAATGCCGCCGGACTCCTGCCCACGATGTTGCAGCGAGTACAGTCCCCAGTAAGTCATCCGCGCCGCATCGGGATGGTTATAAATCGCCATCACCCCGCACTCTTCGCGCAGCTTATCGAACGGGGTACCGTCTTCCTCGCCCAACTCCAATTCCACTTCTCCCAGCGCCACTGATTTCAAATCGCTCACGCCGTCACTACCTCCGCCGCCAACTGCGACTCCATTGCCAGGCTCCAAGGCTCTTTCAGCCCGTTCAATGCCGCCTCAACCAGAGGGACCTCGCCCGCAAAGATCTCTACTCTCTCGGGAATCGTCTCACCAAGATCGAGCGGCCAGATATCACCCGCCTCATCCAACAGTGTGCAAATGATTCCGTAGTCCTCCACGGAACAGGTCACCAGCACTTCCGTTGCATTCTCTGCGAACAGAGCGGTCACATACTCGGCCTCCGATAACGCGCCAAGTGTCGCCTTCACTCCGATATTGTGTTGAAAGCCGGACTCAGCCAGAGCCACAGCCAATCCACCATCCGCAATGTCCTTCGCCGAGTGAATCAGTCCACGCTCGGCGAGTAGCGCCAGCGCCTTATGGAGTGCTGCCTCGGCGCTCAGATCCAGCCATGGTGGGCCACCCCACAGCGCTCCGTACGTCGACTTGGCGTACTCCGAACTTCCCAGCTCGTGCTGCTGTGATGCGGGAGTCTCAAGGGTCGATTGCAGCAGCAACACCTTGTCCCCGACGCGCTGAAAATGTGCCGGCACGCTCTTCGTTACATCGTCAATAATCCCAACAATTCCCAACACCGGAGTCGGATAGATCCCCTCGCCCTTGGTCTCGTTGTAGAGCGAAACATTCCCACCTGTAACCGGCGTTCCCAGGGCGATACAAGCCTCAGCGATGCCATCGATTGCGCTCGAAAGCTGTGCCATAATCTCCGGCTTCTCCGGATTCCCAAAGTTCAGGCAGTTTGTCGCCGCGACCGGCTTAGCGCCGGTACAAGCAACTTTTCTAGCAGCCTCGGCTACAGCGTGCATCGCTCCCAGCTTCGGATCGAGGTAGGTCCAGCGTCCATTCCCCGCCAGAGCCATAGCCAGCCCGCGCTGTGTGCCCTTGATGCGCATCACGCCAGCTTCGCCGCCCGGCCCCTGCACAGTATTGGTCTGCACCATCGAGTCATACTGCTCAAACACCCAGCGCTTATCGCAGATATTCGCGCTGGCCAGCAGCTTCTTCAAATCGGCGGTGTAGTCCCGCGGCTTCTTCAAATCTTCCAGAACCGCTGCCGGAGGATCCACCGGCACCGGAGCCGTCCACGTTCCCACGGGGCGGTGGTACACCGGAGCGTCGTCAGTCAAACTCTTGTTCGGAATATCAGCGACCAGTTCGCCATGCTGCGTAATCCGCATGTTCGGCTCAGCCGTGACTGTCCCGACGATCGAGGCATCCAGTCCCCACTTCGTGAAGACGTCGAGAACCTCCTGCGCCCGAGGCTTGTCCGCCACCAGCAGCATCCGCTCCTGCGACTCAGAAAGCATAATCTCGTAGCTCGACATCCCTGTCTCGCGTTGCGGCACCAGATCAAGCTCGACTGTCAAACCCAGATCGCCACGAGCGCCCATCTCGCAGGTCGAGCATGTCAAACCCGCTGCGCCCATGTCCTGAATCCCAAGAACCGCTCCGGTCGCCATCGCCTCAAGGCATGCTTCCAGCAGCAGCTTCTCCATAAACGGATCGCCCATCTGCACATTGGGCCGCTTCTGCTCACTGCCTTCGGTGAACTCCTCCGAGGCCATCGTGGCGCCATGAATCCCATCACGTCCGGTCTTGGCGCCGACATAAATCACCGGATTGCCCACACCGGTCGCCTTGGCATAGAAGATCTCGTCGCGCTTTACCAGCCCCAGCGCAAACGCATTCAGCAGCGGATTGCCGGAGTAGCAGGTCTCAAACCGTGTCTCTCCACCCAGATTAGGAACCCCAAAGCAATTCCCATATCCGGCTACGCCGTGAACAATGCCAGTGGCCACGGCATGGTTCCGCCGCCGCAGCGTCTCATCCGGCTCGGCTTCGTCCAGAGGTCCAAACCGCAGCGAATCCATCACCGCCAGCGGGCGCGCATTCATCGTGAAAATATCGCGCAGAATACCGCCGACGCCTGTAGCCGCGCCCTGATATGGCTCGATATACGAGGGATGATTGTGCGATTCAATCTTAAAAGCGCAGGCCCAGCCATCGCCTACGTCGATGATCCCGGCATTCTCTCCGGGCCCCTGCACCACCAGATCGCTCTTGGTCGGCAGCCGCTTCAAATGCACGCGCGACGACTTATAAGAGCAATGCTCCGACCACATCACGGAAAAAATCCCCAGCTCGGTCAGGCTGGGCGTACGTCCAAGCGCAGCTTCAATGCGCGTGTACTCGTCCGGCGTAATGCTGTGCTGCTTAAGCAGCGCCGGAGTAATGGTAGCGGGGGAGGGTGTCTGAACTGGGTGCTGAACTTGCGTATTGGGCATGGCTCGCTATTAAGATTGTCGCACGTGCGGCGACCCGTCGTTGCCCCTTGGCGTTCGTACGGCACTAAACCCTTTCCCTACTGCCGTTCGAGCGCGGCGCGGTCCCACTTCGCCGCATCGGCCGCAGCCGCATACGCACTTTCTAAAAACTCCATCAACGCCGTCTCCGGCGAGGCCTGCGACCGCACATCTTCGTACTTCAAGATGAACTCCCCCAATGCCTTATCCCATCCAGCCGCAGCCGGTCGAATCTTCGCCTCCGCCAATCCCTCAGGGACCGGAGCCGCATAGCAATAAAACGCCGCCGCGCCGTAACCCCCATTCCCCGGCCAGAATCCCGCACTGATGACCTCATGCGAGTAAGCCTCCCGCTGGATTGCATCCGCCCCTGCACGCGGAGGAGCCGGCCGCCCCGAGAACCTCGTCACCGCCAAATCAAAGCTGCCCCAGAAGAAGTGCACCGGGCTCACCTTCCCCAGAAACCCCGTGCCAAACCGTCGAAAGACCTTCTCCGTCTCCATCAGCACCCGCCAGAACCGCTGCGCGTACTCCCGGTCATACGACCTATGCTCCGTATCCAGATCAAACCGGATCGGATTCGCCAGCTCGCAAGGCATCGGATCGATCTTCACGTCAACCCCCAGCGAAACCAGGCATCCTCGATACTCCTTATAGAAATCCGCCACCGTCTGCGCCCTCAACGGCACCGACATTGCCTTCCCCGATCCCATCCGAAAGTGCAGCTCGTGCGCCACAAAATCAAACTCGATATCCAGCACATCGTCGCCCCCCTTACCGACATAGTCCATCGCGGACGTGCCAAGCCCCCGCGCGGTCACATACAGCGGCACATTCCACCAATGATTCTGAAGAGGAGTCAGCGCCAGCCGTGTCTTGCCGACGATCTGCGTCCACATGTGCAGCGTATTCGCCGTTGCTGCCCACTCGTCCCACACCAGCGACGGCCACGCCGCCGCGCCGTTCGTCACCATCCCGGCCATAGCATCCTCCTTCAGAAACAGTGGAGAAAAGCATACTCCGTCGCCATGCCGTGGAGCTAAGCGCCCGTACTCCCAAATCCTGCAGACCCACGCGCCGCCTCGTCCAGTTCCGCCACCTCTTCAAACTGCGCCTCAATCCGCTGCACGATGCGAAGCTGCGCGATCCGCTCCCCGGCCTTCACCTCAACCGTGGCCGCGCTCAAATTCGTGACCACGACCTTCAACTCACCGCGATATCCGGGATCGATTACGCCAGCCAGCGTGGTCACCCCACGCACCGCCAGCCCTGAGCGGTCTTCCACCAGCGCTCCATGTGTCGAAGGAAACTCCATCGCAATGCCGGTCGGCACCGCTACCGTCGCCCCAGCGGCAATCGCCACGTCGGCTACGGCATAAACATCGGCCGCCAGGTCCCCGTAGACGCCGGTGTGCGCGTATTTTGGCAGTTGAGCCTCCGGATGCATCTTCAAAACCTTAATCTTCGGAGACTGGCCCCGCGGCGAGCCCACACCACTCTGCAAATCATCCAACTCCATCGCTGCAACAGAAGCCATTCGTGTGCTCTCTCAATCGAAATTTGGCGTACCACTCCATTGTCACCGAAACACGCCGTCAGCCGCTGTGAGTTAATAGTCAAATATGGCCGTCAGCGTTGCAGCAACCGTCCTCAACGAAGTGGACGACATCCCCGGTCTCGTAGCCAGCCTCACCGACCAGATCCTCGTTCCCGCCGAGATCATCATCGTCGACGGCGGCTCCGCCGACGGCACCTGGGAGTGGCTGCTCAATGCCAAAGCTCAATACCCCACCCTCATCCCCATCCGCGACGAGAGCTGCAACCTGAAACAATCTCCCGGCCCCATTGCGCGTGGACGCAACGTAGCGATCGCCGCCGCCACCTCCGACGTAATCGCCTGCGCCGACGCAGGCTGCACCTACCGCCCCGACTGGCTCAGCCGCCTGACCGCCCCCATCGTCGCCGGTGCTTCCGAATATGCGGTAGGCGGCTCCTGCATCGACCCCGCCTCCTCCACAGTCTGGGACATAGCCTCCGCCCCCTTCTTCGGCGTCAAGCTCAATCCCAACGAGCCCACAAAATCCTGCACTGCCCGCTCCATGGCCTTCCGCAAAGAACTCTGGCAGCGCGTAGGCGGCTTCCCCGAGACCGTCTTCCTTGGCGAAGATACCCTATTCGACGCGAAGGTTCGCAAGCTTGTCACTCCAGCCTTCCCCGAGCGCGCCAAGGCCTTCTACCGCCCCCGTCACGCCTTGAAATCAGCGCTCAGCCAGCTCGCAAGCTACGCCATAGCCGACGGCGCAATTGGTATCCGTCCCGCGCGCCTGTTCCGCAACCTGGCACGCTGCGTCGTCGAGGTGCTGGCCATCATCGACCTGCGTTGGAACCCCATCCCGCTGTTGTGTATCCTCGCGCTCGAAAACTACTTCGCCTTCCGCCTCGACTGGCGCAGCCTGCAAAAGGCGACCTTCCGTGTTCTGGCAGCCCGCTTAGTCTTCTCCCTGATGGTGCCGTGGGTGGTCAGCTGGAATCAGATCAAGGGTGGAATCACAAAAGCTCACCAGGCCAACCGTCAAAACGCGAGTTAGGCCTTCTTTCGCAACGTAAAGATCACAAAGCTGTACTCCAACCCGAACTGCTCCCAACGCACCGGCCGCTCACTGCAGTCCAGATCAACAGGACCGGTGCTCTCGAATCCAATCTGCTCCGCCAGTCGCAGAATCTCCTGAATCTCTGCCTTGGTAAAGACTTTGATTGCAGCCCCATGCGCCATCTTCCCCCGCGTATCGATCGCCGTCGGATAGTAATCCGTCGAGGTAATCAGCAGTCCCCCGGGCTTGAGCACCCGATGCATCTCCCGCAAATAGCCCTCCAACGGAACCCCATGCTCGATCACACTCATGCAGCTCACGGCGTCAAAGTAGCCGTCGGCAAAAGAGGTCTGCGTAATATCGCCGTGCAGGTAGCGAATCGGCCCCCGGCGAGCTTCGCCGGTAAACGAAAGATTGATCCCATAGAGGTTGCGGTAACCATACGCAAACAGCGTCGGCAGCACATTGCTGTAAAACTCCGCGCCCGCATCGAGGACCCGCGCCGAGGTCGTCGTTGAGCCGAGAATGGCAAACACCGCCGCAAGATGGTCCCAGTTCTTCTCATCCCCCCGGTGCAGTGGAAGCCGCGCCACTTTGGCCTCTTCCAACGCTCTCTCCCATTCAGCCCGGCTCTTCAGGGTTCCATTCGGCAGCGGCAGCTTCGGTTTCGCCACAGGCTGTCCCGTGCCGAACTTCAGTTTGAGATAGAGCCGGTAGGCGGCCTCGGGCCGTAATGCGCCGCTCTTGATACGGCGAAAAAGCCTCCGCGACAATGGCATCGGAGAAGCAGCAGGTTGCGGCGAAGGGTTCGGCTGAGGCATCAGCTTTACTATAAGGTGACTTGGCCATTGCCGCCGCATGTTGAAAGAGGTGTCATCTGCGCTAATCTGATTGCCATGGAGAGTCTATCCACCCAGCAGAGGGCAACCGAGCAACTCCCCGAGGAGTGCCCGCTCGAAACTGAGCACCACAGCCGCTTCTGCCCGACATGCAGCTCTCGCCTTGAAGACAGCCGCTGCAAGCTGGTCTGCCGAACCTGCGGCTTTTTTCTCAGCTGCGCGGACTTTTACTAGGCAAACACCTAAACCATCGTTCACCTTCGGTCTTCAACGTTGTGAGCGACCGTATCAGCCGTGGTTCGAGATGGATGATCCACAGCGATGCGGAAGTCATTCTGTCAGAAACTGAAGGTAGGAAATTCGACGAAAATATGAAGAAAAAACAACGCATTGGCATTCTCTTCGGCGGTCGCTCCGGCGAACACGAGATCTCCCTACTCTCCGCTGCCTCCATCCTGAAAGCGATCGACAAAAAGAAGTACGAAGTGGTTCCTATCGGGATCACCAAACAGGGCCATTGGGTCGGCTCCGACGAAGCGCAGGCTTTGCTGACCGGCAATGGAAGCCAGCCTGAACCGCTGCAGCTAAGTGCCGGTTCAGACCTCGTTCACCAGAGCAACAATCTTACGCAGACAGTCGATGTTGTCTTTCCCGTGCTGCATGGAACGTTTGGAGAGGATGGGACGATTCAGGGCCTCTTTGAGCTGGCCGACATTGCCTATGTTGGCTCGGGCGTTCTTGGGTCCGCCGCAGGCATGGACAAGGACGTGATGAAGAAGCTCTTTGCCGCCGCCGGACTGCCGCAGACGCCGTACCTCGCGCTGACCCGCGCCGAGTGGAAGGCTGACCCGAGGCGTTGCACGCGCCAGATCGAAAAAGCGCTGCAATATCCTGTGTTCGTGAAGCCCGCAAATCTCGGTTCGAGCGTCGGCATCTCCAAGGTGCATGACCGCTCCGAATTGGCCCCCGCGATGGATCTTGCCGCTGGCTTCGACCGCAAGCTGGTCATCGAGCAGGGAGTGGGCGGGCCGGGCGTGAAACCCCGAGAGCTTGAGGTGGCTGTGCTCGGCAATGATGCTCCCGAGGCTTCGGTGGTGGGAGAGATCGTTCCCGATAAAGAGTTCTACGACTATGAGGCGAAGTACGTCTCCGATGCCAGCATTCCGATCATTCCAGCCAAACTGACTGCGGCGGAATCGAAGCAGATCCGCGCCATGGCGATCGCCGCCTTTCGCGCCTGCGATTGCGCCGGGCTGGCCCGCGTGGATTTTTTGATGGAGCCGGCGCGCAAAGGGAAGAAGGCGCAAATCTATCTGAACGAGATCAATACGATGCCCGGCTTTACCAGCATCAGCATGTATCCCAAGCTGTGGGGTGCGACGGGGCTGCCGTACAAACAGCTCATCGACCGCCTGATTGCGCTGGCTGTGGAGCGGCATAAAGAAAAGCTGGAGACCAGCTTCAGCCTGAAATAGTGGACAGATTAGCGGCTGAAGCTGGTCTCGGTGGTTACGCCGATGCCGTACTCTTGCTGGCAAGTTGCCGCAGAACGTACTGCAGGATTCCACCGTTCTGGTAGTAGAGGATCTCCTGCGGTGTGTCGATGCGCACGGTGGCGGCAAACTCGATGGTCTTGCCGAGGTCCGATTCGGCGAAGACAGTGATCTCCTTGCCATCGGCGAACTTGCCGTCGAGCATGGCCTTCAGTTGTCCCGCAACGTCGCCAATGGCATAGACCTCTTCGCCCGTCAGGTGCAGCGATTCGGCGTTCTGTCCGGGCAGGAATTGCAGCGGAAGAATGCCCATGCCAACCAGGTTCGAGCGGTGAATGCGCTCATAGCTCTCCGCGATGACGAAGCGAACGCCCAGCAGCAGCGGCCCCTTGGCGGCCCAGTCGCGCGATGAGCCGGAACCGTACTCCTTGCCCGCGATGATGGCCAGTGGCGTGCCACGCTCGGCGTACTTCACCGAGGCATCATAGATCGACATCGGGACGTCATCCGGCAGAAACCGGGTCACGCCGCCCTCGGTTCCTGGAGCGAGCCGGTTGCGCAGCCGCACGTTGGCAAAGGTACCGCGCACCATGACCTCATGGTTGCCGCGCCGCGAACCGTAGCTGTTGAAGTCCGCAGGCTTCACGCCATGCTCGCTCAGATATTTTCCCGCCGGGCCATCTTTCTTGATCGAACCAGCCGGAGAGATATGGTCGGTGGTTACGCTGTCACCCAGAACCGCCAGCACACGCGCGCCATGGATGTCCTTCACCGGCTCCGGCTGCGCGCCCATGCCGTCGAAGTAGGGGGCCTTGCGGATGTAGGTCGAATCCGCCTCCCATCCATAGGTGTTGCCCTCTGGGAATTTCAGGTGCTGCCAGTTCTGGTCGCCCTCGGTGACGGTGCCATACTCATGCCGAAACATCTCCGAATCGATGGATGAGGCAACCGTGGCTGCGACCTCGGCCTGAGTTGGCCAGATGTCCCGCAAATATACCGGTTGGTCGTCCTTGCCCTTACCAATCGGCTCGGTATCGAAGTTGTGTTTGATATGCCCGGCGAGAGCATACGCAACCACCAGCGGAGGACTCATCAGATAATTGGCCCGGACCTCGGGCGAGATGCGCCCCTCAAAGTTCCGGTTCCCCGAAAGAACGGAGACGGCAACCAGACCGTGGTCTTCAATGGTCTTGGAGACGTCGGTTGGCAGCGGCCCTGAGTTGCCGATGCAGGTGGTGCATCCATACCCGACCACCTGGAAACGAAGCGCATCGAGATAAGGCATCAGCCCGGACTTCACAAAATAATCCGTGACGACGCGAGACCCCGGAGCCAGCGAAGTCTTCACCCATGGCGGCGTCCGAAGCCCCTTCTCCACGGCTTTTTTAGCCAGCAGACCAGCGGCGATCATCACGTAAGGATTCGACGTATTGGTGCACGACGTGATCGCAGCAATCACAATCGAGCCGTGGTCGAGATACTTCTCTGGATCGATGCCGAACCGGCCTTGGATCGAGACCTGGGGCGCATCCATTACAGCCGTCTCCCCGTCTTTCTTGCGAAGTGTGGCGACCGGAACCGTGGCTGCTTCGACAACCGGCGCGGGAACTCCGATGTGGCTATTAACGTCGCCGTAGGCGCTCGGATGGCCACCTTCTCCCTCCCAGCGGACGAGTTGCCGGTTCACGCCGCCATTCGCATTGGGCCCCAGCAATGAGGGAAGCTGCTGCTCGAACGACGCTCCCACTTCGGGCAGCAGCACCCGGTCCTGCGGGCGCTTCGGTCCGGCCACACTTGGCCGCACGGTGTCGAGATCGAGCGAGGTGGTCACCGAATACTCGGCCTCCTGCGCATCGGGCGTGTGGAACAGGCCCTGCTCACGATAGTAACTCTCGACCAGCGCAATCTGTTCCTCGGTGCGTCCCGTCAGGCGCAGATAATTCAGCGTCTCGGCGTCAACCGGGAAGATTCCGCACGTCGCTCCGTACTCAGGAGCCATATTCGCAATGGTGGCGCGGTTGGCCAGCGGCAGTTCGGAGACGCCCGAGCCATAGAACTCGACGAACTTGCCCACGACGCCCAACTTGCGAAGCTGCTCGGTCACGGTCAACACCAGATCAGTGGCGGTGGTCCCTTCCTTCAGCTTGCCTATCAGTTTGAAGCCGACCACCTGGGGCACCAGCATCGAAACCGGCTGTCCAAGCATGGCCGCCTCAGCCTCGATACCGCCGACGCCCCATCCCAGCACGCCGAGACCATTAATCATGGTCGTATGCGAGTCGGTCCCGACCAGCGTGTCAGGATACGCGGAGACAGTTCCATCGGCATCTGGCTGGGTCGTGAATACCACGCGGGCCAGATACTCGAGGTTCACCTGATGACAGATGCCCATCCCCGGGGGCACCGCCGAGAAGTTGCGGAACGCCGTCTGGCCCCACTTCAGAAATGCATACCGCTCGCGGTTCCGCTGAAACTCCATGGCCGCGTTCAGATCGTAGGCCAGTGTTGTCCCGAACTCATCCACCTGTACTGAATGATCGATGACCAGTTCCGCAGGTTGCAGCGGGTTGATGCGCTCCGGATCGCCGCCCAGGGCGCGCATGGCATCGCGCATCGCAGCCAGATCGACGACGGCGGGAACCCCGGTGAAGTCCTGCATCAGCACGCGGGCAGGCATGTAGGCGATCTCGCGTGAAGGCTCGGCCTTGGGGTCCCAATTGGCGAGAAACTTGATGTCTTCGGCGGTGACGGTGCGGCCATCCTCGTGACGAAGCAAGTTTTCGAGCAGGATGCGCAGCGAAAATGGAAGCCGCGTCAGATTGATACCCGCATCGGCAAGCGCCTGCAGGCGAAAGATACTGTAGTTGGTGGAACCAGACTTCAAAGTGGACTTGCTTTTGAAAGAATCAGGATGCGATTGGGTCGGCATGGTCTCTTCTCCAGAGGAGCGCTACTGTTTCCATTACGGAGCGCGAAGTGAGGGCCGAAGGCGCGGAGTGCAGCGCGAACGGCAAGGGGTGAAGCCTATCAAAATTCTGCGAAGGGGTATAGCTAGCAGCGCCCGCGGTCAGGACGACCGTGGCGAAAGCGCTTCGTGCATGGAAGACAGCCAGCCATCGGCTCCATTTTACTTCGATTCTCCCTCGCTGCGGTAGGTGGCATCCGGTGTTGTCTTTTTATAATGAGACCGCCAAGCCGCCACCGCCGCACTTGTGCAATCATTTCCAGTGTCGGCCAGAAAGCTCTGGCGCAGTTCCGATTTACAGGAGAAGTTAATGAAGCGATTCCTCGCCGCCGCCCTCTTGATGGCAACCCCTCTCGCCTTCGCTCAAAAGGACCAACGGAAGACTGGAGACCTGAAGGTTTACTTTGCCGACGTCGAAGGCGGCCAGGCAACGCTCTTCGTGCCGCCCAGCGGCGAAAACATGCTGGTCGATGCAGGTTGGCCCGGAGCCGAGAATGCCAATAAGATCGTTGCCCTCTGCAAGCTCGCCGGGGTGAAAAAGATCGATAACCTCGTCATCACCCACTACCATACGGATCACGTGGGCGGCGTTCCCGATGTCGCTGCACGAATTCCCGTAGCTCGCTTTATCGATCACGGCGTCAATAGAGAAGATAACGACAGAGTTACCGTCTCCGGTTGGCAGGCTTATCAGAATTTGCTGGCGAAGGGGCATTACGCTCATCTCACGGTCAAGCCCGGCGATGTGCTGCCCAGCGTCGGAATGCACGTCGTGTTTGTCAGCGCGGACGGCAACGTCATCGACAAGCCGCTCGCAGGAGCCGGAGACACGAACGCCGCCTGCGCCGCCTCTCCGCTCAAGCCTGTTGAAAACACGGAAAACGACCGCTCGATTGGCATGATCATCACCTTCGGCAAGCTGCGCATCGCCGACCTCGGCGACCTTACCTGGAACAAGGAGCGGCTGTTGATGTGCCCGGTCAATAAGCTGGGCAAGGTGGATGTTTACATTGTGTCGCATCACGGCTTCGACCGCAGTTCAAGCCCGGCGCTGGTCGATGCAATCGATCCGCGCGTTTCGATTATGGACAACGGGGCGACCAAGGGCGCGGAGCCAGGGGCATGGACGATCGTCGATCACTCTCCCGGCCTTAAAGATCTCTGGCAGCTTCACACCGCTATCCATACTGACGCTGCCCATAACGTCAACGACGGTCACATCGCTAATCTTCCCGGTCCTGACGCTGCCCACTATCTTCTTCTTACCGGACACCGAGATGCGAGCTTTGACGTCACCAACTCCCGCACCAGTCAAACGGTGGATTATCCAGCCCCATAGTCTGGAAGCAATGCAGTCAAACGAATAAAGATGCACCCGAAGCAGGCGTATGTTCTTGCCCGAAGGTGCATCTTATTCGTGAAGTATGGGTTAAGAAAGCAAGAGGGCCCCGCAAGATGAGCACTTCTTCCAGTAAGTTCGGCTGCAAATACCTGTTAGGCATGACACTCAGCGTGGCTGCGATCACCGGCACCCTCACCCTCTCCGGTTGCCACCGGCAGCCGACCGCAGGCCAGTCGGCAAACGACTCGGGTGCGGACCCTGCGGATGCAAACATGGCTCCAGTCGACCAGTCCCAGCCCGTGGACCAATCGAACCAATCCCAACAAGGTTCGGCTATGGCCGTCCCGGTCCAGGCACCTGCTCGTGCCCTGGGACAGCGCCAGCAGAACGAAAGCCAGCAACAGGCCGAGGAGTATCGGCAGAACGGCGGGCAGGCTCCAGAAGAGAACCCTTCTTATGCGAACGCTCCAGACAATCAGAACGATCAGAATTACAACGACCAAAACTATGACGATCAAGTAGATGCAGGTCAGCAGGCCATTGAAGAAGCCGATCAGCCGCCGCCACCATTGCCAACCTACGAGCAGCCCGAAGCACCTGCGCCAAACTACATCTGGACGCCGGGCTATTGGAGCTATTCTCCCGTCGGCTATTACTGGGTGCCGGGCGCATGGGTCGCCGCTCCCTATGAAGGCGCGCTGTGGACCCCGGGTTATTGGGCTTTCTACGGCAATCGCTATCGTTTCTATCGCGGCTACTGGGGCCTCCATATCGGTTTCTACGGAGGGGTACCCTATGGCTGCGGCTATACCGGCTACGGTTATCAGGGTGGCTACTGGCGCGGCAACAACTTCTATTACAACCGCGCGGTGAACCGGGTCAACGTAAACAGGATCACCAACGTCTACAGCCACACCGTCACCGTCAATAACTACAACAGCACGCGCGTCTCCTATAACGGGGGGCGAGGTGGTATTCAGGCGCGGCCAAAGCCCGCAGAGCTGATCGCCATGCGCGGACCGAAGATTCCACCTATGTCGGCGCAGGTGCAGAACCAGCACCGGGCAGCCCAGAATCGGCAGCAGTTTTTCAATCAAAACAAAGGTCGCCCGGCACTCGCCGCCGTCGCCACGCCGCTCGTCGCCGACAGAGGCATTCAACGGCCGGTTGCGCGTCCTACCCTGCCGAATCAGCCTCAGGCACGACCAAATCAGCCTCAGGTGCGCCCTGGCCAGGGGAATCAGCCGAACCGCACAGAGATACGACCCAATCAACCTCAGGTGCGTCCGAGCCAGCCTCAGGTTCGCCCGAACCAGCCCCAGGTGCGCCCCGTCCAACCAAACCAGCCAAGTCGTGAAGCGGTGCGGCCAAACCAGCCCCAGGTACGGCCCAACCAGCCGAATCACTTAAATAGTCCGCAGGTACGGCCCAACCAGCCCCAGACCAGGCCTGTCCAGCCGCAACAACGACCTGAGCAAATCCAAAACCGGCCTGCCCAGCAGGTACGGCCAGCCCAACCCCAGACCCGTCCCGTTGAGCCGCAACAACGGCCTGAGCAAATCCAGAACCGGCCTGCCCAGGAGGTAAGGCCAGCCCAGCCGCAGGTCAGGCCTCAGCCGCAGCAAAGGCCGAATTATCAACCGCAGCAAAGGCCCATTCAGCCCGTAGCACCACAACGTCCGGTACAGCAGCCAAGACCCATGGAACAGCAAAGACAGGTCCAACAAGAAAGACCGATGCCGCAGCCAGGCAGGCCTGAGGCGCGACCTGCCCCCCAGCAGGTCCGTCCGCAGCAGCAGGCTCGTCCCCAGCAGCAGGCCAGACCTGATACCCAAAACGACAACCGAGATCGGCATTAACGTCTCGCTCGAGACGCCCCGGAAAATCAAATGCACCTTGCGTCGCCCACTGACGTGACCGGGAAGAAAAAGCTGTAATCACAGAAATTTTTACCAGGAACCTGCTGAGATAGTGCGCGCCGGGAAGGGTAGCCTGGCGCGCAGCAAACTAATCTGCGTGTCCGCTGTTATTGGGATATCTCCGCGCTGCCTTTGCACATCCTATGTGGCCAGCACCGTGCCCTTAAAGGAGGACACACATCATGAATCGCAAACAATCTCTTGCAACCCACTTGGCGCTGCTCGCTATGCTTTCCCCGGGCGGCGCCATTCTGGCTCAGGAGCCGGCGGCAGCTCCACCTGCAACCCAGGAGCCGGCGGCACCTACTTCTCCAACAGCCCCAACAACCCCGACAGCTCCCACAGAGCCGACGGCACCCACCGCACCTACAGAGCCAACCACCCCAGCAGCGCCTGCGGAAGCTCCGGCTGCAACGGCTCCTGAAACGCCACCCGCGACCTCTCCCGAGGCGCCGAAAGCAACAGACCCGGGAAACACCAGCACGATGCCAAGCGACAGCACAACGACCACAACGCAGAAGAAGAGCAAGCATCACAAAGGCACCACCACGGCCCCTCAGACTCCCGATCAGACGACTCCTCCGCCTCAATAATGCAGGCCTGTAGCTCCGCCGAAGGTTCTTAAGTGAAACGCTGTGCGCCTGGGATATCCGCGCACAGCGTTTTTACCTTGATTGTTCGCCACCAGCGCGACTGGCCCTCGACTCCCACGAAAGCAAAGCGCTTGCTTCAATTACTTTGACTGCTCACTGGCCTTTCGTGCGGCCTCAAACTCGTCGCCTGTATTCCAGTGGATCGTCGATGGTGCTGACAGCGCCTCCCAACCCAGCTCCATGCCGAATCGTGCGAGCTTGGCGTTTCCGCGAAAGTCCATGTCCGGCGAATAGTTGTCGCTGAAGTTGTGATAGCGATGCTCGTTGTAGTCCTTCTCCTCGGCCTCGCCCCACGCGCGGTCATGACCTTCGTAGAGGCTGCCCGGATCGACTGAGAACGCCGGAATGCCGACACGAGAGAGACTGAAGTGGTCGGAGCGGTAGTAGCTGCCCGCCTCAGGCCGTGGGTCGGGAACGATGGTGAGATCGAAGCGTTTCGCTGTTGCCTGCACGGTGGGGTAGAAGCTGGTCCGTTGCGCGCCGTTCACGTTGATCTCGCGTGGAATGCCGATCGGCAGGATCATGTCATAATTCACGTCCAGCGCGATCTGGGCCGCCGGAACGGGCGGGTGTTGACCGAGATATTCGCTGCCAAGCAGACCCTGTTCTTCGGCGGTAACCGATGCGAAGATGACGTCGTGTGGTGGCCGCACCGTCATGGCGCTCCATGCACGCGCCATCTCCAACAGAATCCCGCAGCCGGTGCCGTTGTCCGCTGCGCCGTTATAAATGTTGTCGCCTTTCATGCCGGGCACGAATCCCAGATGGTCGTAATGCGCCGTGTAAATCACCGCCTGGTCCTTGCCGCTCTTCGTCCCCGGCAGGATGCCCACCACGTTGGCCGATTGGAACGGGCGCACCGTACTTTCTACATGCGCCTTCAATCGCACCGGCAATTCCACCGCCTTGAACCCGCGCTTGCCCGCCGCCGTCATCTCGCTATCGAGATTCATGCCACTGGCCTCAAACAACCTTCGCGCGACATCGAGCTGAATCCAACTGGCCGCCTCAAGCTGCGGCATCTTATTGTCGCGGAGATTTGTCTTTTCGCTTGTGTTCGAGTTGCGCACTACGTCCCAGCCGTAGCTGGCGAGATCGGTGCGGTGAATGATCAGCGCGCCCACCGCGCCCATTCGTGCCGCCTGCTCGAACTTGTAGGTCCAGCGCCCGTAGTAGGTCAGCGCTTTGCCACCAAAAAACTTTGGGTCGTTCGACGGCGGATCGCCGACGATGCAGAGGATCACCTTTCCTTTGACATCAACGCCCGCATAGTCGTTCCAGCCAAACTCCGGCGCCGTGACGCCATAGCCGACAAAGACAATTGGCGCGTCGATATTCACGCTCGGCGTCAGCTTCTCATTCGTCACCGTGTAGTCGTCCGCGAACTTGAGATTAATTGCGTTACCCTTCTGCGGAACAAGCGCAAAGGTCGTATGCTCCGGCACTACCTTCATGCCCACAAAGTTGATCCACTGCAGATACGTGCCGTTATCGCCAGCGGGCTTCAATCCATCGAGAGCGAATTGCGTCGCGATGTACTTTGCCGCGAGGTCGCCGCCGCGCAGACCGGGATAGCGGCCCTCCAGCAGATCGTCCGACAGGAACTTTACCTGCGCGCGAATCTTCTCAGCATCGATGGAAGCCTCAGCCTTCTTCACCGCTGGAGGAACAGCCTGCGCCAATGCGCCCAGAGACACCGCAAACACAAATAATCCAGCCGCCACAACTGCTTTCATCTTCATCGACCGCTCCTCAAAATCTTCCCTGTAGAACTTCCATCTGCTCTTCATCCGGCATCTGCAACGGCTGCACTGACATCACGCCCAGCCGCTGAAGCACTTTGCGCGCCAGCCCGGTTAGCGGCACTGAACCTAATTTACTCGTTCGCGTCCAGTGCAGATCGCTCTTTGCCGCGGGCACGGCCCGGCGTAGACCACGGTCCTGCGGGCCACGCGCCGCGTACACCTGGACATAGTAGTTCGTGTTCGTAATCGAATGCCGCAGACGCAATATTGGTTCACGGCCCTCAAGCGCATCCTGTGGCAGCGGCGGCAGCTCGTACATCCCCGGCATCAGGCTTGCATCGGCGGCGCGCTGCTCCAGCAGAACGTCGGTTGCCGTACCGCTCTTGCGCAGGCTCAGCAGATAGGCTGCCGGGCGGCTGCGCTGCACGGCGCGCGGTGGAGTCAGATGCTCGCCGCGGGTTTTGCACATCGAGTAGACCGGACAATGCATACACAGAGGAGCACGGGGCAGGCAGATCGTCGCGCCCAACTCCATCATGGCCTGGTTATGGTCTCCCGCTGCGTTGTTCTGCTCGGCGACTCTTCGCCTCGGTACAAGTGCGGCTGCCTGCGCCTGCACGAAGGTGCGTGCGGCAGCCGTGTTCTCTTCAGGCCGCCCGGTGAGCCGCAGCAGCACTCGCTCCACATTGCCATCGACGACGGCTATGCTCTCGCCAAATGCGATGCTCGCAATTGCGGCGCATGTGTACTCGCCGATGCCGGGCAGCGTGCGCAGGCCCGCCGACGTATTGGGCAGCACGCCGCCCAGCTCTGAAGTCACAAACATAGCGGCGCGGTGCAACATACGCGCGCGGCGGTAGTAACCCAGGCCCGACCACGCCGCCAGCACCTCCTGCTCCGGCGCCAGCGCCAGCGCCAGCATGGAAGGAAACCGCTGCAGAAATCTTTCGTAGTGCTCGATCACCGCGGCTACCCGCGTCTGCTGCAGCATCACCTCAGAAACCCACGTCCGGTAAGGGTCGTTAACGCCCCGCCACGGCAGCGCACGCGCATGGCTGCGGTACCAGGCCGTCAACTTACGCCGAAAAAGAGCTGCATCCAGATCAGCTTCGCTCACAGCCTCCGACGAGGGCGCAAAATCGTTCGCGCCGTCGTTCTTTGATGGTTCACGCATGAATGCAAGTCTATCGTCTACTGCTGCGAACCAGCATCAGGCCCTACACTTAAGTCATGATGCAGCAGGGAAAGCGCCCACTCCAACGAAGAGACTTCCTCAAGCTGACCGCGCTCGCCGCCGGCGCTGGCCTAATGCCTCCGCTCACTCGCGCAGAGGTTGAGAAAACCCCGAGCACACCTGTGCCCATCTTTCCTTCGGCAGACCCGCGCTGGCAACGCACCTGGGACGCGGCACTCGCTGCGCTTGCCGGCAATATCCACACCTTGCCTCGCTATCCACATCCCGTTCTCGTCGAAGGCAGCGTCTATCCCGGCATCTGGCAGGAGTGCGCTCCGCAGGAAGGCCTCGTCTACGGCACGCTGAGTCCCTACATTACTCCAGCTTCGAACGATGCGTCGCCGCTGCAGGTGGCCCGCAACAACCACATGGCCTTCTTCGCTTTACAGCGGCCTGACGGTCAGTTGCCTGCGTCCGTCAAGCTCTCCGACCCACTGCAAAACGCCGGGGGCTACGGCCAGATCCAGATGGTTGTTCCCATCGCCGCCACCGCCTGGGAGCTGTCGCAGCTCACCGGCGACGACGAGCTGCTGGTCGCTGCATATCTCGCATGTAGCCGCTGGGATGCATGGCTTCGCCAATACCGCGACACTCGCAAGACCGGCCTGGTCGAGGGCTTCTGCACCTACGACACCGGCCACGACAACAGCCCTCGCTGGAAGGGCATCCCCAACCGCTGCCCCGATGCTGACGCGCGCAAATGCCCCGACCTGCCTACCATGCCGCGCCTCTGTCCGGACCTCTCGGCCACCGTCTATGGAGCCCGCGTCGCGCTCGCGCAGATGGCCACCGCGCTCGCCAAGCACCATGAGGCCGACCGCTGGCTGGCCGACGCCGAGACCATCCGACGCCTCATCATCGACAAGCTCTACGACCCCAAGGACGCCGCCTTTTACGATCTCGACGCGCAGAATAACTTTGTTCGCGTCCGCTCCGACGTCATCAGCCGCGTCCTCGGCGAACACGTCCTCAAACTGTCCGATCCTAAGGACGCCGCCATCTTCGAGGCGGTCTGGACGCGCCAAATCCACAATCCCAAGGCCTTCTGGGCTCCGTACCCCTTAACCTCCATTGCCATGGACGATCCCAGCTTCGTGCGCCCCATCCCGCGTAACAGTTGGGGAGGAGCGTCGCAGGCGCTCACCGCTCTGCGTGCGCCGCGATGGATGTCGCACTATGGCAAACAGGCGGAGCTCAATCACCTAATGCAGCAGTGGTGCGAGGCCATCAGCCGCCACACCGAGTTCCGCCAGCAGATGGACCCACTCACCGGCGACTTCACCCAGGCCGACCCGAGCGGCTACTCGCCCGCCGCGCTAGTCTACCTCGACTTCATCCATCGCCTCAGCAAATCCGCCGTATGACGAAATAGGTGCTAAAACTATAGGCCATGGCAACGACGAACCACATGCTGACACCGCGGGAAGCGGCCCGATTGCTGGGCATCAGCTATCCGACCATCAAGCAATGGATACTAAGCGGCAAGCTGAAGACTGTTCAGACTCCGGGCGGCCATCACCGCATCGCAGAAGCCACGCTGCGGCCCTTTCTGGCTAAAGACAGCGCCAAGCCGGAGCTGCAATCGCGCGAACGCTATCGGCGTGTCAGCGGCAGAAATCAGCTTGCGGGCAAGGTCGTCAGCATTCGCGTCGAAGGGCTGCTGGCGGAGGTCGTGCTTGCCGTCGGGGATGCGCATGTGACGGCAATCATCACGGCAAATGCAGTGCGCGAGCTTCAGTTAAAGAAGGGCGACACCGCAGCAGCTCTCATCAAGTCGACCGACGTGATGATCGAGCGGCTCATCGAGCCTTAGAACCTGTCGAGCAGCGACTGCGGAAGTGCCTTCTGCTGTTGCGGTTCCCCTTCCAATCCCAAATTCCGTCATCTCGACCGGAGGCGCGGAGCCCCAGCAAGCGTTATCTGCTCGCTGGGTGCAAGGCGGCGCTGTTGCCGCCGCTGTGGAGAGCCACTGTATTTCGTCGTTGAGCCTCTGCAATGCAATCCGAACCGAATCGTTGACTATACGTTTTGGATTGAATAAATTCATTACAGCGCCACGATGCGTTTCCAGCTGGACGCGAGCCTCCCAGACTGCGTCCACTTTGCCCATACCGTCTACCAATCCATCCCGGGTCTATCTCCGGCCTGCGTTTTCAGGAGCGGCTTTAAATGAAGCTTCATCGTGCATTCCCTCTCTTTATCCTCTTTGTTCTGATTGGCGCATCCTCTGCCTTTGCTCAAATCGCGGCGGACATCCGGGGACGCGTGCTGGATTCTTCCGGCGCCGCCGTGGCCCATGCGCAGGTCGAGTTGACCGAGCCCTCGACGAATCTGCATCAGGTGACAGTCACATCTGGCGCGGGCGATTACCTCTTTACCCATCTCAATCCCGGCTCCTATCGCCTGGATGTCACCGCGCCGGGCTTCAGGCATTTGAGCCGGACCGGAGTCACCGTCATTGTGGGTCAGACGGTAAGTGCCGATCTCCCCCTGACCGCCGGCGGTGATCAACAGACGGTGACGGTCAACAGCGATGCTCCTCTACTGCAGGCAGAGACGAGCAATATCCAGACCAACATCGCGGGCAGGACTGTGATTGCGATGCCTCTGAACACGCGAAATTTCGTGCAGCTTTCTACCCTGGCCCCCGGCGTCGAGTTGCCGCCCGGCACGCTGCTGCCACGCATCGACGGTGGCCGCCCGCGGACGAATGAGTATCTCTACGACGGCATCTCCGCGCTGCAGCCTGAACCAGGTCAGGTCGCTTTCTTTCCCATCCTCGACGATATTCAGGAATTCACCATCGAATCGGACAATGTGCCGGCGGAGTTTGGCCGCTTCAACGGCGGCGTGGTGAACGTAGCGACGCGCTCCGGCTCCAATGCATTTCACGGCAGCCTGTTCGAGTTCTTTCGCAATGAGAGTTTGAATGCGCGCAATTATTTTTCGAAGGCGCCCGCCCGCAAGCCGGAGTATCGGAGAAATCTGTTCGGAGCGACCCTCGGCGGCCCGGTCCTCCACAACCGCCTCTTCTTCTTCGGCGACTACCAGGGAGTGAAGCAGTTGATCGGCGTGACGCGAATCTCGACGATTCCGACGCTCGCCGAGCGGCAGGGCATCTTCACCGGAGTCTCGAAGATCTACAATCCGGCATCGACCACGGTGGTCGGTGGAAAGTATGTCCGGCAGGAGTTTCCCAACGATGTAATTAGCTCCCCTCTCGATCCGGCGGCAAAGGCACTTCTCGCCCGCTTTCCTACGCCGACCAATCTGACCGCGGCGGCGAACAACTACACCCGCACGGCAAACGATGCCGACCATCAGAACCAGTTCGATATCCGCATCGATGGCGCGATCGGAGCCAAAGACCGCGCCTTTGGCCGCTACTCCTATTACAGCGAAGTCGAACAGCCGGTGACGCCCTTGCCGGATGGAAGCGGCGCGCTTAGCGGCTCTGTTCTCGGCACCGGAGGCGTACCCGGCCTCTCTCATGTCCTCGGCCAGCAGGCTGTAGTTAACGAGACGCACACCTTCTCGCCGCACCTGCTCAACGACTTCAGGCTGGGATACACCCGCCGCGGCAACACCACCGCCGGAACAAATCTCGCCGATACAGCATCCGCCTCGCTGGGAATCCCCGGCATCCCCACCAATGCCGCATTCAATAATGCTCTGCCGCTGTTCACCTTTACCGGCTTTCAACAGCTTGGCCCATCGGCCAGCACCTTCGCGCAATACCAGACAGCAGTGTGGCAGCCGGTGGAGACGGTCGTCTTTACCAAAGGCCGTCACGCATTCAAGGCTGGCCTCGACTTCCGCTGGTATCAGCTCAATGCCATCTCTCCCCCAAACCCGACCGGATCTTTCGCCTTCACCACCACCGGCACTAACCAGCAGGGCGTCACCAACAGCGGCAACTCCGTGGCCAGCTTCCTGCTAGGTCAGGTCGATACCTTCCAGATCGACTTGCAGCAAAACAAGATTCGCCCGCGCGATCACATCGAGGAGTTTTTCCTGCAGGATGACTGGAAGGCCTCCGACCGGCTTACGCTCAACATCGGTGCGCGGTGGACGCTCCACTTCCCATCGACCGAGAAAGACAATCAGGGCGCAGTCTTCAACCTGCAGACACAGCAACTGGACTATCTGGGCAAGAATGGAAATTCGCGTAGCGCTCGCGAACTGCATTACACCAACGTCGCCCCACGCGTCGGCTTCACCTATCTGGCGACGCCCGGGACCGTGGTTAGGGCAGGGTTCGGCATCGTCTTCATCGACCAATCCGGAATCACTACGCCCTTTACGACTCCGCAGTTTCCCTTCATACAGAACGTTCAGCAGAAGACGCAGGACAGCGTCAATGCGGCATTCGCTCTCTCCGGCGGACCGTCGGTCGCGCCGATTCCGTTCACCCCCGACGCAGGCCTGGGACAGAGTGTCTACACCGTTAAGAAGTCTGCCGGCTCAGGCTATGTTCAACAATGGAATCTCGCTGTGCAGCGAGAGATCACGCGCAATCTGTCTGCCGAGATCGCATACGTCGGCTCCCACATCGTTCACGTCGGCGTTCCCGATTCAAATCTGAATCAGCTCACCGCGTCTCAACTGGCGCAGGGGCCATCGCTGCTCACGCAGGTCCGAAACCCCTACAGCGGTCAACTGCCCGCGTCGAGTTCCATTGGCGGCAAAACGGTCAGCGAGGCTCAGCTTCTGAAGCCGTACCCGCGCTTCCTGAACATTGCGACTTACCGCAACAACAGCGGCACGACGAACTACAACGCCATTGAAGGCAAGGTCGAACAGAGGTTCTCGCACGGATTTTCTCTCCTGTTTGCCTATACCCATTCGAAGCTGATCGACGATGCCTCGTCTGTGTTTTCGTCTACCGTACTCTCGTCGCCGAACTCCAGCAGCCTCGTCGCCGCCGACACCTTCCGGCCATATCTCGAACGCGATTCTTCAAACGGCGACATGCCCAACGTGACATCGTTCAGCGGCATCTACGATCTGCCTGCCGGGCGCGGCCACAGGCTCGCGGCAGGCGGCACAGGCAATGCTCTGCTCGGCGGATGGGCGCTGAACGCCATCATGTCGCTGCAATCGGGAATGCCGGTTACGGTCACTCAGGCGACTAACAACAATGCCTTTGCAGGATTCGCGTTGCAGCGGCCGAATCTCGTCGGCAAGCCTAACCTTCCATCAGACAAACGAACGACGGCGAAGTTTTTCAATACCAGCGCCTTTGCCACGGTTCCCCAGTTCGAGATCGGCGATGCTTCGCGCAATCCAGTGCGCGGCCCCGCGTATCGAGATCTCGATATTGCGCTCATCAAGCACACCAGTCTCCCCGGCGAAGCCAATATGGAGTTCCGTGCCGAGCTCTTCAACATCACCAACACGCCTGCCTTCTCGCAGCCTAACGGAAGTTTTGGGTCCGCCGCATTCGGCAGCATTATCAGCACAACAACCGACCCCCGAGTAGTGCAATTCGCGATTCGCCTGAGCAGATAAGTGCCTGAGCGATAAGTGAAGGTTTAGCAGTTCTGATACTTCCAGTTCCGTTGCTTGCCCTCCGCAATCCACTCCACTGCCTGAGCGACGCGCTTCTCCTTCGTCTCTGGACGCTTCGCTTCTGCAATCCATTCCGAATATTCGCGCTGAGCGCTTGCAGTGAATTCTGCAAACACCTTTGCCGCCGTCTTGTTCTTCTTTAGCGCGGCAGCCAGCTCTGCTGGGACCTCTGGCGCGGGTCTGGTCTTCTTCGGCCCTCGTGCGAACGATTTTGTGCGCTGCCCCGAGTCAATGAATACCGCCGCCTGCCGGTAGTATCCAAGGAGCACCTTGTCCGGAGGCAGATCTTTCAAGCTGGCAATGCGTCCGAGCGATCCCATGCCGCCATCGGATTGCAGGCCATCTGCTTCCAACACGGCCCGCATCTCCGGCCCCCAAAATCCTGCGCTGCAATGTTGCTTAAAGGCCGCGATATGCCCAAGGATGACTCCCCGCAGCACAAAGGAAGGCATTCCCCATTTGATCTCCTCTTCCACATCGGGACTGGCCTTGTGTACCAGTTCGCGCAGATGCGTCAGAATAGGCTGCGCGAACGGCTGTGCTTTCGCGATATAAGCATCCACTTTCGGGTTCATGGCTGGAGCGTCGATCTTCATCACGCAGCAGTCTACACGGTGTCTCCGGCCGTCGTCTTAGCCACGATCGGCTCCGGCTTCACCGGATACGGCGGTCCCTTGGCCAGCACCGCTTGCAGATCGGCGTCGTACCGGTAGATGTCGTCAAAGAAGTGGACCTGCCCGTCATCCTCGACTTCTGCCGTCACGTAAAAGATCACAATTGGAATCGGCGTCTTCAACCCCACCGTGCGATTATTCTGGCTCTCGTCCTCGAATGCAGCCTGAACCTTGCTGAGGTCCCACGGCTGCTTGTCCTTGTCCAGTTGCCCGTCGAGCACCCACACCGCCAGATCCGCCGGCTTCTGCACGCGAATGCACCCATGGCTGAAGTCGCGCCGTGAGTGATCGAACAAATACGGCGCAGGCGTCGAGTGAAGATAGATGTCGTACTGGTTGGGGAACATGAACTTCACCAGCCCCAGGGAGTTCTTCGGCCCCGGCTTCTCCCTCACCACCACGTTGCCCTGTGCTATCTCCTTGGCCGTGTAGTGCGTCTGCACCTTACCGTGGGCAGTCACCTCAAAGTTGTGGCTCTCCAGATAATGAGGGTCCGCCGCGACATGCGGAGCCAACTCCGTCTTCGCGATGTCAATCGGCACATTCCAGTAAGGCCTGAACACCAGATACCGCATCATGTGCGCGAACACCGGCGTCTGATGCTCCCCCATCACCTTGCCGACTACCACCTTCATCTTGAAATCGAGCTTGTGGTCAGGGGTATATCCGCGCAGCATAAACTCGGGCAGGTTCACGATCAGGCGCGCATTCAGATACTGGTCAGGCAGCCAACGCCACCGCTCCAGCGCATCCTGCAACTGCACCACCCGCTCCGTCAGCGGAACATTCATCGAAGCGATCGTCTGCGGTCCCAGCTTCCCGTTCTCTTCCAGCCCATGCCGGTTCTGATAGTGCTTCACATCTTCTGATAATTCCTTGGTAAACACACTGGCAGCGGGATTAGTTTCCGCCCCAGCCTCATCCGCCGGAGCATCCCCTTCAAGCTGAAGCCGCTTCAACAGCTCCCCAGCCGCGGCATAATGTTCACCTGCCGAAACTGCCTTCATTACCATCGGCAGCGGTTGTGCGCCATCGGCCTGTTGCTGCTTCGCCAAATCGAGATAGTGCGCCAGGGCCGCCTCTGTCTGACGGTATTGCTCGGAATCCGGCTCAACCCCGGCGATCAACTTCGGAACATCGGTCGCATCCACGACGTGGTCGGAGACAAATTCAGCCAGATTATATTTCTTTGACTGCACGTTGATATCGAAGTTGAAGTGCGACGGATTCACCCGGCCGATCCGCAGGTCGGAGATATACCGCATCACATTCACCGTCATCGCGACGTCGAACAGCGAAATCGCATCCGGCGACTTCCCTGATAGCTTCTGCTCCCGTCCCGCCCACAGCGAGGCGTCGTAGTCTTCAGGATTCAACCCCTTCGCTCCGGCGTTCTTGAACTGCTCGATAAACGCCAAGGCGGTCGCGGTCGGCTTGCCGTCGCGCGTCCACGCCAGTTCGTAATTGCGGTCGTCGTAGAACGTCGTCACCGCACTCTGATAGTCGGAAAAATTGGGCCAGCGCAGGCTGGGCAGCTTCTTGGTCGCCACCAGAGCCTGCAAATTGCCCGCATAATCCGTCGTATTTTCAGCCGATTTCGATTTGCGATGCCGACGGCATCCACCCACGACCAGTAAAACTGTAAGGGCACACACAGCACCCATCCTGCTCAACGAAACTTTCATCATCTGCGGCCGAACCATCCTTCAGGCAGCCACTTGGGTGCCTACTCATTATGCAGAACTATCCCTTTGGATGCACATTCCGATTAAGTTCACTGCGCGATCCCCGGCAGCATCGTCAAACAAATCATTGCCTGCGTCAGAAGCACGGCCCCTGTCAGTCCAAGAAACATCTTCCGGTACCGCGTCTCGAACAAGTCGGAGAACACTCCGCCAAGAAATGTAAACAGAAATGGCAAAGCCCACAGCCACGGCGTCGTCACGACCTGCGTCGTCACCAGTGGAAACAGCAGCGCCGCCATCACCAGCGGAACCGTATTGCCAAAGTAGCGGCAGCGCCTGATCCCCACATAAAGCACTGCAGCGACGCCCGTCGCCGCCACGATCGGCCCATTCCCCATATTTCCGAAGAACCGGCGCACTCCATCCAGCGACAACCAGAACCGTCCCGCGCCCCCGGTAAACACATAGCTGAACGGAGCCGGACGAAACGCATAAAACGCAAACAGAATCACCAGCGCGCCTACCGCCGAGGACACAAGTATCTGCATCACGTAGCTGCGCCGCCGCTCCGCCAGATAGATCATCAGCACCAGCGCCGCCACAAAGCCGAACATCGCCGCCAGCAGATGCGCTGCCGCCGTCAGCCCCAGCGCCACGGTCAACAGCGCGATCCTCGGCTTCCACTTCCGCCGCGGTCCCTGCATCGCATGGGCCACGCCCATCGCCGTATACACCAGCCCGTACAGACCCCACATCGCCAGCACATCGTTATTCGGAGTCACCGAAAACCGCACCACCTCCGGACAACAGCAGTACAGGCCCAGCGCAAAAAACGCGCCTTCATTCCCAAACAGCCGCCGCGTCACCCACCACAGCCCCACGCCCAGCCACATCGCAAAAAAGATAAACGGCAGATGCAGCAGATACTTAACGCTGCCAATTTCGTGCCGCGCCTCCCACGTCGAGCCATTCAACGAGCCGCTTGCATACAGCCGATTCTCAGGACTACGCAGCTTGTCCACACCCAGCAACACCACCCGCTGCGCCGTCAGCGGAAATCCAGCCACCCGATAGGCAAAGGTCCCATCGCCACCCAGATTGCCGCAGGTTGTAAAGTATCCAGCCAGCGGCGAAGGCCGCTCCCACATCTCGCGCCCGCACCGGGCAAAACGATAATCGTGTTCGGAGATCTCCTGCCGGTTCACTACCCAAAGGCACTCCGCCAGAAAAAATAAAAGCAGCAGCGCCGCCAGCTGCTGTGGCCGGCCAATCTGAATCTTCAAAAGCCTCATGCTCGACGCACCAACCAAACACCTCCACAACGCGAGTTCTCAGTTCTCCGAAACCCGAGAACTGTTTCTAAGCCTGATCTCTCCATTTATCGTATCGTGAGATATGCAGTCGCTTTCCTTTACCCCCGGTCGCGCCTTTCTCTCAGTCGATTCCCCCACCGTTCCCTGGACCGTTGTCTTCGAAGATGAAGGCATCGCCGGTTATTTCTACGCCTGCGACCGGTCGCAGACGGAGCACGAGCACAGCATCCTCGACGCCATGCTCATCTACAACGTTGCCGCGCTGGCTAAAAGCGACGCCGAGCTGGAGCGCCCCGAGCCCGAGCGCATCGCCACCATCGAGTGGTCGCGCGACGGCTTCCAGGCCGTCTTATACCTCGACGGCTTTCCGCAGGCACTCTTCGATTTCCAGGCTCACTGTGGCTACTGTCGCATGGACTTCCCCAACTTCATGGCCGAGCAGGGCGACACCTGGCGCAAATCCACCCACGCCTGGTCCGATGCCGCCTTACAGCGGTTCGAATCCGCCCTGTACGTCTGACCGCGGATCACACTGATCAAGGATCAACGCGGATTTAACGATTCCGCGCAATCCGCGGTCGTGGCCTTCGGCACCTACCCCAGAAACATCTGCTCGACCTCAAGCCAGTTCTTCACTCGCTTGAACCCCTTAACCTTCGCATTATGCGGCGAACTGTATAGAATCCCCGTGCCTTGAAAGCGCTGCAACTGCCGCGGATTATCGTCGATCAGGTAGTCTGCCTTCAGTATCCCTTTGTCTCCGCAATAGACAATGTGCGATGGCGGAATAAATGGGAAATGCTTCTCCAGCCAACGGAACTTCTGCGCAAACGAAGTCGGAATCTCCATTGCCGCCGTGGCAATAAACACCTCGTAGTTGTGCTGTAGCCTCTGCATCACCCGCTGCGACTGCGGCATCACTGTCAAGCTTTCGAAGAAGTCCTCGGACCGCAGATACGCCTCCAGCGCCCCGTGCCGGTCGCTCGACACAATCTCCCACAGCCACTTGCCTTCCAGATCGGCAACCGTAAGCTGCTCCTCATAATCACGGTTGTAACGCAGCAGATGCTCCGCCACCGCATCCGCCATCACCTCGTCCATGTCGACACAAATTCGCTTCAAAGCAAACTCACCTGGTTCCTGTTCTCTGCACTAAAGCGACCTGATAATCGAAGCCGCAATACTTTCCACCGGCACCGTCTTTCGCTGTGGAGCGTCCCTCGCCGGATCGTAGTACAGCAGTCGGCCGCAGCTCTCGCACGTCATGATGTCCTCGTCGTTGCTGCGATCGCGCAGGTCGTTCCAGCGCTGCGGACGCAGCATCATCTGGCAGGCCATGCACTTCTGGTTCAGGGCTTCAGCTAGTCCCGTTCCCTTACCCTTCGCAATCCGGTCATAGTTCGAGAGCGCCGATTCGCCAATCTCCGGCCGCAACGCAGCCCGCTTCTGATCGACCTCTGCCAGCGCCTTCTTATCCAGCGCAATCGTCTCCGATGCCCGCAGCCGCTCGCGCTCGAGCGTCTTCGTCGCGTCCTCCACCGCCTCATCCGCAATGGCCTTCTGGGACTCGAGCGCCTCGGTGCGCTCCATGCTCTCGAGCTCCGCGTCTTCCAGGCGGCTGACCTCGACCTGGGCAAAGCCAATCTCGTGCTCGAACGCCGTCACCTGCACCGTCGTCGTCGCCTGATCCAGTTGCTTGCGGACGCGGCTGATCTTCGCCTGATGGTCCTTCACGTCCGACTCCTGCCGCCGCCGGAGAACCTCTTCCTTCGCAATCAGGTCGAGCACCACCGCCCGCTGCCCCACAACTGCCTTGGTCTTCGCCTCCAGCTCTGCGACCCGCTTCGGCAGGGCGACCATCTCGTCCCGCAGGCGCTTCGCTTCGACGTCGAGCTGCTGCAACACAATCAACTTCTCAAGATCCGGATGCATTGGCACCTCCCATCCCATTATTAGACTCCGTCATGCGGAGGAAACGGCGGAAACTCGAAGTCTAGCATCCCGCTTGCCCAAAATATGGCACCGACAGACCAGCCCTCCCATGGTGATCGCCGCGTCGAGAACCCAACAAGTCCAAGAAAGCCCTCAGACAATCATCTTTTCTCTGTTCAAAAGATCTGTACCGAAGTTGGCACCCTCTCCGCCAATTGAGGACACAACCCCAATAGAGGATAATAAGTCTATTGAGAAGGCGTAACCCTGCATCTCTAACAGCGTAAACCGCCTCTTGTCGCACTTGCCTGCCACCACTTTCCCCAGGACTGGAAACCAGATGCAACTTTGGAATGAATATGAAGGAAGAATCGTCGCTGACGAATTCCCGCTGAAAGAACTTCTCGAACCAGAAGGCAGAAGCGCTTTCTTTTCAACGACAAATGGCTCTGGCGCCCCAGCCGTCATCCGCCTCATCGAGGCCCACTTCGACGAACCCGAGATCCTCAGTCGATGGACTGCCGTCTCCAAGATCGATCAGCCAAACCTTATCAAGCTCAAGAAATTCGGCCAGACGACCCTCGATGAGACTGCGCTCCTCTACGCCGTCATGGAGCCTACCGACGGTAGCCTCGCCGACATCCTCAAAGAGCGGCCTCTCTCCCAAAAAGAGACCATGCAGATCGCCACCAGCCTGGTTCCCGCGCTCCAGGCCCTGCACAGTGCCAATCTCGTCCACGAGCACGTCGAACCAGCCAACGTCCTTGCTGTCGGCGAAGAAGTTAAACTCCGCAGCGATTGCATCCGCGAAGCGCCCGAGGGCGCAGAGGCCAATGAATTCAAGGCACGCGACGTTCACGGTCTCGTCATCGTCCTGCTCCAGGCGCTCACCCAGCAGCGATATCTTCCTGCGGGAACAACGTTGCCCGCGCCCTTTCACGAGATCGTCACCAATGGCCTCAGCGGAGCCTGGGGTCTTCCCCAGATTGCGGCAGCGCTTGCGCCCTCATCTCCCGTGACTACGTCAAGGCCCACACCAAAGCGCGAAGTCTCTTCCGCTACTGCTTCATCCACCTCAACGCCGATAACTAACACGCCATCTGCTATGCCAGAACTGCCACATCGCGTCGTCGCTCCACTCGTTACGTCAGACGAGCCGAGCCGCGTTCTCCCCTGGACGACCATCGCTGCGGTAGTCATTCTGGCGCTCTTTATCGGTTGGCACTTCCTGCACAAGACTCCGGCAGCAATCCCCACGCTGGCTACGATGCCTAGCCAGTCCAGCCCCAACGTCACAGCGGCCAAAGCGACAATGCCTCCAGTTCGGGCATCCTCGGCGGCGTCCACCAAGGCGGCCGCGACCGCTACAGGATCACGCACTCAATGGCGTGTCGTGGCCTATACCTACAACCGCCAGAGTCAGGCACAGGATAAAGTCGCCCAGATCATCAGCAAACACGCCAGTCTCAACCCCGAGGTCTTTGCTCCCAGGGGCCGCGCACCTTATCTTGTCACGGTTGGCGGCCCGATGAGCCACGATGAGGCCATGGCCTTTCGGCGAAAAGCCCGCTCCGAGGGTCTTCCACGTGATACCTACGCTCAGAACTTTCCATCAAACGCCCGCTGAAGCGGCTTTGCCTCTGCTGCGGACCGGATAAGATCGTGAGGGCCGTTTTTCTTGGGAAAAACGGCGTCAAGATCAAAACCACTTTAACCACCTGAGGCAAGACCGCGGCCCCGTCGAACCCGCTGAAAAACAGGCGCGAATTCTCTGCATCGCGTCTGTTTTTTGGCAATCCAATCTACATTCATGGCTACAACCACTGTTGATCTACCCAGCGCGAAGCTTAAAACGCGCCACGCCGAAGGCCACTCCGAGCACTCGGAAGAGCGGCCTTGGCGCCCCAGCATAAATCCGTGGATCGTCGCCATGACCGTCACCCTGGCGACCTTCATGGAGGTGCTCGACTCCTCCATCGCCAACGTGGCGTTGCCGCACATCGCTGGCGGTCTCGGCTCGACGCAAGACGAGGCGACCTGGGTACTCACCGCCTATCTCGTCGCCAACGCCATCATTCTTCCCGCCGGCGCCTACATGACGACGTTCATCGGGCGCAAGAAGTTCTACATGATCTGCGTCGCCCTGTTCGGCGTCAGTTCCATGCTCTGCGGACTCGCGCCTTCGCTGCCGATCCTCGTCTTCTGCCGCATCCTGCAGGGCGCGGGCGGCGGCGGACTTGCCCCGTCCGAACAGGCCATCCTCGCCGATACCTTTCCTCCGGAGAAGCGCGGACAGGCCTTCGCCATGTACGGCCTTGCCGTCGTCGTCGCGCCTGCCATCGGGCCTACGCTTGGCGGCTACATCACCGACCGCTTCGACTGGCGCTGGATCTTCTTCCTCAACGTTCCCATCTGCCTGCTGTCGCTGTTTCTTACTTCGCGCATCGTCGAAGACCCACCCTACGTCAAGAAACAAGTGCGGGAGACCCAGCGCGATGGCATCAAGCTCGACTTTACCGGCTTTGCTCTGCTTGGCCTGACCTTCGGCTCGCTCGAGTTCCTGCTGGATAAGGGTCAGGAGGACGACTGGTTCTCTTCGCACCTCATTACCTTCTTTGCCATCGTCTGTGTCGTCGCTTTCGTCTTCATGATCTATTGGGAGCTGCGGCAGCTTCGCATCGGCCACCGCCCCATCATCAATCTGACGCTGTTCAAGCGGCGCAACTTCGCCATCAGCTTCCTGCTGATGTTTGTGCTCGGCTTCGCGCTCTACGGAACTACCGTCCTCATTCCGCAGTTCGTGCAGACGCTGCTGGGCTATACCGCCGAACTCGCCGGGCTCGTACTCTCCCCCGCGGGCTTCATCATGATGGCCATGATGCCCATCGTCGGCTTTCTCTCAGGCAAGGTCGACGCGCGTAAACTCATCGCCTTCGGCTTCCTGATGCTGACCTCGGCGCTGGTCGAGATGCATACGCTGAACCTCGGCGTCAGCTACAAGTACCTCGCCTTTTTGCGCATCTTTCAGGCCTCCGGGCTAGCGTTTCTCTTCATCCCCATCAATACGATTGCCTATATTGGCGTGAAGCAGTCGGAGAACAACGACGTCTCCGGCCTGACCAACCTTGCGCGTAACATCGGCGGATCGTGCGGTACGGCTTTTATGGCAACGATGCTGTTGCGCCGCACCGCCGCGCACGAAAACAACATGGTGCGCAACCTCACGACCGCCAATCCTGCCTTCAATTCACAGGTCGACGCGCTCAAGGGCTCTTTCGGCCAGGGCTTTCAGGCGGTTCACTCGGCTGAGGCTTACATCTACAGCCAGCTTCACCGTCAGGCTGCGATGCTGGCATATCTGGACATCATCCAGTACCTCGCCATCTTCTGCGCCTGCATGTTGCCGCTGCTCTTCCTGATCCCCCGCCCACCAAAGCATGCCAGCAAGTCCGCCGGGCACTAACCAAATCTTCTTCCTGAAAGAGTGAGGCCCAGCGATGACGCTGGGCCTTTGGTATTTAATGCCCGATCCCGAGCTTACTTAATGGATGGGCCCGGAGCACCGAGGACAGGCTTGTGCAGTTCCCGAACCACACGGCCCAGCTTGCCTTCGAGATCGAAGACGACGATCTGGTTCTTCCCCTTCACCAGCCACGGCCCCGGAGCGTAGAGCGCCTTTTGCGGTCCGACGTTCCAGATGCGGCCCAGCGTCTGTCCATTGAGCCAGAGTTCGCCTTTGGTGAACTCGCTAGTGTCAAGGAAGGTGTCTCCGGTAGCGGCAAGATCGAAGCTGCCGCGGTAGAAACATGCTCCCTCGCAGGGTTTCGTCGAGTAGGGCAGCTTGTCGACTGCCTTCATGGGCAGCGGAAAGATCTCCCATCCCAGCAGCGGCGTTCCGTTCAACGTCACCTGCTTCGTAATGCCTGCGCGCTCCCCGCCGATCGTCTTCCCGAAGTTCACCCGGCCAGTGTTTTCGACGAGAATATCAAGCTGCGCGTTTGGCTTCGCCGCAGGAAGTGCAAGCGTGTTCTGTTTCAATCTGCGGTCGACGCTGCCAACGAGCTTGCCGTCGAGATAGACCTGCGCGTAGCTGTGCAGATCGTCGAGAGCCAGTTCACCGGCAGCAGCATTTTTAAGGTGCGTGCGGTAGAGGATGTATCCATAAGCCTGGTCGACATCCTCCATGCTCAGCACTTTGTCGGAGTGAATCGGCGCGGGCAGATTCTTCCACAAGGAAGCCGACTCCGCCAGCGTCACCGCCGGTGTAGTGATAGCTGCAGGGACATTGGGGATGGGCGGCGGCGTTTTCCCGGTGGCCTTGGCGATAACATCGCGGAAGGCACGATACTTTACGGTGGGCCGTCCGCTCTCATCGAGGGGCGCATCGTAGTCGTAGCTCGTAACGTCAGGCTCGTAGCTGCCTTTGCCGTCGCTGTTGGCGCCGTTCATCCAGCCGAAGCTGGTGCCGCCGTGGAACATGTAGATGCTGACCGAATAGCCCTGACGCAGCATCCAGTCGAGGTTGGCCGCTTCATTCTGAGCATTGGTGTGCGCGTGTTTGCTTCCCCAGTGATCGAACCAGCCCGCCCAGTACTCACTATTAATGAAGGGGCCATTGGGGCGATATTTTTTGAGCACCGCAAAGGCCTTTTGCGCTGCCCCGGCCTCTCCTCCGCCAAAGTTGATCCCGACCGGAAGCTCCGGCAGCGACCCGTTCGGCACCTGCTCAGGCCCGTCGGCCGTATAAAGCTGCGATTTCGTAAATCCTGCATCGACGAGCATCTTGTGGATCTGCTCCATGTACACATGGTCGTTGCCGTAGGAGCCGTACTCGTTTTCCACCTGGGTGAGAATGATGGGACCGCCGTTGCCGATCTGCAGTGGCGCGAGTTCCTTGCCGAGACGCGCGATCCACTGCTTCGTCGGCGCAATAAATTTAGGGTCGCTGCTGCGCACAACCATGCTGTGGTCCTTCAACAGCCATGCCGGATAGCCGCCCCACTCCCACTCGGCGCAGACATAAGGGCCGGGACGCAGGATAACGTAGAGGCCCTCCTGTTGGGCCTCGCGGATAAACTCAGCTACGTCCCTGTTACCGGAGAAGTCGTAGACGCCGGGCCTCTGCTCATGCTCGTTCCAGAAGACGTAGGTCGTGATGGTATTGAGGCCCATAGCCTTCGCCATCCTGAAGCGGGCACGCCAGTCCGCGCGAGGGATGCGCGGGTAGTGCATCTCGCCGGAGATGACCTGAAACGGCTTGCCATCGAGCGCGAAGTGATTTCCCTGCACGGCGAAGGTATGCGGCGTATGGGGTTGCGCGGCCCGTGCGTGAACCATCGAGAGCGAACAGAGCAGCAGCAGAAAAAGAGAGAATTTGAAACGCACAAAACACCTCAATAGTGGGGCTCTGTCAGCAGACATTGGTGGAGACGACTTGATGACTCTGCCATTCTATGACGGTTAAGCGAGGTAATGAGAAATGGAAAACGCAAAGAAACGGCGGCCATTGCTGGCCGCCCTTCTGTAGTGGATTCAAGTCAGTCAGGCTAGAAAGTGAACTTTCCGGCCAGTTGGAATATGCGCGGATCGGCGGCGGCGGTTGCATCGCCGAAGGTACTGCCCGAACTGAGCGTGGTGGTGAATCTGTTGAAGTTGGGATGATTGAGAGCATTGAATGCCTCCAGCCGCAGTTGGAAGGCAAGGCGCTCATGTATAGGGAAGGTACGGCTGAGTGCAGCGTCCACGTTGTAGTAGTTGGGTTGGCGAAAGGCGTTGCGGCCAAGGTTGCCGAGCGTACCGATAGCGTTCGTCGTAAAGGCGGCGCTGTTGAGGTAGGCAAGGTTGCCCGGCGTCTTTTGGTAGATCTGCGCATGGGTGTAGACCGCATTGGGATTGATCACGTTCGGCCGGTCGTTACCTTGTCCGGTGAGCGAGTTATCGGTGCCGGTGGTGACGTTGAGAGGCAGGCCGCTCAGAATCCGAACGATGGGAGCAATCTGCCAGTTGTTAACCACTCCTCCCGCAATTCCATGCAGGCTGGAGAAGTGGCTTGACGCAACGATAGAGGTGTTGAAGATGTGGCGCACATCAAAGCCGCAGTTGGCGCGGTCGAGACGCGGATTGTTGGAATCCTCAAAGATCGGCAGCGCGATATCGCCCGGTGCGTCGCCGACGCTGATGCAATGCGACCAGGTGTAGTTCGCGAGGAAGCTGAAGTTATTGGACATGCGGTGCTGAATAGCCGCAATGACACCGCTATAGGTGGAGTCGTTGCCATCGCTGATGAGGGTCATGGTCGGGCTGTAGCCCTGTCCCTGCACCGGGTTGGCGAGCGAGAGAACGGTGCGGAGGTTGGAGTTGCCCGTCGAGGAGCAAGCCTTGCCCACGCCGGGGGAGATGGTCAGAGCACCGCAGGAGCCAGGGCCTGTCCATATGCCGGGGATGTAGACAGCCTGGTTAATACCCCGGCCGAGCCAGAGGTGAGAGTTGTGATCGCCGAGATAGTTGATGGAGAAGCTCCAGCCGCGGCCGAGGTCCTGTTGGACGCTGGCCGTCCACTGATTGACGGTCGGCGTTTGAATGTGGCGAGGCATAAGAATATAGAGCGTGTTGGTCGGGAACGGGGCGCTGGCGTTGGGCGGATAGACTCCCGGGAACGGATCGCCGCCGGGGTATCCGGCCCACGGTTGGCTGAAGCTGAACTGACCGTTCAGGTCGATCTCGTTGACGAACGGAGGATTGGACGTCAGGCGCTGCGAGGTATACAGAGCAGGCGAGTCATACATGATCGCGCCGCCGAAGCGGAAGATCGTCCTGCCCGTTCCATAAGGATCGTAGGTGAGCGCCGCTCTCGGAGAGAAATTGGCGAGCCGATTGTCGGTAAAAGATTTGGGCACCCCGGCATCGCCGTAGTAGAACGATCCCGCTGGCGCATTGGGGAACTTGGTGCTGTGCTGGTTGGCATCAAAGGCGGAGCGGATAAAGGTGCTGCCACGTCCGAACTTGTCGGTCTGGTAGAGATTTGGCTCCCAGCGGAGGCCGATGTTAACGGTGAGGCGCTGGGTGAAGTGGTAGGTATCCTGCCCGTAGATGCTGAACATGGTCTGGCGATACGTCGTCTGCTGGGCGCGGCTCTGGCTGAAGCTGCTCATCTGGCCGGTCAGGAAGTCGATGAGCGGTTCGCCGACGTTCTTGTTCTTCGCGCCGCTGAGCTGGCCGCTGAAGGTGTAGTCGCCGTTGAAGAGATAGCCCGTGTTGGTGTTGTCGCCGGTACGGATGATCTCGCCGCCGAAGGCAAACTGGTGTTTGCCGTGGAGGTAGTCGACATCGTTGGTGAAGTCTTCGGTGTTGACGTTGAAGAAGCCGGGCGCGCAGGTGCCGCAGCCGGTCGAGAAGTTATTAGTGACGTTGAGCCGTAGGTCGACCGGAGCATAGACATACAGGTTGGCCCCAAGCGTGGTGGCATTGATGCCTCCGGCGGTAGGACCACGGGTGTCCCGGCGGCGGCTGTAAGTTCCGTGGAAGGTGTTCACCAGATGCGGCGTGACGATGAAGGTATCACCTAGTGTGAACGTTTGGACCCGTTCCGAATTACCCGCCGTGCTTGTGAGCAGGATGTTCGTCGGCGAGTAGTAGCTGGGCTGGTTGTAGTTGGTGATGAAGTAGCGGCCAAAGAGGGAGTGCCGTGCGCTCCAGGTGTAATCCAGCCGGCCAATGTACTGGTCCTCCGTACTGTTGGCGGGAAGGGCGATGTTGACCAGGCCATACTGGTCGGCCTGCGAGTTGGGCAGGTACTTGATCAGGTTCAGGGTCTGCTGGTTGAGACTGCTCTGCGGAATCTTGCGGGTCGCGGAGATGTCAGCGCCGGTGACAGGATCGACGATTTTCGTCGATGCGATTCCGCATCTGCTGGCTGTCTTGGAAGGCTGCTGGCTGAAGTCTCCGGTCAACTCTGCTGGAGTGGGAATGCAGTAGGAGGTGGCGTTGCCGACTTGCTTGTTACGCGTCCCCTGATAGCCGCCGAAGAAGAAGAGCTTGTCGGTGATGATCTTGCCGCCGAGCGTACCGCCGAACTGGTTGCGCTTGAGGGTGTCCTTCGCGGTTGAGAAGAAGTTAGTGGAGTTGATGATGTTGTTGCGCAGAAATTCGAAGACCGTGCCATGCCACTGGTTGGTGCCGGAGTTGGTGACGACGTTGACCAGAGCGCCGGGATGGACGCCGTTGCGGGCAGGAAGGCTATTATTTTCGACCGAGAATTCGTGCAGCGCATCGGGGAACGGAAAGGGCAGGTTGACGTTGGTGAAGTTGTCGACGTGGTATCCGCCGTCGAGGACGTAGTTGTTGTAGTTGCCCTGTCCGCCAGCGACGGCGATGACGGTAGAACTCTGGTAGTTCTTGCTGCCGGTCAGGTCGCCGGTGGGTGCGGTCACGGCACCGCCAGAGATGAGGATAAGGTCAGTGGCCTGACGACCGTTGAGGGGAAGCTCCGTGATGCGCTTCTGATCGATGACCTGTTTGAAGCTGCTGGTTTCGGTGTCGAGAGCAGCACCGGTTGCCTGAACCTCGACTTGCTCGGTCGAACTGCCGACGGTCAGGGCTGGGTTGATCTGGATGTTGTTTCCGACCTCCAGAACACCGGTGCGAGTGTAGCCCTGAAAGCCCGGCGCCGCGATGACCAGACTGTAGGCGCCGACTGGAAGATTCGGGAGACTGAAGATGCCGGCGCCGTCGGTAGCAGTGGCCCGCGAGGTATGGGTGCCGGTATTGGTAAAGGTGACTTTGGCGTTCGGGATGGAAGCGCCGGTGGGGTCAGTGACCGTGCCCTGAACACTTGCGGTACCCGCAGTCTGTGCATGCGCGAGAAAGGATGTGCCGATCAGGAGGGCAGTCAACACGAGAAGCGAACAGAAGCGCTTCATGGGGACGCCGGATGAGCTTAGGAATTTCATTTTGGTAGGACCTCCTAAATTGGTGCTGCTTAATCCCTCTTGCAATTGGCTTCGTGACCGGACTCGGTTGAGGGTGTGTGAGGAATATAGGCGGCAAGTTAAACGGCTGTCAACCGGAATGATTCCGTGACAGAAATTTCGAAGAGTTCTCCCGAGCGTATTCCGCCGCCCGGCGACGGCTATTTTTGGGCCAGGGCAACGCGAGGAATCTGCTGAAGATCTGCAATAAAGCCGACATTTCGCCAATTACCCAGCAAATCAGCGAGTGCTTCCTTCTGGCCATGGCCGATTTCGAGCGCAAGCAGGCCCCCGGGATTGAGCGCTGCGTGTGCCTGCGGGATCAGTCGCCGGTAGATATCGAGGCCAAGTCCGCCGCTGAAAAGAGCTTGCGCAGGCTCATAATCGCGCACTTCGGGATGGAGTCCATCGCGATCACTCTCCGGGATATAGGGAGGATTACTGACGATGGCGTCGAAGGCTCCGGTCCGGTCTTTTTGCGGGAGGCCCGTGAGCAGGTCGGACAGGAGGAAGTGAACGCAGCCAGTCAAATGGTGAGCAGCGGCGTTTTGCCGGGCGACCTCAAGGGCTTCGGCGGAGAGGTCGAGTGCGGTGACCCGGGCCAGACGCAGATGCGCGGCGAGGGCCAGCGCGATAGCCCCGGTGCCGGTGCCGATGTCGAGTATCTTGAGGGGTTGGTCGCGGGGAAGCCGGTCAAGGACAGCTTCAACCAGGTGTTCCGTCTCGGGGCGGGGGATGAGCGTGGCCGGAGTGACCTTGAGTTGCAGGCCAAAGAACTCCTGCTGGCCGGTGATGTACTGAATTGGCTCGCAGCCAAGGCGGCGGGTGATGGCTGCCTGATAGAGGGCAAGCTGCTCGGAAGTAAGGGAACGATCGGGATGAGCAAGAAGCGTGGCGCGATCGAGACCAAGCAGATGCAGAAGCAGAAGCTCCGCATCGCGATGGCCACGGTCGCGAAGATGAGGACTCGCGGCGAGCTGTTCGGTAGCGAGCGTGAGTGCCTGACGTAAGGTCATGTTGCTGTTGCTATTGTCTCGCGCTTTGGCTCGATCAACGTGCCTCGATAACGATGAGATTGCCGTCGGGATCGGTCACGGTGAGTGCCTTCTTCGATTTTTTGAAGATCACGTGGGCCTGCTTCAGCAGTTTGGAGGAGCGTCCCAGACTGGAGGTGGAGAGAAGGATGCGGCCTTTGCTGCCCAGACTGGCGACCGGCACGATTTCTACCTGCTCGCCGGAATCTCCGGGAAGGTTGAGCGTCATGGGGTGATGAGCGTCCGGGGTGAACTGAAGCTGCTTCAGGTAGAAGTCGCGGGCGGCGGCGGGGTCCTGCATGGCGAGGGTGACTGAGACGAGCTTCGTCCCGACGCGGTCGGTGCCGAGGTGCTGGCCGCGGTCGCTGTAGTGGCGCGAGCCGGGCATGTACTGCGTGTACTCGATGTTCTGCGGCCCGGTCGCCTGCATGGGACCTTTCAGCGTGAACAGCAGATTGCCCGCCCCGGCCTTGCGAATCTTGAAGTTGGGTGTGACGCCGCGCGCGATGTAATCGTCATAGACCGCCTGCAGGTTGTCGCTCTCAAAGCACAGGTGAAGAAAGCCGATCTCAGTATCTTTGGCGGTGGTGGGGTACAGCTCGATGAACTGGCGGTCGTCCAGCTTGATGAAGGACTGGTAGACAGCGCCGTTCTTGCTGAGGGCGAAGGCCTCGTCGAAGCCAAGCTTCTTGTAGAAGTCGCGCGCAGCGTCGAGATTGTGGACGCGGATGGCGATGTGGGCAATGCCATTGAGCGCCGGTGTCTGCTGCTGACCTTGAGCCTTCGCAGAGCTGACGCAGAGGAGGCTCGCGAGGGCGAGGGAAGCGATCGATGCGACGGAGCGGACGCGGCTGCGGAGGGATTGCCTGATCATTTGTCGATTTTATTACCGGATTTATTTCTCGAGGTCGCCCCTGCAATGGGATAGCCCTGCCATAGGTACTCGAGGGCCTCGGGCAGCGTCTGCTGTTTCACAGCGCGGTCGGTGTGGCCGGCGTTGCGGGCGAAGACGAACTGATAGTGATAGCCTTTGGCGGCCAGCACCTTGGCCATGTCCTCGTTGGCAACGACCCAATCGTGCATGTTGTCCCGCATCGCATTCGGGTTGAAGAGGTCGCGGTCGCCCACCTCCATCCAGATGCGCAGCGGCTTGGCTGGAGAGTCAGGGATGAGGTGTTCGTGAAACTCCCATGCTCCATGCGGAGTCTTCGCATCGGAGGGCCATTGCTGGTTCACATAGGTGCCCGAATAGGTGAGGACACGGTGGTACAGCTCGGGGTGATACCACGCCATGATCAGGGCGCACGATCCGCCGGAGCTGCCGCCCATGGTGGCGCGGCCATCGGGATCATGGGTCAGTTCCACGTGGAACTTCGTCTCCACCAGAGGCAGCACTTCTTTTTCTACGAACTCCGCATACCGGCCCGACATGGTGTCGTACTCCAGACCGCGCTCGCTTCCTTGTGCATCGCCGCTGCCGTTGCTGATGGAGATGGCGATCATCACCGGCACCTTGTGCTCGGCAATCAGGTTGTCCAGCGCGGTGAACAATGCATGGTCGGGGCCGTCCGCTCCGACGATGAAGGGAGCGGCGGTGCCGGGAACATATTGTTTGGGTACATAGACCGCCACGCGACGGGTGTAGGCAGCGGGATGGCTTGTGGTCACCACCAGCTTGGGGGGGTCGGTGGGATCGGGGGTGCCGAAGGTGCCCGCCTCCCGTGCGATGCCGGGATAGATCTTGCTGTCAGCCGATTGCATGACGAACTCGGACACCGTCCCCTGCGGCACACCTGCCTGCACGGACATCTCCGGCGCGGGGTTGTGAGTCGGGCCGATGATGAAGTTTCCGTCGGCATCGGCTGGAGCGTTGGTGCCATCGGGCAGTTCCTTCGCTGCCACATAGCCCGGCGTGTGCGGATCGCGGGTAGGGGGCGTGGGGCGTGCCGGGTGGGTCGAGGCCTGTGGAGTCTGAGCCACAGACTGCGCCGGCGTGAGAGCTGCACCGGCCATTAGGCTGCCCAAAAACGCGATGCTCAAAAGACGGAGCATGTGGGGAACTCCTTTTTGCCTCAGCGATGTAGAAACTGACGGCGTTCCCGACAATCGTACATCTGGACAACCCACTTCGAGCTTCGTGAGCCAAAGTCTCCGCTCAGGCGGCTTCGCCTTCGGCCTTGAGCTTCTCCGCAGTGTAGTGTGCGATCAGGGCATCAACAGTCGGTTGCAGCAGGCCTTCCATCACCATGTTGAGTTGGTGGTTGGTGAGGCCGATGCGGTGGTCGGTGAGCCGGTTTTGCGGGAAGTTGTAGGTGCGGATCTTCTCGCTGCGGTCGCCCGAGCCTACCTGCTGCTTGCGATCCTTGGCCTGCTCCTGATGGATGCGCTCGGCCTCGACCTCGTAGAGGCGGGCGCGGAGGACGCGCATGCCCTTTTCGCGGTTCTTGATCTGCGATTTTTCATCCTGGCAGCTTACGACGGTGTTGGTCGGAATGTGCGTGATGCGGACGGCGGAATAGGTCGTATTGACCGACTGGCCGCCGGGACCGGACGAGCAGAAGGTATCGATGCGCAGGTCCTTGGCTTCGATCTTGACGTCTACCTCTTCAGCCTCAGGCAGCACCGCCACCGTGATGGCGGAGGTATGAACACGGCCCTGCGTCTCCGTCGCCGGTACGCGCTGCACGCGGTGGACGCCGGACTCGTACTTCATCTGCGAGTAGACCTTGTCGCCTTCGAAGATGGCCGTGACTTCCTTCATGCCGCCGCCGATGCCGGTCTCCGAGGTGGAGAGAACTTCGACCTTCCACTTGTGCTGCTCGGCGAAGCGGAGATACATGCGAAACATCTCCGAGACGAAGATCGCCGCCTCGTCGCCGCCGGTTCCGGCGCGTAGTTCGATGATAATGTTCTTGTCGTCGTTGGGGTCTTTGGGCAGCAGAAGAACTTTCAGCTCTTCCTCAACCTGCGCGAGGCGAGGTTCCAGGGACGTGAGTTCTTCCTGCGCCATGGCGCGGAGATCGGGGTCGGATTCGGCGAGCATGGCCTTGGCCTCGGCGATGCCTTCCTTGAGCTTGCGATACTCGCGGAACTTTTCGACGGTCGGCTCAAGGTCGCGGTGCGCCTTGGCGATAGCCTGAAACTTCTTCTGGTCCTGGACCAGCGTGGGGTCGGACATCTGCTGGCCGAGGTCTTCGTAACGGGCTTCGAGTTGGTCGAGGCGATCAAACATATAGAAAAATCCTTATAGCAAAGTCTTTTGTATTTGCAGTTGTTCTGGGTCTTTGGTCATTGCGTGTTCTGGGAGGTGGAGCAGGAGAAGGCGCAGCTAGGCAAAGTCGTGACGGTCGGGCGACTCGGTCACGCGGGGACAAAACACCGAATTTGCGGATGCGTTCATTGCTATTTAGATGTTACTCCTGCCGCGCCGGGTTCGGAATGCATCTTTTACCTGAGAGGTCTTGAGATATGGCTTTGTTTCGAGAAGTGGCCGATCTCGCTGAGACACTGGCTGCGGAGCCGGGTCGGTTGAAGAAGCGTGCCGCGATTGCCAAGGCGATTGCAGCAGTCCACGCGGCTGCGCCGGAGAGCGACGACGCCGGATTGTTTGCGCTGTATCTGTCGGGCACACCCTTTGCCGAGGCCGACCCCCGCAAGCTGAACGCCGGAGGAGCGCTGTTGACCAAGGCGCTCCTGTCAGTAAGCGGAGCCACAAGTGCTGCCCTTCACGCAGCATACAAACGGCATGGCGATCTGGGGGCCGCGGCCTTTGATTTACTGCACGACCGGGAACAGGGATCACGGATCAGGGATCAGGCTTTAGCGCTGGACGAGGTGGCCACGGCATTTGCGGCCATGGTCACGGCGAAGACTACGGCGGCCCGAGCTGCCCTTGTGGAAGGACTATTGCGTCGCGCCACTCCTCTGGAAGCAAAGTATCTGCTGAAGCTGATGAGCGGAGACATGCGCATTGGCGTCAAGCAGAGTCTGGTCGAAGAGGCGATAGCGGTTGCGGCTGAAGCCCCGGTTGCGGAGGTTCGCAACGCCGTGATGCTGGAGGCCGACCTTGCCTCGGCACTGCGGCGGGCGTTCGCGGGAACGCTGGCGGAGGCTCGGATGCGGCTGTTTCATCCGCTGGGGTTCATGCTGGCCAGCCCGGTCGACTCGCCCGAAGAAGCCGCGGAGCGGTTCGCCAACAAGCAGAATGCTGCCTCCGTCGAAGCATTTCTCGAGGACAAGTACGACGGCATGCGGGCGCAGGTGCACTGCGGCGACGCCGAGCAGCCGGGCCGCGTCACCATCTATTCGCGAAACCGCGAGGACGTGACCGAGAGCTTCCCCGATCTCGCCGAGGCGTTTGCGCAGGTGCGCGAGCCGCTGATCTTTGATGGAGAGATCCTTGGCTGGGACATCAAAGCTGGCCGGGCTCTGCCGTTCGCCGTACTGGGACAGCGCATCGGCAGGAAGCGCGTCTCCAACGAATGGCGGCAGCAGGTTCCGGTGGTATTCATTGCGTTCGATCTGATGTACGCAGGCGGCGAGTTACTGCTCAATCTGCCGCTCGGCGAGAGGCGCAACCGGCTCGAGGCCGCGGCGGAGCGCCTGGTCGAGAAGCTACGCTCTCCGCTGACGGTTGATGAGCGCAAGAGCGCAGCGCAGACAGCGATGTTCATGCAGCCCGACGGCGAGGGCGTAGAACGCATGATCCTATCGCCTGCGCGTCTGGTTCAATCGGCGGAAGATATCGAGCGCGCCTACGCCGATGCCCGCGCCCGGGCGAATGAGGGAGTAATGCTGAAGGCCGCCGCCTCGGAGTATCAACCGGGACGGCGCGGGCTGGCGTGGGTGAAGTTGAAGCGCGAACTAGCCACGCTCGACGTTGTTGTGACCGGTGCGGAACTTGGGCACGGAAAACGTGCGGGCATCCTCAGCGACTACACCTTCGCCGTGCGCAGTGCTGACAGCGAGCTGCTCAATGTGGGCAAGGCATACTCCGGCCTGACCGACGCCGAGATAGCGGAGATGAGCGCATGGATGATGGAACACACGCTCGAAGACCAGGGCTACTTCCGCACCGTCGAGCCGCTGATGGTGCTCGAAGTCGCCTTCAACAACATCATGCGCAGCAACCGCCATGCCAGTGGATTCGCGCTGCGGTTTCCACGGATTATCCGCATCCGCACAGACAAGCCCGTAAGCGAGATCGACACGGTGGAGCGAGTAGAGGAGATCTATCAATCGCAGGTGGACAAGCCGGTAGAGAATGCAACAAGCCACTGAAAAAGGCCGCCATCGGGCGACCCTTTTCAGCAAAGCAGTTTGATTGCAGGTTAGACGAAGAGCTTTCTGCGAACGACGCCAGCAGCAGCCAGCAATCCACTGCCGAGCAGTACAAGGCTGGAAGGCTCAGGCACCGGGCTGGAGTCAGGTCCGAGGACATTGCCTGTGGACAGGCCATTGCTGTCCAGAATGGCAAAGTCAACGAGGCCGGGAGCTGCCAGAGAGGTAATGCTCAAAGTGCCCACCGAAAAAGGAATGCTTCTTCCTTGTTCGATTGAAAAGAGACTTCCGACAGTGACTGATGTGGAATCGAAGTTCGCTATACCGAAGTCATCGGCGAGAGCGCCGCTCAATTCAGCATCGGTCACTCCGGAGAGGCCAGTGAGTTGAAAGCCATCGAGAAAAAAGATGGTTGTATGCTCGTCAAAAGTGAGGGCATAGTTGTAGGTATTGCCGGTATGGTTTTCCAGGGTGATGGAGTCGGCTTTCGCCAGAGGGGCGAACGCGAAGGCAGAGGCGAGCAGTGCAACGACAAACAATTTGATCTTCAAAGCAGGTCTCCCAGTTTTTGGTGAATATGCGCCTGGAGAATGCATTTGAATGTCCAAACCTCTTTGCCTTTATTTTGTTATAGATAGAAAGTGGAAATTTAGGTAACTCTGCAAAATCTTGCGTGCCCTGCGCCAGGCAGCGCCACTATGCAATCTCGCGGCAAATGAAAATCGATCCACTTCGCGCATCGCAGGCGATGTCAGCGCCATCGAACCCATTATGGAATACAGACAGCTTGGTAAATCAGGATTGAAGGTGCCGGAGCTTTGCTTCGGAGCGGGAACGTTTGGCGCAGCTAACGAGTTCTTCAAAGCATGGTCGGAGACGACGCAGGCTGAGGCGGACCGCATCGTCGGCATCTGCATGGATGCTGGGTTGAACTTCTTCGACACCGCCGATATCTACTCCGACGGCGGCAGCGAGACGGCGCTGGGCAAGGCACTGGCGCACCACAACCGGGAAGACGTGCTGATCTCGACCAAGGCTACCTTCCGCTTCGGCAAAGGGCCGAACGATGTCGGGTCGAGCCGCTACCACCTGATCCAATCGCTCGAGCGCAGCCTCAAGCGCCTGGGCACGGACTATGTGGATGTCTATCATCTGCATGCTTTCGACGCGACGACTCCGGTAGAAGAGACTCTGAACACGCTGGACAAGTTCGTGCGCGAGGGCAAGGTACGGTATATCGCCTGCTCGAATTTCTCCGGCTGGCATCTGATGAAGTCGCTCAGCGTGAGCGAGCGTTACGGCTGGGCGCGTTATGTAGGACAGCAGTGCTACTACTCATTGGTGGGGCGCGACTATGAGTGGGAGCTGATGCCGCTGGCGCTCGATCAGGGGGTAGGCGCGCTGGTCTGGTCACCGCTCGGCTGGGGTCGCCTTACGGGCAAGATTCGGCGGGAGACTGGCATCCCCAAAGACAGCCGTTTGAACACCAAGGTGGTCGTGGACAGCGGCCCGCAGGTTCCGGAGGAGTATCTCTACAAGGTCGTTGATGCGCTCGACGAGGTGGCGAAAGAGACCGGCAAGACCGTCCCGCAGATCGCACTGAACTGGGTGCTGGGCCGTCCTACCGTTTCGACCGTAATTATTGGCGCGCGCAACGAGGAGCAGTTACGGGCGAACCTTGGCGCTGTGGGTTGGAAGCTGACCCCGGAACAGGTGCAGAAGCTCGACGCGGCCAGCGAAGTTCCGCTCGCATACCCCTACTGGCATCAGCGGCAGTTCGAGGAGCGTAACCCTAAGCCGGTCTAGACTTTATTCGAAGGTTGGCGCAAATCGTGACAATGGGAATGAGGCCGGGCGGGGTTTCATTCCCATAATTGCACTGCATTTCAGCCTCAACTTTCACGAGACTGGCTGAAACTTACTTTTAGCGGTAACGTCATATTACTCACATGAACGCGGCAGAACTGCAAGACCACCTCCATACGCTTGAAGAGCGGCTCTTCCACCCCAGCCGTGAGAAGAACCGCGCCGACCTTATCCCCTTGTTTGCTCAGGATTTTCAGGAATACTGTAGCTCAGGTCGAATCTACAGCCGCCAACAGGCCATCGACGACCTGATGGCAAGTTCCCCCCGCAACGCCACCATCAGCCATTTCTATGTCACGGTGCTGGCTCCCGACGTTGCGCTCGCGACCTATCATGCCACGACTGCTCTGCACACCTCGCATCGATCCTCTCTCTGGGTCTTTCGCGATAAGCGCTGGCAGTTGCTGTTTCATCAGGGCACCATCGCCTCGTGAGGTGGTACTTCACGAGGTTTTTTCCTCGTGATACTGCTGCTCCGTATTGATCTCCCAGAGAGCGCGCTTGTCCACGTTTCCAGCCAGAATTCCATCGACCGCCGTCATCGCGGTGAGCATGCTGTGGTCCTGGTTGTTGTACTTGTGCATTCCGTTGCGGCCCACCAGAAACAGGTTCTCAAAACTATCCGTAAACGACCGCAGCTCGTCGAAACGGTTGTAAGTGCCAAAGTAGGCAGGGTAGGTCTTTGGCACCCGGACCACATGACCATCCCTCACGTCCTCGGCGTTAAGGATGCCAATCTTCGCGACTTCGGCGATGGCAAATCTCTTCAGGTCCTCGTCGGACATCTTCCACAGATCATCGGTTTCGTAGCAGAAATATTCAAGCCCGATCCATACCTTATCTGGGTCGGCCACAAGATGCGGGCTCCAGTTATTAAAAATTTGTAACCGTCCCAGGAGCACATCCGGCTCCTGCACATAGATCCAGGTATCTTTCAGCAGGCCGCCATCGGATTCATGTACTTTCAACCGGTCCACCAGCAGACCCACGGTGATAAAGTCGCGGTACTGCAAGCCCTCGCTGACCTCGCGCACGTTTTCCGGCACAGACGCATCGATCGCCTGCACCAACTCGCGCATCGGCATGGTCGAAAAGAAGTAGTCTCCCGCAAAGGTCTGGCGTTCGCCGGCATCGTTCGTCGCATCGATGGAGACGACCCGCTTGCCGTCGCAATGGATCCTGTCGACCCGCCACCCGAGATTGATCTCTCCTCCTCCGGCGCGGACGAGATCGGCCACATGCTCCCATAGCTGTCCCGGCCCGAACTTCGGATAGAGGAAGCGCTCGATCAGGCTGGTTTCAGTCTCCTTTTGCGAGACATCTTTCGACTTCTTTCGACTCAATGTCTCCTTTGCAAAATGCTTCACTGCGGCGATGAGGCTCAGCCCTTTAATTCGCTGCGCACCCCATTCGGCGGAGATTTGTTCGCAGGGTTTCCCCCAGACCTTCTCCGTATAGCTTTTGAAGAAAGTCAGATAGAGCTGCCGCCCAAATCGGTTGATCAGGAAATCCTCGAGGCTCTTCTCCGGCTTGATCTGGCTTACCTGCGATATTGTGTAACTGACGACGACCTTAATTGTTTGAGCCACGCCCAAATTCTTCAGCGTAGTAGCAGTCAGCGTAATCGGATAGTCGAAAAACTTTCGCAGATAATAAATCCGGCTCTTTCGCGGACGAACCAACATCACCAGATCAGGATCGACGGGCATTGCCACCATTGTTGCGGTGTAGCCGGACTCGCTGGAGTTGAGTGCGACCTCGACGCCTGTTTGATTGGGGTGGGCCTGCTCTCTTTTAGCGAGCAGCGGGCCAGCCCCACGAAGGACGGGCTCTTCCAGCAAGCGGGCAGGAATAGCCACAACGCAACGATCACCTTCTGCACTCGCCGTTTGAGGGCAGGAGCTATCCACCTCAAGCGGCATCAGATCGAGCCACCACTGCATCACCCGGTCGCTCTTCGAGAAGAAGCGGTGCCCGCCAATGTCCATGCGGTTGCCTTTGTAGCGGACGGTCCGAGAGATGCCGCCAACTTCGTGGCTGGCCTCGAGCACAATCGGAGTTACATCACTGCGCCGGAGAAACTCAAGCGCCGCGGTGAGCCCCGCTGGCCCCGCGCCAATAATGATCGCTCGTTTAGCCATCAATCGCTGTAGGCCTGTCGCCCCCCTGAGTCAGACCCAAGTATAGGGTCAAGAGTGAGCAACAGTTTTCACTTCGGGGAGCTGCCCCAGAAGTATCTCTGCAGCGAGTTCTCCGCGAAGCCATCCGAAGTTGAGCCGCCCTGCATTTCCATCAAGGTGCAACGCGATCGGTAACGCTAAACAGCAGGTCACCCTTGCTCCCTGCATCCACCACCACATGATCGCCATGGAGCACGCTGCCGTCGAGAATCTTGACCGCCAGCTTGTCCTGCACCATCCGCTGGATGGCCCGCTTCAGTGGCCGCGCACCGTAGGCGCGGTCGTATCCGGCGGTGAAGATTGCGTGACGTGCCTTGTCGGTCAGCTCAAGCGTGATCTTGCGGTCGTCCAGCAACGTTTGCAGGTCCTTGAGCCGCAGATCGACGATGTGGGTCAACTGCTCGTCACCCAGCGGATGGAAGACGACGATGTCGTCCACGCGATTGAGGAACTCCGGCCGGAACTGCTGACGCAGCGCATCCATCACGCGCCCTTTCGCCTCTTCGAAGCCCTCTTCGCCTGACGCCCAGGCCGTGGACAACTGCGACGCGCCGACGTTCGAGGTCATGATGAGCACGGTATTTTTGAAGTCGACCGTGCGCCCCTTCGAGTCCGTCAGCCGCCCGTCGTCGAGCACCTGCAGCAGCACATTGAAGACGTCGGGATGCGCCTTCTCGATCTCGTCGAAGAGAATGACTGCGTAAGGGCGGCGGCGAACAGCTTCGGTCAGTTGACCGCCTTCGTCGTAGCCGACGTAGCCCGGAGGCGCGCCGATCAGCCGCGCCACGGCATGTTTCTCCATGTACTCGCTCATGTCGATGCGCACCATGGCCGCCTCGTCATCGAAGAGAAATTCGGCGAGCGCACGCGCAGTCTCGGTTTTACCGACGCCGGTTGGCCCAAGAAAGATGAATGAGCCGATAGGCCGCTTCGGATCGCTCAACCCTGCGCGGCTGCGGCGAATGGCGTTGGCCACTGCGCTGAGCGCCTCGTCCTGTCCAACGACCCGCTCGCGCAGACGGTCTTCCATCTGCACCAGCTTCTGAGTTTCCCCTTCAAGCATCTTGTTGATGGGGATGCCGGTCCATTTGGAGACGATGGCGGCGACGTCCTCTTCGTCGACCTCTTCTTTCAGCAGCCGCGTCGAATTTCCGGCGACATTATCCTGCGTCGTCGTCAGGGTCTTCAACTCCGCTTCCATCTTGGGAATCTCGCCGTACTGTAGTTCGGCGGCGCGTTGGAGATTGCCCTTGCGGGTCTCTTCGCCCGCCTGGAAACGCAGCGACTCCAGCTTTTCCTTCAACTCGGCGATACGGCCGATAGCGCCGCGTTCGGTCTGCCAGCGGGCGCGCAGGCCAGCCGCTTTTTCTTTCACCTCGGCAAGCTCGCGCTCGACGATCTCCAGACGTTCTTTGGAGCCGGGGTCGGTCTCGCGTTTGAGCGCGGCGCGTTCGATTTCAAGTGAGGTTCCGCGACGCTCCAGATCGTCAATCTCGACCGGGACAGAGCCGATCTGAATAGCCAGTGCTGCCGCTGCTTCGTCGACGAGGTCGATAGCCTTATCGGGCAGAAAACGGTCGGAGATATAGCGATGGGATAGTGTCGCCGCCGCGACGATGGCCGAGTCCTTGATCCGCACCTTGTGGTGCGCCTCGTACCTTTCTTTCAGTCCGCGCAGAATGGCAATGGTGTCCTCAACGTTAGGCTCGCCCACATAGACGACCTGGAAGCGGCGTTCGAGGGCGGCGTCCTTCTCGATATATTTGCGGTATTCGTTGAGTGTCGTGGCTCCGATGGCACGCAGGCCGCCGCGGGCCAACGCCGGTTTGAGCATATTCGAGGCGTCCATTGCGCCCTCGGCTGCACCCGCGCCAACCAGGGTATGCAACTCATCGATGAACAAGATGACCTCACCGTTCGATTCTTCGATCTCTTTGAGAACGGCTTTGAGGCGATCTTCAAACTCGCCGCGAAATTTTGCCCCTGCGATCATCGCGCCGAGGTCGAGCGCGCAGACGCGCTTGTTCTTGAGAATCTCGGGAACGTCGCCGAGGAAGATCCGGCGCGCCAAACCTTCTACGATTGCGGTCTTGCCCACACCAGGCTCTCCGATGAGCACCGGATTATTTTTCGTTCGGCGGGAGAGCACCTGTACGACGCGGCGAATCTCCTCGTCGCGGCCAATGACGGGGTCGAGTTTGCCGCGACGGGCTAAATCGGTGAGGTCCTTGGCGTATTTTTCGAGTGCCTGAAACTTTCCTTCGGGGTTCTGGTCGGTAACGCGTTGCGAGCCGCGCACGGCGCTGAGGGCCTTGAGAATTGCCTCATGCGTTCCGCCCAGCGTCGCCAGCGCAGATTGCACGGCGTCGCCCTTTTGCTGCGACAGCGCCAACAGCAGGTGTTCGGTCGAGAGGTAATCGTCCTTGAAGTTTTCAGCTTCCTTGAAGGCCTGCTCCAACACTTTTTGCAAAGCCGCGCTCATGCTGGGCTGCGCCCCGCCCTGAACCTTAGGCAGCTTGGCGATGGCGGAGTTGACGCCCGAGAGCAGTTGCTCGACCAGTACGCCGACCTTTTCAAGGACTGGGATCACGACGCCTTCACGATCTTCGAGCAGCGCCGCCATCAGGTGCAGAGGAAGCACCTCCGGATTCCCGTTTTCCGCCGCGTGGCCGCTGGCAGCCTGAACCGCCTCCTGCGACTTGACTGTCAACCGTTCCCACTTGATCGCCATGCGCATGCTCCTTTTAGTCTTCTATGTCTTTGATCCAAATTATTTACAAAAAAGGCGGCGCCATTTGGAAAATGGCCCCGCCCCTATCTTGCGCCAACATTATGCACTTCAGGCTGCGGATTTTGAAGATTGCTTCACTTCTTCGGGTTTGCCCGCCTCGATATGCTTTGAGCTGCCGACTGCGATCTTTACCTGCTTCGGTTTGGACTCCGCCTTCTTGGGTAGAGAGATACTCAACACCCCAGCATCATAATTCGCCTCGACGGCATTCGTATCTACCGTCTGCGGAAGGCTGAAGCTGCGGACAAAGCTGCCATACCGGCGTTCGATGCGATGGAAGTTCTCCTCCTTCTCATCGGTCTCGAACTTTCGCTCTCCCTTGATTGTCAGAGTCTGGTTTTCGACATGGATGTCGAAGTCGTCCTGCTTGACTCCCGGCGCTTCGACTTTCAATACCAGCTTATGTTCGTCCTCGTACACGTCTACCGCCGGAATGAAGCTGCCAGACATAATCTCATCGCCGGCGTCAGGCCGGGCAAAGTCGTTGAAGATTGAGTTGAGACGATTCTGTAAGACAGCCACGTCCGGAAGTGGCGAACGGAACGGCACAAATCGGGTTAGGGTAGTCATTTTTTCCTCTCCTCAAAATAATTGACCGGGATTGAGTGTCGGTCTACCAATATAGACGCGACGTGGATAAAAAGGTTGCATATTATTTGATAGCAACTCGCTCATATTTATTCGAATGCAAAAAGAAACCGCGCCTCCTGGAGGCGCGGTTTCTTTTGTATTGATTCGGTTGGGGTTAGAAGATCAGCTTCGCTCCAAACTGCATCTGCCGGTTGGGGTAGGCTCCGTTGAGGCGGCCAAAGCCTCCATCGGAGACATTCGTATCCAGCGAGCTGTAGTTCGTGTGGTTCAGGACGTTGAAGGCATCCGCCTGAAGCTTGAACTGGACCCGCTCGTGGAAGTCGAACAGCTTCGAGAGAGTCACGTCGCCCTGTTGCAGGCCGGGAAGGATAACGCTGCCGACGCCCGCCGAACCGAAAGCGCCAGCCGCAGGCGCCCTGAAGGCAGCCGGGTTGAGCCATTGTGCCTGGTGGCCGGAGAGGGTAAAGCGATTATCCTTGGCGTATTTATTGCCGCCAATGTAGTCGGCACGGCGATTGCCGGTCGAAGAACTGCCCTGAATGGTCCAGTACGGCCCGCTCTGGACACGAACGACGCCAGTGACCTGGATCCCGCCAACCGCTTCACGCAGAAGAAGGTTCCTGTTGTGGAAGGTGGGAAGCTGCCAGACCACGGTCGAGACGAAGGCGTGCTTGCGGTCGATGCTCAGCTCGCCATAGTTGTAGTTGAGGTCACGCCAGTTCTCCAGCGTGGAGCCATTGCTTTGCGAGTCCCCGAGCCCTTTGGCGAAGGTGTAGCCCACAGTGTAGGTAACCTGACCGGTCCGCTTGGAGAGGTAGACCTGTAACGAGTTGTAGTTGGCGTTGGAATCGCTGCGATACTGGGCGATGCTGGTGAAGCCCCTGTAGGGGTTATAGAAGTTGGTGCTGTTTTTGGGGTTCGCTGCCACGGACGGCAGGTCGGGGAAGTTAATGTTCGGGCTCCGCAACTGATGATGGCTGACGCTGCCGACGTAAGTGGTCTCAAGTAGCATCCCCTTGGGCAGTTCGCGCTGGATGCCGAAGCTGTATTGCTCGGTATAGGGGGTCTTGAGGTTGGGATCAATGGCATTGATTCCACCCTGCAGGCCAGTGTTGTTCGGTGTGCCGGCGCTGATATTGCCGAGGTTGGCGAAGTCGAACTCGACATTCTGCAGGAAGGGCTGAATATTGACCTGACTGAAGGTGACGTTGCCTTCAGCGCGATAGTAGAAGACTCCGTAGCCGCCGCGGACAGAGGTCTTATCTCCAGCAGCGTAGGCGAAACCAAGGCGTGGACCGAAAGCACCGCCCATCTTATAGAAGCCACGGGGGGCGCCGGCGGGAATCAGGGAATAGGCCGCTGTGTTGATGTTGGGGACACGGTTCACCTGATCAGAGGGAATGCCGTTGCCTGCGCGGACCAAGCCATTGTAAGGATTGCCCGAACCGGGGATGACCTTGCCTGCGGTGGTGACGGTGATGGCTTTGGCCGGGTTGTAGACCGAGGGATCGAAGTTGGACATGTTATTGCCCTGCGTGTACATCGCCGGAATGTACTGCCAGCGGACGCCGTACTCGATGCTGAGGTTCCGGGTCGCCTTCCAGGTATCCTGCGCGAAGGCCTCCGGCTGGTTGAAGCGGAAGTGTCCGGTGGGATCGGCACTGGCTTCCTGGTAGCTGTTGAAGTTGCCGAGCAAGGCATCGGCGAGAGCGTAACCCGTGGTCTGCGGATTTCCGCTCGCATTGAAGCTGAGTTTGCCGGTGTAGTAAGGCCGTCCGTTCTGATCGACGCGGTTGCGGATGTAGACGCCGCCGAACTTGAAGAGGTGATTGCCCTTGACGATGGAGATGGTGTCACCCACCTGAATGTCGGTCGTCGGCGAGTTCAAGGCAAAGTTTGGACCCTGGAAGCCAGCGAAGGACGTGATGCCGACCTCGGGGATGCCATTGGGATACTTGCCAGCGGTCGGAAAGAGCTTGGCATATTGGAAGCCGAAGGTCTCGCGCTTCCAATCCTCTCCAACGGGAGGAATATGCTGCGAGACGAAGGCGAAGGTGGCGGTGGCCTGGTTAATGATGGTCGGGCGCACGGTCCAGGTTTCAGAGAGCAGGTAGCTCTGGCCGGGGCGGTTGCGCTGGGTGGGGGTGGTGGGAAGATTGCCGCCGTCGGAGAAGGTACCGAAGGGATCGATCAGGCTGTTGTGGTCGCTGATCCAGCGGCCATAGATGCTGTTCGCCTGGTTGATGCGGAAGTCCAGCCGGACGATGTCTTCGCGGAAGTCGAGTGGATTGGTAGGCGTGAGGGTGAGGTTATTCGCCGCATTGGTGGCATCGATGTACTGGCCGAGCTTATTCTCGGCCGCGTATACATTCGCGATCGCGCGGCCATCGGTCGAAATCATCGACGCGATGTTGTTGTTCGGGATGGGCGTCGTGGTTCCGGGATAGTACAGTTGTACGGCTTTGCCGTTGACCGTGAGACCAGAGAAGTTGCCGGCGAGTTCAGCGGAGCTCGGCGTAGTGCGCTGCGTTGGGCTCTGATCCTGGCGAAGGCGCTTCCACTCTTCGCCGGCGAAGAAGAACAGGCGATCCTTGATAATCGGGCCGCCGATGCCATAGCCAAAGTCGTTGAAGACGAGGTGCGTCTTGAAGGTGGAGAAGAAGGGGCGGGAATCGAAGAGGTTGTTGCGAACGTACTCGAACACCGTGCCGTGGAACTGGTTGGTGCCGCTCTTGGTGACGATGTTGAAGGCCGGGCCGGAGTTGCGGCCATACTCTGCGGAGAAGTTTGACGTCTCGATCTTGACCTCTTGAATGAAGTCGGGGCCGACGTTATTCACAAGGCTGCCGTTGCTGCCGGAGACCATGTTGAACGCGCCATCTACGGTGAGGTTGGCCGAGTCGGACTTGTTGCCGTTGATGTTCTGGTTACCGGCAGAGAGGCTGGTGGTCTCGGAGAAGACATCGGGGTTGGTGACGACCGCGCCGGGAATGAGCGTCATGAGCTGCGTGTAGTTGCGTCCGTTGAGAGGAAGATTCTCAACCTGCTTGCTGTCGATGACGTGGGCGAGTTCGCCGCTGGTGGTGTTGAGCGTCTCTCCCTGGATCGCAGTGACGGTGACCGCCTCGGTGGTCGCGCCGATCTGCATCTCGAAGTTGGCGGTCAAGTGGGCGTCGGCGCTGACGGAGAGGCCGGTGCGGGTTTCGCCGCGGAAGCCGGACTTGGCGATGGTGATGGAGTAGTTGCCAATGGGAAGATTCGTGGCAGTGTAGAAGCCGCTGTCATCGGAGGTGATAGTGCGAACGGCCCGGGTGCCGACGTTGGTAATAGTAATGGTCGCGCCAGGAATGACGCTGCCGGTCGCGTCGACCACGTTACCTGCGATCTGTCCGAGAGAGGTCTGCGCGTGAAGCGAGCCGGTGAGGCTGAGGGTCAGCAGCAGGGCGAGACTCAGCGCTGCTGTCTTGAAAAACTTACGAAACATGGTACCTCCTGAAAGTTTGTCGTTGGCGTCGGGGAACTCGCCCTCACTTACTTTCTGTGAGATTGTTTGAACTTTGAATTACCGCTGATGAACGATAACAATATAGAGGGCCTGTTTCTTTTGTCAATCGTTATAGTGCTGGCTTTGATGACAAGAAAGGAACGCAGTGCCGGGGTGGAACTGCTTGTCTTTGAGAGGAATCGTTGGAGAAATCTACGCAATCGATGCCCTAAGAATCTGGATATGGCGCATCCACAATTTCAGGGACGGAAACAGCAAAGGCAGCCAATTCTGGCTGCCTTTGGTCGAACTAGAGGTGAGGGTGCTTATGCGTTGACGGGCTGCTTCATCTCGCTGACGTGCTTGGCGAGCAGCTCTTCGAGGCCTTCGAGTGCCTTGGAGAAACCGTCGATGCCTTCCTTCAGCTTGTCGGTCGCCATGCGATCGGCGGCGTGCATCTTGTCGAAGGTGGCCTTGTCCATGGGGATCTTTTCGATCTTGAGATCCTTCGCCTTGGAGGCGTCGAGCTTGCGCTCGAGCGTTCCCTGTGCGGCTTCGAGTTCGCCGAGCAGCTTGGGCGCGATGGTGAGCAGATCGCAACCGGCAAGCTCGATGATCTCGCCGATGTTGCGGAAGCTGGCTCCCATAACCACAGTCTTGTAGCCGAAGTGCTTGTAGTAGTTATAGATGGTGGTGACGGACTGGACGCCGGGATCTTCAGCGCCGGTGTAGTCCTTGCCCGTGTCCTTCTTGTACCAGTCGAGGATGCGACCGACGAAGGGCGAGATGAGGGTGACCTTGGCTTCAGCGCAAGCAATCGCCTGGTGCAGACCGAAGAGCAGGGTCATGTTGCAGTGAATCCCCTCTTTTTCGAGGATCTCAGCAGCCTTGATGCCCTCCCAGGTGGAGGCAAGCTTGATGAGGACGCGCTCGCGGGAGACGCCGGCCTTCTCGTACTGCGCGATGATTTCGCGTGCAGTCGCGATGGACTTCTCGGTGTCGTAAGAGAGGCGGGCGTCAACCTCGGTGGACACGCGGCCAGGAACGATCTCGAGGATTTTGAGGCCGAAGGCCACGGCAAGATTCTTGAAGGCGAGGGCAGCGACGTCCTTGTCGGTGGCCTTGTCGCCGGCGTCTTTCTTGGCCTGCTGCAGAACGCTGTCCACGATGGACTGATATTCGGGCTTTTCTGCCGCCGCTGCGATGAGCGAGGGATTCGTAGTGGAATCCTGCGGCTTGTACTGCTGAATCGAGTTAATGTCGCCGGTATCGGAGACGACGGTGGTCATGCCGCGTAGCTGTTCGAGTAGAGAGGCCATTTTAATTGCTCCTTGCTGTCTTATTAGATTTTATCAAGGTTGAAAGGGTTACGCGCTGTTTTCGGGATTCGCGTGAAATTCACGGGATGCAAGGTCTTTAGTCGGGCTGGAAGGTGTTTTCGAGCACCCCAAGACCGTCTATCTCTATTTGGATGCGGTCTCCGGAATTGACGGGGCCTACACCAGCAGGAGTTCCGGTGGGAATCAGGTCGCCGGGTTCGAGGGTCATGGCGGCGGCGATGTAGCGCAGGAGATGCGCGATGGGAAAGATAAGGTCGCGGGTGGTGCCTTGCTGCTTGACCTCTCCGTTGAGCCGCGTCGTCAGGGTGACGGCTTCGCCTCCCACCGGATCGATCTCGTCAGAGACAATGGGGCCGACCGGGCAGAAAGTGTCGAAGCCTTTGCCGCGAGTCCATTGGCCATCGCTCTTCTGCAGGTCGCGGGCGGTGACGTCGTTGACGATGGTGTAGCCGCGGATATAGGGGCGAACATCCTCGTCGGGGCCTAGGTTGCGGCAACGTCGACCGATGACGATGCCGAGTTCGCCCTCGTAGTCGACCCTTTTAGAAAGGGCAGGCATGCGGATGATGCCGTTGGGAGCGAGCAGCGATGACGGGGGCTTGAGGAAGAGAAGAGGCTCCCTGGGGACTTCGTTGCCCAGTTCGGTGGCGTGATCGCGGTAGTTGCGGCCAATACAGAGAATCTTGGAGGGAGCTACGGGCGCCAGCAGATGGAGATCTTTGAGCGGCTGAGGCTCGAAGGCGGCGGCAGATTGGGCAATGCGGTCTTCTTCGGGGGCGGGCATGGGTCGAACGGCCCAAAGGGCATCGCCGCGCTGCTCGACGAAGGCGTAGAGAGGACCGTGTTCGGAGGAGAGGAATTTGCAGTAGCGCATGGTTATTGGCTCCTTCGGGATTCGCGGACATCGGTGCTGGGAGGGCTTTGATTTCCTGTGGAGTCGATGGCAACGACGCGGTAGGAGTAAGTTTGGCCCGTTGTGGCGGTCAGGTCGCTGAAGGCCGGGGCAGGGATTGGTGTCGGAGTCAGGCGGCTGGGCGCAGCAGTAAGCGTGCCGTCAGAGGCAACCGGCTGGCGGAAGACGATGTAACCGGCAAGGTCGGGCTCGGTGTTCGGCTCCCACGAGAGATCGATGGATGCGGTACCGGGAACGGCCGCAAGGCCAGTGGGAGCTGCAGGGGGGAAGGTGTCACGCATCAGGGTGGTGATGGTTGGAGATGGGACGCTGCGTATCTCCAGCGCGTGGCCGCCGAGGGTGACAGCACGGACTCGCTGCGCGGTGTAGCGGTAGGTCTCGCCTCTTTGAGCGGTAGGGTCGATGGTGCCGCCGGGATCGGCGGTTTGTCTGCCGGCTTGCAGATGGACTTCGGCAGGCGTGGCCACAGTGAGTTGGCGTGGTTGCCTGGTCGAGGGCTTTTTGGGCGCGGTGGCCTGGACAAGGTTCCGGTCGAGGTCGATGAAAGATGAAATGGATTGCGGCTTCCACTCGACCATGGCACCGTCGCGGATTGGCGTAATCTTCACATCTTCGACGGGTGGCGGAGCTGCGCCTCCGGCGGCGAAAGCGGGATTGGAGAGACCTGCGGAATGGCCATTGGTATTGAAGATCTGGACGCGGTAGGTAAGCAGCGTAGCCGGATCGGCGGTCAGGGAGGAAGGCAGAGCGTCGGTCGCTCCGCTGGGGCCGGGATGGACAGGGAGATGTTTAACCGGAGTGCAGGTGGCAGGCTGGGTGGCGAGTTTGCGGCAAATCTCCGCAGTCAGAGGAGGCTGAATGTTGAGGCCGTCGGTGGTCTTGTCCGGAGTTGTCCAACGCAGGGCGACTTCATTGCCGGTGCGCGTGGCACTGAGATCAGTGACGACGTGGGGCAGATGCAAAGAAGGCGGACGGGCCGGGCCGGGACTGGCGCAACCGGACGCAAATGCGATGAGGCAAGCAAAGCTCAGAATGGTCACGCTGCGTTGGTCAGGTTGGCTGGGAAACTCCATTGGTCACAGGCTAGCATTTCGAGCATTGGAACTGAGAGAAGAAGAGAGAACTGCAATGCCGGACATCTTTTGATGCGATTTAAACATCTGGTTACGTGACGAAAGTTTCCTGAAAGGGGTGAACCGTGAAGCGTACTTCGGCGATAGCGATGGCGATGAGTGGGGATGCGCCGGCTCTGGCCGCTTCCGATGGAAGCGCGAACACGCCTCTGGAGATACAGAATGTCCAGATAGACGGCGGGGTTGCGGAGTCGGTTATCGCGGAGAAGAAGATCGGCGAGCGGATCAAGCATCTGCGACTAAAGAAATCGATGGGGCTGGTGGAACTGGGGCGCCACACCGGGCTCTCGGCGAGCTTTCTGTCGCAACTGGAAACGGGCCGGGTCGTGCCAACGCTGCGTAATCTTGCGCGGATCGCCATGGTGTTCTCAAAAGATCTCAGCTATTTCTTCGAGGCAGAGCCGCAGACGCTATTCCGAGTGCATCGCCGCAAGGAACGGGTGCGGATGCCGCAGACGGGAGTGGATGACCCGACCTACTTCTTTGAAAGTTTGGGATATCTCGTCCCTGACCGGCAGCTTGACCCTTACTTTGCCGAGTTCCTTCCAGCAAAGCCGGGCCGGGTTCCACGGGCGCACCAGCATGAAGGGTGCGAGTTTCTTTACCTGCTTTCGGGAATGCTCGATGTAAAGCATGGAGAGACGACGCACCGGATCGAGGCGGGCGATGCGCTCTACTTCGACGCGAATACGAAGCATAGCTACGTTTGCCCAGGAGATGTTCCGGCACAGGCCGTCATTGTTTCCCTGCAACATCCTTTGAGCCACCAGCTGGTAAATAGCATGCGGCCTGTCAGCTCAACCAACGGACGGCCGCGCGGCGAAGCGCCCGTGGCGATGCACGGAAAGATTGCGCGAAGCGGCTGAGTCGCAGGTATAGCAGAGAAGTTACACCCAAAACATTGTCATCCTTCGCCGCTGGCGAGGACCTGCTTTTTATCTCCGGTTCGCCTTGCCTAGCGGTTTTCTTGTTCGGCAGGCGGCGGTCCGGTGAAGGGCGAGCAACAGATGGGGCCAGAGGGTTTGAACTCCATGTATTCGACCCGGGTGAGATCGGGATCGAAGAGGTTAAGCTGGATCTTGCCGTCGCGGCCCATCTGAGTCTTGCGGCACTCGGGACCGCTGCAGCCGTTGCGGGCGAGGGCCTGAACGGCGTCGCTCATCTGGGCTACGCCGAGCGAGAAGTGATTCATGCTGCCCAGCGAATGTGGGTTGGGGTTGGGACTGCGGTTGAGCATGTACTCGATCCAGTCGGTTCCGTCGGGAACCTGGCTGCTGACGTAGTCGATCTCGCCGTCGTGCTGGCCACCGAACCAGAGCGGGCGAAAGCCGAGGATATCGCGCCAGAAGTGGTCCTCGGCAGCGCGGTCATGCACCCAGAAGCCAGTGTGAATGATGCGACGCGCGGTGGCGTGAGGCGAGACTTCTTTGGACGAGGCAGCGGGCTGCTGCACGAAGATGACGAGTTGGCCTTCGGGATCGTGGACGGCGAAGCTGCCGTTGTGGAGCGGCTTGTCGATGGCGACGGAATGAGCCTTAAGGTAGCTCTGGAGCGCAGCTGCGTTGCGAGTGGTGAAGGCAATGGCAGCGATGCGGGATTGCGGCGCAGGCGTCGGCAGCGGAGCGACTTCGAGCCATTGCGAGTCACTGACGGCGTAGCGCGCAACGCCGTTTTCTGCCGTCCGGTCGAAGCCTAGTTTGCCCTGATAGAAGGCTGTGGAGGCCGCTGGATCTGCCGTAAACATGCGGACGAAGGCAATGCCTGTGATGGCGGGACGCTTCTGCGCGCAGGCGAAGGAGGCGAGGAGACAAAGCAGAACAGCGGCTTTTTTCATGTCAGCGCCACCTTATTGGGGTGACGGATGAATGTCAATGGGACACCTCTCCCAGGCCGCATAGGCAGGCGGAAGAATTCAGACGCGCTTTGCACCCATGAACAGGTAGTCCATCGGCCAGTCGGGCGCTACACCGTGTTGTCGCACCAAGGTAGCCAGTTGCGCATAGTGGCGGATGCTGTGCATCAGCGCGTGGATCAGTATCGTCTTTCGCGACGCCCGCAGCGTGCCCATGCGACGGGTGGCGAATTCGAGCTCTTGCGTCCAGTCATAGGCAGGGTCGGCCAATAATCCGCGAAACATCTCGATCCCTTGCACGTGGGTTGCGAACAGCGCTGGCACGGTGTCGTATGCGATCGACTCGTATGAAGTTTCCGGCAGTCCGGCAAGCCGCTCGGCGTAGCGCAGTTGGACCGCGACGATATGCTGCATGAGCTCGCCTATGCTCTTTACCCCGGCGATATCGCAGGAGACCGTTAACAGATCCTCATGCGCTTCGAGCAGCTTCTGCCAATGCTGTGCTGTCGTGTCGATCCACGCCAGCAGTTCTTCTCCGGTGAGTGTGACCATGATTTACCTCGGATTTATTTCGGCTCCAATGCGCGATGTCCAATGTCGCGGCGGAATTGCATGCCATCAAACGAGATCTTTGCCAATTGCGCGTACGCAAGATCGAGGGCATCGCGGAGGTCGGGCGCCATCGACGTGATGGCGAGGACGCGGCCTCCGGCGGTGACGAGCTGGCCGTCTTTAATTGCCGTGCCGGAGTGGAAGACGACCACGTTCTCGCTGGGCTGCGCGGGGAGGCCCTGGATGAGCTTGCCTGAGGCGTATTTGCCAGGATAGCCGCCGCTGGCGGCGATGACGCAGACGCTGGCTCCGGGATGCATCTTGATGTCGAGGGCGTCGGCCGTGCCGTCGATGGAGGCGTTGCAGAGGTCGAGGACATCGGTCTCCATGCGGAGGAGGATGGCCTGAGTTTCAGGATCGCCGAAGCGGGTGTTGAACTCGAGCACCATCGGGCCGCGCGGCGTCATCATGATGCCGCAGAAGAGGATGCCTTTGAATGGCGTCCCTTCAGAGGCCATGCCGTCGACGACTTTTTGCGCGACGCTTTCGGTGAGCCAGTCGCGCATGGCGGTTGTGGTGAGGCCGTCGGTGGAGTAGGCTCCCATGCCGCCGGTATTGGGGCCGGTGTCACCCTCGCCGACGCGCTTGTGGTCTTGCGCGGACGCGATGGCGGCGGCGTGCTTTCCGTCGCAGAGGGCGAAGAAGGAGAGCTCTTCGCCGGTGAGGAACTCTTCGAGGACGATCTCGGTCTCGGTGGTGCCGAGGAGCGCTCCGCTGAACATCTCGGCGGCAGCGGTTTCGGCCTCGAGACGGGTCTCGCAGATGACGACGCCTTTGCCGGCGGCGAGGCCATCGGCCTTGACTACGACCGGTAAGGTGAAGTGGCTGAGCTGGTTGCGCACCTCGTCGAGGCTGGTGCAGACGGCATAAGCGGCGGTGGGAATGCCGTGGCGCTGCATGAACTCTTTGGCAAAGGCCTTGCTCGATTCGAGCCGGGCGGCTGCCTGCGTGGGGCCGAAGACGCGGAGGTTACGGCGGGTCAGCTCGTCGACGATGCCGAGGGAGAGCGGGACTTCGGGGCCGATGACGGTTAGCGCCGGGCGTTCAGCCTCAACGACTTGCACCATGGAATCGAGGTTGTTGACGTCGACCGGGATGCAGCGGGCGATCTGGGCGATGCCGCCGTTGCCGGGAGCGCAGACGACCTGATCGACCTGCGGGGATTTGAGGAGCGACCAGACGAGGGCGTGCTCGCGGCCGCCGCCGCCGATTACCAGAACTTTCATTTGCAGATGTATCTCCGTTCTCTCACTTTGAGCGTAGGCAACCGAGTTCGCGGAGTCAACCGAGGGGCGAGCTGGGAAGCGGCTCTCTTCTCCGATCTCATCTGGCTTGCGTATTCTCGATGTCCGGAAGGTACCCCCGGGTGTACTCAAGTAGGTAAAGTATTGGAAATAAAAGACTTAGCTTTCAAAGTCTTCATTCTAAATGACTTATCTGTGAGGTACTCAATCGAGACTAGTTAGCTCGTCGCTACTCTGGATTGTTTTCTGGCTATTTCTATTTTAGCGGGTGGAGCGAAACTCTTTTGCAATCGCTATTTGGTTTGTTTTGTGGGAGTTGATGGGTTTTGGGGCTTGACAAGATTTTTGCCGGGGTTTTCTGAGGGACGAGGAGTAAACAATTGAATATAGGCAGGATGTGGCAGAAAACGCAAAAGCAAATACAGGGGTCTCTCCATGCGGCGGCAAAAGCGCCGCCTTCGGTCGAGATGACGGGGGTTTCGGGAAAAGAACAACGACAAAAGCGATGGCTGAGGTTTTACACTCCCACTCATCGCGATGAAACTGCGATGAGTGGGGCACCCGAGCATCTGTTTGTGGGCAATAACTGGTCGGTGCGGATTACTTTGCGCTGGGGTGAAGCAGGATGCCACCTGCGGCTTCGGTCGAGAGATCGAAGGCGGCGGAGGAGCGGCCGATGCTAACGGAGTACCCCTCGGAGGAGGCTTTCTTTCTGACGCGGAGCCGTGCGCCGGGCTTGATGCCGCTGGCCTTGAACTGCTGCAGGGTGCGGGAGTCGCGGTCGGAGACGCTGTCGATGGTAAAGACTCCCTCCTGCTGCACCGCGGTGAGAGGGATGGAGTTCTGCTCGGTCATCTCGCCTTCCATCGTGGGGATGGAGTGGCCGTGGGGGTCGATGCGGGGATGGCCCAGCTTTGCAGCGATGCGCTCTTCGAAGCGCTCGGAGATGAAGTGTTCGAGCCGCTCGGCCTCCTCGTGAACCTCTTCGATCGGGTAATCGAGGATCTGGTAGAGGAAGGTCTCGATGAGGCGATGGTGACGCAGGACTTCGAGGGCGCGGCGCTTGCCCGACGCCGACAATTGCACGCCGCGATGGCGCTCGTATTCGACCAAAGGCGTGGGAGCGGCGGCCAGCTTTTGCAGCATGTTGGTCACAGAGGCGGGGGCGACACTGAGATGGTCGGCGAGCGAGGTGCTGGTGACGCGGCGATGCTCGGGGCCGCCGAGTGAAAGGATCGCCTTGAGGTAATTGTCGACAGATTCGGTATTGCCGTTTGCCCGGCGGGGTGACATGAAATTGACTCCAGAACCAGTTTGACGCATTTCGACGATTTAGGTATACCTAAATGTTAGGGAAACCTAAATATTTTTGGCATCTCATGGAGTGGCATGGAGGAGTTTCGATCATCGTCGTATGCCGAAACTGAGGCCGAGCAAGTCGCCGATTCAGGGGCTGTGCTGACTGCTGCGAACGGCAAGGACCCTGAGCCGCGTTGGTTCAGATTCCGGCGACATGAGTTGTGGACGTACTTCGGGCCGGCCTTTGTGGCTTCGGTCGCGTATATCGATCCGGGAAACTTTGCGACCAATATCGAGGGCGGCAGCCGGTTCGGCTATCGGCTGCTCTGGGTGCTGCTGTGGTCGAATGCGATGGCCATCCTGGTTCAGTATCTTTCGGCCAAGCTGGGGATTGTGACCGGGCTGACGCTGCCGCAGAACTGCCGGAAGCATTTTTCGCGGCCGATGACGATTTTCCTTTGGCTGGCGGCGGAGGTATCGGCCATTTCGACGGACCTGGCGGAGTTTCTGGGTGCCGCGCTGGGACTTTATCTGCTGGCCGGGCCAGCGATGCTGGCGCATGGGTGGACGCGCACGGAGACGATGTTTGCAGCGGCGCTGGTGTCGGCGGTCGCGGTGTTTCTGATTCTGGCGCTGGACCTGGCGGGGTATCAATGGCTGGAGTGGGGCATCATGGCGTTTGTCGGCGTGATCGGGCTCTGCTATGGCTTTGAAGTCTTTCTGGTGCATCCCGACTGGAAGCTGGCGGCGTACCGGACATTACTGCCGACGCTCGATCCGAAGAATCTTCATGCCAGCATTTATGTCGCGGTGAGTATGCTGGGCGCGACGGTGATGCCGCATGTGATCTATCTGCACTCGGCGCTGGTGCAGCCGCGGGTGGCGGAGTTGAAGAAGAAGCCTCTGGTAGCGGGGTTTTCGCGACGGCGAAAGTATCTGCGGTTTGAGCTGATCGATGTCTTTGTGGCGATGAATGGGGCATGGCTGATCAATTCGGCGATGATCCTGATGGCGGCGGTGGCGTTTTCGCATCTGCCAAACCCGGTGACGACAATCGAGCAGGCGCACGAGACGCTGGGGCCGCTGCTGGGGCCGGTCTCGGCGGTGATCTTTGCGGTGGCGCTGCTCTGTTCGGGGCTATCGTCTTCGACCGTGGGTGTGATGGCGGGCCAGGTGATTATCGAAGGGTTTCTCGATATCAAATTTTCCATCTTTCTGCGGCGGCTGATCACGATTATTCCGGCGCTGATCGTGATTGGCGTGGGGCTCGATCCGCTGAGGATACTGATTCTTTCGCAGGTAATTCTGAGCTTCACGCTGCCGTTCGCGCTGATTCCTCTGCTGATTCTGACCAATCGGCACTCGGTGATGGATACATTTGTCAGCGCGCGGCGCACGCGGATTGCGGGATGGGTGACGGTTGGCATCATTCTCACGCTGAATGTGGTGCTGTTGGAACAGATGGCCTTCGGCGGCTGAGGGCCATCATCTTTCAGGCTCAGCGCCTGTCTCCGGGGTATAGAATTCCGCGAACTACAGACTTGAGTCTGGAGTGAAGGGAAGGCCTGCGGGATGAACAGAAAGAGACGTCTTGAAGTGTGGGTAGGCGCGTTGACCTTACTGGCCGGGGCGATGGGTTCGCCCGTCGCGTTTGGAGCAGGTCCGGTTGCGATTGCGCCCTCGACGATGCCGCGCGTTGGCACGATAAGTGACCGGTATCAATCGTTCAATATCGAGATGGTAGAGGTTACGGGAGGCCGCTTCTGGGCTCCTTACAAGCAACGGAGTGCAGCGCCTGTGCCTGCACCTGCTGGAGCAAAATCGTCGGTGCCAGCCGGGATGGATCCATCGTTGTATCGCTACCGAAGCCCGATTGATCTGGCGAATCCGCGTTTGCGCAAACTTGCTGCGGCGCTGGGGCCAGCTTATGTACGGGTGAGCGGGACTTGGGCGAACTCCACTTATTTTCAGGACTCCGATGGGCCAGCGCCAGCCCAGGCGCCGGAGGGCTTTGGCGGCGTGCTGACGAGGCAGCAATGGCACGGCGTCGTCGATTTCTCGAAGGCTGTCGATGCGAAGATCGTCACTTCGTTCGCCGTCAGTGCGGGAGTACGCGATGCGAACGGGGTGTGGACGCCAGTGGAAGCGAAGAAGATTCTGGCGTATACGACGAGCATTGGCGGAAGCATCGCGGCGGCTGAGATGTTCAACGAGCCGACCTTTGCGGCGATGGGCGGTGCGCCGAAGGGCTATGACGCGGCGGCGTATGGACGCGATTTCCGCGCGTTTCAGCCCTTCGTTAAAGCGGCTGCTCCGGAGATGCTGATTCTGGGGCCGGGATCGGTGGGTGAGGGGAGACCGCTGGGGGACATGCCGGGGATGCACATGATCCGGACGGAAGACATGCTGACGGCAGAAGGGCCGGGGCTCGATGTCTTTTCGTATCACTTTTATCCTGCGGTCTCCGAACGGTGTGCACAGGTTGGGTCGGTGGCACAGACGACGCCTGCGGCGGCGCTCTCCGAAGACTGGCTGTCGCGCCCGGACCGGGATGAGGCTTTTTATGCCGCGCTTCGCGACCGGTTTGCTCCGGGCAAGGAGATGTGGCTGACCGAGACCGGTGAGGCGGCGTGCGGCGGGAATCCCTGGGCGGCTGACTTTATCGACAGCTTCCGCTATCTCGACCAGCTTGGGCGGCTGGCCAAACGCGGCGTTCAGGTGGTGATGCACAATACGCTGGCGTCCAGCGACTATGGGCTGCTGGATGAAGATACGCTGGCTCCGCGGCCGAACTACTGGTCGGCCCTGCTGTGGCGCAAGATGATGGGAACCACTGTTCTGGACGCGGGAACTTCGCCTTCGGCCAGCCTGCATCTGTACGCGCACTGCCTGCGCGGACAGCCGGGTGGAGTGGCGCTGCTGGCCATCAATGCAGACCGTACGGCTTCGCATGAGATTGAGGTGCCTGCGGCGGCGGAGATCTACACGCTGACGGCGAAGGATTTGATGGGGACGACTGTTGAGCTGAATGGAAGCGAACTGAAGCTGGGAGCCGATGATGCGTTGCCGCCGATGACAGGCAAGCCCACCAAGGCTGGACAGGTCGAGTTCGCACCGGCAAGCATTTCGTTTCTTACATTTCCCGCCGCCGGGAATGCAAGCTGCCAGTAATTCGCACGGAGGAGAGAGCCGGGCATTGGCGATATACTGAGGAGTGCCCATGAAGCGTTCTTTATCGTCTGTTGCCCCCTTGAAAGCTGCCTCCGTTAGCCTTGCCCACCCGCTCGACCTCGGTGAGGGGCGGCGTATCCGCTCGACTACCGTGATTTGCGTGCGCCGGGGCGATTCTGTCGTCATGGCCGCCGATGGGCAGGTGTCGCTGGGCGCCACGGTGATGAAAGCGTCGGCGAAGAAGATTCGGCGGCTCTATCAGGACAAGGTGCTGGCGGGCTTTGCCGGATCGACAGCGGACGCGTTCTCTCTGTTTGCGCGGTTTGAGACCAAGCTGGAGCAGTATGCCGGAAACCTGGGCCGCGCGGCGGTCGAGCTGGCCAAGGACTGGCGCACCGACAAGATGCTGCGACAGCTTGAGGCTTTATTGATTGTGGCCGATCCGAAGCAGACGTTCCTGCTGAGCGGGACCGGCGATGTGATCGACCCGGATGAGGGGATTGCCACCATTGGCAGCGGAGGCAGCTATGCTCTGGCCTCAGCGCGGGCGCTCATGGAAAATACAGATTTGTCGGCGCGGGAGATCGCGGTGAAGAGTCTAAAGATTGCCGGACAGATTTGTATCTACACGAATGACCAGATGACGATTGAAGAATTGAAGGCGGAGTAAGGGAAGTCTATGGCAATTTTTCTACCGGGAACTGCGGACGATCAGGCGCTGGCGCTGGATGAGATGACTCCGCGCGAGATTGTTGCTGAGTTGGATAAGTATGTCGTTGGGCAACATGCCGCGAAGCGAGCGGTCGCCATTGCGCTGCGGAACCGGATGCGGCGGCAGAAGCTTCCGCCGGAGCTGGCCGACGAGATCATGCCCAAGAACATCATCATGATCGGACCGACGGGCGTGGGCAAGACCGAGATTGCGCGGCGGCTGGCGAAGCTGACGAACTCGCCGTTCTTGAAGGTGGAAGCCAGCAAATTTACCGAGGTCGGCTACGTAGGCCGCGACGTCGAGTCGATTGTGCGCGATCTGGTGGAGATCGCCATCGACATGGTGCGCGAAGAGAAGATGGACGAGGTGGAGGACAAGGCTGAGCTTGCCGCTGAAGACCGGCTGCTCGATCTGCTGCTGCCGCCTACGCCTGTCGCTGTGACTCCGGCGGCTACGACTGCCGCTGCGGCTACGCACGAGGCGGGGAGCAATGTGATTCAGTTGCCCGCGGCTACTCCGGCGAATGACGAGGAAGAAAAGCCCGGAGACCGGGAGCATCGGACGAGAGAGAAGCTGCGTCAGCAGTTCCGCGAGGGCAAGCTGGATGAGCGGATGGTCGAGCTGGATGTGCGCGACCGCAACCAGCCCAGCTTCGAGATCTTTTCGAACCAGGGTTCGGAAGAGATGGACATCAACCTGAAGGACATGCTGCCCGGGTTGTTTGGAAACCGCACTAAGAAGCGCAAGATGAAGGTCTCCGAAGCCTTCGAGTACCTGGTACAGGAGGAAGAGAACCGCCTGATCGACATGGACCAGGTGAACCGGTTGGCAGTGGAGCGGGTGGAAGATTCGGGGATGGTCTTTCTCGATGAGATCGACAAGATTGCCGGACGCGAAGGCGCGCATGGGCCTGATGTTTCGCGCGAAGGCGTGCAGCGGGACATCCTGCCCATTGTTGAAGGGACTACGGTCAACACCAAGTATGGGATGGTCTCCACCGACCACATTCTCTTCATCGCTGCCGGTGCGTTTCATGTTTCAAAGCCCAGCGATCTGATTCCTGAGTTGCAGGGGCGGTTTCCCATTCGCGTGGAGTTGCAGTCTTTGACGGTGGATGACTTTGTGCGGATTCTGACCGAGCCGAAGTCGTCGCTGGTGAAGCAGGCTACGGCGCTGCTGGAGACCGAGGGCCTGAAGCTGGAGTTTACGAAGGAAGCGATTCAGGAGATGGCGCAGTTTTCCTTCAAGGTAAATGAGACCACTGAAAACATCGGTGCCCGGCGATTGCATACGATTCTCGAGCGAGTGCTGGATGAGATCAGCTTTCAGGCTCCCGATTTGTTCAAGAGCCCGCGTACCGAGGTGACGGAAGAGGGTGTGGTGGGTGAGATCAACTCGTCGGTTACGCTGAAAGGCGAACTGAAGCCGGCAGCACCGCTACCTGTGATCGAGCGGCAGACAGCGGATGGAGTGGAGAAGGTGATTGTGGTCGATCCGGAATATGTGCGGCAACAGGTTGCTTCGATTGTGAAGGATCAGGACCTGTCGCGGTATATCTTGTAAAGAAAATAAAGCAGGAGTTGGTAGCTCAGCTTAAGTTGCGGTTGTCTGGTTTCCAGATGAGGCGATGTCTCCGATGGGGTCTAGATCGGATTTGCTGTTGGCGTGGAGGAAAGCAACCGCAGATTCCCTTCGGGAATGACAACCAAGAGGCACGTCGACTCTACGCGAATTGCTACTTTGCTCTAGGTACTCCAAACCGCAGCTTCCTCCGCTTCGCTGCGGAATGACAACCAAAAAGCAAGGCATTCTGCTCTAAAAGCTGTAACGCGCGCCGATCTCTATGCGGCGTCCGTTGTCGGCGGCGTAGGGCCGGTTGAAGAGTGGGGAACCGAGCACGCCGCCTACGCTGGTGACATTGAGGTGGTTCAGCATGTTCGAGCTGCGCACATTGAAGGTCAGCGTCTGCGGATGATCGGCCTTGGGGTTGCTCAACTCGAACTTGCGCTCGAGGTTGGTGTCCATGTGGACCGTCCACGGGGTTCGTCCAACGTTGCGAGGCAATGCGCCGATGCCGCCGCTGGGCACCAGCAGACCGAACTGGGTTGGGATCGCGTTGGGGTCGCCAGCTACCGCGTATTGTGGACGGTCGTTGAAGTTGCCGTCGCCATTATTGTCGAAGCCTGTGGTGATGTTGTAAGGCGCTCCGCTCTGGGCCTGCAGGTCTGTGCTCAGCTCCAGCTTCTCCGGCAGCTTCAGCGACCCATTACCGAAGAGCTGCCAGCGGCCCTGTCCGTTTCGCGGCGCGAACTCACCTGCATCGGTGCGCGAGCTCTGCGGCGTGAAGAAGGTATTGTCGTTGGTGTCATCGACCAGGTTGACGCGCACCGCGCCAAAGAAGAATTGCAGGTGCTTCAACTCATGCTGGTTGATGCCGAAGAACTCTACGTTAGCCCGGCCCTGGCCGCTGTTGTTTGCCTGCAGGATGTTCAGGTTCGGCGCGCCGGGGCGCGGGCCTGTGGGGTTATCGTTGAGCGGCGAATTGATATTCAGCGTTCGCGTGTAGTTCCAGATGCGACCCCAGTAGACATCGGTGTTGACGCTCCAGCCATGGGGGAAGGAATGAGTGCCGCCCAGGTTGTCGATCACGTAGGTGATGTTTTGCAGATGTGGTGAGGCCTGGCGAATGGAGTGGATAGTGGTTGCGCCGTCGCCGAAGGGATCGCCGTAGACCGGGTTGTAGACCGTGCTGGTGATGCGATGCACGCCGTCTTCGCGTTGGAGTTCGGCGTAGTCCGCCGTTCCATACTGGCCTGTGAAGAGACCGATGTGCGCGTGCAATTGCCACTTCTCTTTTTTGTCCGGCGACCATGCGATGCCGAGCCGCGGGGTCGCTCCATTCATCGCAAGCGGAACGTTCTGCAGGTAGTAGCGGAAGCCCATGGCGAGCTGCAGGTTGGGCCGCAGCTTCCACATGTCCTGAATGTAGAGCGCATTGCGTACCTGGGTGAAGTTCACATGAGGCGTTCCGGTTACGTTGTTGAATGCGGTCGCTGCTCCACCAGCGAGACCAAGCTTGGCGCGGCGGTATTGCTCGAGGCCTGTGATTGTCTCAGTCTTGCCGGGGATGGGGTTTCCATTGGCATCAAGCACGGGAGCGGTACCACCACCGAAGGTGTAGACGCCGTTGAAGTTTGTCGTCAACTGATCGTTCACGTTGTAGAGCTTGAACTGTGTGCCGATCTTCAGCAGGTGCTTCGCGGTGCTGATGACTACGTCGTCGTCCGCCTCTATTTCGAAGCCGTGCATCCGTTGCTGTCCAATCGTGGCTCCGCCGCTGGTGAAGGCACCGGCGACCTGTAACTGCGGCGCGGTGGAGGTGGGCACGTCGGTTTCGCCGGTCCAGTCCAGCGCTACTCGCGCCTCGTGCATCATCCCGGGCGAAGCTGTAGTGATGTTCAACAGGCGCAGCGTATGGTCGTAGCTTCCGCCGCTGTAACCGGTCTCGGGCAGCGCGGTTCCACCGACGCCTACATTCTGCGAGTGGTTTACGTTGCCGTTGTACGATGCCGTAAAGGTGTTCTTCGGGCCGAGCTGCCACCCCATCCGAGCGGTCGCCAGCCAGAGCTGTTGCGGCGCTGCGACGTTGGCTACCGTGCGTTGCTGGTTACCCTTGTCGTCGAGCGTGATGGCGTTGACTACGGCGAAATCGTCGATGGTGCGATGCTCCAGCGTCAGTGCGAAGTCGCTGCCCTTCTTACGCACAGGGCCGCTCAACTCGAAGCCGTAACGTTGCTTTCCGAGTGCGGCCTTACTGGTCGAGAATGGATCGCGCGCGTTCATCCAGGGGCTGCCGTTGGTGGTAAATAATGCGCCATGGAATGAACTCTGCCCGGGTTTGGTGTACACCTCGACGCGACCGCCATCGAAGGGCGGCTGACGGTACTCAGCTGAGAACAGGTCAGGGTTGACCTTGATGTATGCGATGGAACTCTTGGGCGGCATTGGAGAAGAGCTTTGGAATCCATCGACCGTAATGGTGGTGTTGGTTGCCAAGCCGCCGCTGGTTGCGGCCAACTGTTGCAGCTCGCGCTTCAGGTCGTCAGGATCGTCGGCGAGAGTGCTTAACTGATCGCCCGAAATCGTGCGGGAGGTCCCGTTTGCGGCGGCGTCTGTTTCATTGCCGCTCTCTTCGCCGACGTTGACTGAGGTGGTTACGTCTTCGGGATGCAACACGACGATAAGGTCGGCCTTCGATTGCGGGCTGCGGACTTTGATCTCTTTGGATGCGAAGCTGTCTGCGCTGACGCGTAGATCGTGCTGCCCGGCTGCGGCGCAGGCAAACCGAAACTGACCGGCGTTACCACTCTGTACGGTCTCTGTGCCATCCAACACTACGCTGGCTCCGGGGATGATCGCACCCGTAGAATCGTGCACGATACCAGTTACTTTGGAACCGCTGCATGGTGCCTGTGCGGACATGGTTCCGCACAGCAGCGCAGCACACGCCGCCGCATAAAAGATCTTCATATACACCTTTCAATCAGGGGCGAGATGCCCATTCATTGCACATGAGTCGATACGCATCTATGCGCGTCCCGGTTCCGAGAAACTGCTGTGGAAATTGATCGGGGCTATGAGCGGGGTCGCATTGATAGACGAGCGCGCGCGGATTTTAACGTTGGACGCGGCCGTTCATTTCCATGCTCGTGATACGGTGAGCACCATTGACGGTTACGGTGCCTGAGAGGGGAGGAGCTTCACGGCCATGCAGGAACGAGACGTCATACATGAAACGAAGGTCGCGGAAGGTCACGATAGTTAGTCCAGTAGTCGCATCGGTGTCGGACTGGGTGACGAGAGGGATTCTGGACCAGTCGAGATAGACATGGCCGAGCCAGCTTTGTTTGGCGGCGAGCGTCGCGGCAGTCTCAGCAGGCTTGTAAAAGATATCGGAGTGCTGGTTGGTGGCGACGGTGTTGTTGAAGGTGTCGATGGTGGCGAGTTGATAGAAGTCCGGCGTTTCGACGATGACCTGCCAGCGGAATGGATTCATGGGATAGGGTTCGGCAGTGACGTGGAGTATCTCGACGTTATTGGGTGCGGGGCCGAAGTCGCCGCTGTTGAGGGCGAGTTGAATGGCCTGTTGCTGCTCGACTGCACGCCATCCCCACAGAGCGACGATGGCGATGAGGGCGGCGATGGCCCAGCCGCGTCCGCGAAACGCAGGCTTGCGTGCGCCTACTTCGCTGTTGATGAGGCCAAAGAGAACGGGCGCGAGGAGTGCGATGAGAAGCAGAGCAAACATGACTGGCTCGAAGATGAAGACGAGCGAGCCGGCATACCAACGCGGGTTGAAGGGAAAGAAAGGACGGAGACCGTAGCTGTTCGTCCAGTCGAGCAGGAGATGACTCAACAGCGCAATGAGCGCAAAACAATAGAGCAAACCCCAGCGGATGGGAGCGGCTTGCTTTACGGGTTTGTCGCGCTTGAGACGCCAGCGGTGGAAGAGGTAGATGCCTCCGACGACGACGGCGGCTTCGAGAGGAACACCGAGAAAAGTGTGGGTCCATCCGCGATGGTGCTGGAGTGCGGCGATCGGGCCACGGATGGACCAGAGCGTGTCGAGGTCGGGGATCTCGGCGGCCAGCGTCATGGCCACGGTGGCGTAGGCGGCCTTGCGATTGAAGCCGCTGCGGGCGAGGACGGCTCCGGTCATCAGATGGGTTATCGGGTCCATGGGCTTCCAGCATATCGTGGCTGGGTACGTTGCTGGTCAACACACGCAGGTTACTGGCGAAAGACGATGCGGCCTTCGCTGACAGTCGCGTGGACTCGTCCCAGCATGGATGCTCCGTCGAAGGGCGTGTTCTTCGACTTCGAGCGTGAGTCTTTTGCAGCGAAGTTCCACTGCGCTGCCGGATCGAAGACAACGACATCCGCAATGCTGCCGACGGCCAGTGAACCTCTGTCCGCCAGAGAGACGATTGCTGCCGGAGACGTGCTCATCAGCGAAAGAATTTTGCTCAACGATAATCCTTGAGCGCGATGCAGGACTCGCAAGGCCAGCCCCAGTGCGGTCTCGAGACCGGTGATGCCGTTCGGAGCGCGCTCAAACTCCTGCTCCTTTTCGTGGGCGGCGTGGGGGGCGTGATCGGTGGCAATGCAATCGACGGTGCCGTCGGCCAGCCCGGCGAGAACAGCCTGACGGTCAGCCTCGGCGCGCAGCGGAGGATTCATCTTTGCATTGGTGTCGTAGTCGCCGATGGCCTCATCGGTCAGCGTGAAGTGGTGCGGCGCAGCCTCGCAGGTAACGTGCAGGCCTTGACGCTTCGCCTCGCGTATCGCCTCCAGCGCGCGGCCTGTCGAGATGTGCTGCACATGCAGATGAGGGCGCAGATGCTCGGACTTTTCAATCTCTCGCAGCAGGCGGATATCGCGCTCAACGATTCGCGACTCGGCTTCGATCGTCATTCCGCGAAGGCCGAGTCGAAACGCTACCGGCCCCGCATTCATGCTGCAACCGCCGGTGAGGTGGGTGTCTTCGGCGTGCTGCGAGATGGGCACGCCCAGACGCGCCGCAGCGATGAGCGCCTCGCGCATGATGGCGTCTTCGAGAATAGGCTTTCCATCGTCGGTGAAGCCGAGGGCTCCGGCCTTATGCAGCGCAGCGAAGTCCGTCAGCGTAGCGCCCATGCTGCCCATAGTGGCGGCGGGCATGGCGAAGAGCTTCACGACAGCTCCGCGTTGAGGCGAAAGCATCCACTCCAACCCGGCGACGGAGTCATTTACAGGCATAGTGTTGGGCATGGCCACGACTGTAGTGAAGCCGCCTGCTGCCGCCGCTGCCGTTCCTGTGGCAATCGTTTCTTTGTACGTCTGACCCGGCTCGCGGAGATGCACATGAACGTCCACCAAACCAGGCGCAACCACCAGTCCGGAGGCGTCGATTGTCTCTGCCGCTTCTATATTCTTCAGGCTGCCGGGCTTGTCGAGCGCGGCGATCTTTCCATCGCGCAGCAAAAGGTCACGGGCTTCGTCGATGCCACTCGCTGGATCTACGACACGGCCGTTCAGAATCAATACGTCACTCATACAGTTACACTCTCGAATCCACCCGTGTACAGCGCGCGAAGCAGCAACGCCGAACGCACGGAGAGGCCATTGCTCACCTGCAGTTCAATCGCCGAGTTGGGGCCGTCCGCCACGTCGCCTGAGATCTCCAGGCCTCGAATCATCGGGCCGGGATGCATTACGAGCGCATCGGGTGCGCGGGCGGCCAGACGCTCGCCGTTCAACTGGTATCGCTCAATGTAGTTTGCAAGGTCAAGCTCAAGCCCGGCCAGACGCTCTTTTTGAATGCGCAGCATCATGACGACTTGAGCACGCCTGAGCGCCGCGTCGAAGTCGCGCACAATCTCTACGCCGGCACCGAGGTGCAGCGCGACTTCGGGCAGCAACGGCTCCGGCCCGCAGAGCAGCACCTTCGCGCCGAGACGCGGCAGCAGCAGAGCGTTCGACCGCGCGACGCGGCTATGCAGAATGTCTCCCGTAATCACAACGGTCACGCCATCGAGACTCTTCGCAGTCGCCGTTGAAGCGTCGCGACCCGGCAGGCGCATGAGCATCGTCCGTACATCGAGCAGGGCTTGTGAAGGATGCTCGTGCATTCCATCGCCCGCGTTCAGAACGGGCACGCCCGTCTCTCGCGCCAAGACAAACGGCGCACCCGACGACGGATGGCGAAGGATAATGCACTCCGCCCCCAGTGCGCGGAGAGTAAGGCCGGTGTCCTTCAGGCTCTCGCCTTTTTCGATGGAGGATGATTTGTCGCTGACCAGCGTCGTCGTCGCGCCGAGCGACTTTGCCGCCAGCTCGAATGAAGTGCGCGTTCGCGTGCTCGACTCATAGAAGAGGAGAGCGATACGCCGCCCTGCCAGAAGGCGCGCCCGCTCCGCAGTGGGCCTCCGCTCTAACTGCGAAGCTACGGACAGTATTGCGGAAACGTCTTCCACCGACAGGTCGGCCACACTCAACAGTGAACCGGCAGCGTAACTAAACTTTTTGGGGCGTTGCGATTCCTGCGTCATCAATTCGATCAATCCACCAGCTCGACCAGCAGCACCTGCTCCTGCTCGTCGATCTCATTGAGCTTTACCTCGATAATCTCTCGCTTCGAGGTGGGAATCGTGCGGCCCACGAACGTAGCCTGGATCGGCAGCTCGCGGTGGCCGCGATCGATCAGCGTCAGCAGTTGAACGCTCCTGGGCCGGCCATGGTCGAACAGCGCGTCGAGCGCCGCCCGAATGGTTCGCCCGGTGTAGAGCACGTCATCCACCAGCACGATGTCCCGTCCGGTCACATCGAACCCGATGTCGCATGGAGCAACCTTCGGCCGTGCATCATCGGTCGAGAGGTCGTCGCGATAGAAACTGATATCGAGCACACCTGTGTCTACAGGACATTTCTCGATCTTCGAAATCAGCGTGCCCAGCCGCTGGGCCAGCGGAACGCCGCGCCGCTTGATGCCGACCAGACCGATGTTCTCGCAGCCATCGTGCTTTTCGACGATCTCGTGGGCCAGGCGTACCAGCGTCCGCTCGATCTCGGAGGCCGACATGAGGCGGCCCTTTTCGCGTATCTTCGGGTTTTGCATTTCCGTAATGTCACTCATAGCGATTGCGCTTGATGATATCAGCAGCCCTTAGCCATTTGAAGAACCTGCGGACCGTCTGAAGACCGCACATCACAGCGAAACCTTGTGCCGCGTCCGCAGGAGACCGCCCACCGCGCCGCCGACCGTCGAAAGCACCAACAGAATGCCCGAGATCAGGCCGAACCCGGCGAGCATCATGCCAGCGCGAAACTCCGGCGAATAGAGATAGCCCTGCAGCGATTTCGTCTCAGGGTTCGTCGCCAGCGCATGTTGAATCTGCATATGGAGCTGTTGCGTCAACTGTGCGTCGAAGCCGGCCATATTGTGCAGCAGATAGCGCGCTACCAGCCCGCCTGCCGCCATCGCAACCGCAAGGCTGCCCACCAGCACAAAGCCGACGACCACCCCGATGCGCGCCCCGATGCCTGCATCCATCCATGCCTTCGGACGGCGCTTTTGATAGAGCGCCAACGTAATCAGCGAGCCGCTTACCGTCCACAGCCAGCTCAACGGCGACACGGATTCGAACCGCGCCGCAATCAGCGTCAACACAGCAGAAACGGCAGCTACCAGCAAGGCACAGCGAATCGCGGTCTTCCACTCCACCTGCCGTGGCGCAGGGGGAGGCGCGGTCCCGGTCGTGTCCGTGGCCGTAAGCTCCGCCGGTAGATCATGGTCCAGAAGAAAGATCTGCGGAGCGCCGCAGTGCGGGCAGAAGGGCGACGAGCCGCCACTATCCAAAAGCTCTCCCCCGCAGCGGTGGCAAAATTCATGCATATCTATGAAGCTACCGCAGCCGGTAGGGCGCGGCAAGCTTTACCGGCTGCCCCATCCTGGCGAAAACTACTGCTCACTCTGCTTCGCACTCGAAGAGTGACCCGGCAGATCGAGCGCGACAAGCCCAATCTTCGTCCCCGCTCCATTGGGATCGACCGCGACGATATGCTGGTGCTGCCTCGATCCGGCCTTCAATTCCATCTTGCGGGATACGTCGTCATCGATCACGACGTGCTTGTTATCGTTGTCGCAGGTCAGCCCCTCGGAGGTGCGTGTCGGCTCGCCCACGGACTTGCCGTTCGAGCATTCAATCACGTCTCCATACACCCCAAGGGCCTTGCGATAGAACGCCTGCACCTTGTCCGGGCTGTCGGACGTCTGGTAACTCGCCGCCTTCACGCGGAGATGAAAGTTGCCGAAGTTCATGTTAACGTCTGCGGCCCCGTGGTCCTTGTCCTTTTTGATCAGCGTCGCTCCCGGATACGCCGGCAATCCCATTCCCTCAAGCACCGTGGCATCGTTAGTCTTCACCTGCATGCCGCCAAACGGCGTAGCGATCCTCACATTGTTGTCGCCGTCCTGTTTATTGGATTCGACCCGGCAGCCGCTCATCAGCACTGTTGCCACCACCACTGCCGCTGCCGTTATCTGTGTCACGCGCATATCCAATTCTCCTCTGTCCAGAAAACAATACGCCAGTTCCCCACTTTGAGTTCCCGAAATCGGCATGACGAAGGCTTGCCACCTCGGAAGAAATGCTGCAATTTTGCCCACAAATCTCTCGCCAAGTCCTATACTTGCAGCAAGCCGGAAGTGTCGGCCATTCGGGAGCTTTGGCATGGCGCAGCACCAGCCAATCCGCAGAACGCCCCCTTCCTCCGGGTCTGAGATCCCGGACAAGCTGTACTTCCGCATCGGCGAAGTCTCTAAACTCTGCGACCTCCCCGCTTACGTCCTGCGCTTTTGGGAGAGCGAGTTCCCCAGCCTCAGGCCGCATAAAGGCGGCACCGGCCAGCGGCTCTATCGCCGCCGTGATGTCGAGATGGTTCTGCGCATCAAGAGTCTTCTCTATGACGAGGGCTACACCATTCCCGGCGCGCGCCAAATCTTCAAGGCCGAACTTCGCCACAAGGAGCCACAGCTCAGCCTGGAGATTGACGAAGCCTCCACGGCATCTGGCCCATCGAAGCAGCTCCGCAAGCTTCAGAAAGAGCTTCGCGATCTGCACACGCTGCTCTCAAAGCCGGTAACCCGCGCTGCCGTCCATCCCATCCGCGCGCCGCGCCATGCCGCTGCCCCCCGCCAGGCCACACCGAAGCTCTTCGATCTCTCGCAAAACTCCGAAGGCGCGGACTAAAGCGCGATCCATCCCAGATGGATAGCCCAAAGCGAAAGACCCGCCACCACAATCCACAACGTCACTCCCTGAATCAACGGCCTCACGCCGACCTCTTTCAGCGTGGTGCATGTAATCCCTGTGCCGATCAAAAATAGCACCACCGTCAGCGCCGACTTCCCCAACCGGTTCAGCCCGGCAAAGACTGCTGCCATCTGCGGCAGATAATGCGGAACATAGCTTGCCAGCACGGCAGCCGCGCAGAAGTAGAGAATGAACCACGGCCAGTAAATTTTTGCCTTGTTTTTTCGCAGCGTCGCCGTGGCAATCGCGAGCGGGACGATCCACAAGGCCCGTGCCAGCTTCACCGTCGTTCCAACGGCCAACGCCGTTGCGCCATACTTCGCGCCTGCGCCCACCACTGAGCTGGTGTCATGAATCGCCAGTGCGGCCCACAGTCCAAACTGCGTCTGCGTGAGATGCATGTACCACCCGATCAGCGGAAAGAGCAGCAGCGCCACAGAGTTCAGCACGAAGACCGTGCCCAGCGAAACGCCCATCTCCTCCTCGCCCGCATCGAGCACTGGCCCCATCGCGGCAATCGCGCTGCCGCCGCAGATCGCCGTGCCAATGGCGATCAGCAGCGATTGCGTCTTCTCCACCTTCAGCATCCTGCCCAGCAGGATCCCAAGGCTAAGCACAAACGTAATGCTAATCGCGGTATACATAAAACCCGACCGCCCCGCATGAACAACCTCTTTGAGATTCATGCCAAACCCCAGGCATACGACTGCTGCCTGCAGCAGAAATTTGGAGAGCTGCCTGCTCTCAACGTGGAAGTGATGCACCGTCGTCAGTCCAAACGCCAGCCCCGCAGCCAACGCAAAGGGCGGCCCAATCAATCCGCTCGCCGAAATAATGATCCCGATATAGAAGAGGTTGCGTACCATGTCTTCCAGCATGGTCCTGCGCCCAGGCCTGGTCGAGACGTACTTTTGAATTGCCGATAAGCTTTACTTATCGCCCTAATCAGAACCAAGGGAACACAAATCTATCCCGCGTGCGAACTCCCCATCGCGAACCGCTGAAACGCAGCCACCGCCCCCGTAGCGTCCGTCCCGGCGAGCCGGATAAAGCTGAAGTCACGCACAATCTCCAGCCCGTTCACCTGCACCGTGCGAATCGTTCCCAGCCGCAATGCTTTGCCGATCGCACAGCGTGAAACAAATCCCACCCCAAGCTCAGCCTCTACACCCGAGATGATGGCTTCCGTCGAATCCAGCTCCATCACCACGCGCAGCAAGCGCAGCGGAATGCCCGCTTTTTTCAGCGCCCGCTCGACCACCCGCCGCGAGCCCGAACCACGCTCCCGCAGCAGCATCGGTGCCTTCTCCAACTCCGCGGGAGCAATCGCTCCAGCTCGTGCCCACGCATGACCGGGCGCCACGATCAGCACCATCTCATCCTGCACCATTCGTTCCGTCTTTACGTCGCGCCGCATCGCCGGCCCTTCGATAATTCCCAGCGCCACCTGCTCTTCAGCCACCGCCTCGGCAATTCGCTCGGTGTTTCCGCTCACCACAGAGAGATGGACGTGGGGATACTGCCGCAGAAACGCCCCCAGAATCCTTGGCAGCACATATTGGGCTATCGTCGTCGAAGCCCCCAGCCGCAACTCACCGGTCACATCGTCGTTCAACGCTGCGAGCGCGCGCTGTGCCTCTGCCATGGTCTCCGCCGCCGCGGTCGCATATTCCAGCAGTACACGACCGGCCTCGGTGAGCACGATCTGGCTCCCATGGCCATCGCTATTGCCGCGATCGAACAGGCGAGCCCCAGCCTCCTCTTCCAGCGAGCGCACCTGCTGGCTTACGGCAGGTTGGCTGAGATGCAGCACCTCCGCCGCTTTGCGAAAGCTCATCTCCGCAGCCACCGCTCGAAAGACCTTCAGCCGAAAATTCTCCACACCCTCATCCCCTTACATCGCAGGCGAACCAGCCCCGCCACCCCACAAGCATAAGCCCGGCACGCATGCCCGATAGAATCAACCTAGTCCTAAAAACCTGAACTCAAAGAGACTTCGCACCCATTGGCTGACAACAACAATCCCAATCCGATCTCGCAGTCTGAACCGATCTCCGAGCTGGCGCCCGAACTCACTCCCGAGCCGACCCCCGAAGCTACCATTCAGGCGATTCCCACTCCCAGCCAGGGACTCTTCGCATGGCTTCGCCCCTCTGCCTCTCACTCGGCCTTCTCCGCCACGCTCCTGCTCATGCTCTCGACGCTGCTCTCCGGCGTCCTCGCGCTCGTCCGCACCAAGTACATCAACCACATCTTCGGGGCCGGCCCGCAGACCGATGCTTACTATGCTGCCTTCGAACTGCCCGACATGCTGGCCTACTTCCTCGTCGGCGGAGTGGCCTCCATCTCGCTGGTCACCATCCTGAACCGCTATCAGGCTGCGGGCGACGAAGAGGGCGGCGACCGCGCCATCTCGATCATTCTCAACGCCATGGTGATCGTCCTTGGGCTGGCCATCGTGCTTGCGGAGATCTTCGCCCCCTACTACGTCCACTGGAAGTTCCACGGCTTTACCCCCGCCAATGCAGCGCTCGCTACCTCACTGACCCGGCTGCTGCTTCCGGCGCAGCTCTTCTTCTTCATCGGCGGAGTCATCGGCTCAAAGCTTCTCGTCCACAAAATCTTCATCTATCAGGCGATCACGCCGCTGATCTATAACCTCGGTATCATCTTCGGAGCTGTCTTCCTCTCGCAGCGATACGGAATCTATTCGCTGGTCATCGGCGTTCTCGCTGGCGTCATCCTCGGCCCCGCCGCCCTCAATGCCTTCGGAGCGGCGCGCCAGGGCCTCCGCTATCACCCCATCTTCAACGTCCGCCATCCCGCCTTCATCGAATGGCTGCGGCTCTCTCTTCCGCTGATGATCGGTGTCTCGCTGGTCACCGCCGACAAATGGATTCTCAGCTTCTTCGCTTCGTATGATCCCGGCGGCATCTCCCACCTCACCGTGGCCAAAACGCTCTTCAACGCCCCGATGGGCATCCTCGGACAGGCTGCGGGAGCAGCGTCTCTCCCCTTCTTCTCCTCTCTCTTCAGCCAGCACCGCTTGGGAGACTTCGCCGCCGCCGTCAACCGTGCCGTATCGCGCGTCTTCGCGGCCTCTCTGATCGCCGCCGCGTGGATGATCGCTCTCGCGCCGCCTATCGTTGATCTCTTCCGCGGAGGCTCCTTCAACCGCACCGACGCGACCGAGACTGCGCAGTACTTCGCCATCTTCGCCATCTCGCTCGCTCTGTGGACCGCGCAGGGTATTTACGCACGCGCCTTCTATGCAGCGCGCAATACGCTCACCCCGGCGGTGGCGGGAAGCATCATTACGCTGCTCTCCATCCCCGTCTATCGCCTCTTCTTCCATTCCATCGGCATGGCCGGGCTGGCCGTGGCATCGGACGCGGGTATCCTCACCCATACCCTTACCCTCGCGATCCTTCTGCATCGCCGCAAGCTCGTTTCCATCACCGGCCTCGAAGGCGGCGAGCTCGCCCGCTCCCTGTTGGCCGCCTGCATCAGCTTCGCCGGAGCCTACGCCTGTGTCCGGTTCTTGCACTTCGGTCGCGGCCATGCGGGAGACCTGGGCGTGATCGCCATCGCCTCCTGCGTATGGGCGTTCCTCTGCTGGATTACCCTCAACGTGACGGGCTCCACGCTGCCCAGCCAGCTCCGCTCTCGCCGCGCCTGATTCTTCGCGCTGACTTCATGGACGGTTATAGTAGCCATCATGCACCTCCGTGCCGCCGTCGTCGCCGTTCTCTGCCTCCCCGCTGCTCTGGTCTATGCCCTTCCCGCTGCTCTGGTCTATGCCCTTCCCGCTGCGCGAGCCTACGCTCAGAACGCGCCTATACCCGCATCGCCGATCCCGACCATCAGCACGCAGTCCACGCTGGTCCTCGTCCCTACGCTGGTGAAGACTAAAAAGGGCGACCTCGTCTTCACGCTTACCGCCAACGACTTCACCATCACCGACAACAATGTCGAACAGAAGGTCCATCTCGAAGAGGACACGGGCGACCAGCCCCTGGCGCTGGTTGTCGCGATTGAGACCGGAGGCGGCGGAGCGAGTCAGTTCGACAAATACCGCAAGCTGGCGACCATGATCGAATCGATCGTAGGGCAGGTTCCCCGTCGCGTCGCCGTCGTCACCTTCGACAGCGAGCCTCAGTTATTCCAGGACTTCACACCGAACCTCGCGCTGATGGAAGATGCCATTCAGAACCTCGACGCCGGAGACAGTGGGGCCGCCACTCTCGACGCTGTCGCGTACTCCGTCGATCTATTGCGCAAGCAGCCTCCTCAGTATCGCCGCGCCATTCTGCTCATCAGCGAAACCGTCGATCATGGCAGCAAGGTCAGGCTCGACGATGCTCTCCGCGCCGTCAGCGACACCAACACCTCTATCTACAGCGTGGCCTTTTCCTCCTCGCGAAGCGCCGTCGGGCATGAGGCCTCGAAGCTCAACGACCCAACCCCGGGCCCGGAGCACGGCTGTTTCTCGCACGATCCTAAGACCGATCCCACGGTCAGAGACGATGGCAGCAAAGGCGTTCCTGAAGAGTCCAGGAGCACGCAGTACTACGACTGCCTCGCCGAGCTTCTGCCGCCGCTGCGTCTCGCCAAGATGGCCGCAATCCTCGGCATGAACGGCCTGCGCAAGAACGCGCCAGAGACGGTGGCCAAGCTGACTGGCGGCGAGTACTTCCACTTCAGCAGCGAGCGCGATCTGGAGCGCGGTCTGGCGACCATCTCCAACCACGTTCCCAATCGCTACGTTCTGAGCTTTCAACCACAATCGCCACAGCCGGGTTTACATGCCATTGCAGTCACGATGAAGGACCACCCCGACCTCGTCATCACCGCGAGAAGCAGCTACTGGGCAGGGGACGCGACTACAACTCAACCTCAGCCCTGATGCGTGGCTCGCCCTTCGCGTCTTCAATCCCCGCAAAGATATGCTCGGGGATAAAATTGCGCGTCGATTCCAGAGTTAACTTCGCTTCACGCAACAGGTTGCGACCTGGTCGGGCTATTCGGTCCAGCGCTTGAAGACGAGCGAGCCGTTCGTGCCGCCGAAGCCGAAAGAGTTCGACAACGTGTAGTCGATCTTTGCAGCCTGGGGCTTGTTAGGGACGTAGTTCAGGCGGCACTGGGGATCCAACTCGACGATGTTCATCGTGGGCGGGGCCGTCTGATTGAGCATGGCGAGAATCGTGATACCCGCCTCCAGTCCGCCAGCACCGCCGAGCAGATGCCCGGTCATGGATTTGGTGGAGCTGACGAGCAGCGTGTGATTCTTGGCGCGCTCGCCGAAGACGTTTTCGATGGCCTGAGACTCGAGCGCGTCGCCCAGCGGTGTGCTGGTTGCATGGGCGTTGACGTAGTCGATCTTGTCCGGAGAGATACCTGCGACCTTCAGCGCCGCGGACATCGCGCGGAAGCAGCCCTCGCCCTCGGGGGCCATGCCGGTCATGTGGAAGGCGTCCGCCGACATGCCGTAGCCGATAACCTCGGCCAGAATCTTTGCCCCGCGAGCCTTGGCGAACTCCAACTCTTCCATGATGAGGATGCCTGCGCCTTCGCCGACGACGAAGCCGTCGCGGTCCTTGTCAAAGGGACGGCAGGCATGTTCGGGGTCATCGTTGCGGGTCGACAGCGCCTTCATGGCGGCGAATCCGCCGACGCCCATGGGGGTAATCGCGGCTTCGGTGCCTCCGGCGATCATGGCATCGGCATCGCCGCGCTGGATGATGCGGAAGGCATCGCCGATGGAGTGCGCGCTTGAGGTGCAGGCGGTCGCCGTGGCCTCGTTGGGGCCCCGGGCGTTGTAGCGGATGCTGACGTGCCCCGCCGCGAGGTTGACGATGGAACCCGGGATGAAGAAGGGCGAGATCTTACGCGGGCCACCGGCTAGCATGGCCGAGTGCTCCCGTTCGATCACATCGAAACCACCAATGCCGGAGCCGATGTGGACGCCGAAGCGGTCACGGTTGCTCTCGTCGATGACGAGGCCCGAGTGCTTCATCGCCTCGTCGGCGGCGGCAATGGCGAAGTGAATAAAGCGGCCCATCTTGCGGGCCTCTTTTTTATCGATGAAGAGCAGGGGATCGAAGTCTTTAACCTCGGCGGCGAAGCGGACGGGATGGCCGGTGAGATCGAATGCCTTGATCTCAGCCATGCCGCTCTTACCCGCAAGCAGCCCAGCCCAGACTTCGGGGGCGGTTTTGCCGACCCCGCAGACGAGGCCCAAGCCGGTGACGACGACGCGACGCTGCTCCATACTTTACTTGGCCGCCTTCTGGTTCTTTTCGATGTAGTCGACAGCGTCCTTGACGGTCTTGATCTTCTCGGCATCTTCGTCGGGGATCTGAATATCGAAGGCTTCTTCGAACTGCATGACAAGCTCGACAACGTCGAGGGAATCCGCACCGAGGTCTTCCTGGAAGCTGGCGCCGGGGGTGACTTCGGCTTCATCCACTTGTAGTTGCTCGACGATAATCTGCTTTACTTTTTCATCTACTGCGGCCATTTCTTTCTCCTGTATACGTCTGCAATCAAATTCTGGATGTGGGTGCGAGTGGTCGACACCGCCATGCTCAAGAATACTGAGCGCCTAACAGAGTGTAAAGCACAGCAGGCCCGAGCTTCTTGGAATGCGAATCTTTTGTTCCCTCTGGGTAACTTTTAAAGTTCACCTCAATATCGCCACAATATGATCAGGACGGCTCGATGACGCATGGGATGCCAGCGCCTGTGATCGGCGCAGACCTGGTTTGGCAGAAGTTTATTGCTGAACCCACATGCAAAGAATTGCCGTTCATGGTCGGGCGTGGACGTCGTTTTATCAGGGAATCATTGACCTAGCGTGGATTACCCACCTATCGCCATTTGGACTGAAGATTGCACAGTAAAGGCCGATCAATCCTGCATTTGGGCCCTCGCCGGAGAGCGCTTATGGAAAAGCTCTGTGGCTATTCAGTCGTAAAGGATTGAATTCTGTTTTCAATTTGCCAAAAAAGGAAAACTCCAATGAAGAAGATCATGCTCGTTTTGTGTCTTTTTTTGCTCGCGGGTACGAGCCGCGCAAAGGCTGACAACATTCAAACCCTCGGAGAATACAACGGCACGGGAGTATTCAATGACCCGGGTCCGTACCAGCCTCCAACCGTCGTTGGAACGTTCAATATCCTTCCCGGGGATACTGCAATCACTATCTCTGGAACCTTTGGCAATTCGGTTGTTGGCAGCTCGGCAGGAGTGGATTTATTTCTGGGAAGCCTGCTGGTAGGCCAATGCGTAGAGTTCGCTCCTTGTTACAACAATGGCGCACCGTGGAGCGATACCCTGACGGCAGCCCAGATTGCCTCTCTCGGTACGGGAATCGTCGCCTTTACTGCGGATCAGACGTCCCAATTCACTATTCGGCTGGGCACAACGACGCTCGATCAGTCTGCGGTTCCGGAACCATCAAGCGTTGCTCTGCTCGGAACCGGATTGCTTGGAGTGGTCGGTCTCATCCGCCGCAGACTGAGTTGCTGACGAGTAAAACCGTTCGGAGACTTGGCAGCAGTTGAAACCAGATTTGATGGCGCAGGCAGGAGCAGGCCCCCTCACGGCCTGTCTTCTGCCTGTTGCTGTCAGTCTTCCTCGTTGCTGGCGGCGAGAAAGGGAACGATGCCGTTGCCCTCTTCGAAGCCGATGAGGCTGGAAGCCGGGGCGCTGCCATCCGATTCGCCCACCTCGCGCAGGGTGCGATTGATGGCACGGGTGCGGACGCCAAGCTTCTGAATGGTGTTCTGCACGGTGCCGACCTGGGACTCCATCTTGCTCATCAGGGTTTCAAATGTGTTAAATTCGCGCTTCGTTCCTTCAAGAACCTTCCACACCTCGTCACCTTTTTCCTGAATGGCCAGCATGTGGAAACCCATCTGGAAGCTGGTAAGGATGGCGGACAGGGTGCTGGGCCCGGCAATCGTGACATGGCATTTGGATTGAATCTCCGCCTGCAACGCGTCGCGCCGCATCACCTCGGCGTACAGACCCTCGGTGGGCAGGAACATAATGGCATGGGGCGTAGTAACCGGGGGATTGATGTACTTCTTGCAGATGCGCTCGCCCTCGGTGCGGATTGCAGCCTCAAACGCCTTGCTGGCGACGGCAACATTCTCGGGAACATTGCTCTCATACGCATTTTCAAGGCGCTCCCAATCTTCGCGGGGGAACTTGGCGTCGATGGGAAGCAGCGTCTCGCCCGCATGGCCGGGAAAGCGGACGGCAAACTCGACGACCTCCTGCGTACCTTCCTTGACCTTGGCGTTGCGCACGAACTGACTGGGCGCGAGCATCTGCTCGAGCAACATCCCAAGCTGCACCTCGGCAAAGCCTCCGCGAGCCTTGACGTTGGTGAAGATGCGGCTGAGGTCGTTGACGCCATCGGAGAGCTTGGTCATCTCGCCGAGGCCGGTGTGCACCTTGTTGAGCTGGTCAGTGACCTGACCGAAGGACTCGGTAAGCCGCGTCTGGAGGGTGGCGTTGAGCTTCTCATCGACCGTCTGACGCATCTTTTCGAGCTCTTTGGAGTTGTCGTCGTTCAGCTTGGTGAGGCGCTCTTCGACAGCAGTGCGGAGCTGGTTCTGGAGGGTGGTGTTGCTGGCCATCAGCTCATTGAGCTTGGTATTGAGAGATTCGCGAAGACTGGTGTGCCGCTCGTTGGTGTCGCTGGTGAACTCAGAGATGCGCCGGGTAATGCTATCCATCTGGTTTTGCACGGCGTTGCGGAGTTGCTCGTCGGAGGTCTTGTTGTCGGACCGGAAGGCGGCGAGACCGGTATTCAGCGTCGCGCCGAGGGTGGCGATGCTGCCGGCGATCTCGGTGCGGAGGGATGCGAACGCCGCCTCGCTGGCTTCGCGGGTGCGCTGAGCCTCTGTAGCGATGTCCGTGCGCATCTGGGCGAAGGAGGTGCGGATGTGCTCGTCGAGCGCCTGATTGCGGGCATCGAGCCGGGTGAGCTGATCAGGAATCTGGGTGAGCCGTGAATCCTGCCCGGAAGTCGGCTGCTTGCGGAGAAGCAGAAAGATGACGGCGAGAAGAGTGACGATCTGGAGGACAAGGAGAGGCGCTGGCATTCGTTTTTCCTTCGCCTAAGAGTATCACTATGGGGGATTGTGGATTCGTTTTGAGGAATGAGCTTCTCACTGCAGCTGAGAGGCTGCGGAAAAGCATGTATGCACGAAAAGCGTACCTCAGGGCGGAAGCCCCATTACAAACAAAGAGCTTACGACACGGCTGATGCCCCCTTAAGCACACCGGCCTTTCCCGAAGTCTGTGAAGCCGCAAGGACTTGGCTATGGTTACGGCCTGACTGACATCCAGCCCCTTCAAAACCAATACTCAGAGGTTCGTTAAACACTAAAATGGAGAAACCGTGACTCGCCCCCGCCCTGCCTATATCGCCATCGCTGGCATCGTGGTCGTCCTCTGTCTCTGCTGGTTCTTCTGGCATTTGGGGTCGAAGACATCCGTTCCAGCGCCATCCTCCTCTGCCGCAGCTCAAGGCCCTGTCAATGCAACGGCCTCTCCCTCCGCAGATGACCTCGCACCCACGCAGGTCTACGCGCACAATATACTGCTGCGCAAAGGCCCCAACTTCCGTATCTATATCCTTTGGATTAGCGGGCTGATGGAACGCACCCATCCGAAGGAGAATCCTTCCTTCGATGACCCGGACTCCTTCGTCTTTCAAATTCAGAAGGGCGTCATTCACGCCAACATCGGAGACATCAGCAATTACCTGAACTCCGCGTCTCCGGCGAACGCTCCGCTGAAGAACATCTCCATCCAACCCGACGGCGACCAGATCAAGTTGCACGGTACCGTTCACAAGATCGTTCCTCTTCCCATTGAGCTCGTCGGCACTCTCTCCTCTGTTCCGGACGGTCGCGTGAAGTTTCACGTCACAAAACTCAGCGTATTAAAGGTTCCTTTGAAGAGTCTGCTCCGCAGCTTCCATATCGAACTGTCCGATCTGGTCCACGCGACCAACATGCCCGGCGTTCAGATCGCAGATAACGACATCTTCTTCGACACCCAGAAGCTGCTACCCCCGCCGCACATCCGCGGTCAGCTTACGAAGGTGCGAGTCCGACCGCCGGACATTGAGGTGATCTACGGCAACGCCCCCGACGATGAGACGCGCCTGGCGCAGTGGCACAACTTTCTTCGCCTGACCGGGGGCACGCTCGACTTTGGAAAGCTCACCATGCACGACGCCGACCTCACCATGATCGACGCCTCAAAGGACGCCTGGTTCGACCTCGACCTCGTCAACTACCAGGCCCAGCTCATCAATGGCTACACTCGTATGACCGCACAGGCTGGCCTCGAGATCTATATGCCCGACCTCGATGAAATGACCACCAAAAAGAAGGCCGGCCAGAAGGTGACGATCGAATGGCTCAAAGACCGCAACCGCTCGGTTCCGTCCGACGTTCCCGTCAAGTAGCTCGTCCGTGTCTGCGGGTTGAGTTTGCTCTGCGGTCTGAGTAGGGTGGATGGAGCTGGGAGCTTTTCCAAGGAGACTCTATGCCGATTACGAACTACAGTGTGCTGGCGGGCGATCCGGTCTCGGGCAAGGTCGTGACCGGGGCGAGTACGCATTATCAGATCACCATGAATGCGCCGGGTGGCCCGTTTACCGTGGCGGTAAATATTCAGTCGATGGACGGGTCCGAGGTTCTGTACGCAATTGAAGAGGGATTTACGCCTCCGGATGAGGCCGGGCTGCTGGCGCTTCCCATGGGAATGACTGCATTACAGAGCGCTCCGGGCGGATTGGCGCTGGACTTTGTGCGGTCACAGGTCAATGGCAAGCCGATGATTACCCGCCCGCAGATGACGCTGTTGCCCCAGATGCGTTCCAAAGGCAGCGAAGAGGAGAGGCTGCTGGCTCGCGCGCGGTCGAGCGCGTTGCAGAACGCCGTCGTAACGCTGCTGAATATGACCATCGCGGACAAGGATGGCGTGATCTACGCCTTTGGCAGCGCGTATGCCGACAAAGGAAAGGTCGATGGAATTCACGATATCCACATGAACCAGGGGAATCCTGTAAATAACCATGGTGGCGATAACGGCATCTGGCAGGATGGTGCACTGTTGATTCATCTACCGTCGAAGGCGACCTGGACAGCCGTGTTTATCGCGTTTCAGACCCAGTCGTGGACGACGGACGGGGCCGGGAATCCGGCTTAGGATCGCGGAAACTGGGACGTGCTGGCGTGAACAGCTTATGCGCGACAATGTAACTACAAATGTAGTACATTGAACCTATATGGAGTTTGAGTGGGACCCGGACAAGGCCGATACGAACCTGCGCAAACATCGCGTCAGCTTCGAGGATGCTGCCCTGGTCTTCCTCGACCCGCAGCGTATCGAGACCTGCGATGATCGGACAAACTATGGGGAAGATCGCTGGAAGACCGTTGGCCTGGTCGCACCCGCTTTACTGGCTGTCGTCTATACCGTTCGCGGCAAAGACGACAATCTCATCCGATTAATCTCCGCAAGAAAGGCAGATGCCCATGAGCGCGCACAATACCGTGAAGTTCAAACTTGATCCGAACCATCCAACGTCCGCGACCGCGCCACAGCGCAAGCGGCTGAAGCGGATCGCCGCCATGCCGGATGCCGAGATCGACTATAGCGATATCCCGCGCCAGACCGAAGCGGTGCAATGGACACGACCCGGCGCGCTCGTTCCCTCAGAAAACAAGCAGCAGGTTACTCTGCGTCTCGACGCCGATGTTCTGACCTTCTTCAAAGGAACGGGCAAACGCTACCAGAGCCGCATTAATGCTGCTCTCAGAGAGTACGTTCAGGCACACAGAAAATCTGCCTGAGGAACAACGAATCGCTTAAAGCGCAGCGAGGATACGATCGGCGATGGCAGCAGCTTCGACAGCAGCCCGGACATCGTGGGTGCGCACGATATGCGCGCCATTGAGGATCGCGGCCACATTCGCCGCAGTCGTGGCGTGGAGGCGGAATTCTGGTGGCGGCAGGCTCTCGTCGTAGAGCGGCGCAAGCGCCTGAGCGAGGAAGCCCTTGCGGGAGACGCCGGCGAGAATGGGCAGATTGAGCTGCTGAAGCTGATCGAAATGAGCCAGCAATGGATAGTTTTCATCGAGCCGCTTGCCGAAACCGAAGCCAGGATCGAGAACGATTCTGTTGCGCGGGATTCCGGCGGCGGTGGCCACTTTGATCCGCTCGCTCAGCCCGGCTAGAACAAGCGGAAGGATATCTTCGGAAGGGAGCGGAGCCTGCGTCGCCCAGTCCTGCGGACGGCCCCGTGTGTGCATCAGGACCGTACCGCAGCCTAGCTGAGCGCAATTTTTGGTCATGGCTGCGTCCCAGAGATGGCCGCTGACATCATTGACGATCTCGACCCCGGCATCGACAGCGCACACCGCAGTGGATGCGTGGTGAGTGTCGATGGAGAGAACGGTCCCGGGCTTCTGGATAAGGATCGCCTCGATTACGGGCAGGACGCGGGCCTGCTCTTCGTTGGCCGTGAGCGGAATTGCGTTGGGGCGGGTAGATTCGCCGCCGATATCGAGGATCTGGGCGCCGTCGTCGAGCATCTGGAATGCCTGGGTAAGGGCGCGTTCCGGTGCATGCTCGGGCGAATAGAAGTGGCCGCCATCAGAGAAGCTGTCAGGCGTGACATTGAGAATGCCCATGATCAATGTGTGCTGGCCGAGCGCGAGGGTTCTACTGCGCATTTGCCAGTCGAAATGAGTGCGGCGGACGAAGGACATAGTTGAAGGTTAGACGCAGACTGCCGAACAGGGATGCTAGACTGCGCGGATGCTCAGGTTTGCTGGACGTTGTGCTGTGATTTTGTTGAGTGGGATGATGTTCTGCGTGCCTGCCGGGGGCCAGACACATCACCAGACGCACCATAAAAGGCATCGGGCGAAGCCGCTCAAGGTGCAGATTGCGAAGCTGCTGGATGATCCGACAGTGGAACGCGCGCACTGGGGCATCGCCGTGGCGAAGATGGATGGCAAGCCCATCTATAGGCTGAATGCGGGACAGTTCTTTCAACCTGCCAGCAATGCGAAGTTATTCACCACGGCTGCTGCTCTGGACTTGCTTGGAGCGGACAGGACATTCGAGACCACCGTCGTGGGTGAGGGCGTCTTTACGGGAGCGGAGCTGCTGAAGGGAACGCTGACCATCGTTGGCAGCGGCGATGCGAATCTTTCGGGGCGGGAGTTGCCCTACATCGCGCCAGCGGAGAGACCGAAGCACGCTCCCCCTGCTGCCGATCCGCTGCGCTATCTGGAGGCAATGGCGGACCAGGTGGCGGCAACCGGGTTGAAGCGTCTGGATGGGGACGTAGTGGGAGACGATCGGCTGTTTGCCAATGAAGGGTATCCGCAGGACTGGGCGATCGACGACGCCGTTTGGGGATATGGTGCTCCGGTGAGCGCGCTGACGGTGAATGATAACCAGATCAAGGTGACCGTCACTCCGGGCGCCTCTCCGACGATGCAGGCCGTGGTGACGATGAATCCACCTTTCCCTTACTACACTGTGGACGCTTCGGGTCTGGCCACCGGGGCGGCGGGGAGCGGAAGCCATGTGCAGATGGTGCGCATGCCAGGATCGATGGTGCTGCAGGTGTTTGGGTCGATCGCGGTGGACGCGCACCCAGTAGTGGAAGAGGTGGCGATAGCAGATCCGGCAGAGTATGCGGCGATGGCCTTCAAGAAAATGCTCGAAGCGCGGGGAATCGTGGTGACGGGAAGGGCGCGCGCGGAGCACCAGCTGCAACGATATTCGAGGGACATGGTTGAATGGTCGACCGAAATTGGGGCGCAGTTGGGCAGCAAGTTTGCTGACGGAGAAGAGATTGGAGAATGCGGCGCGGTCTCTTCGGGGGCAAGCGTCAGTGGCGTGCGGTCGGTAGTTTTGGCGAGACATCAATCACCCGCGCTGCTTGAGGATATTGTGGTCACCAATAAGGTGAGTGAGAATTTGCACGCAGAGTTGCTCTTGCGCCACCTCGCCAGGCGTTATGCGTGCGATGGATATGCAGCGCAGGGGGTCGGTGCAGTGCGGGCGTTTCTCACCGCAAAGGTGGGAATCGACCCGAACGATTTTGTCTTCTTCGATGGCTCGGGACTAAGTGGGCATGACCTGGTAACGCCGCGGGCCACGGTGCGGCTCTTGCAGTATGCAAGCATGCAGCCCTGGTTTGCGGGGTGGAAGACCTCGCTGCCGGTGGGCGGGGAGGATGGGACGCTGGCGTTTCGGTTTGCCAAAGCTCCGCTGAAGGACCACGTCTTTGCCAAGACAGGGACGCTCGGAGAGGCGCGGGCTCTCTCGGGCTATATCGAATGCGCCAGTGGACGCACCGTGATCTTTTCGATCATGGTGGATCAGCACGCTCCCCACAACCATGCGGATGAGGGTGTGATGGACAGGATTGTAGCGGCGATTGCAGCGACGAATTAATGCCTTTCCGTCGGAGAACATGCTGGAACGCACTCGTAGAATAGAGAGATGGAGCGTGGCCAGTTGTCCGTCTTTTTAGACACGAACGTGTTGGGCAATTGATGGATGCCGCTACTTCGCAGGTGCTGGTCGTGGTATTCCTGGCCACGTTCATCCGGTCGGCGTTCGGGTTCGGCGAGGCGCTGTTTGCCGTGCCGTTGCTGGCTCTTTTTATTCCACTGAAAGTTGCCGCGCCGCTGGCGGTGTTGGTATCCATTACGATTGCGGCTGTCGTCGTTGCACAGGACTGGCGCAAAATCCATGTGCGCAGCACGGGATGGTTAGTAGGCGCGACGCTGTTTGGGATTCCCATAGGCCTGCTGCTGCTGACGAGCAGCCATCAACAAGCAGTGCGGGTAACGCTGGCGATTTTTATCATGGCGTTCGCAGTGTATTCGTTGCTGGGCAGCAAACCACCCGAGTTGAAGCACGACAGCAAGGCGTGGCTTCTGGGCTGCGGGTTTATCGCAGGCGTCTTCGGCGGAGCGTATGGGATGAACGGGCCACCGCTGGTGATCTATGGAGCGATGCGGCGCTGGTCGGCCCAGCATTTTCGCGCGACCCTGCAGGGATACTTTCTGCCCGCGAGCATCATCGGCATGGGCGGATATTGGCTGGCGGGGCTCTGGGTTCCGGCGGTGACGCATTACTACCTGCTGAGCTTGCCTGTGCTGCTGCCGGCGATCTGGCTGGGCCGGGTGGTGAATCATCGCCTGCACGGAGATATTTTTCTGCGATACGTTTACGTCGGTCTGGCAGGCATCGGCGTCGTGCTGCTCGCGCAGTCCGTACACAGGTAGGGTGAGAGAATAAATTCATGGTTCGAGCTTCTTTTTTGCTGATGCTGGCCTGTGCGCTGGCAGGCTGTAAGTCTGTACCGCCTCCCACACCACTTTCGCAGTTGAACGAGCAGCAGATGCATGGACATGCTGTCTTTCAGACACACTGCGGATCCTGCCACTATGACCGGCGGGATGCTGCTCTGCATGGACCTTCGCTGCTCGGTGTCTACAAAAGGCCCTATCTGCCGAGCGGGGCGCCAGCCAATGATGAACGGGTGACGGCGACAATTCTGCACGGGCACGGGTTGATGCCAGCGGCGGGAAACTCAATGGATCAGCAGGATTTGGACGATCTGCTGGCATATCTGCACACGCTTTAGGAAACAGGAGCAGCAACGATGGCGGATGAACCGAAGGCTCGAGGACAGATGCTGCCAGGCGTGGCGGGAATCTGCCTGTTTATGCTCTTTCTGACGTTGATGAACGTGTTTGGGGCAATGCGGAACACCTTTGGCATGGGCGTGGCGAAGTACGGTGTGCTGGCGCTTTGCACGCTTCTGGTCGCGGGCATCTTTGGTCTGCTGCGCATGCGACGCTGGGGATGGGCGCTGGTGCTGGCCGGATGCGTCATGCTGTTCACCGGCGATTTCTTCTTTTTCGAAAAGACCCGCAGCGGCTTTTTTCTGATTCGCGGAATGTTTTCGCTGGTCTTCTTTCTTTATCTGGTGCGGGACGAAGTGCGCAGCCGATTACGCTGAAATGCGCTAGCTGAACGCGGCCGCCGAGGCTACGCTGATGATGAGAATCAGCACCCACCACCCTACGATGACCGCCGCTGCCTTGCCGCGACTTACCCTCGCCACGATGGACGTCCCAATCACCAGCAGTACCAGCGTCCATATCCCAATGATGTCAAAGAAGCCGAGCGCCGCCTTGAGGCCCGCTCCGGCATCGGGAAAGTAGTAGCCGAGATTGGTTCCCACCGGGTTTTTCAGGTCGAACGCCTCGGCATTGCCGCCGAAAAAGAGCGTCAGGATCGTCAGCAGCCCTATCAGCAGCTTGGGCAGCCCGCAATACATCCATAGACAGAACATCTCGCCGAAGGTCGTACTTGCTCCCAGCACGAAGTTGAACGTAGCCCAGAGCCCCAGCGCCGCAATCGCCGAGAAGAGCAGGATCAGCAGCGGAAAGGCATAAGACGTGTACATGTATCCGACCGTCATTCCATGCATTCTTGCTGCATGCTGCTCCGGGGTCAGGCTCGCCATCGCGTCCTGCTGCTTTGGACTGGCCTGAATCTGATTCTCCACCACCCGTTCCCACCCTACTTTAGAGGTGACCGTGGCAGTTACACCCAGCGAGATAATCACCGTCAACAGAAACGGCAGCCACCAGCTCCTGTTGCGCAGAATGTCGGTAAACGTCTTTGTGGGCGCGATAAACGTGTCCACGACACGCTCCACCTGGCTCAGTCCGGGTTCCGCCGCCTGTCCCTCCGCCACCACTACGCCATCGCTCATAGAGTCGCTCTCAATCAGCTGTATTAAGTTCGAAAGGAATTGTAGCCCCGAAGACGAGAATTGGCATTGAGATTCGCAGGGAGAAAGACCGAAGGTCTCGCCTTGCTTCTTTGACACCTCCCACGCCCTCTACTCGACTACCACCAGCACATCGCCTGCCCCGACCGTATCTTCTACCGCTACGGCCACGCGAATCACTCTGCCTGCCTTCGGAGACTTCAGCTCGTTCTGCATCTTCATCGCCTCGATCACGACGACGCCCTGTTGCTCGGCGACATCGCCGCCCACAGCAACCAGTACCCGCACTACGCGTCCCGGCATAGGAGCTTTCACCGTACGGGGTCCCGCCGCGCCCTCGCCCACACCACGCCGCCCTTGCAGCGAACGGGGATCGCTCACCTCGAACGCGAACCGTTTGCCGTCGATCAGCACCGCATCCCCATCCAGAACGCAGCGGTATTGACGGCCCTCCACCACGAGGGACATCACCCCAGGCTGCAACGTCTGCGCATCCACGGTGACGGCTTTGCCGTCGACGACACACTCCAGCGCTCCAGCGGCGCCAGCGGACGGCAGCTCCACTCGTCGCTTCTTGCCTCCGATCTCGATCCAGACGGTCACGTACGCAGCCCCTCCTGCCGCCCAGCCGTGGCCCACCTGCTCTGCTGAACGCTGTCCGCCACCGCTGGCGTTCTTTCGCAGCCGGACACAGCCAGCAACGCCGCGGCAATCGCTACAACCTCGTCAGCGACCGTCGCCTCGTCCACCGAAGCAGCGCGAGCCAGTAGTCGTTCCAGATAGCCTGTATCGATGCGTGCGGCACGAAAATCAGGATCGTTCAGAATCCGGCGGAACAACCCGATGTTCGTCTTGATCCCGCCAATCACATACTCGTCGAGCGCCCTCAGCATCCGGTCGATTGCCAGCTCGCGCGTCTCGGCAAACGCCACCAGCTTGGACAGCATGGGATCGTACTCCAGCGGCACAGTCCAGCCCGCATAGACGCCGCAGTCCTCGCGAATGCCCGCGCCGCCCGGCTGCACCAGCCGCGTAATCAGGCCGGGCGATGGAAAGAAGCTATTCTCCGGGTCTTCGGCGTAGATGCGGCACTCGATCGCGTGGCCGCGCAACTGCACGTCCTCCTGCTTCAAACCGAGCGGCTCGCCCATCGCCACCCGAATCTGCATCCGCACCAGATCGAGCCCCGTGACCAGCTCGGTCACGGGATGCTCCACCTGCAGGCGGGTGTTCATCTCCAGAAAGTAGAAGTTCTGGTCGCTATCCACCAGAAACTCCACCGTCCCCGCGTTTACGTACCCCGCGGAAAGCGCCAGCCGCACCGCAGCCTCGCCCATTCGCCGACGAAGGTCTTCCCCGACAACTGCGGACGGAGCCTCCTCGATGACCTTCTGATGCCGCCGCTGCACCGAGCACTCCCGCTCGCCCAGGTACAGGCACCTGCCATACTGGTCCGCCATTAACTGGATCTCGATATGGCGTGGCTGCTCAATGAGCTTTTCGATGTAGACCTCACCCGAACCAAAGCTGCGCTCAGCCTCGCTGCTGGCCGCCGCGTAGGCCGCAGCTAACTCTTCCCGCGCGGCCACGGCCCGCATCCCCTTGCCACCGCCACCAGCAGCCGCCTTGAGCATAACCGGAAAGCCAATACCCTCCGCCACCTTCAGCGCCTCCTCAGCCGACGTCAGCCCAGTCACGCTGCCCGGCACCCGAGGTATCCCTGCCGCGTCGGCTGTCTGCCGCGCCCGCGTCTTCGAGCCCAGCACGCGCATGGCGTTTGCCGGGGGGCCAATGAACGTCACTCCGGCCGTCGCACAAGCCTCTGCAAATTCTGCATTCTCCGATAGGAAGCCGTAGCCGGGATGCACGGCGTCGGCACCGCAATGTCGTGCCGCTTCGAGAATGAGGTCGCCACGCAGATAGCTCTCAGACGCAGGAGCAGGACCTAGCCGGTAGGCCTCATCCGCATGAAGGACATGCAGCGCCGCGCGATCGGCGTCGGAGTAGACGGCTACCGTCCGCAATCCCATCTCCCGGCAGGCGCGAATCACCCGCAGCGCGATCTCGCCGCGATTCGCAATCAGGACTTTTTGGATGGTCCGTCGCAAGTGGCAATTTTACCCTAGCTGGAACAGCATCCGGGCGGTGCTCGCAAGAGCGTTTCACAGGTGTCACGGTCTTCTGTTAACCAACGAAGCTCTCCATCTCCTCGAGAAATATTGCGAACGCTCAGCACATTTGTATCCACGTACGAGAAGAAGAGCCCGACCTCCCGCATTGGAGAAGCTTCTCTAGTCGTCCTACCTTTCAGACGGTGGATCTATATCAGCATGGCATTCAGCAAAGGGAAGAGCCTCTCCATGATAGAGAGGCTCTTCCGATACTTCTAAATCAGCGAAGCAGCGACTACATCGTTACGCCACCAGGAGTCTTCGCTTCCTTCTTCTTCTCGTTGATCTTGCGCGCGCCCAGGGCCTTGTCATTCCACTGATCAGCCTCTGCCAGATCAGCCTTCCGGGCCGCATCGTCGCCGCACTCCATTTGTGCCTTAATGCGGTTGGTCAGATTGAGATAAGACATTGCCTCGTCGTAGGTCGGGTTGATTTCAACGGCCTTATGCAGGTTCTGCAATCCGTCGTTGACGAGGTCCGTATTCTGCTCCTTCATCTTCTGGCATGCTGCCTTGCTCTTCTTCACATTGCCATTGGCATCATCGGTGAGCCCATCGGCCGCGAGAATGCTAATCATGTTCTTATACGACTGCATCCAATCCACGACGCCGATGGTGTAATACGCCTCGGCATCATTCGGATCCAGCGCAATCACTTTTTTCTCATACTCTTTCGCAGGCTCAAACCGCTTGATATTGCGGTTGATGGAGGCCATCTGCCGCAGGGCCGTCAGATTGTTCGGGTCCTTCTGGAGGGTCGCCTGGAAGCCGTCAAGGGCCTTCTGAGCAATCGCGATGTTCTCGGGAGTGTCGAGATTGGGCACCACCTGATACGAGTAAGCGGTGGCAAGATAGAGCTTCGCATCCTCGTAGTTTGGATCAAGCGCGATGGAGTTCTGGAAGTGATTGACCGCTTCTTCGTATTGAGCGTTCTTGAATGCCTGTACACCCTTGGTGAGCTGGTCGCGTGCCTTCAGGCGGTTGCATCCAGTTACAGAACCAAGCAGCAGCGCCAGCAGAGCTGCAGTAACCGGAATCCGTGCGGTTAATTTCATGGGGTGTATCGTCTCCTTCAAAATAGGCGCGTTGATCTCTGGGACAAATAAATTGATAAATCGAATTCTTCAGCTTGCCCGCTTGATTGTAATGGTATACGCCCCAGCGTGGCTAGAGGACAAACCATTTATCCTACGAAACACAATTTTGACAAGACTGGCAGACAAGCAACGGGCGGTAGCCGGATAGCCACCGCCCTCTGCCCGAGTCTCAGCACGAGCCACTCACTGGCCCGCTTCAATCCTTGGGGTAATGATTCCAATATTGTCTACCCCGGCCTGATGACCGAAATCGACCACCTCCGCAATCTTCGCGAAGTCAAGGTTCTTATCCCCCTTGATGAACATCACTTTCTCCTGACGAGTCGCAAAGATTGTTTCCAACTGCGATTCGATCTGAGATTTATTGAAGTCGGTCTCGTTGATCTTGTAAGCAGGTGCACCGGCCCCGTTCGACAGGACCTGGACAACGATGGTCCGGTCGTTCTGCTGGTCCTGCGTCTTGTTCTTCGGCGGTTGGGGCACCAGCGTCTGCAAGCCCTTGGGGGTTACCGGCACGATCACCATAAAGATGATCAGCAATACCAGAAGAACGTCGATAAGCGGGGTTACATTGATCTCGGAAACCGATCCGCCCGAAGTTCCAGCGCTCATTCCCATAGCAAATCTCCTTGTCTACTTCGACTGCCCGAGATGAATCGAGCGCGCCGCCTTACAGATGTGTGGCCTACTTGCCCGTCATTACGTTCGTTTCGCTATCGTTCTTCTCCGTGAGAAGCCCGAGCTGGTTGACGCCTGCCGATCGGATCCCGTCAATGGCATCCATGACCTTACCGTAGTTGGCGCGTTGATCTGCGCGCATGAAGACCTCTTTATCGGTCTTCTTTTCGAGCAACGCCGAGATCTTGGTGCCGAGGTCGTCGGTGTTGACCTGATTGGCGCCGAGGAACGTTCTGCCATCCCGAGTCACCGCCACGGTAACGGCATCTTCCTTGTTGGCGTTCTCCATCACGATTGCCGAAGCGGCAGTCGGCAGATCCACATTCACCTTGTTGTTCAGCATGGGGGTGATAACCATGAAGATGATCAGCAGCACCAGCATCACGTCCACCATCGGCGTTACGTTGATGTTTGAGTTGACCTTCTTGCCTTCATCCCGCTTATTGATGCCCATAACGTCGGCTCCGTCCGGTTCGTCCGGCTTACTATTTCCTTGCGGTCCCTGCGGTAGCACTCTGCCCTTCGGACGCCGTTCGCTGGCGGCGTCCGAAGGGCCTCGGCTGAGGCGTGATTCTCGCAGGTTATTGCTTTGCAGCTTGTCTGTACAAATACAACGCTTGCTACTTTTTAGCGATGGCTCTGCTTGATGAAGTAATCAACCAGTTCGCTGGAGCTGTTATCCATTTCAACGTCGAACGCTTCCACCTTGCCGGTGAAGTAGTTGAACGTCATAACGGCGGGGATCGCGACGAGCAGACCCATGGCGGTCGTCACCAGAGCTTCCGAGATACCACCGGCGACCGCGCCGATACCCGAGGTCTTCTGGGTGGCGATCTGCTGGAAGGCGTTTAGGATTCCGACGACGGTTCCGAAGAGGCCGATAAAGGGGGCTGTCGAACCGATGGTCGCCAGACCGCCAAGGCCGCGCTTCAGCTTCGCATGGACGATAGCTTCAGAACGCTCGAGAGCGCGCTTGGAGCTTTCTACCTGCTGCTCGGTGATGCTGCCGCCGGAACCGAAGCTGCGGAACTCCTGCAGGCCAGCCGTGACAACCTCTGCCAGATGGGACTTCTTGGAACGGTCTGCAACCTTGATCGCCTCATCGAGACGGCCGTCCTTCAACGCGCCGGCAACCTTCGGCGCGAACTCGCGCGACTGCTTACGGGCTGCGGAGAAGTACAGAGCACGATCGATGATGACAGCCAGCGACCAGATCGACATGATGAAAAGAATGATGACGACGCAGCGGGCGAGCCAGCCCATGTTGCTCCAGAGACCGAGGACACTGAAGCTGACCTGGGCTTCCTGGAAAAACAAGCCGAGCGAAGTAGGTACGTGAGCGAAATTTGCGAGATGAGCGAGAATCACTTGGATATTTCCTCCTGGTGTAAATCTATTCTTCTGAAGCTTGACCCGTGAATACCCCGAACGTACGACAAAGCTTCAGGGAGGCTCACGGATAGACGGTGCTGAGCCTGCAAAGGTTGTTCTAGCCGCCCATATTGAAGTTGACGGACACGGTCGTATCGACTTCCGTGGGTTCGCCATTCAGGATATACGGCTTGTAGCGCCAGGTGCGAACGGCATCGACCGCACTTGCCCGCAACATCTCTGGCCCGCTGATTACCTGCAAGTTCGTAATACTCCCGGTCTTGGAGATAATGGCGTGCAGAACGACTGTGCCCGAAACGTGCGCTGCGCGTGCAATCGGAGGATAGGTCGGGTTAACCCCCCCAATCTTGTTACCAGCGACAACGCCGCTCGATACGCGGACGACCTTTGGCTTCTCCACGCGAACCACAGGAGCGGGAGCTGAACCGATACCGCCCATGACACCACCGGGGACGCCGCTGCCACTACCCATGCCGCTCATTCCGGCGACACCCGCAACTTGCGGGGGAGGGGCAGCATCTTCCTTCAGCATCTTGATGTCTTTGGGGATCTTGGTCGGCGCATGAAGGCCCTGATCGATCTCAGAGACCATCTTGATGGGCTTGACGATCTGCTGCGGCGGTGGCGGTGGAGGCGGGGGTGGAGGCGGCGGGGGCGCCGTCAACATCGCCGTCAACGCGGTATGGGGCAGCGCTTCAGGATACAGCAGTGGAATCAAGATCATGGTCGCCACGATCAGACCATTGAAGACGAGCGTAACGATCATCCAATACTTGGATTTGCTCTTGATCTTTCCACCGGACTCGATAATTGAATCTTCAAACATAATATGCAGCCTCTTTACTGTGAAGAAGAGCTATGTTTCTTAGACACCGCGCCGTCCGAATTTGTTCCCAGTCGAGATCTAACTCCTGATGCCACCCAACCGATTATGTTCTGGCCCGCTTTGCCGCAGGCAGAACAGCCGTCTTGCCCCGCTTTGCCCGCCACTCCTGGTACGCCACCAGCATCGGTGCCGCCACAGCAATAGAGGAGTACGTCCCAATCAAAATACCGACCACCAACGCGAAGGAGAAGCCATTCAGCACCTCACCGCCAAACAAATACAGGCAGAGCACCGTCATAAATGTCAGACCCGATGAGATCACGGTTCTGCTCAGTGTCTGGTTAATGCTCCGGTTTACCAGATCGCCCAGGGGTTCCCTCCGCGAGAGCGCGAGGTTCTCGCGTATGCGGTCGAAGACGACGATAGTGTCGTTCATCGAGTAACCGATCAAGGTAAGAATTGCAGCGATAACCGTAAGCGTAATTTCTTTGTTCGTCAAACTGAAAGCGCCGATGGTGATGAGCGTATCGTGAAACACCGCGGCAACCGCAGCCACGCCGTAGATCAGCTCAAACCGAAACCACAGGTAGATGAGCATTCCCAGCAGTGAGTACAGCGTTGCCTCGATGGCCTGCTCCTGCAACTGCTTACCGGCGGTAGGACCTACAATCTGGACCTGCTCGATAGTGAAGGCGGAGTCGTGGTAGTTCGCCGACAAGGCATGTTCGACGGCCTCACGCCCCGCATCATGCGCCGTATCGGTCGCGGTGGACTCAGGCAGCGAAATGATGACCTTGTTCGCCGCATGGCCGCTGGGGTCGCTGACGCGCTGAATGGTAAAGTCGCGCACGCCAGCCTGGTCCATGGCATGACGGACGTGCTCTTCATTCGGCATCTGGGTGAAGTCGACGCGGATCTGCGTGCCGCCCTTGAAGTCCACGCCTAGCGGAACATGGTGCCAGAACGCCATGCTCAAAATGCCGGCGATTGAAAAAACCAGAGAAAACCCCAGGAAATACCACTTCTTCCCGAGCCAGTCGATATTCGGATTATGAAACAGTTCCACGCTCTTACGCCCTCAGCGGCAGCCCATCGGGTCCCGCAATCTCTCAAACAAAAAATCTAAATCGGCACTGCCGCGAGCTAAATCGACAGCGTTGCGCCGCGTTCTTTTCTCTCCAGAATCGCATCGAAGATAACCCTCGACACGTAGACCGCAGTAAACAAATTGGCCAGAAGACCGAACACTAGCGTCACCGCAAAACCCTGCACCGGCCCCGATCCGAAAAGGAACAGGATCGCTGCCGACACGATGGTCGTGACGTGGGTATCGAAGATGGTGGTCCAGGCATGGGCAAAGCCCTGCTGCACGGCGACGGGAGTGCTCTTGCCATTACGCAGCTCTTCACGAATACGCTCGAAGATCAGCACGTTCGAGTCGACGCCCATACCAATGGTCAAGATGACGCCGGCAATACCCGGCAGCGTCAGCGTCGCCCCTGCAAATCCCATGAAGCCCAGCAGAATCACCAGGTTCAGGATCAGCGCCAGGTCCGCATTGATACCCGCGCCCTTGTAGTAGATCAGCATGAAGATCATGACTGCCAACATGCCGGCGACGGCTGCAATGACACCCTGACGGATGGAGGCCGCACCCAGACTCGGGCCGACGACCCTGGTTTCAAGGTAAGAGATCGACGCAGGCAGCGCGCCCGTGCGAAGCATCAACGAAAGGTCTGATGCCTGCTGCTTGGTGAAGCCACCTGTGATCTCGCCGTTATCGCGAATGGCACCATCGATTGAAGCAACCTCGCGGACCTTGTTGTCCAGCAGGATAGCCATCGAACCCGGCGTTGCACTGCTTTTACTGTGCGTCGAGGTGTACTTGTAGAAGCGGTCGCCCGCCTCGGTCGTGAGGGTGAAATGGATGTTCGGGCGGCCGTTCTGGTCGGTCGACGGCTGCGCGTCACGGAAGTCCGTGCCTTCTACCTCGCTGTTACGCTTCAGCAGCCAGACCTGGTCGGGCATCCCGGCAGAACCCGAGCCATGCATCAGCATGGAGTCCGGAGGAATCGCTCCATTGTTGGCCTGCAAGGCTTCCGCATCGGTGCCGTAGGGTCCGCCCACAACTGCATGAATCGACAGCTTCGCGGTGGACTGAATTACATCTTCCACTTCGGCTGGATCTTTGACGCCGGGTAGTTCGACGAGAATCTCGTTTTCGCCAAGGCCATACTTCTGAATCTGCGGCTCGGTTACACCCAGCTTGTCGATACGCTCGCGGATCGTGTCGATCGATGTATTGAGCGTCCGCAGGTTCAGATCGGCGATCGCCGACGGCTTCATCGTCAGCGTCGAATTGCCGGCGGAGTTAGTCGCCACATCGTAATTGGCGTAGTCGTTACCCTCGAGCACGCCTCGTGCATCGGCCAGCTTCGTCGGCGGAATTCCGCTGACGACGATGGTCTCGGGATTCGCCGGATCGGTCTTGCCCACGGTCGCCCCGGTAATGCCCGCCTTCTGCAGATCGGCTTCGAGCCGCGCGACGTCGTGATCGGTGGTCGAGGTCACCGCCTCGGCCACGTGCACCTGCAGCACAAGGTGGACGCCACCTTTGAGGTCAAGCCCAAGATTGATATGCCTCAGAATCGACTGCTTCAGGCCACCATGCGGTATGCCAAGGAAGCCGAAGACGAAGACCAACAATATCCCTACGATGAATGCCGCCTTAGCGGTCAGATTCTTGCCCATGATCTTTATTGAAGGAACGACCGGCAGCACCAGATTGCGGCACAGCGATCGTCATCCTTACTTCTTCCTCGTCCGTAAATTAACGGTTGTATCTCAGCTTGCTAAAAATGTCTGTATCGAATGCCCTGCAGATTCTATGCTGCCGGCGTATCGGTCGTCACTGCGGCGACGGCCTGCTTGGCGAACTCCAGCTTCACTCCGTCCGGCTGGACGCGCAGAATGAGGCCATCTTCCTTCACTGTGATAATGGTTCCCTTAATGCCGCCATTGGTCGTGACACGGTCGCCGGGCTTCAACTCCGACAACATGGTCTGCCACTTTTTCTGCTTCCTCTGGTTCGGCACGATCATCAAAAAGTAAAGCGCAACAAAGAACAGGATCGGCAGCGCCAGTCCGCCCAAATTGCCCAGCCCAAATCCGCCTGCCGCACTCTGCAACCACATTGCCAGCATCAATAAAACTCCGTTCCACCGCTTAAACTCACTGCAGCCCGCGCAGCTTTGAAACATGCGCAATTGAAGCGCTCAAACCGACGCGGCTTCGCTATCAGGCCGTAAAAGGGTGCCTAGCCCCTAAGCATCGCGTAACCGTCACGCCATGTCAAGGCGATGCCATGCTGGCGCCCCGTTGCTGCGACTTATTCCACCAGAAGCCGCCGCGAAAGCTGCTCCACCGTCTGGCCCAGCGTCAGCTTCGGACCCTCGCACAATCCGCTATGCACCGGCGAGACCTGAATGATCGTACTGCGCGGCGAAACCAGCCAGTGAAACCGCTCGCGCTGGCTCAGTCGCGCAATCGGTCCAGCCGATGGATCACCCGCGCAGATCTTCGGAATCGCCTCCAAGTGCTTTCGTACCAGTTCGATATCCACCTCAGGCCAAAGCGCCTTCAGCCGCGCCTCGTCCACCTGCACGCGGGCCTCAAGAAAGCGGTGCTCCAGGCAGAACACGATGACGCCCGCATTGATAAACTCTCCTCGCTCGACGCGCGGCACCACACGCACAACGGCGTAATCAAACGAGCTCGGCACGGGCACGGATCGCCTCCTCAACAAATTTTGATGAACCCTTCAGCCGCCGTGTGAAGAAGTCGAGATACACCGCTCGTTTCTCCTCCGCACTCAAATCCTTCGCCTCGGGCAGCAGCCAAGCGTCGGGCACATCCTCCAGAATCGCCGCAAAAACCTCTGGATTGAGTTTTTTATGAGCCACAGCATCGGCCTCTTCGAGGGCACTCGCCCAGGGCAGAAGAATATGCTGCTTCACCTGTCCGAACGGACTCTCGGCCTTGTCGGCCATGCTCTTCCAGTCGTGATGAAAGTACAGCGCCGCTCCGTGATCGATGAAGTGAAGCTCCCGGTGCCAGCACAGCAGGTTCGCATTCCGCGCCGTGCGGTCCACATTGGCAACAAACGCATCGAACCAAACGGCCAGCGATGCCGTCTCCGCGTCTGCGGTATCTCCGGCTGCCGGGTCGAACATTGACGATCCCGGCAGATAATCCAGCGCCAGATTCAACCCCACGCTCGCACGCAGCAGGTCGCGAATCTCCTCATCCGGCTCGTTCCGTCCCAGCGCCGCGTCCACATCTACCAACACCAGCTCAGGAACCCGCAGTCCCAGCGCTCGGCCTATCTCGCCAGCAACCAACTCCGCCACCAGCGCCAGCGGCCCCTGTCCCGCGCCACGAAACTTCAGCACATACAGGCCCAGATCGTCGGTCTCGATAATCGCAGGCAGCGATCCGCCCTCGCGGAGCGCTGTAACGTACTGTGTCGCCCGAACCGTTCGAATCATCCCTCACAGTGTAGCGATTCGAACCTACTTGCCGCCCGCAGCCGTCTCCTTTGGCGCTGGCTGAAACTCCACCATCATCCATGTCTTCAACGCATCGATACTCTGCGGTCGTCCCAAAAAGTCCTTCACCAGCACCGCCGCGGGCCTGGTCGCACCCTGCTCCAGCACGGTCCTGCGGTAGCGCATCGCCGTCGGCCCATCCAGCAGATTTGCCTTGTCGAACTGCGCGAAGAAGTCCACCGCAATCACCTTATCGAGCACATAGGTGTAGTAGTTCGACGCGTATCCGGTCAGGTGCGTGAAACTCGTATACATGCGGTCGCCATCAACAAACGTGAACGGCGAAAACCGCTTCGTATCCTCCTGCAGCAGAGCGTCAAAGTCCACATCGGCCGGCGGGCGGTCATGCAGTTGCAGCGAATAGTTCGCATACAGCAACTGCCGCTGCACCCAGCGTCCACGCCCGTAGGCGTCGGCGGCATTCATCCGCTCAAACAGGTCCGCCGGAATCGTCGCGCCCGTCTTATAGTTCTTGGCAAACGAAGAGATGATCGTCTTGTCGCGGAACATCTCTTCGAGCATCTGCGAGGGAGCCTCGACAAAATCTCCCTCGACGTTGAAGCCGCCCTGTCCCGACCACTGCCCCTGCCCGCCAAGAACGTGATGCATCAGGTGGCCGAACTCGTGAAAGAACGTCACCACCTCGCTGTACTCCATCAGCCCCGGATCGCCCGCCGTTCCACCGGAGAAGTTGCAGATCAGCGCACCCTCAGGAAGCTGACGCCCGCGAATCCCCGGGACCATCGGCGCGCTCGAGAACCACTTGTCTTTACCCTCGCGTGGGTGCATGTCAAGATAGATCCGGCCCAGCTTCTTCCCCTTGTTCGCGCCCCCTGTATCGAACACGTCGAAGACCGCCACCGAGGCGTCCCACGTCTTTGCGTCCGTTACCGGCCTGAACTCGACATGGAACAGCCGTGCAGCCGTCTTCAAGATTCCCGCCTGCACCTCGTTATAAGGAAAGTAGGGGCGCACGCTCTGCGCATCAAAGTTGTACTTCGAGCGGCGGTACTGCTCCGACCAGTACCCGGCGTCCGCATCGGAGATGCTGCTCAACCCGGGCTGCTGTTTCTGCGCAAAGGCCAGCAGCTCCCCATACTCACGCTTGCCGATCTCCCGCGATGCATCGTCCACCTGATTCAGAAAAGCCTTCAGATTGCTGGCCGAGCCGATCATCTGATCCGCCGTCGCCAGGTCCGCATAGGTGGCATAGCCAAGTGTCGTCGCCAACTCCTGCCGCGCCATCAGAATGTCCTTCAGAACCGCCACATTCTTCGGATAAGCCCGGTCCGTATAAGCGAGAAACATGCGTTTGCGCAGGTCAGCGTCCTTGGCAAAACTCATCACCGGCGTGCTGTCCGGCGAGTCGGTCGTCAGCGTGTACGTCCCATCGGCGGCGGGTTTATGCCGTGCAATATAGTCGGCGGGCAGACCATCCAACTGGGCCTTCGTCGCCGTCACCTTGCGCACATCATCGGCGATATTTCTGCCGAAGACCAGTGACTGCGCGGTAATCCTGTCCTGCAACTGGCGAATCTTCGCCCGCGTTGCATCGTCCTTATCCACACCCGAAAGCCTGTACTCCAGCAGCGTCCGCTCCAGATAGTGTTTCGTCGCCGCGTCGTTGGCGGGCAGCGGAACCGCCGCCAGCGCTTTGTAGACTTTCTGGTTCAGGCTCAGATCGGTCGCAGCAGAAGCGACCGCTGCCACCATCGCCTGTCCCTTATTGCGCACCTCCGCCGAGTCGCCCACCGCAAACATCAGGTACGACTCATTGCCCGCGATCGCCAACTCATTCTGCGCGTCATCGAAGGGCCGCAGCGTGTTCTCCACCGTATGCGCGCCCGTCACCGCGATCACCTTATCGATGTTCGCCTGCGCCGCCGCCAGCCGGTGCTGCGCCCACGCATCGAGCGACGCCGGATCGCTCCCCTCATTCCACACGTGTAGCGGATCTTGGGTATTCGCCTGTGCCTGCGCTGCAATCGAGAGGGCCACGATCAGCGCCCCCGCTCCGACTCGGACTCCGGCGCCCCATAAACCGGCACGAACGATTCCCTTGGACCGCGACAAGAAATTGATGGCCACATAGGCTCCTCATGTAAAAAGGTTGAAGCTGCAAATACTTTCGTTCCGCGAGTATATCGCTGCGAAGCAGCCGAAAAGGAACAAATTCAATGGCCCTCACCGACACCTCGGAAGACCTCGCCGCCATCGCCCGACAGGAAGCCAAGCTCATCTTTCCCACCTTTGACGCCGAAACCGCATGGCGCCTCGGCACCTCCCTCCGCGAACTCGCCGTCGCCCGCGGCCACGCCATCGTCATCGATATCCGCCGCTTCGGTCACCCGCATCAGCCGCTCTTCTACACCGCGCTCGCAGGAACTACTCCCGACAACGCCCGTTGGGTCGAACACAAATCGAACGTGGTCGCCCGCTTCCACCGCAGCTCCTATCAGGTAGGCCTCTACCTCAAACACAACAACACCACGCTCGTCGAAAAATATTCCCTGTCCGACTCTGAATATGCCACTCACGGGGGCAGCTTCCCCATCCACGTCGCCGGAGCAGGCATCATCGGCAGTGTCACCGTCTCCGGCCTGCCGCAGCGCGAAGACCACAACCTCGTCGTCGAAGCGCTCTGCCACGAACTCCGCCTCGACCACGATAAACTCCGCCTCCCCGGCTAGAAGCCTATCAATCGACCACGGATCAACACGGATCATCGCGGATAAAGACCGGAACGCAAAAATCTCTGTGGTCTTTAAAAATCAGCGCAAATCCGCGTTCATCCGTGGTCGTTCTGTTTTTAAATCGGTGTGATCGGCGCCTACCGGTGTTAAGTTTTCCCAGAATCCCGAAGCGCCTGCACCGCCGCCAGATGGCCGCACATCCCATGCACCCCGCCCCCCGGCGGCGTTGAAGCCGAGCACAGATACAGCCCCTTCGCCCCCGTCCGGTACAGCGACAGCGCAGGCCGCGCCACCATCTGCCCAACCGTCATTGCACCGCCCGAAATATCCCCACCAATGAGGTTCGCATCCCAGTCTTCGAGCGCCTGCGTCCCCATCACATGCCGCGCCAGCACACACTCCCGAAAGCCGGGGGCAAACCGTTCCATCTGCGCCTCGATTGCCTCCACCGCCGACCCCTCCCACCCATTCGGCACATGACAATATCCCCACGCCGTATGCTTCCCCGCAGGCGCACGCGTCGCGTCGAACAGACTCGGCTGCGTCACCAGCACAAAAGGCCGCGCCGCAATCTCCCCCCGCCAGGGCGCACTCTCCGCAGCCGCAATCTCTTCCATCGTTCCGCCGACATGCACCGTCGCCGCGCGTAGACACTCCTTTGCCCGCCACGGAATCGCCTCGCTCAGCGCCCAATCCACCTTGAACGCCCCCGGCCCATAGGCAAACCGCTCCATCTTCTTCGCATAGCCCTGCGACAGCCGCGCTCCGGCAATCTGCCGTAACTGCTGCGGCGAAACATCACACAAGATCGCGTCCACCTCTCCCAACTCACGCAGATCCGAGATCTTTGCTCCCGTCCGAATCTCCCCACCAAGGCTCACAAAATAAGCCGCCAGCGCATCCGAGATTGCCTGCGCGCCGCCCTCGGCGATCGGCCAGCCAAACGCGTGTCCCGCCGCGCCCAGCACCAGCCCAACCGCCGCGCTCATCACACTCTCCAGCGGCCTCACCGAATGCGCCGCGCACCCGGCAAACAAGGCCCGCGCCCGCTCGCCGCGAAACAACATCTTCCCCAAAGCAGTAGCGGGCAGCATCGCGAACACGCCAAACCGAGCCAGCAACAAAGGATGCCGAGGCACGTGCAGCACCGGCCCCAGCAACTCGCCGCATAACTCTGTCCAACTCTCGACAAGCGGCTCCATCAGCCGCCGCCAGGCCGCCGCATCCTCACCAAGCCCCGCCGCCGTCGCCTCGAGGCTATGCTCAAGCATGACCGCCGAACCATCAGCCAGAGGATGCGCCATCGCCGCCGCAGGTTCAATCCACCGCAGCCCAAACTGCTCCAGCGGAAGCTGTCGGAAGAACGGCGAAGCCACGCCCAGCGGATAGACCGAAGATCCCACATCGTGTCGAAACCCCGGTAGCGTCAACTCCGCCGTCCGCGCCGCCCCACCCACAGTCTCCGCAGCCTCAAAGACGGTCGTCGCCACGCCCGCCCGAGCCAAAGTAATCGCCGCGCTCAAACCATTTGGCCCCGCCCCGACAATCGCCGCCCGCTTCATCTCAAGCAAAGCATAGCGTAGTCAGGCAGCGCTCATCGGTCCAGCTTGGCCGAAGCCAGCACCGCCTCCGCAAAAGAAACAGGCTGGCGGTCCGCCTACAAAGTTGACTGGGAACCCACAGCAGCAACCATCTCGGAACGCACCCGCTCCATCGTCGCCAGATAGAAGTGCAGGTTATGCACCGAGTTCAACGTAAGCCCCAGCGCCTCCCCCGACACATACAAGTGCCGTAAATAAGCCCGCGAATACCTCCGGCAAACCATGCAACCGCACGTTTCATCGATCGGCCGGGCATCCTCGGCATACTCCTTGCGCTTGATGTTCATACGCACCACCGGACCACCAGCCTCCTCGCGCATAAACACCAGCCCATGCCGCCCCGCCCGCGTCGGCAGCACGCAGTCCATCATGTCCACGCCCATTCGCGCATACTCTTCAATCTCGTCGGGATAGCCCACGCCCATCACATAACGCGGCTTGTCCTTTGGCAACCACTCCAACGTCCGCGCAATCATCTCTCGCGTCACCTCGCGTGGCTCGCCTACCGCCAGCCCGCCAATCGCATAGCCCGGCAGCTCCATCTCTACCAGCCGCTCGGCTGACTCCTTCCGCAAATCCGCATACATCCCACCCTGCACGATGCCAAACAGGCTCTGCGTCTTCCCCCCGCGCTCTTCAAACCACGGCACGCGCTCTTTATTCGCTTCAAAATGATCCTTCGACCGCTGCGCCCACGCATGCGTCAGCCCCATCGAGTCCCGCGTCCGCTCATAGGTCGCCGGATGCTCCACGCACTCATCGAAGACCATCATCACATCCGCGCCCAGCGCAATCTGCACGTCCATCGAGTGCTCCGGCGAGAAGAAGTGCTTGCTCCCATCGAGATGCGACCGAAACTCCACGCCATCCGCCGTCACCTTGCGCAGGCTGCTCAGGCTGAATACCTGAAACCCGCCTGAGTCCGTCAGCATGGGCCGCTCCCAGCTCATGAAGCGGTGCACGCCGCCCATCCGCGCAATCAACTCATGTCCCGGCCGCAAATAGAGATGATAGGTATTCGCCAGAATAATCTGCGCCCCCATGCCATCCGCGCCAATCTCCTCAAGCACCCCCTGCTCGACGGCCTTCACACTGGCCGCAGTCCCCACCGGCATAAACACCGGCGTCTCCACCACCCCATGCGGCAGCACCAACCGCCCGCGCCGTCCCCCACCGACATCCGTCCCATCAACCTGAAACTCAAGACCCATCTCAAGATTGTAGAAGCAACAGTACGTAGCTTACGGCTGCGCCTCGAGCCAGTAGTTCCTCCGCGCCGAAACCAGCAGCTCCGGATGATGCACCAGCCGCACCGCGATCGTATGCAGCCCTGTCGTCTGCGAGGTCGGATAGAAGCTCAAAATATAGCGATTGCGAATATGGTTGTTCAGCACGTTCAGGTCATCGCCCAGCTCAACCGCATTATCGAAGCTGCTCGTCTCCCCACCCGACAGCGCAGCGATCTCCGCGGACATGTTCTTATGCATCGCCCCAATCGCTGCATTCAGAGGAACGCTAAGGTCGTAATACCCCAGAAATGATCCCGCCGCTGGATTAATCGTAATCGGAGGATGCGGATGCGACGAATGTCGGAACTCCTGCCGGAGCGTCGTCTTCTCCGCTGAAAACGTCATGCTGTAGACCGCCGTATTCGTCTCGCCCAGATCGCGAACAACGTCCTTCGCCTTCGCATGACTGCCGTCATCATGCTCCTGGCTGATCAGCAGAATCGCCCGCCGCATATTCGCCGGTTGCTGCTTCAACAACCCAATCGCATACTCAAGACCATCGAAGACCGCAGCCCCGCTATTGCCCGCATCCGGATGATCGATAGCATCCTTCCACTGCGCCACGTCCGACGTAAACGGCGAAGCCGCCTCCGGTCTGCTGTCGAAGTTCACAACCGAGACCTTGTTGGGAGTGACATCGCCGGGTGCAGGCCCAAGAATGGAAGCGATCATGGTGTCAAGATTGGCAAAGCTCGGAAACTGGCCACGAGCCGCGCCACCTGTCTGCATCAGCAGCACCAGCGACAGCGGACGGCTGCTCGCATCCTCCAGCATCACCTTCTGCGGAACGCCGTTATCGGTCAGCACAAAGTCGTCGGCCTTAAGCGAAAAGACCAGCTCCTTGCCCGCAGTCTCAACCAGCGTAGGCACAACCACCAGGGTGGTCGTCGTATGCAGCGTCGTCTGCGCAAACGCCGCGCCACTCAACACCGCAGCCAGAACGCCTGATTTGAGAACAGCAGCCTTCGTCATTTAGAAACCCCGAATCAATGAGCCTCCGACATGGAAAAAGGTCTCGAAGCAGTAGACGTAGCCCACGTCTTATTCGGCTTATCGCCCATCACAAAGCGCAACTCGCCTCCACCCATAATCTCCTCATGCTTTAGAAAACTGCGTATCAATGGCTTGCCATTCAAACTCACACTCTCCACATAAGGATGGTTCGCACTCAGCCTCTCCGCTACCACAGAGAACTTCTTCCCATTCGGCAGATTCATCGTCGCCCGCTCCACAAATGGCCGCCCAATCACATACTCATTCGATGCAGGCGCAACCGGATAAAACCCAAGCCCAGTGAAGATCAGCCACGCCGACATCTGCCCAAGGTCGTCATTGCCCACCAGCCCGTCCGGAGCAGGCTTGTACTGGCTCTCAACAATCTGGCCCAGCCTCTCCTGCGTCCGCCACGGCTCGCCCGCATAGTCGTAAAGATACGCAAGATGATGGCTCGGCTCGTTGCCATGAACATACTGCCCGATCATGCCAGCCATATCTTCCACATCCGCATAGTCCTTCGGATCGACCTTCGCGTCGAACATCGCATCCAACTTCGCGATCAGCTTCGCATCGCCGCCCAGCAACCGAATCATCCCCGCCTCATCCTGCGGCTGATACCACGAGTATTGCCACGCGTTGCCCTCGGTAAAGCCGCTATCCGCGCCAGCCCGCGCCGGATTGAAGGGCTCGCGATAGCTTCCATCCGCGAGCCGCGGACGCGCAAACCCAACTGAAGTATCGAAGACATTCCGCCAGTTGCCGGCACGTTTCTCAAATCGCTCGGCGACATCGTTCCGCCCCAGCTTGCGCGCCATCTGCGCAATCGTCCAGTCGTCGAACGCATACTCAATCGTCTGCGAGACCGCCTCTCCATGCGAACCCGGCTTGCCCCCATCGACCGGCACATAGCCCAGCTTCATGTACTCCCCCAGATGCCCATAGGGAGCGTAATCAGCCGTCGCCACCATCGCATCCAGCGCCTTATTTGCGTCGAAGCCGCCGATGCCCTTCATATACGCATCCGCAATCTCCGGCACTGCGTGATAGCCGATCATGCACCACGTCTCGATCCCCTGGAACTGCCACACCGGCAGCATCCCAAATGGGCTCTCCTGCTGCGAGGCCAGCATCGACCGCACCAGATCGCTGGTGCGCGTCTGCGGCTCAATCAGCGTCATCAGCGGCTGTTCCGCGCGATAGGTATCCCACAGCGAGAGGCTCGAAACAAACTGAAATCCCTGCGCACGATGCACCTGATTATCCGGCCCGCGATAGCTTCCATCCACATCCATCGCCAGGCTGGGAGCCAGCAGCGAATGATACAGCGCCGTGTAAAGATTCTGCCGCATGGCTGGCTCGGCATCGAAGCTCACCGCTCGAAGCGCCTTCTCCCACGCACTTCGCGCCGCAGCACGCACCGCATCGAAATCAAACCCCGGAACCTCCGCATCGAGATTCGCAATCGCGCCCTCTTCGCTCACCGGAGAGATAGCAACCTTCACCACAAGCGGCGCACTCAACCTGCCGAAATCGAACGTGGCAATCAACCCACGCCCCTCCATCGCTTGCGTATCCTCGGGCGTATTGCCCGGGGTCTTGAAACCTTTGTAGTCAATCGGCAGCGGCTCGCGGTCGACCAACTGGTGCCCGGTCACAGGCCGCGAAAAGCGCATGGCAAAGTAAAGCTGCCGTCCCGGAGCCCATCCCCGCGTCTCGCGCATCCCCGTCACCGTCCCATCCTGCCGAATGCGAACACGCGACCAAAGTACCTTGCCCGGATAGTTATAGATCGACGACCGCATATCCAGCAGCAGGTGCGCCTCTTTGTCTGCGGGAAAGGTATAACGATGCACGCCCACCCGCGCCGTCGCCGTCAACTCCGCGCGAACACCGTAGTCGCTCAGCGTCACCGCATAGTATCCCGGCGCAGCCTTCTCCGTTGCATGACTAAACCGCGACCGATACCCCGACAGCGGCTTGTCCGCATCGCCCGGCTCCAACCGAACCTCTCCGGCAATAGGCTGAATCAAAAAGTCGCCAAGGTCCGAGTGGCCCGCCCCGGAAAAATGCGTCTCCGAAAACCCAAGAATGGTCGAGTCCTCGTAGCGGTATCCGGCAGCCCACTTGTAGCTGTGCTTGAAATTGTTGATCTGCGTATCCGGACTAAGCTGCACCATCCCAAACGGCACCGTAGCGCCCGGAAAGGTATGCCCATCGGCACCGGTTCCAATAAAAGGATTGACCGAGTCATACGCGCCCGGCTGACGCAGCGTCTGCGCGCAGGCCGGTCCCGCAAAAATTCCAATCGTAAGAGCAAAAAGACAGACTGAGCGCAGAGACGAGCAGACGAGTATAGAAGCAGGCATAATCACGATTGTCTCAGCACAGCCCTCAAGTCAGAATCATCGAGGACAAAAAACTTACGTCATTTAAAGCCCCGTCCGCTCCGCATGGGCGGCAATCGCACGATTTATCTCCAGCGCCAGCGCCAGCGCGGCGCGGCCATCCTCACCTGAGACGACCGGAGCCGAACGCTCATGCACGGCCTTCAGAAACGCTTGCACCTCCAGCCGCAACGGCTCACCCTGCTCGACCGCAACCTTAGTAAGCGAGAGCCCAGCCGAAGGATGCTGACCGCCAGCCTGCGCTGCCTGCGCCATGGCGGCAAGCTGAGCCGGGTCCATCCCGGCCGCAGCCGCCACGTCGATCATCAATAGGTCCTGCCGCGCAAAGTCGAGCGAGAGATACTGATGCGGCTGAAAGAACCGCAGCTTCCGCACCCTCTCCGTGCTCACGCGGCTGGCGGTAAAGTTGGCCACGCAGCCGTTCTCGAACTCCACCCGAACGTTGGCGATATCCACCTTGTTCGAGAGCACCGGCAGCCCCACCGCCCGCACCTCGCGCACCGGCGAGGCCACCAGGCTGAGCACAATGTCCAGATCATGGATCATCAGGTCCAGCACGACATCCACATCGAGTGATCGCGGCGTGAAGACGCTCAGCCGATGGGCCTCAAAAAACATAGGACGGTGCAGATACCGCCGCGCCGCAGTCACCGCAGGATTGAACCGCTCCAGATGCCCTGCCTGCACAATGCGCTCATGCTTCCGCGCCAGTTCTAGAATCCGGTCAGCATCGGCGAGATTCGCAGCGAGCGGCTTCTCCACCAGCAGATCGACGCCCGCAGCCAGCAAAGGCTCCGCAGCCACAGCATGATGAACCGTAGGCACGCAGATTGAAGCAGCATCCAGCTTGCCGACAGTGTCCAAACAAGCCTCGATGCTATCGAAGCCAGCGATACCAAAGTCGGCAACCGCCTTCTTTACGACAGCAATATCGCGATCGACAACAGCCACAAGCTGAATATCGCAGCCAGCATCCTGAAGCTCACGATAGACGCGGAGATGATTGCGCCCGAAGGCACCCGCTCCGACAACAGCGACACGCAGTGGATTCGTACCCGCCACTTATTTGCTGGTTGGGTTGCTGATCGGCGCCTCGACAGCCTGGCGGCAACGCGCATAAAGCTCGAGCAGATTCGTCACCTGATCATCGGATTTCGCCGTCGCCGTGACGCCAAAGCCGGTGGCACCGGCGCCTTTGCTGCCAACATTGGCCTGAGCAGCGACAAACTTAAGCAGATCGAGCGCGATATCTTCCGTGCGCCGCGCCGTTGTGGTCGATTCCATGAAGTCGTTCCTCATTTCTCTTTAGCCCGATGTTAATTGGCTGCGAGATAAGGCGCAAATGAGACCCTAACCAGCCGCATTCACCAGCCGAGGCTCAGCCCTCATGCCGCACACAATCTCGTAAGCGATCGTATGCGCCAGCCGCGCATGATCGTCCGCCGTAATGCCATCGCCCAGCAGTACAACCTCATCGCAAACGCTTACGCCCGAAATGTCCGTCACATCGACCACAGTGAGATTCATCGACACTCGGCCCACAATCATCGCCCGCCGGCCGCCAATCATCACCCATCCGCCCGGCGTAGCATCCGATGCGGACAACTCCCGCCGCAGCCCATCCGCATAGCCAACCGGCAGCAGAGCCAACCGCATCGGCCGATGCGCCGTAAAGATCGCGTTATACCCCACCGAATCGCCAGCCTGCACGTCACGAATGCCGATCACGCGAGTCTTCCACGTCATCACCGGACGAAGCTCAGGCCGCACCAGCGACCTCCCACCCTCAACCGGCAGACAATACCCATAGAGCGCAAGCCCACAGCGAACCATGGCACGCGCGCCGATGCCGGAAGCAACGCTCCGCAGCCAGACCAGCGAGCCGGGATCATGCACGCTAACCGCGCTGTTATCGACCGTAGAAGAGTTCCCCGCATGAACCCACACTGGTTGCAGGCCCGCAGCCGCAACCTCGCCGATAGCCTGTTCAAACCGCACTCGCTGCCGCAGCGTAAGCGGTGAGTCCGCAACCTCCGACGAGGCAAAGTGCGTCATTACCCCATCCAGCCGCAAATTCGGCTGCACAACCAGCCACTTCAGCAGCTCCCGCAATTCCGCACCCGGTGCAACGCCCTGCCGCGCCATGCCGGTATCGATCTCCAGATGCACCGCCAACGGCTCCGCACCGCGCTGTACAACCGCCTCAGCCAACCATTCCATCTGCTGCCGAGTCCACACAATGGGCGTCAAGCCGTGGCGCACAATAGCCTCGGCATCCTCACGAAGCAGCCCCGACATCACCATGATCCTCGGCTGTCGCTTCTCAGAGATCCCGGCCACCGCTGCACGAACCGCCGCACCCTCCTCAGCATCCGTAACGCCGAGCCACTCCACCCCAGCCCGCGCCAGCACCGGAGCGCATACCTTCGCGCCATGGGCGTAGCCATCCGCCTTAACCACGGCGAGAACCGTTACGCCGTCCCCCGCGCCACTCACGAGCGCCCTGTAATTCGCCACAAGCCGCTCTTCTGAAATCTCCACCCAACTCTTCACAGCACCGTCCCAACTACCATCCTAATCGCCGACCGTTAGAACGCTCCCACGATTCACCGACTGGCCATGGTCCGGCTTCGGCATCGCCGCTTTGATGAAATCCTCCAGCCGTTGCCCCCGGCGTGGCACGAAGGTGCGCTCCAGCACCAGCACGTCCTCCATGCGGTCAATCCGAAAGGCTCGGAAATCTTTCCGCAGTTCACACCACGAAGCCAGCGTCCACACGCCGCTCCAGAAGGCGAGAGCCAGCGGACGCACCGCGCGGCTGCTGCGCTCGCCATCTTCACGCGCATAGCCAAACGTGATGGCACGCTTCGTAAGGCAGGCGGCATGGAGAATATCCAGCCGTTCGCGCAGGTGCTGCGCCATGTGAAATCCGCCCGGCGCATACAGCAGGATGGAGTCGAGTTCATCGCGCAACTCCGCAGGCAGGACGGCCTCGATGCGCTGCAACGCCTGATTCGCCGCGACGACGTTCTCCGCGCCGCCCCACGCGCTCACCAGCCGCACGCCCAGCACCAGCGCGGTCAACTCATTGCGCGTGAACATCAGCGGAGGCAGATCGTGGTCGCGCCGCAGCGTGTAGCCCACACCGGCCTCGCCTTCAATCGGCATACCGGAGAGCTGAAGGTCTTGAATGTCGCGGTAGATCGTCCGCTGCGAGACCTGTAGCTTCTCGGCCAGCTTCTGCGCCGTCAGCAGACGGCCGAGGCGCAAAAACTGGACGATGCGGAAGAGTCTGTCAGCGCGTCGCATAGGTGTGATCTTAGTGCGAATGCAGGCCGATGTGATTGCCCTCGGTATCGCGAAGACAGGCAAAGTGGCCGTAGCCGCCGGGCACCTCCGTCTTGGGCATCAGCACAAGGCCGCCCGCCTTGGGGACACGGGAGAGAACATCATCGAGGTCGCCATCGCAATTGAGGTAGACCATCGTTCCCGCGCCTGGCTTCTGAAACTTCCGCTTGACCAGGGTTCCGCTCGTTCCCGTCTGTTCGGCAGGAAAGATGGCCATGTTGTCGCCGATATTTTCGCGCTGCATCTTCGCGCCCAGCAGCGTCTCGTAAAAGGTGGTGGCCCGGTCCAGATCGGCGCAGGGAATCTCGAACCAGTTGATGGCATTCTGGCGAACTGTCGCTGTATTGCTCATGTCGCTCTCCTTGAATTGGCTGACTTAAGGCAAAGCATATACAGGGACTACTGACAGCATTGTGTCAGTAGCCATTATTTTTTTGAGAACATATCAGCCAACATCCGTGAGCTAGTACCCGCCACCACCGCCGCCATCGCTCTGCAAATTTTCAAAGCGCGTGTAGTCCGACAGATACGCCAGATGCACGCTGCCCGTAGGCCCGTTTCTCTGCTTGGCGATGATGATCTCCGCCTTACCCTTCGACTCAGGATCTTCGTCGCCGTTCTCGTCCTTGTTGTAGTAGCTCTCGCGGTGAATAAACGCGACCACGTCAGCATCCTGCTCGATCGAACCGGACTCGCGCAAGTCGCTCAACAGCGGCTTCTTGTCGCCGCCGCGCTGCTCACTCGAACGCGAGAGCTGCGACAGCGCAATTACCGGGACCTTCATCTCCTTCGCCAGTGCCTTCAGCCCGCGCGAGACGGACGAGACCTCCTGCGTGCGGTTCTCAAATTTCTTCTGATTGGCCCCGGCCGAACCCGTCATCAACTGCAGATAGTCGATCACAATCAGGTCGAGCCGCCCCTCCTGCTGATGCAGTCGCCGCGCCTTGGCGCGCATCTCGGCGAGCGTGATGCCCGGCGTATCGTCGATAAACAGCTTCGATTCCATCAGCCGTTCCAGCGCACTCAGCAGCTTGCTCTTATCTTCCTTCGGTAGAAAGCCGGTCTGAATTTTGCGCGAGTTCACCAGCGCCTCGGACGCCAGCAAACGGCGCAGCAGGCTCTCCTTCGACATTTCCAGCGAAAACACAGCAACCACCTTGCCGTCGCGCACAGCAGCATTCTGCGCGATGTTAATCGCCCACGCCGTCTTGCCCATCGAAGGCCGCGCCGCAATAATAATCAGCTCCGAGTCCTGCAAGCCGCTGGTCATGCGGTCGAACTCGATATAGTGCGTCGCCAGACCGGTAATCTCGCGCCCCTGCTCATACAGCTTGTCGATCGAGCCGAACGACGACTTCACGATCTCGCCGATGTCGGAAAATCCGCCCGTCACCGCGTGATCCGAGATCTCCATCAGTCTGCCGCTCACGTTGTTCAGCACATCGAGCGCTTCCTGACTCTGGTCCGCCGCGTCGATCATGCCGAGGTCGCACACCGTCATCAACTGACGCATCAAGCTCTTGTCGCGCACAATGCGCACATAGCTCTCGATGCTCAGCTTCCTCGGCAATCCCTCGCTCAAGGACGCGAGGTATGGCAGGCCGCCAATCGAGTCAAGCTCCTTCTTCTTCTTCAGCTCCTCGCCCACCGTAACGATATCGACCGCGTGGCCGAGCTCGGACAGATGCAGCATGGCCGTATAGATTCTGCGGTGCGAGTCCAGCGCGAAGTCGTCAGTTTTCAACAGCATCGTCGCATCGTTGATTGCGAGAGGCTCAACCAGCATCGCGCCGAGAATCGTCATCTCAGCATGAAGCGACGCAGGGCGCTCTTGCTCGCCAACGATATGAGGATAGGTAGCCATCGATTATTAACCTAGCTGAAGTGTTCCTGCGGATGGCAGGCAAATTCTGTGGATTAAGCGTCAAAAGACGCCTTTGCAAAGTCTACTCTTATACCAGTCAGCACACTGACGCACACACGCACACTCAGCTTTGGAGGTATCAAGATGGGATCGGAAAAATTTCTCGCCATTCCGCCAGCCGCACAACGCGACAAGGCATCCTTCGAGGTGTTGCGCGTCTGGATCGCCGAGCAGGGCCAACACGTCAGCATCCGCAGCGGCGCCTGGGAGGACCCCTTCGCGTGGGGCATCGTCCTCGCCGACCTCGCCCGTCACATCGCCCTCGCCCACGAGCTGCAAGGCCACGCCGTCGACAAGGATGCCTTTCTTGAACGGCTGCTCGAAGGCTTCACCGCTGAGATCGACAACCCCACCGACGAGCCCGAGGGCGAAGTCACCCAATAGCTTCGTCGCTACTCCCCTTTGTAAGGCTGAAACAGCTCCGGAAAGTCCCGCTTCAGCGTCTCAATCTTCGGCCGGTCGCAAACCATGATGTAAGGATTGTTCGGGTTGTTCGTCGCATAGTCCTGATGGTAGGACTCGGCGTCATAAAAGCCCTTCAGCGGAACCACCTGCGTCACAATCGGCTTTGAAAATACATGCGCCGCTTCCATCTGCGCGATATACGCCGTCGCAATCTTCTTCTGTTCATCGTTGGTGTAAAAGATCGCCGAACGATACGACGTGCCCACATCCGGCCCCTGCCGGTTCAACTGGGTAGGATCATGCACCGTGAAGAAGATGCGCAGAAGCTGTCCATAGGTCAGCTTCGACGGATCGTAGACCACCTTTACTGACTCCGCATGTCCGGTCGTCTCCGTCGTTACCTGCGCGTAAGTTGCTGTCGCCGCAGAGCCTCCGGCATACCCGGCCATCGTCGAAGTCACACCCTTCACCCGCTGAAACACTGACTGCGTTCCCCAAAAGCATCCGCCCGCGAACACCGCCGTCTCGTGGCCCGAAACCGAGGCCTTCGCCTCATCGACGGCAGGCACCGGGGCCTTCGCCTGCGCACTCACTTGTGTCATCTTCATCCCCCTCCATGCCATCAGAACCACTGCAACCACCACCAGCGCTATCCACCCGAACCGTATCAACATCTTGCCTGTCTGCATCTCGAACCTCCACTGCATCCCGCTATACAGTTAAGACGCGCTCATACCGGTTTCAGATTCTCTCAGCAGATCCGCCGCTCTGCGACGCCTGCCCTGAATCTCAATGAATCCATGGATCAGACTCACCGCCACCGGCGTGACTCCGGCAATGCGGCTGGCCTGTCCCAGTGTCTGCGGACGCACCCGCGACAGCGTCTCCTGCATCTCCCGTGACAGGCCGCTCACCGCCGCATAGTCGAACCAATCCGGAATCAGCCGCTTCTCGGCCTTGCGCAGCTTCTCCATCGACCGTCGCTGCTGATCGAGGTAGCCCGCGTACTTAATCTCGGTCTCCACCGTTTTCATCTCATTGCGAACCCAGGCAGGCAGCCGCGCGCTCACAGAATAAGCAGCCGCATCCATCGCCGCCACCCAGGCACTCAACACCTCACCCTCATCCACCAATCGATCCCGCAGCAGCGGAGCAAGCTCCTCCACCACAACCTCAGGCCGCTTCAGCAACTGTGCAAACGTCTGTCCGGCAACGCCCCCGTCGCCATCCAGCCGCGCCACCAGCTCTTCAGGCAGCTCGCCCGTCCTCACCCGCGCCGTTCCCAGCAGCTTCTCAAACGCAACGCCGCGCGCCTGCTTCGCTTCATAGCCAGCCCACGCGTCGTCATCAATCAGCCCCAGCCGCCGTCCATGCGGAGTCAGCCTGCGGTCCGCATTGTCGATCCGCAGATGCAGCCGGAACTCCGCCCGCGAGGTAAACATCCGGTAAGGCTCATTCGTTCCCTTACTGATCAAATCGTCGATCAGGATGCCCGTGTACCCCTCAGTGCGATCCAGCGTAAAGCCCGCCTCGCCACGCACCGCCAACGCCGCGTTGATGCCTGCCATCAGCCCCTGGCATGCTGCCTCTTCATAGCCGCTCGTGCCATTGATCTGCCCGGCAAGATACAAACCCTGCATCGACTTCACCCGCAGCGTCCGGTCAAGCTCCGTCGGATCAATCGCGTCATATTCGATCGCATAGCCGGGCCGCAGCATCTCCGCATTCTCAAGGCCGGGAATCGAGTGCACCATCGCCGCCTGAATCTCCATCGGCAGACTCGTGCTCATGCCGTTGATGTAAACCTCGTGCGTGTTCAGGCCCTCAGGCTCAAGGAAAAATTGGTGCCGCGTCTTCTCCGGAAAGCGCACGATCTTGTCTTCAATCGAAGGACAATAGCGCGGGCCGATGCCCTCGATCTGCCCGGTATACATGGGCGAGCGATGCACATTTTCGCGGATCAGCCTTAGCGTCTCCGGCGTCGTATGCGCGATGTGGCACATGATCTGCCGCAGCGGCAGCGACCGCGTGCGGAAGCTGAACGGCGTCGGATCCGCATCGCCCGGCTGCTCCTCAAACTTTGTCCAGTCAATCGTCCGTCCATCGAGCCGCGGCGGCGTGCCCGTCTTCAAACGGCACTCCCTCAGTCCCAGCCGCTTCAAGCTCTCGCCCAGCAGAACGCTCGCTGGCTCTCCGCTGCGCCCGGCGGTGTACTGCTGCTCGCCGCAATGAATCAGGCCGTTCAAAAACGTCCCGGTCGTCACCACCGTCGCAGCCGCGTGAATTGTGCGACCATCCCGCAGCTTCAACCCACGCACAACCCGTTCTGAGCAGCCATCCACCTCTTCCACAATCAGGTCCACGACTTCGGCCTGCTTGATGAACAGGTTCCTTTGTCCCTCCAGCACCTCACGCATCTTCACCCGGTACAGAGCCTTATCGCACTGCGCCCGCGGAGACCACACCGCCGGCCCGCGCGACGTATTCAGCAACCGAAACTGAATGCCGCAGGCATCGGCGACTTCGCCCATCACACCGCCCAGCGCGTCCACCTCGCGCACCAGATGCCCCTTGGCAATTCCACCGATCGCCGGGTTGCAACTCATCTGCGCAATCAGATCGAGGTTCAGCGTAAAGATGGCCGTGCGCAGCCCCATGCGCGCCGCAGCCATTGCCGCCTCGCAGCCCGCATGGCCTGCGCCGACGACCACGACATCGTACTGTTCCGTAAAGCTCACCCTTCTATTCTAGGCTTTCCGAGAGTAATTTCCCGTCCCGCCACGGCGGCTCCGCAGATCACTCGCTTCAGACTCCGGGCATCCAACCATAACGATGATTGCCATCTTCCACTCCCATCATGCCTGGTTTTTCGCCATCTTCTTCTTTTGCGCCGCGCTTGTGCTGGCGAATCTCGTGCATTACGTTGTGTTCCGGATCCTGAAACGCAAAGAGGTCCAGATGTCAGGCATGGGGTGGGGGCTTCAGCAACACCTCGGCCATCCGGCACGAGCCATCTTCTTTCTCACCTGCCTGCTTCTCGCGCTTCCATTAGTCCCCCTTCCCCGCGATCTCGAACAAATCATCCATCAGGGCTTCATCATGGCAATGGTCGCCGCCCTGGGATGGTTCGTCGTCGGGTGCATCTACGTGCTGCAAACCATCCTCCTGCGGAAATACGATCTCTCCGCCGCCGACAACGTTCGCGCACGCCGTATCCATACGCAGTTCCAGGTCTTCCGCCGCATGCTCATCACCTTTGTCATCGTCATCGACATCGGCGCCCTGCTCTGGACCTTCAACGACCCCCGCATCTGGCACTACGGCTCCGGCCTGCTCGCCTCCGCCGGCATCGCCACCCTCGTTCTCGCCACCGCCGCCAAATCCACCGCATCCAACTTCCTGGCAGGCATTCAAATCGCGCTCACGGAGCCCATCCGTATCGACGATGTCGTCGTCGTCGCGGGGGAGTGGGGCAAAATTGAAGAGATCACCTCGGCCTACGTCGTGGTCAGAATATGGGACCTCCGCCGCCTCATCGTTCCGCTCACGTACTTCATCGAAAACTCCTTCGCAAACTGGACACGCGAGTCCGCCGACATTCTGGGCACTGCCTTCCTCTACGTCGACTACTCCATTCCGGTAGAAGAGTTGCGCGCCCAACTCGACCTCATCGTTCATCCTTCGCCCCTCTGGGACAAGAAGGTATGCGGTCTCCAGGTCACCAACCTCAGCGAGCACACCATGGAGATCCGCTGCCTGATGAGCTCCAGCAACTCCAGCGCAAGCTTCGATCTCCGCTGCCTGGTACGCGAAAAGATGACGGCCTGGATTCAGCAGAACTATCCCAACGCCTTCCCCACTACCCGCTTCGCCGCATTACCCGACCGCGCTGGCAGCCCACAGCAAGGTTCGCTGCCGCCGGATTCAGCCCCCGGCCCGCAGCAGCCCCCAAAGCAACAATCCAGCACATAGCGGAGTGGAAAGATCCTTCAATCAAATTGAGGCAGGTGCCGCACATCCCCTTCGGGAACCAGTTCCAGCTCGCCCCCGGCCTTGATCCAAGCCTTCATGCCACCCTTAATCACCTGCACCTTGCAGTCTTCCTGCTGGAGCATATAGGCCACGCGCACGCTCGTCGTGTCGCGCAGGCAACTGCAATACAGATAGATCTCGCACTCCGGAGCCATGAACTCACGCAGCGCCACTACTTCTTCTTTCAGCCGGTTCGGCTCCACGCGAATCGAATTCTTGATGCGCTTCATTCCCGGATCGTAGTAGCCATGGCTGCGCACATCCGCAATCACCACCAGCCGGTCCGGCGTCAGCAATTGCAGCCGCTCGTGCAGGTTAGCCGCGCTGATTTTCTCGATCGCGCGATACCGCCTCGCGCGGATCGTGAACGCCAGAAACCCGACCGCGTACCCGATCGAAAGCAGCAGGACCAGAATCAGCACCGCATGTCCCGCCTGCGCCAGCGCCTCCGCAATCTCCCGCAAAAACCGGCTGAACACATATCCCGCCATCGTCCAGGCGGCGCAATAGAAGACCGCGCCCAGCGCATCCAGTCGCAAAAACCGCCAGAAGCGCATATTCAGGCTGCCTGCCAGAGGGGCCGCCATCGCTCCCAGTCCCGGAATGAACTTCGCCACCAGCAGCGTCTTCGCGCCACGCTTGTAGAAGTAGTCGGCCGAACGAAAGATACATCCTTCAGGATCGAGGGATAGCCTGCACATCACCGCCAGCAGCCACCATCCCGTATATCGTCCGCCAAAATAAAGCAGCGTATCGCCCGCAATCGCCGCTCCGCACGCCAACGGCAACAGCACACTCAATTGCAGCCCATGATGGGACGCCGCACCCGCCGCCAGCAACGTAATCGATACCGGCAACGGAACGCCTGCGCAGGCCAGAAACAGCACAATCGCGGTCACCGCGTACCCATGATGCGCAATGACCTCGATCAGCCCCATCTCACCACGCTCCAATCACAGCTTACACACCGCTTCGATGCAAACCGCAGCTCTGAAGCACTCGCTGGCTTTTAAGGCCTCAAAACTCCAGCCTCACCCCAAGCTGAACCTGCCGCTCCTGCGTCTGGCTCGTCGAAGCCGCCGTAAACGTCCCGAACGGCTGCACATTCAATCCCTCCGCCGCCACCGTCGCCGCATCCTGAAACACCAGCGGAGTCACTCCGTTCGCCGCCGTCTCGACCAGAAACGCCCGTTGCATGATCGCCGAATAATTCACCCGGTTAGTCACATTAAAAATCTCCGCCACGCCTTTGAGCCGCACCTTCTCCGTCACCCTCACCATCCGGCTCACCCGCAGATCGAGATTCGCCGCATCCGGCAACCGCAGCGTATTCCTTCCCACGGTCGGCAGATATACGGCACCACCCGAGCCATTGATGCTCTGATGCCCACCCGTCAGCCGCCTTCCCCCGTAGATGTTCAAGCTATACGGCCTTCCACTCCTCTCCGTAAACAGCGGAGCCATCATCCACCCATTCGCGGCAAGCCGCAGCCACCGCCGCTCGCTCGAAACCCGCGGCTCCCACACCGCGCTCAGGACCAGCTTATGGGGAAAGTTCAGCGCCGAAAGCCCCTTGTCATATCGCAGATCGAACGGATCCAGCTGCCCATTCTGAAGAGGTGTCGCTCCAGCACTCTGCCCGAAGTCGATGGCCTTCGACCACGTCCAGCTCGCCCTGAACTCCAGGCCGCCAACGCTGCGCCTCCGCGCCTCCAGCACCAGCGCGTTGTAGCTGGCATTCGCATTCGACACGATGTCTGTCACCGGCCCAAAGCTCGCGTCCACCCGCTGCGTGTAAACCGGTAATGCAAATGTCTCCCCGTCGCGAACACCCCGCGCCCCCGTACCGCCCTGCAGCTGAAACGTCTCCACCGCCGAAGCTGGCGCAATATTAATGTCCACCGAGTTCGGCAACTGCCGGTCAAGATTCATCAGGTAAGTCGCGCTCCCCACCACTCCCGCGCCGACCATGCGCTCCATCGTCACGCTGCCCTGCTGCACCGCAGGCAGCCGGAAGCCGCGATCGAAAACTGTTGCCGAGGTCGTCGTACTCACCGCCGCCGGAGGCGTCGTCAGATACGCGCAGGCATAACCAAAACCCTGGTCCGCCACCTGCGGACAATTCGTCACCGTTGTCGGTGTAATCCTGACATGCGTCGCTGAATTCGGCAGCGCCGTATTCACCAGCGCACTTCGCACCGTCGCCCCCGGCAGGCGGCCATAGAACAGTCCGTACCCCACTCGAACCACGCCACGCCCCACCCCAAGCGGCTGCCACGCCACGCCCACACGAGGCCCAAAGTTATTTCTGTCCTCGGGAAAGACGCTGGTCGCGCCGCGCCTCCCAAACGCTGCATCGATATTCCCATTCGGCCTCTGCGGAAAGGGAAGCAGCTCATACTCATAGCGGACACCCGCATCGATTGTCAGTCCCCGCCTGGCCTGCCAGCGGTCCTGCATATACCCGGCCCACTCCTGCGTATCGAACGTCACCGCAGCCTGCCCAAAACTCTGCGCGAACGACGTAAAGCAGAAGTCATGCAGAGCCGAATGGATCGTTGGGCATCCGCCATTCGGATACGTATTCACGTTGAATGTGTAATCGGTGATCCAATCCACCAGCCCACCCGCATGTCCTTTGGTCGTGCCGCTGTCATAGTGAAACGCTCCCTCCTGATCGCTCAGCGAATCGATGTAGTCATGCACCAGGCTTACATCCCCACCAACCTGCAACTGATGATGCCCATGCACCCAGGTCACCATGTCTGCAAACTGCACCCTGCGCTCATCGGGATAGGCCTTGCGCCCCAGCGACGACGGCGTTCCGAACGTCAAGCCATTCGGCCCAATCGCCACCTCGGGAGCATAGCCGCCGGGCCCCACCGCCGGCTCCTGCGGCAGCGAAGCCGAGGCCTGCTGATACTGAAAATCCCTCCCCACCGCCACTCGGACCTCATTGCTGAACTTCGCGCTCCCCGACCACAGCCACCGACCCAGCAAGGTGTCCACCTTCACATAGCTGCTGCCCAGGCTCGCCCTGCCGCGCGCCACAACCGCCGCCGACCTCACACCACCCGGCGAACTCGACCGGGCCCGGTCATACTGCACGCTCAGCCGGTTCTTCGCCGAAGCCTGCCAGTCCAGCTTGCCAAAGTTCACCGTCTGGTCCTGCCGCCGCGCCACTGTCCCGGTCAGGCTATCCAGATAATTGAGCGCCGCATTTACCTTCGAGGACGTCACTCCGCGTGTGGCCAGCACCCCTATTTGCGTCGATGTCAGCGAATAAAACGCCGCAGCCCGAGGCGAAGAGACCGCCGGAAACCCGCGCCGCTGCTGGTCGAACGCATAGAAGTAAAACAGCCTGTCCCGCACTGCCGCGCCACCCACGCTGCCCCCAAACTGCTGCCGCAGATCATGCGGCTTTACTGTCGCGCTCGTCACCACGCCATCGGCATAATGCGTCGCAATCGAGAAAGGGTTCGCCGCAGCCAGCGCACTGCTGCGCGCCAGATAGAATCCCGTCCCATGCAGCGCATTCGTTCCGCTCTTCGATACCGTCGTCACCACGCCCCCCGCCGCGTGTCCATACACCGCCGAGTAGTTCTGCCCGCTCACGCGGAACTCCCGCACCGCCTCCTGCGAAAACGTATAAGCCGCGCCGCCCAGCCGCCCATACCCCCCATTGCCTTCTCCACCCGTTCCCCGAGGCACCGCACCAAAGCTCTGGTCATCCTCCGCTCCATCCACCACCGTACTGTTCTGCGTCACCGCCAATCCGCGAAAGCTCAGCAAACCCGCCGCATCGGGATTCACCTCAGGTGTCAGCAGCGCAAACGTCTGCCACCGCCTCCCATTCACCGGCAGCCGCTCGATCTCTCCCGCCGTCACCGTGCTTCCCGCCGCCGCCGACTCCGGCTCCGAAACCTCCGCAGCGGCCGTCACGGTCACTGCCGTCGCCACTCCGGCAACCCTCAGCCGGGCATCTACCCCCGTCACCGCACCCGTCTCGACCACGACCCCCGACAAAACCAACCGCTCGAATCCCGCCGCCTCCACCACCACGCGGTATATTCCCACCGGAACCCGCGCCACCAGAAATTCCCCGCCTTTATCACTGACGACCCGCACCACAAACCCGGTCGCACTCTCCTCCACCTGCACCCGGGCCCCACGCACAGCCGCACCGCTCGCATCCACCACCACTCCGTGCACAGCGCCGTCCACCGCCGTCTGCCCTCGCGCAGCCGCCAGCCCACAGCACAGCAAAAGCACCAAAACAACCGCGCCCGACCTCACGCGATTACAGCAAGACAACATGCACTCTCCCGTAAATTAAAGCGACGCCCATCCAGACCACGGGAAGACAAGACAACACCGCGCCCCATCCATAACTATCCGGGCAGAGCATCGCAGCACAGCGAAACTTCATAAAGTAATTAGCCGCAGACTAACCAACTTCCACCGATTAAGAAACTCCCCACATGGGTCACATCTGCGCAGGAGATGCGGTGGCCAAAGCTAGCCCGCCATGGGCAAAAAAAAAGGGAGGCACCTGAGGCGCCTCCTTGGAGAGCATTGATTGAAATTGTTAAAGAAAGAGTAGCTTCAGCCTCATCTCCTGTCATCGCCACAAAGACCTGTTTTCATCTCAACCTATAGGTGGAGAGCATCCCTCGATTCACACCTCAGGAAACCACATTGAACGCGCCCTGCTGCTTCCCCTCATGCAGCATATAAAACGCACCGGCGGCGATACACAGCACCGCTATCGCCACACCGGGCAGAATGTCTCCCAATGCCCAGCCATGCAAGATCTCGCGATAATCAAATCGTGAAAGGCCATGCAAAAGCCACGCCGCAAAGGCCACTACGCAGCCCAGACTCAGCAAACGCATAAAAATCAGCGGACGCGTCGCCCGCTTCAGAATCATCGCCTGTCTCTCCATCTGCGCCCGTCGCCAGATCTCGTCGGCAGCCGCCGGCACCTGCTCTACCCGCAGCGAAGCAGCATAGTGCAACAGGCTCTCCGCGACCCGCTTTGTCTCCCTGCACGAATCGCAGCTCTCAATATGACCATTCAAGTCAGCCGTCCACAAGCCCGTCCGCAGAGCATCCACGACTTCACGCTCACATTCACATCCGCTTCGATTCATCGCTCTTCCTCTCTTGTTCTTTCAGCGGCCGCAGCAGCACCGCAGCCTTCTGCCGCGCCCGAAACAGCAGCAGCCGAACGCTCATCGTTCCCAGACCGGTCGCCTTCGCAATCTCGGCATGACTCATCCCTTCCACGTACGCCAGCCATAGCAGCTCGCGCTCTCTCGGCTTCATCATCTGCATCGCGCGCCGAACATCCATCTGCGTGTTGACGTCCGCCATGTTCGCATCCGGCGAAGATCCCTCGTCCGCCATCTCAGGGGCCGGGCGATCCTCGCCCTTGCGCCAGCGATCGCGCAGCAGATTCGTCGCAATGCGAAACAGATACCGCCGGGCCTCAGTCGCTTCCATCGCCCCAGGCTGGCGCACCAGAAAGCGGCAATAGGTCTCCTGAAGGACATCCTCGGCCACGTCTCTGCGGCCGGTCACGCCGGTCAGATAAGCCAGGATCGGCCGGGAGGTCGCGTCATACAGCGATCGAAACGCCTGCTCATCCATCGAGGCCGTCGAATCCATCGCAGCGTCTTCCTCGCCCGTCCACGAGAGCCGTGCCGCAAGTGCATCGGTCTTATGCATCGGCCTCAAGACCCCGCTACGCGCCTTCACTCTTATTCAGCAGCCCGAACGACCGGGAGAGAAAGTAAGTCGCCAGCGCCGCCACTTCAAACCCGATACCAAGCGTAAGGGCGATCGTTCCAATAAACTGATTGGCCTGGGCGTCGTTTCCAGCCAGCGAATGCAGTGACAATAGCGCCGCACCCAGCGCAATCAGCATAATACCCGCGCGGACGCCGCTCAAGATGCTCTTGTACGGCGTCGCCCGCTCCGCCTGCTCCACCGCCAGCGAGCTCAGAAAGTTCCGTCCGGCCTCCGTCTCCGCATACGCCAGCACCGTCTGGGGCGAATCGATCTTCTCCAGCAGCTTCATCTGCACGAAATACTGGAGCTTCGCAATCCGGTAACGCCGAATCGACGACAGCACCACCCACGCAATCCAGCCAATCGTGAAGAACACAATGAATGGAACCAGAACATTTTCTGCCATAACCTCTACCCCTTTTCCGATACGAACGTCGCCTTCATCGAATACAACGTTCCAGAGGCCTAAACGGTTAACACCCAAACCGCGCTTGTTCTCATCTCACCCACGTAAGATTTCAGACTTGGAAGCAGGAGAGTCGATCCGCATCGATCCGTGATTGCCTCAAGCCGTTCGCCGCCCCAGCCCCTGCAGTATCTCCCCCACCGTCTTTCCCAGCACCGGATGCACCATCCCCGGCGCAATCTCCGCCAGCGGCTCCAGCACAAACCGTCGCTCGTGCATCCCGGGATGGGGCAGTGTCAACGCCGCCGTATTCATCACCACCGCGTCATAAAGCAGCAGATCGAGATCGATCACCCGAGGCCCCTTCGCAACGACCCGCTGCCTACCCATCGCCTGCTCAATCTCAAGTAGCCCGCGCATCAACTCCAGCGGCTCCTGCTCGGTCTCCAGCAGCATCGCCGCATTCAAAAACCTTGGCTGCGACAGATACCCCACCGGTTCGGTGTCATGAAATGTCGAGACCGCCCGCACTCTCCCCAGCAACCCCAGTCGCTTTACCGCCTCGCGCAGGTTTGCTTCCCGGTCGCCAAAATCCGACTCCAGGTTCGACCCCAGCGCAATCGCCGCGAGCGCTCTCACAATCGCACCCCACCCATCTCATTGTCCTCAGATTTAGATGATGGTCCGGCCCGTAGCCCGTTTATGGAAAGATAAACCACCCAGTCAAGCCGAAGCGTGCTGCAATCTGATCGGAGCCGTCTCCACCTCAGCCACTTCATCATACCCGTGCGCCAGTTCCCACGCCGACCGGTCCCGCATTAATCGCTGCACCAGGGCTGTGTGCATGGCATGGCCTGCCCGCTCCGCCACCACCCGCCCCTGAATCCGCCGCCCTGCCAGGGCCAGATCGCCGATCAGGTCCAGCACTTTATGCCGCACAAACTCGTCCTCAAACCGAAGCGGCCCATTTTCCACTCCCCGTCGCGACAGAATAATGGCACTCTCGTCCGAGACCCCGCGAATCAGTCCCATGTCCCGCAACATCGCTTCATCTTCCTTAAATCCGAACGTCCGCGCCGGAGCAATCAACTTTACATAGTCGCCCGTCGCCAGGTCCCCTGTGAACTTTTCGTATCCGATAGGCTGCGGAAAATCGATGGTGTACTCGATCCGATATCCCGAGCCCGGATACACGCCGATAAACTTCGACCCATCCCGGACCTCGATCTCCTTCAGAATCCGGATGTACTCCCGCTTCCGCCGCTGCTGCTTCAACCCGACTGAATGAAAGGCCTGCACATAGGGCAAAGCGCTTCCATCGAGGATCGGGACCTCCAGATTGTCCACCTCGACGATGACATTGTCCACGCCAAACCCGATCAGCGCCGACAGCAGATGCTCCGTCGTCGAGATCAGAACGCTCTGCCGCATCAGGCTGGTCGCATAGCTCACCTTGGCCACATTGCGGCCAATCGCCGGAATCTCGAAGTTGTCCAGATCCGTGCGTCGAAAGACGATTCCCGAACCAGCCGGAGCCGGAACCAGCCGCATCGAGACAGGTGCGCCGCTGTGCAGGCCAATGCCGCTCAGCTCTATCTCCGACCGGATTGTTCGCTCAAAATGGGCTTCGAATGCCACGAATCTACATCTCCTGCGCCAACTCGGGTTAGGTTACAGGCATATCAATGCCTGTAAATGTGGTAAAAAAACCACACTTGCCAATAGGGATGACTACCTTTGTTCCCTCAAAATCACTCCACTAAGCTCTCTGTCTGCTATAACATCCGTCCATGAACCCCAATGCTGTCCTTAACCTGGCCCAGACCAGGCATGAATGGATCCGATCCGCCCTCCGCGATCTCGTTTTGCAGGAATCCCCAAGTGAGGACAGGGCGGCAGTTAACGCGGCGGCCACTCTCGCAGAAGATCTCGCCCGTGGCCTCGGCGGAAGAACGAGACGGCACAAACAGAAAAACTTCGGCGACATCCTCGAACTCCGCTTCGGCCCGGCACGCTCCTCCCGCAAGCCCATTCTCCTGCTCGGCCACCTCGACACCGTATGGCCCATGGGAACGCTCAAAGGCATGCCCTGGCGCGAAGAAAATGGCCGGTACTGGGGTCCCGGGGTCTTCGACATGAAGGCTGGCATCGTCATAGCGCTCGCCGCTATCGGCATCTTGAAAGAGTTGAAATTGTCCCGCCCCATCACCCTGCTCCTCAACAGCGACGAAGAAGTTGGCAGCACCGTCTCTCGCCCCATCACTGAAAAGCTGGCGGCTGCATCCTCCGCCGTCATCGTCCTCGAACCCGCCCAGGGACTCGCCTGCAAGACTGCCCGCAAGGGAGTCGGCCAATATAACGTGCGAGTGACAGGTGTCGCCGCGCACAGCGGGTTGGACTTCGAGCGCGGCCACTCCGCCATTCTGGAGCTGGCAAAGCTGGTCGAAACCATCTCCAGCTTCACCGACCTCTCCGTCGGTCGAACCGTAAACTGCGGCGTCATCGCTGGAGGAACCCGTTCCAACGTCATCGCCCAGAACGCCTATGCCGAGGTTGACGTACGCATCGCCAAAACCAGCGATGCCGCGCGCGTAGAAAAACTCTTCCGCAGCCTCAAGGTCTCCGACCCGCACTGCAAGCTTGAGATCACCGGAGGCCTTAACCGTCCGCCGATGGAGCGCAAGCCCGGCACCGTCGCCCTTTTCAAACACGCGCGAAAGCTGGCTGACGAACTAGGATTCGAACTCAACGAAGCCTCAACCGGCGGCGGCTCCGATGGCAACTTCACCGCCGCCCTTGGCATTCCCACGCTCGACGGCATGGGAGCTGTAGGCGACGGCGCCCACGCCGCCCACGAGCACGTCGTCATCGATCAACTTATCCCACGCACCGCTCTGCTGGCCGCCATGCTCGCGACTCTCCCTGAACGGGGCTAGTAAAGCCTCATTTATGCTGCTCTTGCGTACCTGCTAAGAACCAGCCAACCCTGCCGCCGCTTCATCCAGCAGAGAGATTGTCCGCGCAATCGGCAACCCAACCACGTTGAAGTAGCAGCCCTCAATCCGGGGGATCCATCGCGCGGCGTAGCCCTGAATCGCATACGCCCCGGCCTTATCAAGCGGCTCACCGGTAGCGATGTACGCGTCGATCTCCGAGTCCTTGATTACGTCGAAGGTGACCTGCGTGATCTCAACCTCGCTGATCGCCCCCTTGCGTGTAACCGCGGCAAGACCCGTCAACACTGCATGAGTGCGTCCGCTGAGAAGCTGCAGCATGCGCCGCGCATCAGCAGCATTTACAGGCTTACCGAGGATGTTGCTCTCGCTGACCACTGCGGTATCGGCCCCGATCACGATCAGCGGATCGCCACCAGAGTCGTGGGATTGATGCCGATTCCAGATGGCCTGCGCCTTCTCCACGGCCAGCCGCTGAACGTAGGCAGCCGCCCCCTCGTCGGGCAGCAGGTCTTCATTCAGATCGGCCGACTCGACAGTAAAGTTAAGGGCAGCCTGCGTGAGCAGTTCACGGCGGCGAGGCGAGGCGGAGGCAAGAATAAGCATGGCAACCTAAAGTGTATTCGGCTCAGGACAAAATTTTCTCGACGGAGATATGCGCCTGCATGCTGTGCGTCTTTCCCGGCGCAAGCGTGACAGTATTGGCCGCGGCGTTCACCGTTTCGACGCACAACATCTCGTGCCACTCGTCCGGCCCCAGATCGGCCATCGCCTTCCACGGATTGAAGACAACCGTGGTGTCGGAGTTCGTCTTGGCAACCGTGATGCGGCGACGACCGGCAGCATCGTGCAGAACACACGTCGCTTCAGTATTTTGATAGACCCGGTCGGTCGGTCCTGTAAACGTCAGCGGAGCATGCGCTGCGGGCTTCTCGCGCATGTTGTCGGTCTTGTCGATGAAGGGTGTCGGCTCAAGCCCGGTGACCGTCACCTCATGGACATCCACCACGGAGTAATAAGTATGCAGCGCCTCTTCAAAGAGAAGTGGCGCTGCCGCGTCGTTGGCCACCGCAAGCTGCATCGTGAGCGTACGCCCGATGGTCAGTTGATAGGCCAGCCGAAAGTTATCGTAGCCAAGCTCGCGGCTTATCTCCGTCGGCGCCAGCGTGAACGTCAGATGCAGGTCGTTCCCGGCGAGCGCGGCAAAGGCCAGCGTCCAATTCTGGATACGAGCGAAGCCGTGGGATGGGCCAGTCTTGCCATCGTGCCGGTTCGCAAACCAAGGAAACGCAATGGGCACGCCGCCGCGGATCGGTTTGCCCGGCTCGAAGTCGCTCTTGCGGCTGACAAAAAGCACCGGCTGTTCCCCGGTAGGCTGCCACGCAGCAAGGTGCGCTCCCTGCAGATAGACCGTAGCCGTAGCGTGCGGCGTCGTCACGTCGGCATAGATGAGGCCGCTGGCCGTCTGATTAAACGAGAGCACGCCGGGAATGGCGAAGTGTTCGGTGAGGGAAGCGATATCCATAACTGCTTTCGAGTATCTCAGATGGAAACGCCTTTTATGCCCTTCGAATGAAGTGCAATCCAAAGCCAAAGAGAAACGAGGGCAACCTGGATGGCTGCCCTCGATAAGAGATTGCGATATTGGCAAAAGCGATCTAAATCTGCGAATACGCCGTCGGGCTGAGAATGAGGTTCGTGACATTGCTCACGATCGGCTCAAACGAATAGCGAGACGAACTCGACAGTTTCTTCCAATCCGGATCGCTGCTGAAGCGCTTCCACTTGTCCGTCAAGTCGGACAGCTCGGGATAGCTGAGCATGTACGTCAGGTTCGGCATGCGCGGACCAATGAGCGTGTCGCCATAGAAGACCTGGTCGAAGCCCGCCTTCTGAAAGATCTCGAACTCGCCATGATGGAACATCTCGACCTTGCGAACGTGATCGGCATCGCTGGGGCTCTCGTAGGTGCGAAGCTGGAAGACGCGCTTACCATGCTGCGCCGCCGAAGGGGGTGGAGTCAGCTTCGGATGCCCTTCAAAAGCAGCGAGCAGCGAGCTTTCCATGCGAATGAACGCAGGCGCCGTCGCGGGGGCGCTCCAGAACGGCTGCGCCGTCTTCATAAACTGTTCGTCCTGTGCCAGCCGCAGATCGACGTTCACCAGCGTCTCGAGATTGCTGCAGGGCAACAGCAGATAAAGCGTCGGCGTCTCCGGGCCCAGGTCGAGATGAAAGGCGCCAACGGGCGCGATGCCCAGACGGTTCAGCGCGGGGATCAGCGAGTCGGCCACGTAGCTGTCCGTGAGCTTGGTCTGCGGCCCTGACTGCATGTGGTACTTGCGTATTTGGTAGTATTCCCGCGGGCCGGCAGCCGCCGGTGATTGTGCAACGCCCGATTGTGGCTGGCTGGCAAGGGCAAGCGTCGATGCGGCAAGGGACGAGGTCAGAAAATCACGCCGTTTCATTTGTTCTCCTGCAGATAGAATGCCCGCAAGCGCGGGACCAGAACGCATCTTGAAGCATACAGAATGCACGCGAAGAATGTCCCCACGCCGCGTTGCTTTTTGAGGGCGAGCCGCATTGCCTTATGCTGGAAACATGATGCGCCGCATCCCGCTCTGCCTGCTTCTCTCCTGCGCTCTCCTGTTCGGCGCCGCTCGCACGGCCTCTGCAATTGAGGTCAAGATCTCGTCGCAGGCGCTCGAACGCACGCTTCGCGCACAGCTCTTCAACGGGGCCGATGGCCGCTACTACATGCGTGGCGACATCAATTCCGCCTGCTACGTCTACGCCGATTCGCCGCACGTCACCTTCATGCAGGACCGCATCGTCGTGCATGTGCACGCACGCGCGAAGCTGGGCACCTCGGTTGGCGGCCTCTGCATCGGCGTGTCGATGGACACCAATGCTGACGTCTCCATGATCCCCGTCGCGCAGGAACAGATCATCGGCTTTCGCGATGCGCGCATCGAACGCCTCAGCGAATCGAAGGAGTTGAACTTCCTTCTCGTGCCCTTCCTCGACCGCAAGCTTCCCGACCAGATGAAGGTGAACGCCGCCGACCTGATGCGGCAACTGTTGAGCCAATCGACCCAGACCACAGGCTATGCCTTCACGCTCAGTTCGCTGAAGCTGCACTCCCTGTTCGTCGAAGGCACGATGCTTGTGCTCGACGCCGACGCCGGGTTGAACGTGGACTGAAGCTATCGGCGCAAATGTTTTACTGCGCCGCGCCGAAATATGGGACAGTAATCCCGCCCGGCGCCGAAGGTACAGGTTCTCCATGCAATTGCGGTTCGCTCTCTGACGCCGGTTGCACGGATGGCTTTGCCAGGTCCACCGCGACGCCCTGCGCTCTACCCAGGTTCTCGATGTCACCCGGCAATATCTCCCTCGGCGAGTCCTTCGGCGCCTTGAAGCGCCCATCGGCCAGATAGGCCACCACCATTCCTGCCGTGAGCGGCGGACTCAATACGAACAGTGGCACAACATACTTCTTCGATTTCACCAGCGACTCCACCACGCCGTTGATGGGATGGCTGCGATGGATCGTACCCGGCACCTGCGGAATCACGAACGTCAAAAAACCCAGCTCCGGATGCCTCCTTCCATACTTCGTCAGAGATCGCGCGACCTGCTTGGGCGTCGTAATGCCAAGATCGATGAAGAAATTTCGATGGATCGAATGCGGATAGTAGACGTTCAACAGCATCTTCGAAAAATCCGCGCAGTTATGGAAGAAGAGATTGAAGTGACTGACATTGCGATTGTCGTTGAACTCGGCGATGAAGCGCGCATCTGCCTCCCGCGTCGTCTCAACCTGAAAACCATAGATCTTGCGGTCGTAGGATGCGCCGATGAGCTGAGTCCAGTCTCCCTTCGGCGACTTCCTCGCGTCTTCGTCGGCTTCAGCGTCGGGAATGATATTCAGCAAATGCTGACGGCGGTATGCGTCGCGCAACTGTGCTTCGAGCCCCGGATCGGCCGTTGCAGGAACGTCTTCCGCATGATCGACGGCGTACAGATACGGCACCAGGGGAATCGCCAGCCAGTCGTAGCCGCCCACCTTGTGATAGCGGCTGATGACCACGCCAAACTCGCCGGGCCGGCATGGGCGCAGTTGAGTCGGCGTCTCCGCGCAAATGTGGTTCAGATAGATCGCCGCGTGTCCCGTCGGATTAATCGCGCCGAACGTGCCGTATGGTTCTTCCATCAGCAGGGCTGCGTCTGCATGCGCCCGAACTCCGGATGCCGCCAGAACTAGCAACGCCCATGCGATGAGAATTCCTCTTATGCGTTTCATCCAAACCTTTCTGAGCTGAAAGGGAAGCATGGCTGTGCTTTCCAAGAAGTTGTCTAACGCTACGACCGCGACAAATTCTTTTGCCGCTGTCACTTTTCCGGCCCCGACGTCACAAACCGCTCACCATCCGTGACGCGGTGGAGAGACCCTGTATTTTCCGTTGCTCGTTCTACGCCGTATCTCCTAAGTGAATCGGCGCAGGGCAACGAACTCTCTCTTGTTAGAGACACCCTTCCACGCAAAGTGTTTCGAGAGTTTCTTATTGCTATTTGATTTGATTGAGGTTCGACGTCAACGGTCGCAGAGCGTGCGATTACCGAGTCGGCAGCAGCTTCCTGCGTTCCGTCTCCAGGTACGTATACCGGATGCGGTGGATCACCGTTGTGGTCGAGAATAAAGCCAGCACCCACAATGCCGCAGCCATCACTCCCCAATGGTTGAACAGAGCGCCGAGGATCACGCAGACGATGCGCTCGGGCCGCTCCATGAACCCCACCTTGCAGCTTCCAATCAACGCTTCCGCGCGGGCACGGGTGTAGCTCACCATCAACGAAGCCGTCATCACAAAAGCCACCAGGCCGACATAAAACAGACGGTTGCCACGTGCGTAGAAGACCAGCAGGCCGAAGAAAATCACCACGTCGGAGTAGCGATCGATTACCGAATCGAAGAACGCGCCGAAGACTGAGACCTGGTTCGTCTGCCGGGCGACCCGGCCATCGACCATATCAAAGATTCCGGCTCCAATAATGATCACGCCCGCGTAGAAGAACATACGGTCTGCGTTTCGAATGCGCGCAAAACCGAAGAACATAGCAGCAACAATGTTGATGCAAAGCCCGATAAAGGTAAGCGCGTTCGGTGAGATCCGGGTCAGTGCAAGACCATTGACGATCTTCTGCAGCAGCCAGCCGCTGCCCTTGCCGAATGCACTTGTCCAGGTCAAAAAACTTGCCTCCCGAAAGACTGCTCTGCCTTATCGCTCTTAACTAAAAATCCATGGCCCGATTGAAATTACTCGGCAGCGGTGTCGTGAATCGTCACCAGTTTCAGCACCTCGAGCTCGCGGTTGCCGTTCGGTGTAATCACGGTGGCCACGTCGCCAACCTTTTTGCCCAGCAGGCATCGCCCGATCGGCGACGTCGTCGAGATCAACCCCTGCGACACGTCGGACTCTTCGCTGGTCACCAGCTTGTACTGGATCTCTTCGTTCTTGCTCGAATCGTAAACCGTGACCGTCGCGCCGAAGCCGACCTTGTCGTGCGGAATGTTGACCAGGTTCACCATGGCAAGCTCGCCCATCCGCTTTTTGAGCTGGCCGAGCCGCGCATTAACGAAGACCTGCCGCTGCTTCGCCATGTGATACTCGGCATTCTCGCTCAGGTCGCCCAGCGCAACCGCCTTCTTGATCTCTGCGGGCAGCTCGGTGGTGAGCTCGTACTCAAGTTGCTTAATCTCTTCTTCGAGCCTTTTCTTTACGTGTTCTGGCATGGGGCCTTCCAGGTCGCGCTGGCATATTCGCAACGTCACTGCGGCAGCGGGTTCAAAATCAAAAGTCCATTATACGATGCGGCCCGCCCGAAGGCGCTCTGGGCGGATCTGATCACCGCGATGGCTCGATCGGCGGAAGACCTCTTCCAGCCTGCGTCCCCTAACCTCCGCACCGTAAAATAGTCCAAACACGATGCATCCACAGCATCGCTGGAGGGACGCGGCTTGAAGTTTCTGGGAACACTTTTACTGCTGGTGCTGATCGCCGTGGCCGTCACCGGCTACGTTGTCTACATCCCCTTCGGCCCTCATGCCGAGACCTTCGTCGACATCGCGCCCGGCACCGGGACCCCGGAGATCGCCGCGCAGCTTCAAAAGAATGGCATCATCCGCAGCCGCTATGGCTTCGACCTGCTGCACCTCACTCAACAGGGAACGCTCAAGGCCGGAGAGTACCGCTTCGATCACGCTGCCCCCATGACCGAGGTCTATGCGCGGATCGTACGCGGCGACGTCTACACCATCACCCTCAAGATTCCCGAGGGCTACAACATCTTCGACATCGCCCAGGCCGTCGCCGCCGCCGGGCTTGGCACCCGCGACGCCTTCCTCGCCGCGGAGCGCCAGCACACCGAGTTGATCGCCTGGCTCCCCCAAACCGGCGTGACCGGTGAAAGAATTGCGCCGCAATCGCTCGAGGGCTATCTCTTCCCCGATACCTACTTTTTCTCTCGCCACACCACTCCCGAACAGATGCTCGCCACCATGGTTCGCCGCTTCCGGCGGGCCAGCACCGAGCTCGGCCTCAGCGGAGACATCCAACAGACCGTGATCATGGCCTCCCTCGTAGAGAAAGAGGTCAATCAGGACACCGAACGGCCTCTGGTCGCGGGTGTCTTCACCAATCGGCTCGCGAAGGGAATGCCGCTCGCCACCGATCCGACCGTGATCTATGCCGCGCTGCTTGACCATCGTTGGAGCGGTTCCATCCACACCTCCGATCTGCAGTCCATGTCGCCCTACAACACTTACAAACATGCAGGATTGCCGCCCGGCCCCATCTGCAATCCTGGCATCGCGTCCTTGCGCGCCGCCATGGCCCCGGCAAAGACCGATTACCTCTACTTCGTCAGCGACGCCGCTGGCCATAGCCTCTTCTCCACCGATCTGAAGCAGCATTCAGAGCAGGTGCACGCCTACTGGAACACAGAAAAATCCCGGAACCATTAAGTACACCTACTTCCCACTGAAAATAAGAGAAGCGCAATGGCCCTCCGCAACATCCAATAACACGAAAAGAAAATCGAACCTACCGCGATTGCGTAGGCCACGCTTATCGGCGTGCGTGTGTTCGTGGACAGATATACTCGAAGTTTGTGCTCATGAGTTTAAGAAAAGCGGTAGCGGCGGGATTGATTGGCCTGGTTCCGGCGTTGACCGGATGCCTGACCCATACTCGCATCGTACCCCGAACCCACCTCGCCGAGCTGGTCATCGGTACATCGCTCAACGCCTTGGTCAAACAGATCAACACCCGGTACGACGACCTCCAGACCATGAAGGCCACGGTCGAGATCTCCGCCACAACAGGCGGCGGCCTGCAGGGGAAGGTCACCGAGTCGCCCAACTTCAGCGGCTACATCTTCATGCGCAAGCCCGAAGACCTGCGCGTTATTCTGCTCGTCCCTGTCCTGCGCAATCAGGCGATGGACATGGTGAGCGACGGCAAGACATGGAAGCTTTGGATTCCCCCGAGAAATCGCGCCATGGAAGGCACGAGCCAAGTCACGAAACCGTCGAAAAATGGCCTTGAAAACCTTCGCCCTGCCGTCTTCTTCGGCTCGCTCTTCATCCGCGGTCTTGAGCCCGACGAGATCGCCTCGCTTACATCCGACATCCGCGTCGTTCCCGACCCGAAGAAGAAAAAAGATCTCATCGAAGAGCCGGACTACGAGCTCCAGATCCTCTCCCAGCCAGAGGGCCAGACGGCACACACGCACCGCGTCATCCACATCAGCCGCACCAACCTGGAGCCATTCCAGCAGGACCTTTACGATCCGGACGGCAACATCGTCACCCAGGCCGTGTACAGCAACTACCAGACATTCGATGGGATCTCCTTTCCTACAAAGATCGTCATCACGCGCCCGCTCGACCAGTACAGCCTGACCGTCACCATCACCAAGCTGGCCTTGAACCAGCCGCTCGCCAACGATCAGTTCGATATGAAGATCCCCGACAACGTTCCCGTTCAGAAGATGAACTAGCTTCGATCCGTGTTCCTTCCACTCGCACGACACGTCCTTGCAGGAGTAGCCTGACGGGGAGGATTTCTTCATGCCGTCGATGCCGATGCGTGCGGTTCTCTCCGTGGCTGCGCTGTTGTGCATAGCAGCTCTTCCTGTAGCGCAGTCGCAGAGCACCCCTTCCCAGAAACAGCCTGCAGCGAGCGATGCTCCCACTCTTCACGTCACGTCGCGGCTGGTATTTCTGGACGTCACCGTATTGAACGCGAAGGGCCATCCCGTCGTGAGCGGCCTCACTAAAGACGACTTCACCATTACGCAGGACAAGAAGCCGCAGAGAATATTTTCGTTCGAGGCCCCCGAAGCGCATGTAGTCACAGCCGACGCAGCGGACGATAACCCCGCTGGCAGCGCTCCCGTAACCATCTTCGTCATCGACCAACTGAACTCCACCTTCGAGCAGATGGCCTACATCCGCTATTGCGTGCACAAGTATCTGGCCAAAGAGCCAAAGCAACTGAAGGCCCCCGCAGAGGTAATGGTGATGGGCAACGAGTCGCTGGAGATGGTGCAGGGCTATACCCGCGACAAGAAAGAACTGCTCTCGGCGGTCGACCATATCCCCACAGTGATCCCCTACAAAATGAATGGTTCGTTCTTCAGCGAGCGGTTTGTTCAATCGATCTATGCGCTACAGGAGATTGCGCTGGAGAACCATGGCGTGCCCGGACGAAAGAATATCGTGTGGATCGGCCATGGCGGCCCCAGCCTCTACACCGCTTCCCTCGACAGCAAAATAGTCGATGAAGTCAACGCTCATGTTCACCGCACTGTAAACATGCTGGTCGATTCGCGCATGAGTCTCTTTCTTATCTATCCCGGCCTGGAGGTGAGGAGTCGTCTCGGCACGCCGATAAGCGCGATGTCGGCCGAGCTTGAGATTGGCGACGACGATCCCTTTTCAGGCGACATCAACTTCGGCGTCTTCGTGAATGAGACCGGCGGCAAACTCTTCTATAACCGCAACGACCTTGACCAGCTCATACGAACTTCGGTCGAGCTGGGTTCGCGGTATTACACCCTCACCTACCAGCCGCCCGAGGGCGTAGCCGATGGCAAATTCCGGCGCGTGCGCGTCACCATGCGAAACCCTGCACTGCACGCGCTCACCAAGGCAGGCTACTTCGCGCCGGACAAAACAGCCCCCGCCGATCCACGGGCGAATATTCTCTACAATATCGCCGAAGCCGCGCAAGCCGACGTACCCTTCCAGGGTGTCGGGCTGACGGTCGAGAAGGTGATACGCCATCGCGATACAAACTCCGCCGACATCACGGTGAATCTGAACACGAAGAATCTCGGCTGGCAGGCGGCAGCCGATGGAAAGAACACCGCCGACATAGGTTTCGTCGCAGCAAGCCTATCCGCGCGACGCGATGTGCTGGCTTCAAAGACCGAGGACCTGAGGCTGATCAATAACTCATCTAATCCCGTCCGCACCGAGAAGCCCCACGCGCACCTTACGATGACCCTGCGCGTACCCCGCCGAACCAAATCAGTACGGCTCGTGATCGGCTCTTTAGCAGATGGACGCATGGGCGCCGTCGAGCTTGACCGAAAGGCCATCGACGCCGCTCCCGACATGCCTACTCCGCAGCCGAAGCTGATTCCGCAGCCCGCCAAACAGCTTCCTTCCCCATAAGGGGGGATCGCTTTACCGCGATCTCATATGCTGAATCCGCACCAGAGAGACCTAAGCCCCCTCTGAAATTGTCATCCTTCGCCGCACATGTCATGTTTGGACCTGTTTACGGCAGCGACGAATCCGAACGGCCAGCCCCACTCGGCAAAGCTAACAGCTTGCCTACCAGCAAAGAGAGTCGCTGAATATGCTCTGACAAATCCAGCGCCAGCGCCTTCGCATCGCCGCCGCTCTTAGCCTCGGCGGCCAGATACACCACATTGGTCAGGCTCTGCAAAGGATTGTTGATCTTGTGCGCCAGATCGTTGGCCATGGCCGCAGCAGCCGCGGCGCTCGCCTGCTCCATCAGTATCTTCTGTTGCCGTTGCTGCCTTACGCCCATCGCGGCAAAGTTCGCGAGCACCTGCATCATGCGGCAGTCATCCGCATCGAACGCCTCTGTTCTTCCATGCGCCATTATCCAGATCGTGCCGCGCGTCTCGTCCACCTGCCACGGCAGCAGAAGGCCGTCCGTCACCGTCGGAGCGTCGACGCCCATCAGGTCGAAGAAGCGCTGCGTCACGCGAAAGATCTGCGGCTGCCCCCTCTCCAGGCAGATGCCGCAGGCGCTCGGGTAGCGCGGAAGCGTCGCATTCAAAAATCCCGAGTATTCACCCGCAGTTGCGACCCAGTGGTAAAAATTCTCGTCGGTCCTGTCTTCCCGCTCCATGCTGATGCCGGCGCTGTCGGCACCACACAGATCGACAGCAGCATTCACCAACTCCTGCAAAATCGTATCGGGGTTCGACACAAAGGCCCGGGCCAGCCGATGCATCCCTTCAATCTGGGTCGCCACATCGCGGACATGAAGCCGCCTCTCCGCAAACGAAGAGTCGTTGTGAAGGTCGATCACCTCCAGGCCCGTGTCTTCTGCAGAATTTAAAACGGCCCCGCTCATCTTGCCCTTTCCGCCTGCCACTGCATCCATATCTATGTTGGCTGTTAATCAATTAGCGTGGCAGCGTTCGCCATCTCATAGAGAAGAACTTTATTTCAGAAAGCTAGCCTATCTTAGCGGTTTCGATGCCCCATCGCGGAATATTCGACAACCAAGTGTGAAAGGGCAAATATGCAACTCGGGATGGTGGGATTAGGAAGAATGGGGGCCAACATGGTTCGGCGGCTGGCGCGGCACGGCCACGAGTGTGTCGTCTTCGATATGTCGCCCAAGGCGGTCGATGAGCTGGCAAAGGAAAACGGAGTTGCCGGCTCCTCCTCAATGCAGGATCTCGTCAGCAAACTTAGCAAGCCACGCGCCATCTGGCTGATGATCCCCGCGGGCGTCGTAGATAAAACCATCGCCGCCATAGCTCCGCATCTCGAATCCGGAGACATCCTGATCGACGGCGGTAACTCCTACTACATCGACGACATCCGCCGCTCCAAAGAGCTCGCCCCGAAGGGAATCCAGTACGTCGACGTAGGCACCAGCGGCGGCGTTTGGGGCCTCGATCGCGGCTACTGCATGATGATCGGCGGCACCGAAGCTGCCGTGAAACACCTTGATCCCATCTTCAAGGCCCTCGCGCCGGGCATTGGCGACATCGACCGCACCCCCGGCTATGACAAGATCGGTGGCACCGCCGAACAGGGCTATCTGCATTGCGGCGAAAGCGGCGGCGGCCACTTCGTCAAGATGGTTCACAACGGCATCGAGTACGGCATCATGGCCGCCTATGCCGAGGGCCTGAACGTTCTCAAGGCCGCCAACATCGGCAAGCAGACCGGCGAAGTCGACGCCGAGACGACGCCGTTGCGCGATCCTGACCACTATCAGTACGACTTCGATCTGACTCAGGTCACCGAGGTCTGGAGGCGCGGCAGCGTCATCGCCTCCTGGCTGCTCGATCTCACCGCCTCCGCGCTCACCAAAGATCCCGCGCTCACAAAGTTCTCCGGCCGCGTCTCCGACTCTGGCGAAGGCCGCTGGACGATCAAAGCCGCCATCGACGAGGCCGTCCCCACCCCTGTCCTCACCACCGCTCTCTACGAGCGCTTCAGCTCTCGCGGACAGGCGGACTTCTCCGATAAGCTTCTATCTGCCATGCGCTACGAGTTCGGTGGTCATCTCGAAAAGCCAGCCACAAAGTAGCTTCATAACCTTGAAAGAGAGAGACCCCGAAATATGGATCAACAGCACTCCGACGCGCTTGTCTTCTTCGGCGCCACCGGCGATCTCGCTTACAAAAAGATCTTTCCAGCGCTGCAATCGATGATCAAGCGCGGCACGCTCAACGTTCCCGTCATCGGCGTGGCCAAGGCCGGATGGAACCTCGATCAGCTCAAAGCCCGCGCCAAGGACAGCCTCGAACAGCACGGCGGCCTCGATCCCGCCGCATGGCAGAAGCTCAGCGAGCTTTTGCGCTATGTCGATGGCGACTACGCCGACGCCGCCACCTTCACGGCGGTGCGCAAGGAGCTTGGCTCAGCCCAATTTCCCGCACACTATCTCGCTATCCCACCGTCGCTCTTCGAAAAAGTGGTGGAGCAGCTAGTCCAGTCAGGCTGCGCCAAAGGCGCGCGCATCATCGTCGAGAAGCCCTTCGGCCACGATCTCGCCTCCGCGCAGGCGCTCAATCGAATCCTGCTCTCGGCCTTTCCGGAATCCTCTATCTTCCGCATCGACCACTATCTCGCCAAGGGTCCGGTCCACAACATGGTCTCCTTTCGCTTCTCGAACTCCTTCCTCGAGCCGCTGTGGAACCGTAACTATATTGAGAGCGTCCAGCTCACGATGGCCGAGAGCTTCGGCATCGAGGGCCGCGGCTCGTTCTACGACCAGACCGGAGCCATCCGCGACGTCGTGCAGAACCACATCTTCCAGGTCATGTGCAATCTCGCCATGGAGTGCCCCGCGCGCAACGACGCCGCGTCCATCCGCGACGAGAAGGTCAAGGTGCTCAAGGCCATTCCGCCCATCGACCCGGAGAACCTCGTTCGCGGCCAGTTTCGCGGCTATCTCGACGAAAAGGGCGTCGCCCCCGGCTCGCAGATGGAGACATTCGCCGCTCTCCGCCTGGGCGTGCACTCCTGGCGCTGGGATGGCGTGCCGTTCTACATCCGCGCCGGAAAAGAGCTTCCCGTCACCGTCATGGAGGTGATCGCCCGCTATCGCAAGCCGCCCACCACCAACCTGACCCAGCCCAACACGCCTCAGAACTACATGCGCTTCCGCGTCAGCCCCGAAACCACAGTAGCCATGGGCGTCTCCGCCGCCGCCCCCACCGGAACAGGCAGGCGCGACGAGATAGAGATGGTAGCCAGCCGCCACCCGTGTCCCGACGAGATGGAGGCCTACGAGCGCGTGCTCGGTGACGCGATGGCAGGCGACGCCACCCTCTTCGCCCGCCAGGACTACGTCGAAGAAGCCTGGCGAATCGTCGATCCCGTCCTGAAAGCAAGCACCCCGGTCTACCCCTACGAAACGCATACCTGGGGCCCGAAACAGGTAAACCAAACCGTCCTTCCTCCCGGCGGATGGGACCAACCCCAACAAGACGAACCCGAAGACTTCCGCATCGTCAAACCGCAAGAATAGCCTCCGCTCCCCTCGGCTCACATCATCTCGACCGGATCCGGGGGTAGCGGAGACACACCTGTATTTCGCCGTTGTTCTTGCCGCTGCCTGTTCCTCAACAAACACCCTTCAGCGCAAATTATCCGGCTCCCAGGCCCAATCGGGCACCGGCGCGCCGAACGGTCTCGGCGAAGCCCCCGGCGGCGTGGTGATGTCGCCTTTGTTCTGTTTCAACTTCGCATAAGCCTCGACTACATGCGGAGGAAACGAAGGCATCTGCGCCTCCAGCTCTCCGATTAGCTCCGTCACCAACTCGGGATGAAACTTCGCTACGTCGTAGCTCTCCGCCGGGTCACGCGACAGGTCATACAGCTCCGGATGCTGCAACCAGGCGCTCCCCCGCGCGCCCGTCGTCCTGTCGTTGATGTAGATCTCGCCCTTGACGCCCTGCGCCACGCGCAGCTTCCACGACTCCTTGCGAATGCAATGCACGTCAAGCCCGCCATTGCCCATGGCGCTGAAATAAATCAGCGGCTTCCGCTCCACCGCTCCCTCATGTCCCAGCAACACCTTCGAGACGTCAACCCCATCAAGCGGTTTCTGCGGCAATCCCAGCCCGCACAACGAAGCCATCGTGGGCAGCATATCCAGGTTCGAGCACCACGTCTCCACCACCTTGCCCGGCGCAATCACTCCCGGCCACATCGCCAGAAACGGCACGCGAAACCCACCCTCGAACGTCGAAGCCTTGCGTCCGCGCAGCAGCCCCGGACTGCCCTGGTACCAGGGCCCATGATCGCTCGTAAAGCAGATCAGCGTATCGCCGCTCAGGCCCTTCTGCTCGACCGCGCGCACAATCTCGCCCACGCTCCAGTCGATCTCGGCGACCGCATCGCCATAGTCTCCCAGCCCGGTCTTGCCGCGAAACCGTTGCGACGCCCGCGCTGGATCGTGCGGATAAGAAAACCCAAGATAGAGAAAGAAGGGATGCTCGCTGTTCTGCTCGCCGATATACTTCACCGCCTCCTCGGTATAACGCGGCGTCAGCAGATCGCGGTCGGTGTTCTGCTCAAGGATCTCCGTGTCCCGCATCAGCGGCAGCGGGTTCATGTCGTCGCTGTAAGGCACGCCATAGAACGAGTCGAAGCCCCGGCTGGTCGGCAGATACTCCTTCGCCTGCCCCAGATGCCACTTGCCGATCGCTTTGCTCCTGTAGCCGGCGTCATGAAACAGGTTGGAAAGAAAGGTCTCATCGAGCGACGTGCCCTCTGCCGCCGCCCCCGGCGTGAACGGCCCAAAGGCTCCAGTCGTCCCTGTGCGCTGGCCATAACGCCCCGTCATCACCGCCGACCGTGACGCCGAGCAGATAGGATGCCCCGCATTGAAGTGCGTAAAGCGCAACCCATGCGCAGCCATGCTGTCGAGATTCGGCGTAGGCAGCTTCGACCCGTAGCAGCCGGGATCGCCGTACCCCAGGTCATCGCAGATCATGAAGATCACATTCGGCCGCCGCCGCGGCGCGCCCACCTTCGCAACAGAAGCGCCCTCATGCGCAGCCAGCGCAAACGAACCCACCGGAGCAGCCGCAACACCAGAAGACATCAGAGCAATAAACTTTCGCCGGTCCATCATCTCTCCCCAAAGGAATGACGAAATTATAGGCTGCTGTTGTCAACGGATTACGGAGCTATAGCCACGCAAATTATTACTTCTTTAGATAGATACCCTCTCTAAATTTATCCGCAGCGCGCCCACTACATCTATTGCGATGAAGCAGAGAATCGCCAATATGTGAAGCTGCCTTGCGTAGCAGGAACAAGACTGAATCGAGGCGGCGACTTACTATTCAGCTCAAGAACCTGGCTCATATCGTCCAGCACAGGACGCACGGTGAGAAAGTAATCATGGCCTAGAAAGTTCATGGGAAGATTGGAAACATCCACCTCATCCACGCCCTTGAGCGGAACGACGGGCGGCATCTCGCCAACAGCATCGACGCCATTGACCTTGTGCGAAAGCCACATAGCCAAATCCTTGTGCGAGCCGTACATCGTGACGCGCTTGATCGTATTGGAGGCAAGCAGCGGCGGCATGATCTGCATAAAACGGCCCTCGTCGATATCGGGCGCAGCCATAATGACTTGCCCCAGAGCTGGCAATCGGTTCTGAAGCTGCAGACGATTCAACGCCTCCAGAAGCAGCCGGTTGCCCATCGAGTGAGCGATGATGTTGACGGTGACGGCACCCGTTCTCCCCGCAAGATTGTGAAGAAACTCGGCAAGACTTTCAATGGAGTTATTCATCGAAGTGCGGTCGGCGGTATAGTCCACCAACCCATCCTTCGACGGCCAGTCATACATCATGGGAACGCCGACGAAGTGGGTATCGTAAGCAAGCTGTGCGGTCTTATAGATATCTTCCTTAAAGCTGTTATTGAATCCGTGAATGAAGACAAAGACTTGCCGCCCCGGAGCTTCGGCGGAGACCTGGAGAATCAGATTGTTATAAAAATCAGTTTCGCTCAGCAGAGGCGCAAAGCTGGCACTGAAATCCTGAGGGCTGTAACGCCAATACACCGGGTCGCCTACAAACATGCGCTTGTGAGTCGTTGGCACTGTAACCGAAGCGATCCCGTAGCGAAGATGCCCGTCCGGGCTGCGGGCAGAACCAAACAAGGCGGCGGTGCCGGGAAGATAGTTGCGCTCCGTGACGAAATAGACCTTGATATGAACCGACTTCCGAGTTTGTGGATTCTGCACAGAAGGGGTTGATATGGCATGGTGTCCCGAGAGATTGGTTCCGAGGGATCCGGCTTTTTGCGGGGGAGGTGACGTATTGCCGCTATCTACCTGCACCTCCTGTTTGGCCTGCGGTGCATTCTCGCTCCTGCCTGTTGCACCACCACGAATAATCTCGTCGAACCTCTCAGCACTTTGGGCGGCAGCCGCCGGGCTTCTTACCGCCATGTTGGTCTCATTCTCAGGCCTGAAAACCGGATAAGGATCGACATATGTGTCGCTCGCCGCCACACGCGCCTTCAGCTCAATGGAGACGGTACATATCTCCTTCTTGTCGGCATCGCTGGCAGCTACCAGATAGGTCCCCTCATCGTAAGGGCCGAATTGAAGGCGGATACGTCGCGTCTGTTCGTCAAGCTCCATCCCGTCCACGGACCATGCGATATGAGTGGCGTTCGGTGCGAGCGTGTCCGGAATGGCGACGGAAATCTCATACTCGTCCGACTGCTGGCTGAGGCATGGTGGCGCGGAAACCGCCATCGTCATAGACGGTGTGGCCAGGCTGAAGAGGAGAAACAGGGAAGACGCAAGAGGAGTAAAACATTGCTTCATGGCAACACCTCTGGGGCCCGGTGGACAACACGATACAGCAAAACCGGGCATTCGGTGAACGATCGTGAATCAACATCCCATTCGCCCCATCCCACCCGGCGACGGCATTACCGCCCCACCCTAGTACACTAAAGATTGACTAATGTTTATTGACGAAGCACGAATCCGAATCAAGGCCGGCGACGGCGGCAATGGCTGCATGGCCTTTCGCCGCGAGAAGTTCGTTCCCCGCGGAGGTCCCTCCGGCGGCGACGGCGGCCATGGCGGCGACATTCTCATGTCCTCGTCCCTCAGCCACAACACCCTCGTCCACTTCCGCTTCAACCCCGAGTACAAGGCGCAGCGCGGAGGCCACGGCCTCGGCTCCAACTGTTCCGGCTACGCAGGCGAACACACCACGCTGAAGGTTCCCGTCGGCACCCTGCTCTACGACGACGACACCGGCGAGCTGATCCACGACTTCACCCGCCCCGACGAGACCATCGTCATCGCCCGCGGCGGACGCGGCGGACGCGGCAACCAGCACTTCGCCACCAGCACCCACCAGGCTCCCCGCGAGCACGAACTGGGCCGCGCCGGCGAGGCGCGAAACTATCGCCTCGAACTGCGCCTGCTCGCCGATGCCGGACTCGTCGGCTATCCCAATGTAGGCAAATCGACGCTGATCTCGCGCCTCTCCGCCGCCAGGCCCAAGATCGCCAACTACGCCTTCACCACGCTCGAGCCAAATCTCGGTGTCGTCCAGGTCGGGGAATTCCCGCATACCGAATCCTTCACCGTCGCCGATCTCCCCGGTCTCATCGAAGGCGCGCACCTCGGCCACGGCCTCGGTATCCAGTTCCTCAAACACATCGAGCGCACCAGCGTCATCGTCCACCTCGTCGACGTCTCCGACTCGAGTGCCACCGAAGGCACCGCACGCCCCGACGCCGTCGCCGACTTCAAGGTCATCACCGAAGAACTGCGCAGCTTCGACCCCTCGCTCGTCACCCGTCCCACCATCGTCGTCGCCGCCAAGTGCGACGTAGCCAACCCCGACAAGCTCAAAAAGCTCGCCGCCATGGCCAAGCGCCGCAAGCTCCCCTTCTTCGCCATCTCCGCCGTCACCGGCGAGGGCATCGAACCCCTGAAGTACGCCATCGCCGAAGCCGTTGCGGCCCATCGCCCCGCTCACATTGAGCTCGAAGCTGCTGCCACATCCACGGCCAAGCGTAAGCCCAACTACCCTCCGCCCGCGCCCTCCGCCCGAGGCCGCACTTAGCCGGCCATCACCCTTTTCCAGCCATCCCCCTTTTCCTTGTAACCCTCCTATTTTGTTGTCATCCTTCGCCGCAGGCGGAGGATCTGCGTTTGTCGTTGCCTGTTCTTCCGCGTTCCTCCGCGAAGATCCGCAGTCGCCCTATCGCTTTAGATCGGTGACATCGGGTAAAGTCGTTCAGCCCTTGTACTCTTCGTTCGACGACGTCGCATCGAAGTCCAACTCCAGCGGCTGGATCAGCGGCATCAGCCACTCTCCCAGCGCCTGATGGACAGGATGCGGGAAATAGGCGTCCAGCGCAGCCTTATCGGTAAACTTCATCACACCGCCAAACTCATGGCCCTGTCCGCGCGGGGAGATATTTACCCCCACATGCGTCTCAAGCAGCCCGGGAATCTTTCCCTGCAATGCCAGAATCTCCCTCTTTGCCCGCTTCTTCTGCTCTTCGGTCGTTCCCTCCACCCACCGGAACGCGAACGCGTGAATATACATGCACTAACTCCTCAATTTTGATCTGCGGCAGTGAATCGACTGAAGGCGCCCCAGCGAAGCCATGCGCGGCGCTGAGCACTTCTCTTGCCTTCCAAAATACCATCTCACGCCTCGCCATCTGTCACCAAACCCTTCAGCCAACGGGAGCTGATGGCGCGAGTTCAAGCTGCGATCCGGAGGCGGCGCAAGACGGCGACGCAAGCGATCTACAACTTCGGCGACTGTGACGTCGACTTTTTGAAGATGAGCGTACGGCGCGGCGGCAAGCCGGTTGCGCTTACCTCACATGAGTTCAAACTGCTTAAATTTTTCACCGACAACGCGGAGAGGGTTCCTATCCTTGATATTTCCGGCATCTCAGCGATAGATCGTGAAACTGCTTACGACGCGGCTGATCACACCCTGCGGGCTCGGCGCATCCGGCCGCAGCCCAAGGGCAAGCGACGAATATAACCCAAGCAATTGACCGAAGATCACATCCACCGGCGGACGATACGCATCCGGAAACGATCCATCGATCGCATGGTACACATCACACAGCGGAGCAATCTCTTCGCGGTCCGATGCCAGCCCCACCACAATGCACGATGCCGTAATCTTCTTCGCCTGAATTTCGCGCAGCAGGTCTGCTTCGTAGCGGAACCGCGTGCTTTCCGACGACAGGAAAAGCACCAGGTCAGTCTCGCGATCGAGCGCCGCCATCGGCCCATGACGCAGTCCCAGCGCGGCGATCGCCATCGTCTTCACCTGTCCGCCCGACATCTCCAGCACCTTCAGCGCGGACTCCTTCGCCACTGCGGCCAGCGCTCCCGAACCCAGCATGCAGATGCGAGGCTTGCGCCGCTGCACCGTGCTCTGCGCCAGCTCAGCCGAGCTGTTCAAAAACTTCGTAGAGGCGGCAATCATCGCATGCAGAATGTCCCTGTATTCCTCGAGACTCCACGCATGCGCCAGACATTGGCCCATCACCACCATGTTCGTGAACGAGCTGGTCATCGCCAGGCTGCGATCATTCACCGCATCGTCCAGGATCACACCGCAGACGCGCTCATAGTTTGCAGACACCGTCAACATGCGCGCATTCGGGTTGCAGGTCACAACAAGGTGCGAAATCTCAGGATAGGCTTCGAGCGTCTGCTCCAGTACACTCACCCCTTCTGGCGAATCTCCCGAACGCGAAAACGAAATCCAGAGATAGCGCCGGCCCGGAATCACATACTCGGCAAGGCTTGGCAGAAGATCCGTACTTGCCACCGCGCTCGCTTCGCATCCCCAGCGCTGCCGCAGAAGCAGTGCCAGCGACTCGCCAATATAATCGGAAGTCCCCGCGCCTACAAGCATCACAATCGGCCGCTCTTCCAATGCCGCCGTCACCCCCGCCGCCTGCAGGAAATCCCGGATCCGCTGCTGTTCTGCCTCGAAGATCTGCAACGTCTTCAACCACGTGCGTGGTTGCTGCTCAATCTCTCGCGCCGTAAAGATCAGACCTCGTTCTTCTTGTTCCGAGATCGGTAACTCGAGCAAACTAAGCAGCGGATCCACGGAATCATCTCCTAAATCAAGACTTGCAAAAATAAAACGAAGCTAAACACAACAAATAATAACATAATTTGCTTGCGGTTAAGCCCAGCCACGAAGGCAACGCCTCCGGCGCGAACCTCAGCTTCGCTTCGATCCGTCGCAGCAACCCAGTCCGCTCGTATCTCTGATGGACCAGATGAAAGCGTGTGCTCTTAAGCAGGTCCAGCGCCGCCTGCGAATCTCCGCGCCGGATTCGATCCCATCCGGGTCATGCGCCGTAGGAATTGCCCCTGTCGGCACCAGTGGGTGCGTCAGTAGCACCTCGGTCGTCTCTGCGAATGCGAGCATCTTCAGGCGCAACCCTTCACCTCGGCTGCATCGAGCCGACCCTCAAGCATGTGAATCAACAGCCCCTCTTTAATACCGGCCCGTTCGGTATCTTTCGTGACGATCGACGATTAGAAATGATACGGAAGAAAATACTAACAAAACGAAAGCAGAAACAACCCGAGGTAGTAGCGTGGCCAGACAGACCCTAAGACGTCCACTTATTTGCCGATGCAGAAGGTACTGAAGATCAAGTGGATAATATCGTCGGTCGTCGTAACGCCCGTAAGCGCATCCAGCGATTGCAGCGACTCATACAGATCGAGCAGCAGCATCTCGTGAGGAATGGCCGCATTGACCGCTCGATGCGCGCGGCTCAGAGCCGCCAGCGAGTTCGATACCGCCTGCTGCTGCCGGAGATTGGTCAGCAGGGCCGTGTCACTGCTGGGCGCGCCTGCCGTGATGACCCCAAGAATGGCGCTGCGCAGTTCGGCGACACCTTCACCCGTCAATGCGGACGTAGCAATAGCGGTGTGAGAAGAGTGCTCAAGCAGACGCGAGCTCGGAGCGAGGTCGCGCTTATTCACTGCGATCAGCAAAGGCCGCGCCGTGTGCGCCGCAATGGCCGCTTCATCTTCCGCGTGCAGCGGCGCCGTCGCATCGAGCACAAGGAGCACGATATCGGCCTCGGCCATCGCTTCGCGCGACTTGGCGATGCCGATGGTCTCCGCCTCGTCCGTCGCATCGCGAAGGCCAGCGGTGTCGATCAGCTCTAATGGAATCCCTTCGAGCGAGACCCGCTCCGTCACAAGATCACGCGTCGTTCCGGGAGCGGCGGTAACAATAGCGCGATCGCGCTGAACAAGGCAGTTGAAGAGGGAAGACTTGCCTGCGTTCGGCCTCCCCACAATGGCCAGCGTGAAACCATCGCGGACAATGCGTCCATACCCAAACGTCTCTTCCAGCGCGCGAAGCGGCGCCTGCACTGCCTCGATCTGCGCAATGATCTCGGCCGCCGGAAGCAGATCGATATCGTCTTCAGCAAAGTCGATCCCCGCTTCCAGAGTAGCGATCAGGTGGACCAGCTTCTCTTTGATCGGCGCAATCTGTCGCGAAAGCGCGCCGCCAAGTTGCTGCGCGGCCACACGCGCCTGATGCAGCGTCGTCGATTCGATCAGATCGTGCACCGCTTCGGCCTGCGTAAGATCGAGTCGTCCGGCAAGAAACGCCCGCTGCGTAAACTCGCCGGGCTCGGCCAGTCGCGCACCGTTGCGAATGCAGCTGCGAAGAATATGGTTGAGCAACACAGGCGAGCCGTGCGCGGCGATCTCCACAATATCCTCAGAGGTGTAGGAGTTGGGGCTCTCAAAAAAAGTGACGATAGCTTCGTCGAGCACCGCATTATCTTCCACGTCGAGAACTTCGGCGAACCGGGCTTGCCCATGCGCCAGCGAGTGACGCAGCTTCAGCAGCGGCAGGGCAACGGCGCGTGCATCCGGGCCGGAGAGGCGCAGGATCCCGATACCTCCGCGTCCGGGCGGAGTAGAGATTGCTGCAATCGTGTCGTTGGCGAGGTCGCTCATACTAATTCGATTGTCACTCTTTTCGTGTACTTACACTGCAAAGGGCTTAACCCCGAGGGAAGTTTTTCATGCCCTGCGAGCTGAGTAGAATGTTGGGCGTAGAAGTTTTGTCCAACGAGGTGAAGATGAAATTCAAACTGGTGCTGTCTGTATGCGTGCTGCTTGGGTGCATGGGTGTAGCTTTTGCCCAGGACAACTACTTTGACAACTGGCCCGCGGGCGTCGCTCCGCAGCAGGTAGGCAAGGCCCTCGCAGAGCACTTCGTAACCAGTCCGCACCAGTACACCAAAACCATCCACTACTCCGAGGTCTGCGCCTGGTACGGCGCGCTCACCTTTGCCCAGCTCACCCACGACGACGCGCTGCGGCAGGCGCTCATCAAGCGGTTCGAGCCGCTGATGCCGAACGGCGCAGAGGCCGACCGAATTCCGAAACGCCATCACGTAGACGACGAGATCTTCGGCGTAGTGCCTCTCGAAATTGCCATCCAGACGAAAGACCCCAAGTACCTCGCCTTCGGCAAATCCTTCGCCGACAGCCAGTGGGACCATCCGCTACCCGACGGCCTCTCCGACGAGACGCGTTACTGGATCGACGACATGTACATGCTGACCATGCTGCAGCTCGAAGCCTACCGCGCCACCGGCGACAAGAAGTATCTCGACCGCGATGCCAAAGAGATGGTCGCGTATCTCGACAAGTTGCAGCAACCAAACGGACTCTTCTTCCACGCTCCTGATGTGAAGTACTTCTGGGGGCGCGGCGACGGGTGGGTCGCAGCCGGCATGGCGGAGATGCTGCGAACGCTGCCCGAAGATCATCCTGACCGTGCGCGAATCCTGAAGGGTTACAGTCTCATGATGAGCGCGCTGCTGCAGTATCAGGGCAAGGATGGCATGTGGCGCGAGCTGATCGACAAGGACGATGCCTGGCCTGAAAGCTCAAGCTCGGCGATGTTCAGCTTCGCCATGATCACCGGCGTGAAACACGGCTGGCTCGATGCCAAAACCTACGGCCCGGCAGCACGCAAGAGCTGGATCGCCGTGGTCGGATACGTCGACCAGAACAGCGACGTAACCCAGGTCTGCGAGGGCACAGGCAAGAAGGACGACATGCAGTACTACTACCAGCGCAAGCGGCGCACCGGCGACTTCCACGGCCAGGCCCCCGTCATGTGGGCCGCCGATGCTTTGTTGCGAGATGGCGAGTAGACCTGTGGGTTACGCAGAAGAGTGAAGGCTTCGTTAAGATGGAAGCTATGGCAACACACTTTTCCAACGAGGCGCTGAAATTTCTGCGAGGGTTGAAGCGCAACAACGACCGCGAATGGTTTGCCGCGCGCAAGGACATTTACGAGCGCGAACTGAAAGCCCCTATGCTGGCGCTGGTTGCCGAAGTAAACGACGCGATGATCGAGTTCGCGCCGGAGAATGTGCGCGCACCGCAGAAGGCGCTGATGCGCATCTACCGCGACATCCGCTTCAGCAAGGACAAACGCCCCTACAAAATCCACCAGGGCGCATGGTGGGTGCGGCAGGGCCTGGAGAAGACCTCCGGCGGCGGCTTTTACTTTGAAGTCAGCGGTACCGAAGTGACCATCGCCGCAGGAGTATTTATGCCGGAGCGCGAACAACTGCTGGCCATCCGCCGACACCTTGTAGAACATCATGAAGAACTGCGCCGCTCGCTCGCCGGCAAGAAGCTCAAGGCTGCAATGCCGCAGATCGACGCAGTACGTCTCACCCGTCCACCCAAGGGCTTTGCCGCAGACGACCCCGCAATGGACCTCCTCTTGTGCAAAGAATGGGGCGTGATGGCGCAGCTTCCCGCGGAATTCGCTCTGCGTCCCACACTGGTAAAGGACATCGTTACCCATTTCAAGTTAGCCGCGCCCATCGTGGCCCTGCTCAACGCCCCGCTGATACCGAAGCCACGCAAGGCGCTCTTCTAGCAGAACTTGCCATCGATTGGCACCGATTTAGAACCACCTGCTTACACTAACAAGGCCCTCTCGATAGATGTGCCACAACCAGGTTGCCAGCCTTCACATCAGCAAGTGTCGTCCTTCTTAAGTTGTCATCCTTCGCGAAGCGGAGGATCTGCTTTTTTCTCCCGCCCGAAGCCCCAAAAGCACGTCAGCTCGACCGAAGGCGTACAGCTTCATCGCACGCCGCATCGGAAGAAACCCCGGTATTTGCCTTACCCTCTGCAACAAATCTTCACGAAACACTAACGCGCCACTGCACCGAGTAGTGCGAGTTCGACCCGCATCCGACTGCCGAGTCGATACCCAGATAGATAATGCTGAACGGATTGGCCTGCGATGTCAGAATCATCTCGTTCAGGGCCGCTCCTGTGAAGGAAAAGGAATCAAGCGCCACTGGCCCATCGCAATGGTCGGAGGACAGCTGCTTGAACGCTACTTTGATCGGGTTCCACAACGCGTTGATATTGTCTGCGGCACGCAGGTCCGTCGACAGGCTCGTCGGTAGCTGAACACCATTCACCGACACAATCACTGCCTGCGCCGCGTTGAAGGTGGTCAATGCAGGCTGCGTCATTGCGCTCGCGCAGTGATCGAGCACATCCTGCGTCTTTCCCCCACCATGGTTGATGACAAGATAACTGAAGACGAAGGTATCGGCGGTGGTGTACTCCGATGGCACCGAAACGGTCATGTTCACCGCATGGGTGCCGTTGTTGACGTTGCCGATCCGCTTGGTTTGCGGCGCTACTTCTTTCTTATTCTGTGTAATCGCAACGCCGACATAGTCAGTGTCTTCATGAACGGAGCGCGTGTTATCGATCGCAAACGACACGACGGTAAAGTTGATTGGCATGGGGAACTCCTATGCTTCGCGGCTCACGTACGCAGCACACGCAGCGGATGAATTAACCTTCGCTGGCCCTGAATGCTGAACCGATGAATGTCCCGTAAAGAAAGCCCTGTGCTGCGCTCGATCACCCGAGATCGCCCGCTGATCGTTCAACCGGCAAAGCTCGCATGGCCCGCAAGCATAGCACCTGGACCAATCTGTCATCAAGCACCCCAACCCGCTTCATCGCACGCCGCAGGGGAGGGGCCCCTCTATTTCGCATTAAAATCCGCGCATCTCCGCGCCAATCCGTGGTCGCCTATCGACTTTAAAATCGCTGTGACCGGTGCCAATCAGTGGTAGGTTTTTCCCGGCTTCAGTCCCAAAATCGCCCGAAATGTACCAAAAACCGCACAAAACCGGAAAAACCCTAGAAAAACCTGTGGAAACCGAAGAAAACCGGTTGACAAAGCGCGCGGAAAAGCCGAAGGTGAATTGCGGTACAGTTCTTCGGACCCGCATGAACATTGATGAATGCGCATCCCAGCACGGATGTTTTTTCTCATTCAATCTTCACGCGGGCAAGGCGGGCAGACCCAGAATTTCTATTTTGAACGCAAGAAGGAGTAAGACATGGCAAAGGGAATGACAAAGACCGCACTGGTTCGCCACATGGCGGAGAAGCTCGAGATGACCAACAAGCAGGCCGCCGCCGCCCTCGAACTGCTGGCTGAGACCGCAGTGAAAGAGACCAAGAAGAATGGCGAATTCACCATTCCCGGCATCGGCAAGCTGGTAAAGGCAGAGCGCAAGGCCCGCCTCGGCCGCAACCCCCAGACCGGCGAGACCATCAAGATCAAGGCCAAGACCGTGGTCAAGTTCCGCGTGGCCAAGGTTGCCAAAGACACCATCGCACCACCCAAGAAGTAGTCTCAACGCCTCACTCGAAAGCCCGCTGTCTCCTGGCTGTAGCCGGGTTCAGCGGGCTTTTCGCTTTCCGCACGAAAATATAAACAGTCTGGGGAAAAGCCGGTTCTGCTTAAGGGCACGGCTTCAGCCGTGCCGCAAGTCACTTCCCTGAAATGGGGCTTCAGCCCCTGAGGTACGGGTTTTCGTTGCCACCGACTTCTCCACCGTCTGTTGAGCCACTGAGGTAAAGTTTTGAGATCCCTGCTACTCAGTGTCCATCGCGGCTAAACCGTCAGGTTCAGCCGGAGACTTCGGCAGCAGTGCCCGCGCCACCAGCGACACCCCCAGCGAGATGATGACGCCCTGTGTAATCAGGAACGCGTTATAGCGGTAGCCCACGCTCACGAACGCAATCGCAACGCCCCACATGTAGATCTCACCCAGCAGCGCAGTGCCCCACGCGGCCCGCGTGTGCGACGAGGGCACCCGAGGCCTCAGCGCAGGCAGCAGGCGCGGCACGCGGGCACAGTAGGCCAGATAGGGCTCGCCCAGCTGCCCGCTGAGGAACGCCTCTTCACCCAGAATCAGCCGCACCTGAAAAAAGCCAATGGCAACAATGCTGAAGATCGCGCCGCTCGGCGGCATCAGCAGCGCCAGCGCCAGCACATGAAGCATGGTGCCCAGATAAAGCGGGTTGCGCACGCGACGATAGGGTCCCGCAGCCACGACGCTGGCGCCCTGGAAGGTGTGTGCCTTCACGACGCTCGCTCCAAGGTAGGCTGAGCCCCAGGTGCGCAGCGCGGCCGCCCCCACGGCGCACAGGATGCCGACGGCGAGTATCAGGTTGAACGCAGCCGCAATGCCGATCCCACCCGCACCCGGCTTCAGCATGGCCAGCCACGCCGCCAGCGTGCCCCACACGTGCGCATTCGGGCCCGAGGAGTCGATATGCAGCCACCGGTCCCACGGAGCCGTAAAGCCCACCAGGATGATGACAAAGTGAATCAGGAAACGGAAACGGAACTCCAGCGAGTGGGCTTTCATAAGAGGCGCTTTCTTTGGCGGTGTAGCGGGTTCAGGTCCAGGCGTTCACAACCACCTTACTTACCGGCATCGCCGCCGAGAGCCGTCAGAATCGCGTCAAAATCTTCAAGCCCCGAGTACTCGATAATCACCCGGCCCTTGCCCTTCTTGTCTTCGATCTGAACCTTCAGGCCGAGCGTCCGGCGAAGCAGGTCTGCCGCCTCACGAACATTCGGGTCCATCTCCTGCTTGTTCTTCTCTTCCTTCTTCGATTTCACCTCAGGATTGATCAGTCCCTGAACGTAAGTCTCCGTCTGGCGGACAGAAAGCGAAAGCGCAACCACCTTCTGGGCCGCCGAAGCCATAGCCTCTGCCGTATCTAAACCCAACAGGGCACGGGCATGGCCGAAGCTGAGGTCGCCGGATTCCACCTTAAGCTGGACCGACTCCGGTAAACGCAACAAACGAAGGAAGTTAGCTACGCTGGCCCGCTCTTTGCCGGTGCGCGTCGCCATCTGCTCCTGGGTAAGCTGGAACTGCTGGCTCAGTCGCTGATAAGCTCGCGCCTGCTCCATGGGGTTCAGATCGGCGCGCTGCAAATTCTCTACGATGGTGATCTCAAGTGTTTGCTCATCAGACACTTGGCGAACAATCGCGGGAATCGTCGATTTGCCCACGCGACGGCTGGCAAGCCAGCGCCGCTCCCCGGCAATGAGCTGGTAATGCGGTTGACCCGTCGGATTACTGATTGGTCGGACCAAAATAGGCTGAACCACCCCTGTAGCCGCGATCGAGGCAGCCAACTCCGCCAATTTGGAATCATCAAAGCGCGTTCGCGTCTGAAAGGGGTTACGTTCGATCTCGTCGAGCGGAATCTCAAGGGGCTTTCCGTTCGGTTCCACGGCAGTTGCGGCTATGTGGGGAACGACCGCCGGGCGAGACGGCAGCAGAGATTCAAGGCCCTTACCCAGGGCGCGGCGTTTGGGATCGGCGGTAGCGGTTGGCATGGTTTTATTCGTCTTTCTGTACCGTACTTTGTTGGATCGATGTCGTAGTTAGTTTGCCTTTGATTTCGACGACTGCCAGAAGCGGCCCTTCTTCTCCGGCGCCTGGAACGATTTCAGCGAACTCGCAGCAGCCGCAGCCGCGGCCTTCCGGCGCCCCTCTTCAGGACTCTTCACATTGTTGCGACTCAGGATCTCAAGCGCCAGTTCGCGATAAGCCTCAGACCCACGCGATTTGGGATCATAGAGCGAGACCGGCTTGCCATGGCTCGGCGCTTCGGCCAGCCGAATATTGCGCGGTATGCTCGTCTTGAGTAGCTTGTCTGTGAAGAAACCCTTCAGATTCTCGGATACCTGCTGCGAAAGATTGGTGCGGTCGTCGTACATCGTCAACAGGACGCCTTCCAGCTCCAGCGTCGGATTGAACGATTGCGTAACCCGCTCAAGCGTGGACATGAGCTCTGAGATGCCTTCAAGCGCGAAGTACTCCGCCTGCATGGGAACAAGCAGGCCATCGGCTGCCACCAGCGAGTTCAGCGTCAGCAGGTCCAGCGCAGGCGGACAGTCCAGAATGATGAAGGTATAGTTCGCCCGAATCGGTTCAAGCGCATCGCGCAACCGGTACTCGCGCCGGTCCTGCCCGACCAGTTCGATATTGGCACCGATAAGGTTCTTGCTGCCGGGAATGATCGAGAGATTACCGACGTCCGTCGGCACGATGATCTTGTCGATCGAGGTATGGCCCATGAGCAGGTCATAGATGCTGGCCCGTTCTTCATCGCGTCCAAGCCCAAGCCCACCGGTAGTATTGGCCTGGGGATCGCAGTCGATGATCAAGGTCTGCAAGCCTTCGAGCGCAAGGGCCGCAGCCAGGTTGATGGCCGTGGTTGTCTTGCCCACACCACCCTTTTGATTGACGACCGCGAGCACCTTGGAACGGGCAGCGGCAGGCTGCGCGGGGCTGGGCTTCGGCTTATTTGACGGGGGATTTTCGCTCATAAGATCGGTAAAAGAAGGTTATCGGTACCCAGCGATGGAAGCAATGTCACTGTGCTTGTGGAGAAGCCCGCCACGCTGTGGAGAACGTGTGGAAGCCATCTTTTAGGCCATATCCAGTGGACTTCGGGATGAGCGGGTGTGGAAAACTTTTGTTCCACGTGGAACAAAAAGAAGAGAAAAACACCACTCGAGAATTAAGCAATCACGATGCAAAGCTCGAATGTTCCACGTGGAACATTCAGTGCCTGCTGGCTGTCAACAGAATGCGATCCCGAGACTCGGGAATCGATATTCGAGACTGATCGGGGAAGTCAGAAAGAACAGGCGCGTTGGCCTCGCTGGTGAGCACCACGACCTGACGAATAGCCCTGGACGCGGCAGCGGTTACGGCTGCCGCCATATCGTCGACCGCACGAAGCGTCACCGTATCGAACTGACGCGTGGACGGCAGCAACTCGGCCCGGTTCGCCCAGACCTCTGTGCTCAGGCCCAGCGTACGGATGACTTCGCGCAAGAAACTCGCCTTCTTATTCTGCGACTCGGCCAGGGTTGCCTGAATCTCCGGGCAAAGGATCGCTATGGGGAGACCGGGAAAGCCTGCGCCTGAGCCAAGATCCAGCAGGGTTGGAATTTTTGGGTCAAGATGCCGCGCAGCGAAGAGGCTTTCCCCGAAGTGGCGGCGAACGATCTCTTCAGGATCGCGAATTGCAGTCAGATTGGTTCGCGCATTCCACTTCAGCAGAAGATCGAGATAAGTAGAAAGCTGCGGAAGAATTGAAGCAGGAACAATGAGATACGGCTGAAGCAGGTCAGCAATGGAGGATTCGGAGAGCGTAGCCATCGAAGGTTCAGTATCTCAGATCAGCCCCTGAATATCAGTGACAGGAACCACTGGAGTGGCACGAATAAAACAGGAGATATGCCTCCCTGTTTTATTCGTGTCCTCCGCGCAGATGAGTATTGTTCCACGTGGAACAATCCTAACGGTCGATGGCCTTCAGGGCCCCGGCGTTATACCGGTCTCCGACGATCTCTGCCTGTGGGATGGCCGCTTCGAGTTCTGCCACCTCGGCGGCAGTCAAATGGATATCTACCGCAGCGGCATTCTCTTCCAGATACTTGCGGCGCTTGGTGCCCGGTATTGGGATCACGTCCTCGCCCTTGGCCAGTACCCAGGCTAACGCCAGCTGTCCGGGCTTTACACCTCGGCGTTCGGCAATAGCACGCACGCGGTCCACGAGAAGGAGGTTCTTGTCGAGCGAACCGGGCGCGAAGCGAGGCATACGCAGGGTGCGGGCGTCCTGGTCGCCAAGATCGGACGGCTTGGTGATGGTTCCGGTAAGGAAGCCGCGGCCCAACGGGCTATAGGGCACGAAACCGATGCCAAGTTCGCGGACAGTGGGCAGGATTTCAGCTTCAACATGGCGCTCCCAGAGCGAGTACTCGGTCTGGAGAGCGGTGATGGGATGAACCTTATGCGCCCGGCGAATGGTCGCGGGAGATGCCTCAGACAGCCCTAAGTACCTTACTTTGCCTAACTTTACCAGTTCCGCCATCGCTCCTACTGTATCTTCGATGGGAGTGTTGGGATCGACGCGGTGCTGATAGTAGAGGTCGATGTGGTCGATCCCCAGGCGCTTGAGCGAAGCGTCACAGGCCGCGTGGACATACTCCGGTTTGCCGGAGAGGCCGGAAAAAGAGGGATCTTCCTTCTTGCGGATGTTGGCAAACTTGGTCGCGAGAAAGACCTCATCGCGGCGGTTCTTGATGGTCTTTCCGATAAGCTCTTCGTTGTCGCCGATGCCGTACATGTCGGCGGTATCGAGGAAGTTGATACCGAGATCGAGCGCACGCAGGATGGTCGCGGAGGACTCCTCGTCGTTGCGCTGGCCATAGAAGTCGCTCATTCCCATGCAACCGAGTCCCATACGGGAGACGACTGCGCCTTGTGAACCTAACTTTACCTTTTCCATGAAGAGTTAGACGTTAGATAAGCGGGGAACGACGAAGACGAAATACAGGGTCTCTCCACTCCGCAGCTCCGGTCGAGATGACGTGAGTTTAGGAGGATGTGAATGTTCCACGTGGAACATTCGCCGTGGAACGCGGCTTTGATCCGTTCTTATCCGCGCAATCCGTGGTCAACTCGGGTCTTCAATTGTTCCACGTGGAACATTAATGAGGTTTCGGAATAGAGGCGTGGATCGCCCGGGGGGTCCAGGCGGTGGCTTCGGCGATGAAGCGGTGGAAGAGAGCGCGGGACGCAGCGCTGGTGTCGTAACTGCGTTCAGGATGCCACTGCACGCCCAGGACGAAGTGAATGGCGTCCGTACTGGGCCCGGCAGTGGCTTGGCCGCCTTCTACGGCTTCGATCACTGCGTCCTGCGGGCAGCGGGCGGAGATACGGAGACCGTCGCCCGGAATGCCGATGGCCTGATGGTGGCTTGAATTGACGGGGAGACGAAGGAAGCCCTCCTGCTCGGGCGCCTCTTCGGCAGGAATGATGGCGGCAAGCAGGGAATCGGGAGCGATGGCGGCAGTGTGGGCGACGGCTACGCTGCGTCCCGCAGGATGGTTCACGGGCATCGGGGCGAGGTGTTGGACGAGGGTTCCTCCGCGCCAGACGTTGAGCGATTGGGTGCCAAAACAGATGGCGAAGATGGGCTTGTAGAGATTGTGCGCATCCTGAATGAGCAGTTCATCTACATTTTCGCGGGCAGCGTCGGAGGGCTTGCACTCGGCGACAGGCTCGTGGCCGTACTTGTGCGGATTGAGGTCGGCGGGACTCCCGGGAAGGAGGACGGCCTGACAGGTATTGATAAGGTCGGCGGTCTGCCTGGGGGAGATATCGAGAGGAATTTCGACGGGGTGGCCACCCGATTTTTCGATGGCAGTGGCATAGACGGGCCACGCGATCCGGTTGTATTCGGCGTCTGTACTGGTGGGGAGCGGTATGGCGATGCGGGGCTTCATGACTTATCTGAATGATACGGCGGTGGACCTGGATTTGCACCGCCAGTGCGAAAGCGCGAAGAAATACACGAATAATTCCACTACGATGCAATCGCACTCCAAATAGTAAGCTCGCTGGGGCTCCGTAGCTCCGGTTCTAGAAGGTGCAGCTTGTGGGGCCACCTCTATCTGTGGTGTTGCATATACGTGGTGGTAATGACTTCGCGGAGGCGCTGGGTAAGAGCGTCTGCGTCGCGGGTGGTGAGCCCGGCAGTAGGGATGGGGTCACCTACGATGATAGCCAGCGGGCGGGGACGAAGGTGATAGGTGTGAATGGGAAGGAGCTCGTAGGTGCCCACCAAGGTAAGCGGAATCAGTGGAAGCTGCGCCTTGATGGCCATGTAGGCAGCACCCGAGACAAAGGGCTGGGTTTGCCCGCTGGCGGCGCGGCCTCCTTCGGGAAAGAGGACCAGGGGAAGACCGGCCTTAAGGGTGGCTACACCGCGGTTTAGGCTGGCGATGGCGCTGCGCACTCCGGATTGATCGACCGGCACCTGACCGGAGCGGTGGAGATACCAGCCGATGAACGGGACCTTCCAGAGAGCTTGCTTGGCCAGGATCCGGAACTGGAAGGGAAGCTTTGCGAAGAGGACCGGGGTGTCGAAGTAGCTGAGGTGATTGGAGGCGTAGACGGCGGTCTCGTGCTCGTGAAGTTTTTCGGCGCCGATAAGGGTGACGGGGGAGAGGCTGATGAGCAGGAGGACGCGGGCCCAGACGTGGGCGATGGCATGCTGCTGGCGGCCGGACTTGTCCCACAGGCCAGCGATGAGTGAGACGCAGCCGAAGGCGATGGTGGCCAGGGCTACTAAAGGCAACAGCAGGAGGTAGGTCAGCCAGGGGAAGATTCGTGAGGACGGGCGCTGATCTTCGCGGGTGGGCGCGGATTGGACTTCTTCGGGCGTGGGAGCAGACTCAGGCGAAATACAGGGGTCTCTCCACTCCGCTTCGCTCCCGTTTTCGCCGATGCCGTCATTTTCTTCGCTTCGGTCGAGATGACGAGAATCCTGACTGCTTCGGGTGTCTTCTGCGCTTGGGCTGTTTATGCTGTTGCGCGGATCTTCAGTCGTCATGCGGGGTTGGCCTCGGGGTGGAGGGCGAGGTGACGGATTTCGCCTACGAGGTAGACGGAGCCGGTGGCGATGATGAGGCCGTTGGCCGGTGTGACGGCCCGGGCCTGGGCGAGAGCAGCGGCCATGTGCGGGGCGGCGTGGGCGGGGATATCGAGGGCGTGGGCAGCAGCGAGGAGATCTTCGACGCTGGAGGCGCGGGGATTGTCGATGGGGGCGAGCAGGATGTGATCGTGAATGCGCTCGGGTTCGCCGCTGGTGGAATCGAAGAGAGGGAAGAGAATCTGGGTCATCTCTTTGAGGGATTTGTCGCGGAGGCAGCTGAAGATGAGAGTGCGCGGCTGGTTCGAAGGGAGTTGTGCGATGGCAGCGCGGAGAGACCAGGCTCCGGCGGGGTTGTGGGCCACGTCGAGCAGGATGGGTGGGGTTCCGCCGAGAAGTTCGAGGCGGCCGGGCCAGCGGGTGTTGCGAATTCCTGCTTCAATCGCGGCGTTGGTGATGTTGTAACCATTTTGGTTACTTGTAGTGGGTGATTTGTAACTTACTTGGTTGCGTAATGCGATTGCGGCGGCGATTGCCAAAGCGATGTTGCGTTGCTGGTGTTGGCCGTGGAGGGGAGAGTTGATCTCGAGAGGTTGGTTGTCGAGGGTCAGGGTGTAGTGGTTGTGGGGGAGTGGTTCGCTGGCGCTTTCACCCACCTCAGCGACGGTAGAACTGTCGCTAAGATGAGACACCCGGTTTTGTGGCGTCGGGGGGATATAAGGGGCCGCGCTGATGGCGGTAAGGTTGAGGGTGGCGGCGGCTTCGCCTATGGCCTGGTTGGCCTCGGGATGCTGGGGCAGGGTGATGAGAATGCCGTTGGGTCGGAGGATGCCGGCCTTTTCGCGTGTGATCTCGGCGATGGTGTTGCCGAGGTAGTCCTGATGGTCGAGGGCGATGTCGGTGATGATGGAGAGGAGAGGGTCGACGATGTTGGTAGCGTCGAGGCGGCCTCCGAGACCTACTTCGAGGACGGCGATGTCGATCTTCTGCTCCGCGTAATAAACGAAGGCGAGGGCGGTGAGGACTTCGAAGAAGCTGGGGTGGTGTGGCAGGGTGCCTGCGGCGACGAGGCGGTTGGCGGCGTCATCGACCTGGAAGTAGAGGCGGGCGAAGTCTTCGTCGGGGATCTCGGTGCCGTCGATCTGGATGCGCTCGTTGACGCGAATGAGGTGCGGCGAGGTGTAGAGGGCGGTGCGGTAGCCGGCGGTGGTAAGAATGCTGCTGAGCGTGGCAGCGGTGGAGCCTTTGCCGTTGGTTCCGGCGATGAGGACGGAAGGAAAGCTCTTCTGCGGATCGCCGAGGGCGGCCATGAGGGCTCGCATGTGGGCGAGATCAAACTTGCGGCGCGGAGTTGGGGTCGCGGTGGGCGACAGCGTAGGCGCAAGTTCATGGCCGAGGGCGTACAGGTGATCGACCGCAGAGATGTAAGACATGCGGGTATTTTAGGCGATGACGAGGACGCCCAACACCTCTTTATATTCATCGCAACAGATTTACCTTCCCTAGGCAGCTAAAAGCAGAGGCCAATGAAGCACTTCTGGCAAGGGTCAACAGACTACGGAAAAAATCGCTGTGCAATGAAAGGCCGTACCTCAGGGGCTAAAGCTCCATTGCCAGGAAGGACTTGCGGCACGGCTGAAGCCGTGCCCTTAAGCAAAGCCAGCTATTTCCGCCCTTAAACAAAACTGGAGTGTTTAGCGCCCGTGAAGGACTTGCGAAGCGCTACCTGGCTGCCGCCTCAATCTCCGCCCATTCTGCATCGCTCAGCTTTACGTTGGCGGCGGCAACATTCTCTTCCAGATGCTGGACCGAAGACGTCCCCGGAATCGGCAGCATCACCGGCGAGCGGTGCAGTAGCCAGGCCAGCGACAACTGCGATACGGTTGCTCCATTCTTCTTCGCCGCGGCGTCGAGCTTGCCGCCCGGCTGCGCCAGCTTACCCGCGGCCACGGGGAACCATGGAATGAACGCGAGGCCATGCTTCTCGCAATATTCCAGAACATCCTCGTGTTTGCGGTCACCGATGTTGTATTGGTTCTGCACGCTGACGATTTTGACGACCTTCTGCGCCTGCTCAATCTCGTGCGGCTTCACCTCGCTGAGGCCAACGTGCCGGATCTTGCCTTCCTTCTGGAGCTTCGCAATCTCACCCAGCGAATCCTCTACCGGGGTCTGCGGATCGATGCGGTGCAGTTGCCAGAGATCGATTCTCTCGACCTTCAGATGGCGCAGGCTTAACTCTACTTCCTGCCGCAGATAGGCGGGCCGTCCCACGGGCTCCCACTTGTTGGGGCCAGTCCTTACCAAGCCTCCCTTGGTGGCGATGACGACACCTTTTGCATACGGAGCCAGCGCTTCGCCGATGAGCCGCTCGCTGACGCCAGGTCCATAGGCATCGGCGGTGTCGATGAAGTTGACGCCAAGCTCGACGGCGCGGCGCAGCACCTTTTTGGCGCCCTCGACGTCTTTGGGCTCGCCCCAGATACCCTCGCCGGTTATCCGCATCGCGCCATAACCCAGACGGTTGACGGTCAAATCGCCGCCAATCGCAAACGTCCCGCTCGCCGCTGCATTTACAGTTGTCATGCGAATTTGGATGCGCGGCAATCCAGAATGGTGCATCGCAGCGCAAACGACCTTTCGAAGCGCCATACAGATGCGCAAAGTTATTGCACGGATTCTGCTTTGGGCCTGCCTAGCCGCATATTGAACCCGATGATGCCGCCCCAGACATTGATCCCATTGTCGAGGTACTTCGGCTCGGACATATAGAGGTTCGAAACATGCATGTAGGTGGGGCCGAACGCCATGCTGTAGCGGGGGCTGAAGTTGTACCGGACGCCGCTGCCGAGCATGAGAGTAAAGGTGAAGTCCTGTCCCTGCGCCCACTGCACACCATGGGGTTCCTTCGCGTTGATGAACCCTGCGCCCATTCGGTACTCAAAGTAGGGGGCCGTCCTCCGGTTACGGTAGACAAAATTGCGCCGCACTCCCAGATCGAAGGCTTCATAATGCGTCTCCGGGCCCCTTGGAATCGCGGTGATCGACAGGGAGGCCGTCAGGTCGGTATTGCCGCGCAGAATCCCCGGGCCTCGAATGGAGCCCATGTGCCATCGCAGCGAAGGAAAGATGGGCACCAGAGTGTAGTGCAGGGGCTTTTGCGTGTAATTGTCGCCCTCAAAAACGTCGAAGACAAAAGGAATGTTGATGGGAAGCACTCCCGTTTCGAACGAGAGCTCGAGCTTGTTTCTGTAGTAGATGTTGGTGTTGAAATCGGCCGGTTGCGCCGGTTGATAAACCCGTGTAACTGCACTGGAGGGCAGGACCATCGAATTCTGGCCCATTGAGAGAGCGGGTTGCATCAGGCATGCCAGGAACAGAATCGATAACTTCACGTCTCGTCCTTACAAAGAAAGATACCTGCGGAGAAGAACCCCTCGTCCCGGCAAACCCAGGAGTTCCAAGTAAGATGCGGTTTCTCTTCGATCTGGCTGAGAAGAGTTTCCGTGGGTCCCGACGGCGGCGAACCCTGTGAAAAACGCGTCCCATCAGGTATACTCAGAGATTGTTGCAACAGCCTAAAAGTTTGAGCAGGAATCGATCCTGCCGCAGGAGTTTTTTGTCATGCCGAAGCGTACCTTTCAACCCAACCGCCGCCACCGCGCGAAGACCCACGGCTTTCTCACCCGCATGAAGACCAAGGCAGGTGCAGCCGTTCTCAGCCGCCGCCGCGCCAAGGGCCGCCACAAGATCGCCGTCAGCGCCGGTTTCCGCGACTAGTCTTCGTACCTGTTTCTGCGTTTCGACCCACTGCGCGTCCTCTTGACGGGAGACGCGCAGTTTTGTCGTGCTTAAAATTCCTGCGGTTTTTGGGCAACCCCACGCGCATCGGGGCATCCAAACTGTGCATATCGGCTCCGCGTACGCGTAAGAAGAGCGCCTGCCGGTAGTCAGGAGATGCACACCATGGATAAGCAGCAAAATCAACCGCGCCAAGATATGCCGGCCAAGGGTGGTCAGCAGTCTCAGAGCGGACAGCAGACAAAAGGCGGTCAATCCGGACAGCAGGGCACGCGCATGCCACCCCCATCCAAGGGCGGGCAGTCCGGCAATAAATAGAAATCATCTCCCCCTAGCGCGAAGCCCGCCCACTGCGGCGGGCTTTGCTGTGTCTGGAGCGGCGTCCACCGTCTAGAATCAAGGAGTGCAGCCCCATTCTCTACCCGCGAGCGGACCGATTCAAGCGAAAGCCGCCACCACCTTTCGGCTGCGGAAACACGCCGACTACCAGCGCGTTTATAAAGCCAGCCGCAAGCAGTTCAGTAAGCAGATGAGCTACTTCTTCAGTCTCCGGCCGCCGCTCGGACCGGACGGCAGGCCCTTGCGCAACGCTGAGGCCGATACTCCTCGCGTGGGCCTCACTGTGGGTAAGGTGATGGGCAAGGCGGTCGATCGCAACCGCATCAAGCGCCGCATGCGGGAGGCCGTTCGCAAGAATCTGGCTGCTCTCAACGCTCCGGTCGACGTGATCCTGCACCCGCGGCGCAGCGTCATCGACCTCGAATTCGCTGCTCTTGACCGCGAGGTAGCCAACGTCTTCCGCGCCATCCAAAAGGCGATCCAAAAACAGGGTGAAGGCTCAACGCCGATCCCCGCCGATCAAAAGCTATAAGCACTCCGTCTCGCCCGAAGGCGACTCTTTCACCTGCGTGACTTCCCATAAGCCGACTTATCGTGACCAATCCGATGTCAGTGAGTGCATTGGCGATTTTGCGCTCATCGAGATCACAACTGACGAGAAGGGCGTTTCACAGGACTAATGTTCTGAGTTTGGCCAAATTTCCTTGCTCGATAAGTGCATCGCCCTGTTAGCAATATTTGAACGGTCGGCCACTTGTCGGGAAAGCCGACTATTCGGCCAGGTGGGCAGGGGAAACAGTGTCGTCAAAGGGCATAATGGGCGATTGGAAGTAGCCCTTGCCCTCTTAAAGCACAGCGAGAGAGATACCTCATCCACTGGAAGTTGGATCCAGCGAATGGCACATGAGATATTCCGTCCGATCCAAATATCGCGATACCCGAGTGCATCTGGATAGTAGTTGAGGTGGGCGCGGAGGCTGACAACCAGTAACGGCTACTTTGAACTCAAATAGTGGTCGATATAGTTTGTGATGCGTTCCACATGATTATGACGAAAGGTACCACAACGATCTTCGTAGAGAAGAAGATCGAAGGCGTGATGCGGACAACCTCCCATGCAGACAGGAAGAGCGATGCACTTTCGGCACTCTTGGTTCCGAAATGGCGAGTAATCGAGCCATTTACGAACATTACTATTGAGGTCCCAATGGTCTTTAATGTTTCCGATAACTTCACTGGAAGTACCAACCGACTCATAACATTTATAAAGCTCGCCTTCGCTCCCAATGACCAAGTCGATGCTTCTAACCGCGGTACATGGTGCGCCTCTCGGCGTCGGCAACGAGAGCTTGGAAAATCCATATTTCGCGGCGATTCCCGAGAATCTCAGCTCTTCAACCGAAAATTCCTTGCGACTCAGGCAGCGAGGACTGTATGAAGCAGAAGGAGCGGCTGCATTATCAGTTATTCCGGTGAGGTGACCGACGTATACGCCGATCTTCCCAGAGAGCCCTTCCTCACGAAGAATTCGCAGCAGATCTTCCGCCATCGCAATGTTCGCGCGATCCACGTTGATACGAATCGTTACTTCAAACTTTCCGATGGTTCGGTGCAGGTTCTCCACAATCCTTCGGAATGTCGAGCCACCATTCCTGAGAGGTCGCATTCTGTCATGAATCTCGGGAGGCCCATCTAAGGACACTTGTGCATGTTTGACTTTAACTCGCTGAAGTTCAGTGCAGGTGTGCTCATCAAGCAGGTAGCCGTTTGTGACGATGCTCGCGGCGTATTCTACATTCGCCTTCTCACAAAGCGCTATCAGACGATCCGACAAATCGAACAAGGCAACCCGGCCAACCAACGGCTCACCACCGAACCAATCCACACTTAAAGAGCGAATAGAACTCAACTTGCTTTGGACGAGGTCTACGACCGCACTCCTGACCTCCATGCTCATGATCGAAGGGTGTTTCGCTTCAAAGCAGTAAGGACAATCAAAATTACAGCCGAGGCTAGTGAGTATGGTCAAACTCATATTCTGAGTGTCAGAGCGACTCCGCGCATAGAGGCTCTCGAGCGCCGAGAGTTCGTCGACGCCATCTGGTAACACCATACTGCCTGCGGCTAGATCGGACAATGCCTCGTCCGAGAGTCCGTGATTAGGATCCCCTGCAAGATATTTCTCTAAGCCCTCCCGATCGTTCGAACCGATGCAGAGCAGGGCTCCGCTCAAACCGTTGTAAACGTAATATGACCCACGCCTCTCAACCCATATATTGTATTTTGATTCAGTCAAAATACCCTCCGAACATAGGCAGCGCTATTTAGCAGTGAGTTTTGAGCATGTTACAACTGAGCATCTCAATAGTTGAGGTTCACAACTCGAGATCTTGACGGGATGACAACCCACAGGCCCAATGATATTGCACGATATAGGTTTCAACTCTCCAGTGATGTTGCCTAGGCCGAGTTGGCTTGTCTCCTCGTCGGTTAACTCACGGGTCTCGGCTCTCAAGTTAGTGCACGATGAGGTGTCGGGATATTCGATCCCTTCCAGGGTAATCGCCGTTTTGTTATGGGGCATGATTAACCATACGTTCCGATCGTCAGCCATAAGCTCCCTTTCTATATTTAGGCGAAATTTAGGCGAAAATAACCCGTTTAAGGTGCAACTAGACGAGAGCAACTGCTAACGGAACTGCAGGTTAAACCACTACAATTCGACACGCCAGTGCAACTGATAAGAGAAAAACAGCTACGAGATAACAGGTTGTCGCAATTTATCGACACCGCACCACACTTGCCGACTTGCTCGCATTTGAAGTCAGGCACTTTGTCGACCCGTGTAATCTCGCTACTCTCGATTTCAGCGGCGCCCGTAAGCATTACATAATGCTTGCTATGCGGCGGTACGATCCATATCCTGGTGCTTGTTTTATCCGCATTTTCGTCCACACGCCACCTCCGGAGCAAGAAATGTACCATCACTTATATAATTCTGTCAACCGGAAGTTTTGAGCTTCGCTTGCGCCCCAGCGAGCGAGCACCATCTCTCGGACAAGTGATTATCGACGCAGACTCGCTCCGCTTTCTCAGCGAGTGATAAATCGCCAATACGCTCAACGAGGAGATTTAGTAACGAGAAGTCGGCTTTTCGGAAACTACCACTATCAGTTGTTGAGTACAGGGTTTATCGCAAATCCATCCCTCCGGAGAGCAGGCAGCCAAAGCGGTCGTTCACGGGCTTCTCCAAGTTCTGCTTGCAACCGAGGTAACGCTCGGTCGTCAGAACGGGGACTGCCCCAGAAGGAGCTGTATTTGTTCCAGTTGAACGCATTTGTCGGCGGAGCTCTCGACCGGCGGAACGGCGGGTTAGCGCACCGGACACGGGCATGCATTAAGCGCCAGCTGCGTTGTCCTCTGGTGGCACGTTCTTTGCATTGAAGAGCCCGATTCAGCGCAACCTAGCCGAGATCCGCATCGCGATCCAGCTGCAGCGCAGATTCTCAGATCGAGACGTGACGAATCAGGTGTATTTGAGTTCTACGGTGATAACGTGAAGGTCGGACTCGCCGATGTTTTCCAGCGTGTGCGGGGCCAGGGGCGGTCCCCAGAAGGCGCTTCCGGTAGCGGGTTTCGGCGAGAGGCTGCGGCTGTCCAGGAGCACCGCCCGGTCACTATCGCGGCGGATGAAGTCGCTCCAACTGAGCAGGTAATTCGTGCTCGGCCATTGGTGTGTGTGCAACGGGACGGTCTTGCCGGGACGGACAAACGTGTCGAGCACGCGAACCGTCTCATTTTCGAAGAGCAGCCTGTGATTCTGGGGTGCGGCCGTCAGGGCGTCTTAGTCCTCTGGATGTTGCTGGAGATCGGGCATGGCGAATTGTAGCCGCAACGCGGAACCGCTGCCAATATCTCGCCTTCTCCGCCAAGACACCGCTTCGATTCTTCATACTGTCCCAACGCTGTCCAGCAATCCCGGCGGGTCGGAGTCAATTCTTGAGAACAGGGCAATGCACTCATCGAGCAAGGGCTTGAGCCTACATCGGACTTTACTCCCGAGAAACGCCGTTCTCGGAAGTAACGAAATGCAAACTGGCCGTTAGCACAGGCTAGGCGTTCGATAGAGCATCCGTTTCGCCATCAGTTAGTGCTGCCAGCTCTTATATACGAATTCGAGGCTGTAGCCGTCCAGGTCCAGGACATTCGCTGCGTAATAGCGCGGGTCGTAGTACAGCCGCGCTCCGGGTGCGCCATTGTCCGTGGCTCCTGCCGCCATCGCGGTAGCATAGGCGGCATCGACTTCACTCTGGCTGTTCGCCACAAAACCGACGTGCGCGGCGCGGCTGTCGGCCGAACCCTGCCGAAGCCAAAAGAAGATGCGGCCATTGGCCCCAAACCCTTTCAGGTCTGGATGACCGGGCGGTCCGTCTTTGCCGTCGTAGTCGACGCGTTTGGTGATGCCAAGGGGAGCTAAAGCTGCCGTATAGAACGAAATCGAACGCTCTACATCGCTTACAGAAATGAAAATGTGATCGAGCATATCGGTCCTCCCTCTTCTAAGCTAGCCGTTTTCTACGCGCGCCTTTATGTCCGAGTACGCCGCCTCGATGAGCCTGCTGAGCGATGCGGCGTCGGTGGCTGTTCCCGGTTTCAGCTTCACATGGCGCATGAACTTGCCGGTGCCTCGCAGCAAGCGGGCCGGGTCCGGCAGCGCTGCGCCGTGAAAGAAGCCCACGTTTACGTGCGAGGTGAATACATTGACGTAGCCGAAGGGCGCGTCGCCCAGACACGCCACCGGGCATCCATCATGCAGGAGCTCCCGGACTTCGTCCCCGCATCTTCGCATTCTTTCAAACCACTCCTGCGCGATGGCTCCCAATTCACCTCGATGCTCTTTCATCCACGCATCGATGGCGGGATCGTGTTCGACCGCACCATCGAAACGCAGCAAGTCCGTTCTCATCGTCGCTCCAATTTCGCTTCCGGATGTTACTTCTTCGGAACGGAGATCGTGATGTTGCGGTACTGAATGACGCCGTGATGATCGCCCTGTAGATAGAACGGTCCCGGCTCGGCCTCATTGCTGTCGAGAGCACCTCCGGTGGGGCCAGGAAGCTCGACATTGTCGTGGTACATCTTGCCATCGCGCAAGACCGTCACATGTCTGCCGACCAGGGTGACGTCAAAGGTCGTCCATCTTCCAAGATCATTTTTCGCGCCCGCAGGCGGCGCATACCAGCTATAGATTGCGCCCATCTCATGCGACGGAATCTTGCCGCCCTCGGTGCCCACCTGCAACTCATAGCGACCGCGCAGATAGATGCCGCTGTTACCGCCTTCCGGGCAGTTCACTTCAATATGCAGTTTGAAGTCCTGGAACTTTTCCGTGGTCATGATGTTGGCAGCCGGACGCATCTTTTGACCGGGAACTTCGGGATTGTCATTTACCAGCTCGCCATCGCGGGCTACCCATCTGTTGTTCTCGACATGTTCTATCGGCACCCAGCCTTTGAGGTCTTTGCCGTCGAAGAGGGATCGGGGCTTGGTCCACTTTTTGGGCATGGGCCGATCGAGCAATGGAGCCTTCACGCCGGCGAGCGTGGGGCCGTCGGCGTCGCCGCGCTTCTCGACGCCGGTCAGCTTATCTGCGCTGGGGGACGTGAGCTCCCAGCTGATCTCCGAACCATGCCCCGCTTGCCCAACATCTACGATCAGCTTGCCCGAGTCCATGTGGGCGCCTGCGATCGGATGCCATGCGCCGCCCCTCGGCTGAACGCGACCTTCAATCTTTCCGCCGTCGTCCGTAAGCTCCATCCATTGCGGATACGGTGTGCCGGTGGCGGGGGTAACCGTCATGTCCCAACGGCCGAGAAACGCTTTGGTGTCTTGCGCGGAGACAGTGGAGGCTAGCGCGATCGCCAGGATAGATGCAAACAGGATCTTTATTCTCACCCGTGTGAGTGTAAGTTTTTCGACCGGGCATGTCACCTGCTCTCATTCTCTCTTTGAGCCTCTGCAAAAGGGAGGCGTTCTTTCAGTGTGGATAGAACGATAGTCCCGAAGAGTCAGCTCTTCACAAACTACGAAGATTGACACCGAAAAACGCTCATCTCGTCAGCCTCCATGAGTCACGAGAAGCCCACTTGTCAAGACCGATCTGGCAATTGAGACATTAACTCGCACGAGTCCGCCGGTAGGCCTCTAAGCGAAACGCCCCACAGACCCACTGAAAGTCACGTAAGTGTTTAAATCCGCACCCTAGGCGGGCCGAGCATTAACCATATGTAAGGGTCGTGCTCTGTCCGATCTCGATAAGATAACCATCAGGATCGCGTATGTAGCAGCGGATCTCGCCATATTTGGGCAGCGGCTCCGTGATGAACTGTGCCCCTCGACTTTTCCATAGTTCATAGCATGCTTGAATATCGGCAACGCGGATATTCAAAAAGCTGTTGATGTGATTCGGGTCGGGAACGCTGAGCGTTACCGTCGGCTTGTCCGGTGTCGGCCCGCCCCCGAGGTTCAAAATCATCCAGATATTCGCGAGCTGAAGGTACGCAGGCGCGTTGCCGTCACCAAGGCTCAGAATACGAGCGCCGAAGACCGTTTCGTAATAGCGAGCCGATCGCTCGATGTTGCTGACGGTGAGAAAATGGGCGATGCTGATCCCCTCCTGCGGGGGCATCTCATAGCTCTTTTGTTCGATTTGTACGCTGTTCATAGATGACTCCTTTTCCGATAGAGAGCCCAGCGGTGATTAAACACCCTAAATCCGTCGTATGACACCCCATTTCCATCGCCTCGCAACAACGTGAAGCCGCGAACGTCGGCTAAGCCGAATTTGACTGTCCACACTTGGGGAAAGCTAATGGCCCCTCGGACACTTAGTCGTTCGCGACAAGATGAAGGTGGATCGGTAACGAGAAATTCCTTCATCATGACCAAACTCCTGCCAACTAAAGCGCTGCGCCCGCGACCATCTTCGTCCCGCTCAACGATTTCACCTTAGCTTTATCACCATGAATCGCCCAAATCGGCGAAAATCGCTATAGAAGCCGTTCTGTATGCCCGAAGCCCCACCCAGCCTCGCCGTTCGCATTGCCTTCGGGATCTATAAGACCGTCGTTTCGCCCATTCTGCATGCCTTCAGCCCGTCGCAGTGCCTTTACCTGCCTACCTGCTCGGAGTATGCCTATATTGCTATGGTCCGTTTCGGGCCTGTGCGCGGCTCCTGGATGGCGCTGCGCCGCTTTGCCCGCTGCCATCCCTTCAGCAAAGGCGGCCTTGATCCCGTACCCGGCGGAAACCCTGAGCCCCCCAATTCCGTCTCCATTCATACAGACCATTTACCATAGAGCGAGGCACAGCCCCGCGCTGCCGCCGCTTCATGTTCAGCAAAGAATAGGAAATTTCCTTGGCAGAGTTTAAAAACCCCAATCAGCAGGGGGGCGGACAAGACAACAACTCGTTCCTCCTCATGATGCTCGTCTTGATCGCAGTGTTCTTCGGCCTGCAATACTTCCACACGAGCAAGACGAAACCGGCGGCTCCCGCCGCCACGCAGACTGAGCCTGCGCCAGCAGCCGCGCCCTCTTCTGCGCAGCCGCCTGTGGCCGCGAACGGCCCCGCCGCCGCGAACGGGACCAAAGCTACCACCGCGCAGCCTGTCGTCCAGGCGACTGCCGCCTCCACTACCGTCATCGAGAATGAGCTCTACCGCATCACCTTCTCCAATAAAGGCGGCGAGGTCATCAGCTGGATTCTCAAGAAGAAGCCCGCCGGCGGTGCCTTCAAGGACGACAACGGCAAGCCTCTCGATATCATCCACCAGCAGGCAGCCGCGAAGTATGGCTATCCGCTCTCGCTCCACACCAGCGACCCGGCTCTGACCGCCACGCTTGCCAACGCGCTTTACGTCCCCTCAGCCACAGGCAATCTGGCCGCGCCTGCTTCGCTCACCTTCAAATACTCCGCGGGTGATCTCGCTGTCACCAAGACGTTCACCTTCGACGAGACCTATGTTCTGCACGCCGATGTTGAGGTCACGCAAAACGGCAAGCCCGTCCGCGCCTACCTGATGTGGCCCGGCGGCTTCGGCGACCAGGACGACTCGACCGGCTACGCCAGCGCGCAGATCGACACCAACATCGAAGGCAAGACCGCGCATCTCTCTCAGAAGAAGGTCACCAACGACGGTACCACCGCCGGGCCTATCGCCTGGGCGGGCACGAGCGACGCATTCTTCGCCGCCGTCTTCCTGCCTGACTCGCCCGACTCCGCCGTCCTCGCCTCGCTCAAGAACGAGATCGACGTGGGCAAGACGATTCATAAATCCGGCTTCAGCATGTCCAAGGGCCCGGTCAACGTCCCTGTGCTCGGCGCAGGAATCGCGGACGTCAGTGGCCATACTCTCACGCGCGTCTTCGTCGGCCCCAAGGCGATGAGCGTCCTCAAGGCCATCAAGGCCTCCAACAACGGACCCAACCTGGAGTCGCTCGTCGACTTCGGCTTCTTCAGCGTGATCGCGAAGCCGCTCTTCATCTGCCTCAAGTTCATCCAATCCCACGGATTTTCCAACTGGGGCTGGGCCATCGTCATCCTTACCATCCTCATTAATCTCCTGATGCTGCCCTTCCGCATCAAGACGATGCAGAACGGCCTGAAGATGCAGCGCATCCAGCCGCAGATGAACGCCATCAAGGAGCGCTACAAAAAGTACAAGGCCACCGATCCCAAGAAGAACGAGATGAACGCCGAGATCATGAAGCTCCAGAAGGACAACGGAGTGAACATGTTCGGCGGCTGCATCCCGACGCTCATCACCCTGCCGCTGCTCTACGCGTTTTACGGAATGCTGCCCCGCGTGGTCGAGCTGCGCCACGCCCACTGGCTCTGGATACCCGACCTGCAGGCGCCCGACCCGTGGCACATCCTGCCCATCGTCATGGTGGTCAGCCAGTTCCTGGTGCAGTGGTACACGCCGTCTCCCGGCGTCGATCCGAGCCAGCAGAAGATGATGGCCTTCACCATGCCCGCGATCTCCGGCTGGTTCACCTGGTACTACGGTGCAGGACTGGCCCTCTACTGGGCGGTTGGTAACTTCATCGGCATCATCCAGCAGGCGGTGATGAACCGCACCAGCCTGGGCAAAGAGATGCGCGCAGTCGCTGCCAAACGTGCCCGCCGCAAGGCAGGCACAGGGACAGGCAAGGTTATTCAGGGCAAGCAATAAAGGGCGTCTTGCGCGGCAAGAACATTTGCCGCGCTGGAAACCTGCCGGGACTAGAGTCGTTTTGTTGGGAGTATGACGGTTTCCCTGTCATACAAAGACAAATACCGGGTCTCTCACTAAGGCGGCGAAAGCGCAGCCTGCGGTCGAGATGACGTGCTTCGGTGGCGGGTAGTGCAACTCCAATTGGAGACAACGCCGCCCCCATGAGACGATATTTCTAGCCAACGCAAATCAATGACAACCAACGAGCCAGACCCCACCCAACAGAACACTGAAAAGATTAAAGAATTCCTCCAGACCCTGCTTATCTCCAGCGGTCTGGAAGTGGAGTTCAAGATTCTCACCCGCGACGGCCAGGTCCAGACAGAGGCGCGGACTTCCGCGCAAGCGCCGCCGCAGCCCTCTCCCGAGATCTCGGTAGAGTTCATCGGGCCCGACACACCGCTGCTCACCGCGCGCAATGGCGAACTGCTCCACGCCATCGAGCACCTCGCCGCGAAGCTGCTCCGCCTCGAACCCGACCAGCACGACCGCATCTCCTTCGACGCTGAGAACTTCAAGGCGCTGCGCAACCGCGAGCTCGAGCTGATTGCCCAGGCCGGGGCTGAACGCGTCCGCGCCACCCACCGCCCCTACGCATTCCCACCCATGAACTCCCGTGAGCGTCGCCTGCTGCATCTCGCGCTTGCCGCGGCTGGCCTGCCCACGGCCTCCAGCAGCGACGGACCGCGGCGCTTCGTCGTCGCGTATCCCGAAGGCGAACAGCCGGTTGAAGCACCGAAGGCGCCCAGCACCCACGACCGTACGCGCGCCATCCGCAACAGCTTCCGCCGCCGTTAGGCCCACAGAGATCGTGGATAAGCGCAAGAAAGGCGTTCATCGCCTTTTTGTGAGTTCGAAAGTTGATGGATCGGGAGAGAGAGGCGGTCCTCCGCCTGCGGCGAAGGATGACAGTGCTTTTTAGAAGCTAGCTTCTCTGGTGCTTCAGGATCTTGCTTCTCTGGGCTGCTCTAAACATCCGGGCGGGTCCGGGTTGACCTGCCTGATCTGGGTTGATACGTTATCGCTTTAATCGGGGTTTCTCTGCGCGGAAGCGGGGAGCATCCGGGCGATTCAGCCTCGCTGCAGGACGCTTCTCTTGTCCCATCCGTTCACCAGCCCAGCCTCACGGCCGCCAGTAACAGTGCCGGTGCGTTCGAGATATTTGCGCCACTCCTCGGACTCAGCTGCCCGTTTGATCAGCACATTGCGCTGCCTGAGCATCTTGATCAGATGACGCCGCAGCACCATCTTCTCCATAAATTTGCCCAGCACACCATGGGGAGCGGAGAAGCGGATCTCGTCCCGCATTCGCGTTCCATCATCCATCACAGCGAAATGGTGCTCGTGCTCGAACCGCGCAAATGAGCCCTCCACCATGACTTCGCGAAAGTAGCTATACGGCCGCCAGCCATCGATCTTGCTGGTGTGTGTCCGCAGCTGGCCAAAGTGACGTCCCTGCCACTGCACTGTCTGGCCCTCGGTAATGAGGCCTGAGGTCACACTGCCAATCGCCTTCTCCTGGGTCTGAGCAGCCGACGCCAGATGAAGATCGATACTCGTTGCCAACTTGAAGCACCGTTCCATCGGCGCATCCATCCACGTCGTTACTCGAATTGTTTCCATAGCCCCGTCAATCCGTAGTTTGTTGAATCAGTTGAATAATGCAAAAGAAATCGCCAGCCCTCTCGTTAAGCCAGCAGCAATACCTTGCCGATGCCGCCCTTTTCCGCCGCCGCCTGTCCCTCTCCGGCATCTTTCAGAGGGATCATGCGATCAATGGGAATCGTCAACCGCCTAGCCGCCACATCCTCGGCGAGCTCGCGCAGCATCTTCGCATCGGGCACGACCATGATCGGCGTTACCTGGACGGTTGGGTGCATCTTTGCATTTCCGGGTGGACCCAGCACCGAGGCGAATATGCCGCCCTGCTTGACCTTTCCCATCAGAGCCTCTGCGGTCTTGCCGCCTACAGCGTCAGCAACTGCGTCGACAAAACCCAGCTTCTCCATCGCCGAGGGATCGTCCAGAGCGATCACCTCATCGGCGCCAAGTTCCTTTGCCTCTTTGAGCTGACTCTTGCGTACTCCAGCGATCACCTTGGCGCCAGCCTTCTTCGCCGTCCACACCGCGCTGCGGCCTACGCCGCCCACTGCGCCTGACACCAGAATCGTCTGTCCGGCCTTGATGCCCGTGCCGCGCGTCACCAGTTGTTCGCCGGTCAGAGTCACCAGCGGCAACGCAGCAGCCTCCACGAGGTCCAATCCCTCCGGAACCAGGGCAACGTCCTGCGCCTTTACGACCGCAAGCTCTGCATAGCTGGAGTGGCCCAGGGCCATGACCTTATCGCCCACCTCGAAACCGCTCACACCCGGACCCAGCGCGCGCACCAGACCGGCGATGTCTCTTCCCAGAATCCCAGGGAAAGTCACTGGAAAATGGCTCTTCGCAGCCCCGCTCCGCATCTTGTAATCAACCGGGTTGACGCTGGTGGCTGACAACCTCACCAGCACTTCACCGTCGCCGGCAACCGGATCGTCCACATCTTCATACTTCAACTTTTCAGGCCCACCATACTCGTGCAAAACAACAGCCTTCATGCAATACCTCCGCCAGAACTTCATCGAGCCATACAGAATGAGATGCGCGCCTGAGTACTTACGCCCTTGCTGACATGAATTTAGACGCAGAAAAATGCAACAAGGCACCCAAAGGCCTCTCCGGAGCGGATTGCACGGCATTGGCGGGGAGACCGTAGATGGAACAGGTTACGGGAGTAACCGCAGTGACGGTGCCTCTCGACCGGTCTCCTGTTTATCAATGTGGTGCGTCTGAAACTGCGGTCAGTCGAGCCCTTTCAGATATTGCTTCCACTCCTCGCCCTCCGCGACGCGCTTGAGCAACTCCAACCGGCGGCGCAGCAATCGCGCGACATGCGGAACCACCAGCGTCCGGCCCACCGGCCTCATCATCCATCCTAACGGCAACGAAAAACGCACCTTGTCGTTCAAGAGCGTGCGGCCACCGATCTCGCTGAAGAAGTGGTCGTGCTGAAAGCGTTTGAACCGCCCCCGTCCCATTGTGTCCTGAAAAAAATCGGGGCGCTCATACTTCGTGATCAGGCTTTCATGCAGTTGCGGCAGACCAAAGACCCATCCCCGCCACATCAACCTGTCGCCGCCCTCGACCAACCCGCTCGCCCTAGTCGACCCACTCTCTTCCAGTCGCATCTTCAGCGACCGCTCCACCAATTCCAGACTGGTCGACAGCAGAAAGCAACGGTCGATCGGCGCATTGATATGAATCTTATCGCTGACAACAAACATTCAACAGGCCTCCAGAATCAGATTCACGAACACATCTTCTACCAGCGCGGCCCGATCAGAATATGGAAGCTTGCCCCTCGCAAGTGCAGACAGCGCTAGATCTTCTCCAACCCGCTACTGCGTCCCTTCACGAGGTCAACCGCCCGCTGCACAAAAGCCTCCAACGCCACACTTCCCTCATCGCCTTTGCCACGCGTTCGTACACTTACCGCATCGCTCGCCGCTTCCTTGTCACCCATCACCAGGACGAACGGGACCTTCTGGAGCGTGAATTCGCGGATCTTGGCGTTCATCTTCTCGTTGCGCGCATCCAGCTCCACGCGCAGTCCTGCGGCCTCGAGCTTCGCCTTCACTGCGTTCGCATACTCCAGGTGCTTCTCCGAGATAGGCACTAATCCAATCTGCACCGGGGCCAGCCACATTGGAAACGCACCTGCATAGTGCTCGATCAGCACGCCGAAGAATCTCTCGACGCTTCCATACAAAGCGCGATGCACCATCACGGGCTGATGCAGCTCGCCGTCCTCGCCCTTGTACTCCAGCTCAAACCGCGCGGGCAGGTTGAAGTCGAACTGTACGGTCGACAACTGCCACATGCGGCCCAGTACATCCACCAGCTTGATATCGATCTTCGGCCCGTAGAATGCCGCCTCGCCGGGGATTGTCTTGAATGGAATGCCTTTGCGGTTGAGGACGTTGTGCAGCGAATTGACGGCCAGCTCCCAGTTCTCGTCCGATCCCACAAAGCTCTTACGGTCGTTTGGGTCCCACGTCGAAAGCTCGACCTTGAACTCCTCAAACCCGAAGGTCTTCAGCACGCTCTGCGCAAACTCGATGCACGCAATCACCTCATCTTCGATCTGCGAAGGCATGCAGAAGATGTGCGCATCGTCCTGGGTAAAGCCGCGCACGCGCAAGAGGCCATGCATGGTGCCCGAGCGCTCATAGCGATAGACGTTGCCCAGCTCCGCATACCGTACCGGCAGGTCGCGATAGCTCTTGGGAGAATTCTTGTAGATCAGGATGTGCCCCGGACAGTTCATCGGCTTCAGCCTGTACTCGGCGTCGTCCAGTTCCATCGGCGGATACATATTCTGCGAGTAGAAGCCCTCGTGGCCGGAGATCTTCCACAGCTCGCGACGCATGATGTGCGGTGTGTACACCATCTCGTAGCCGCGCCGAATGCACTCATCGCGCATCCAGTCTTCCATGGTCTTGCGGATCAGGCCGCCCTTGGGATGCCAGAAGATCAAGCCCGCGCCGGCGACCTCCTGAATCGAAAACAGGTCGAGCTGCTTGCCCAGCACGCGATGGTCGCGCGCCTTGATCTCTTCGAGCCGCTTGAAGTGCGCATCCAGATCTTTGGTGTTGAAGAACGCTGTGCCGTAGATGCGCTGCAACTGCTGGTTCTTCTCGTCCCCCAGCCAGTAGGCTCCGGCGACGCTGGTCACCTTGAATGCCTTCACCCGTCCGGTCGAAGGCACATGCGGGCCGCGGCAGAAGTCGGTGAAGTTGCCGTTGCGATACAGCGAGATCTCGTCGCCCGGCGCGGTGAACTTCTCGATGAAGTGGACCTTCATGAACTCGCCCTGGGCCTGGTAGTCGGTGAGGCCCTTGTCGCGTGGCTCCTCCTCACGCACAAACTTCTCGTCGCGTGCCACGACTTCAGCCATACGCTTTTCAATCGCGGCCAAATCCTCATCGCTGAAAGGAGTTTCGCGGTAGACGTCGTAGAAGAACCCGGCGTCAGTGGCGGGGCCATGGCCGAGCTTGGTCTCGGGAAAGAGCTCCAGGATCGCGGTTGCCATCACGTGCGCGGCGGAGTGCCGCACGACCTTCAGCGCGGCCTCATCGCTCTCCTTCAGCAACTCCAGTGCGACGTCCTCGGTCAGCGGAGCGGCCAGGTCTACCAGACGCTCACCTGTGGCAGCAGCGCCATACATCGAAGCCTCCGACTCCTCTTCGCTCGCCGTCGTTCCGGCAGCCACAGCCGTCAGCGGCTTCACCCGCGCCACGACCACGGCGGCGGCGAGCCTGGGCGATATGCTCATCGCGACATCGTAAGGAGTTGTACCGCGCGGGACCTCGCGCACGGAACCATCGGGAAGCTGGATCTTGATCTGCTCGCTCATATCGGTATCTACCAGCATATTTGCTTTGCAGCCGCCGCACCAACTGCGCTTTGCATTTCGCGCACAACGGCACACGGCGCTCAGGCGATGTCCAGAGCGAGCAGGCGACTGGTGGTACCACACACGGCACATCCGCGGAGCGAGATTTCTGCTCTTTATCGAGACTATTTTTCCCGTAAAGGGACATCGCATTTCAGTTCTTCACAAGGAATGGTGCAACTTTCATTTTTGAGCGGGAAGCATGAAAAACGTCCTGTTTTCCGTGCTACCATCGAACCCGTTTGGTAAGATGTTTTTCTGCACGTCCAGCTGTTTCGCACTCTGCCTTTAAGTTGAACAACTGCTCTTCGCAAACCGGTAGTTGACGGTGCGGTTAAGAGAATTCCGGCAACACTACAATCCTCCCCGCTCACCTGCTTTGCCAGGAAGGACTGGTGTTTCCCTTAATGTTTTTTTGGCGTGATTGCATCATTTGCCCAGCTGGGTTGGAACAGAGAAAAGACAAAGGAAATTAAGA